>JAGVAP010000139.1 GCA_020060215.1 Deltaproteobacteria bacterium | reverse complement strand
CTGCAGCCTTTTTCTCGTATCACAGGAGAACCTCATGGTCCCGCAAATACCCTTTGTCATTTCCGCTCCCCACTGCTCCAGCCGTATTCCGCCCGAGGTCCGGGAAGCCCTTGCCCTCTCCGACCCGGAGATCCAAGAGTCCACGGATATCGGGACCCGTGAGATCTTCGCTACGGTCCCGGCATCCAGGGTCTTGTGCGCATCCTGGAGCCGGCTTGTCGTCGATCTGAATCGGAGTCCCGACCAGCGCGACCGAAAAGGCATCGTGGCCCATGTCGATTACAGCGGCCGCAATGTCTACCGGCCGGGGGCGATCCCCGACGACGGGGAGGTGGAGAGGAGAGTCCGGTCTTACTATGCGCCCTATCATGTGCAGCTCCGGAAAGCCCTCGACAGCAATGATGTGGCGGGCCTCATCGACTGCCATTCGCTCTTCGGCATCGGCCCTCCTGAGGCCCCTGATCCGGGAGAGAAGAGGAAAGACATCGTCCTGAGCAACAACGGCAATGCGCAGGGGTCTGCCAGGCCGGGATGCGGGTGGGCCACCTGTCGGATCGAATGGATGAGGACGGCCAAGGAGGTTTTTGAACAGTTGGGCTTTTCGGTGTCCCTGAACCGTCCCTACGCCGGAGGCTATATCACCACCTACTACGGACGTGCCCTTTCCGAGAGGGGGAAAATGGCCATCCAGATCGAGGTCAATCAGGACCTCTACTGCCCACCGGGGACCCTCCTTTTGGCCATGGAAAAGGTGGAGGAGGTCAGGGAAAGGATGGTGCTCGCTCTTTCGCGGTTGGCCGAACGGGTGCATGCGTGTCGATGAGAACGAAGGGGAAGGAATTGGATTGATTATTCGCCGATGATCCGTATGTTTTAGATATGCAGGCCTAAGGCCGCAGTCAGATCCTGCCATGAAGACACGAAGAGACCAGGGAAGATATCGCGGTCTTTCTTTGTGTCTTCCGCATTCGTGGCAGGTTTTCCTTGCAGGGCCGGGTGGAAGCCGAAAGGGGTATGTTGGATACCATGGATGTGATCTCAAGGGTATTGACGGAATCATGGTGGCTGGTCCAGGAGTCGGCCCTCTATATGATCTTAGGCATCCTGGTGGCCGGATTGCTTCGGGTCTTTCTCCGTCCTGAAGCGGTTTCCCGGCATCTTGGAGAAGGGCGATTCAGCTCCGTCTTCAAGGCCGCCCTCCTCGGGATACCCCTGCCCCTCTGTTCCTGCGGCGTGTTGCCGGCGGCGGCCTCCCTGAAGAAACAGGGGGCGAACAACGGCGCGCTGACCGCTTTCCTGATCTCGACACCGGAATCGGACATCGACGCCATCGCCCTGACCTATGCCCTCACGGACCCGATCATGACGGTGGCCAGACCGGTTGCAGGGTTTGCGACGGCGGTGGGGGCTGGAATTGCCGAGAACTTCCTCCCTCAGGAAAAAAGCGAGTTGAGAAGCGCGCCGGATTTGAGTTGTCCCGTGGACGGATGCTGCGATGGGATCGATTGCCTGCCCGAGGAGCACCGCAGGCACCACTCCGCTGCAGAGAAGCTGCGGGCCGGGATGGCCTATGCCCTCAGGGACCTCTGGAGCGACATAGCGGTCTGGTACTTCACAGGCGTGCTGATCGCCGGAGCGATCACGGTTGCGGTGCCCTCCGATCTGATGGTTCGGTATCTTGGCGGAGGGCTCACCTCCATGCTCATCATGCTCGCCGCAGCAGTCCCGCTCTATATCTGCGCCTCCGCCTCCACACCGATTGCCGCGGCCCTGATCCTCAAGGGAATCAGTCCCGGCGCGGCGCTCGTTTTCCTCCTGGCAGGACCCGCCACAAACGTGACATCCGTCACGGTTCTCCTGAAGATCCTGGGGAAAAAGGCGACGGCCGTCTATGTCGGCAGCATCGTGGTGTTCACCCTGGCCTCCGGGCTCCTTCTGGACGAGATCTACGCTTTCTTCGACATCTCGGCCCAGGCCATGATCGGCCACGCCTCGGACATCGCTCCCGAATGGCTGGAGATACCGGGTGCCCTGCTGCTGATCGGGCTTTCGGTCAAGCCCCTTTACCGCGCCATTCGATCGAGGGTCATGCGGCTCAGAGGGAAGCCCGCACCGGTGAGCTGCGGGTGCAGTTCAGCTCTCTGCGGAATCGACGAGAGCCCGTTAGGGGCATGCGGATGCCCGGATACCCACCCCCGCGCCACGCATAAGTGAGGACTACTTGCGCTCCTTTCCAACCACCAGTCCGCTTCTGAAATTGACCGTGTGGCCTTCAGGGTAGAAGAAATGCGCAGTCCATCTGCCGTGGCGTCGGCGGTCTTTCTTCAGGTCCGTCGGTTTTCCGAGAATGGAAAGGACCTGCTCCTCGCTCATCCCATTGGTCACCTTATCGAAATTCTCGGCCCTGAAGGGGATGTCCTGAAATCGTTCCATCTGCTCAAGGGACATCGGCTCTTCGCGCAAACGGGATCCCTGGGCCCACACCGGTTGCGAAAACAGCAGTACCGCCGTCAGGAGAGATAGCCGCAAAAACCATCTTGTCGCCATATCGATTCCCCAGTATGAAAATCAAATCTTTGGACAGGATAACCGGACCAGCAGGATTTTGAGCTGAGATTCTCTCAGGGACAAGGATTCTCCCCTCGGTCAGACCGGCCGCAGCCGGAGCCAGCACCTACATGCAGCCTTTAAGCCCTTGAGCCGAGCGGATTTGACAATATTGCTTTTTGTTCCTAATCTCAAGACGAAACAATGTGCCGGAAGCTCCTGGAGATTGTGTCAGTCTCTCTCGAGCCTCACAGAGAAAACTCACCGTGAACCGCTATCGCGACTACAACACCTACCTGAGAGAGATCTTCGGAGAGAGGGTCCAGAAGATCGCCCTGGATGCCGGTCTAAACTGCCCCAATCGCGATGGAACCTTGTCATCGGACGGATGCATCTTCTGTAACAGGCGGGGGTCGGGGACGGGAGCGATGCTCGATCGCGGCGTACCCATCGAAGAGCAGATCCGGTCCGGCATGGCCCATGCGCGCCGGAGATACCGCGCCCGCAAGTTCATCGCCTACTTCCAGTCGTTCACCAACACCTACGGTCCTCTCGACCGGCTGCGGGATCTTTATGACAGGGCCGTTTCTTATAAGGACATCGTGGGCTTGTCCGTCGCCACCCGGCCCGATTGCGCCGGTTCGGATGCCTTGGGCCTCCTGGGCGCCTATGCCGGGAGGCTCCTGGTATGGGTGGAGTTCGGGCTTCAGTCCGCCCATCCCGTCACGCTGAAGCGGATCCGTCGGGGACACGACCTGTCCGCTTTTGAAGATGCAGCATCGAGGGCATCCAGTCTCGGCCTGAAGGTGTGCGCCCACGTGATCCTTGGCCTGCCCGGCGAGGATCGGTCCATGATGCTTGCTACGGCCCGGTACCTGGGAACAGTCCCGGTCCACGGGGTGAAGATCCACCTCCTATATGTCGCGAAGGGTACAGCCCTGGCGGACCTCTTCCACAGGGGAGAATTCAGGTGTCTCGAGAGAGAGGAATACGCTGACCTGGTCGTCAGCTTTCTCGAACTGCTCCCCCCCGGGATGGTGGTTCAGAGGCTGACCGGGGACCCCTACGGGGTGGAGTTGGTCGCACCGGCATGGGCCCTGGAGAAATCGGAGAACCTCCACATCATCAAGAGCAGAATGGAGGAAAGAGGGACTTGGCAGGGCAAGATGTACAGGCCGCCTACTGCTGGCAAGTCGCCCGGATGGTAGGGCGGCCCCTTGCGGCCAGTGCCGCGGGCCAGGCGATGGGTCGAAACCCCCTGCCCCTCTGCTTCCCTTGACACAGGGTCCTGGCCGCCCGTGGACTTGGCGGATCTCCAGGCGGTCTGAAGCTGAAGGGCTACCTCCTGGACCTGAAGGAGGCCATGCGGCACACCTGCTTGAAGAAACCTCCCAGGAGGTGGCGTCGTTCGCCCTGAGGTATCGAAGGGGGGGCGAACCAGACCGGCGGTATGGACGGCCGGCAAAGGTGCTTTCAACCGATGTTCGCGAGAAACTCCTGGAGCCCCTTGAGGTCTCCCACCGTGAAGGTCCTTGCCCTGCTTTCTCGGGGAAGGGTCTTTTTCAGGAGTCCGATCAGGACATTCTTAGGCCCCACTTCGACAAAGGTATCTACCCCGTCCTTCAGCATTTTGCGCATGATGTCGTACCACATCACAGGACGAACGAGCTGGTGGGCCATGATATCCTTGATCTTCTCAGGGTCGGCCTCTTCGCCGGCCGTGGCGTTGAAGAGCACGGCGGTCTCGGGCTTTCGAAAGGGGATCGTCTGTATGAATTCCCTGAACTCGGCCACCGCATCGTCCATCAGCGGGCTGTGCCATGCGCCGCTCACGTTGAGCTGAACCGCCTTCCCGCCATCCTTCTTGACGAGGTCGACGGCAGCCGCAATCGGCTGCTTCTGACCGGTGATCACGATCTGTTGTGAGGTGTTGTGGTTGGCAATGGACAGCACGCCTTCCTTGCCCGCGGTTCGAACAATCTCATTCACCCGCTCATAGGAAAGCCCCATGACGGCAGCCATCGAACCGGGATTCCGATCCGCCTCCCTCTGCATCAGTTCTCCGCGCTTCCTGGACAGCTCGATTGCATCGGTCTCCGTGATCACTCCGGCCGAGACGAGGGCGGCGTACTCTCCCAGGCTGTGCCCGGCGGAGACGGAAGGGGTCACCCCTGCCTCCCTGAGAGCCGATAGGCAGGTCAGGTTCACGGTAGTGAGGGCCGGCTGCAGGTTGACGGTCTGCGTCAATTCTTCCATCGGTCCGTCAAAACAAAGCCTGGAGAGGGGCTTCTGGCAGACCCGGTCGAGGTGCTCGAACAAGATCTTCGAACGGGGGAACCGCTCGGCAAGGTCACGGCCCATCCCGATTACCTGTGAGCCTTGACCCGGAAAGAGAAAGGCCACTTTCCCAGGCATGCGGACGCACTCCTTCACACGCTTTGGTTTTGACAATGGTTCCGCCGACGCCGCAGCACCGCAGGAGGGGTCTGCGTACGGGCCATTCCCCGTCACTTCTGAGGTTCGCCGAATTTCTGGTGCACCAACTGCTCAAGCATGATGTCGTACTCCCGCGAACCGGGGACCAGAGATTTGTTGCGGGAGAGCTGCTGGAGGATTTCGTCCTCGGCCCTGGTAAAATCGGCGTTCACCTGGTTCACGATCCCGTTTACCACCTTGTAGATCTCCTGATCCGTCCCGTACACCTCTATGACCGATGGGTCATTCATGACGACCTCGAGGACATACTGCGTCATGAAGAGGGATATGGGGTTTGGCCGCTGAACCAGGTCGCGAAGGGGGGCTACAAAATACTTGAACTCGAACTCATTGGTCTTCTGGAATTTCTTCAGGCCCTTGAGCAGCAACTCCGAAAGGGCTGCAGGATCGCCGGTCTCCACAATCCTTTCGACCAGCAGTGTCTGCTGCAGTCTTTTCTGGATCTGCTGCAGTTTAAATTTGAAAAACCGGTCTCTTTGAAAGACTTCCCGTCTTTCCTTCCGCTCCAAACGGTCCAGGAGTTTATCCTGCACCCTCCCGCTATCGAATGTTCTCATGCTCTACTTTTCTCTGCCCGGGGGCAAGGCCCATGCACTAGGAATCGGCTTTCGCGCTTGAGCCGGTTGATTGATCTTTGCTCTGGCCCGTGGCGGACTCGGATTTCTTGGAGTCTGCAGCCGGTCCATCCTTTTTCTTTCCGCTGGGGGATCCGCCCTTGGAGCAGTAATCGGTCACATACCAGCCCGTTCCTTTGAGATGAAATGAGTTCTGCGAGATGATCTTCCTCAGCTTTCCGTTGCACGATTCGCACTTGGTCAGAGGCGAATCCGAGAACTTCTGCCATACCTCCAATCGATGGCCGCATTTTTTGCATTCATACTCGTAGATAGGCATGTTCGTTACCTCTCCATTTTTCAAGCATTCAGTCCACCGAATCACGAACTCTGTGATCTCGGTAGGAATCCAGCACATAGTCCAATCTGCGAAGGGTCAGCTTCTTCAGGACCTCATGCGTAATCCCGTGTACGACCTCCTCCTCTTTTTCCCTGTCCCTCCCCAAGGTATCAAACCTTTGGAAGAAGTTGCTGAACCGTACGATATGGATCAACTCATGGGTAAAAATGTATACAAGCAGGGGGAGCAGCTGGAGATTCTTGTCCCTCTTCAGGGCCTCCATGATCCGGTGATCCTGCAGGCAGATCAGATAATACTCATACCTTTTTCGGACCGCTCCGACCTCCTGGTACTCCCTCACGCCCTTGTCGAGAAACGCGAATACATCAGGAACAATCTGGGCCGGCTCCAAATCGGTCAGCGTCCTTACATCGTAGCGGTTCCTGCTCCAGTGCCGGGCCGACAGCTTGTAGTAATTCCCAGTCTTATCCTCAGCGATTTCGAGGGCTTCACTGACCGTGTCCAGTTGCTCTCTTCCGAAAGGCAACAAAGTCATACCCCTGTCTGCCTTCTGCAAATAATGGTGAAGATAAGATGGCCTGGAGGAAAGTCAACCACTCAGCGGATCGGTTATGGTGGCGGTGACTGGACTCGAACCAGTGACTCTGCGGATATGAGCCGCATGCTCTGACCGACTGAGCTACACCGCCTGCGTAACAAACGATTAGATTATAGAATATCTCCGGGTTGTCAACGAAATAATGGGCTGACCTCCGGAAACGGTCTCCATGCAGCCATGCTTCCCCCACCCTATGTGTCAAAAAAAATACGCATACGTATGAAATTTACCATAAAATGACATATAAGAGAGTATAACTTTTTATAAATTGTTGTAATTTGTATAAAAATTACGGCCATAAGATGGCACGGCATTTGCATTACCCATCTAACATCTCTGGGGTGCACGTTGCAATTCATGGGATTCCTGCCGTAAGGACCGATTAGGAGGAAAGTAAAAAGAGATTAGCAACGGCACATTTGGAGCGCCCCCCGGCAACGGGGGGTTTTTTTATCCCTAAAGGGCCGTTCCTGGCGGCGCCGCCTCTTGAGGAGACTTGTTCTGCCGGGCGTTCTTGATAAGATATGAAACTTGACGCGTCACAAGAAATCGCATCCCTGTGGAAACAAGGATCCAGGTGCGCTGCAAACGCCAGAAACCACAGGATCCGGTTCCGGCTTTCCCCCGGACAGTGATCTTCCACCGGGTTTTCGAACATCAGTACTTTGCGGCGAACGGGGGTGAGCAATGAGTGATCGAAGCGGATTCCTGACCGGCGTCGTGCAGACGAGGACCTGTCCCCTCTGCGGGCACCACGAGGTGGGGCTTGCCACCATGGAGGGGGGGTTTTATCCCCTGAAACCAGGCATGGCCGTCCGTGTCATGAGGCCGTCCCAGATTGTCGATCCCGTCGAGACGCCGGCCGGAGAGGGCGTGAGACAGGAGGAGGAACCGGAATACGTCCCATGGATACCGGACCCGGCCCAGTCCCACCGGGAGCTCAGATGGAAATACGGGGTGAAGGTGAGATTGGATCGTATGGAGAAGTCCATGACCCCGGAGATCTACCGGGCGGCCTACCTCGACAAGCTGAGGGCGCTGATCGAAAAAGAGATCTATATCCCCATTCCGGTCCTCCTCGACAGGTTCTTCACCGCCCGCCATCTGGCTGCCGGCACCCCCATGCAGGTTGCAGAGGCCATGTGGAAGGAGCTGAGGGAGGTGAGGGAGCCTGTCCGACAGGTGGAGGAATGGCTGGAGACCCGGGAGCCGTCCATATTGACGGGAGAGACGGGAATCGAAGGTTCGAACGAGGGCCCGGCGAACGAATGCCCGGTCCATGACGCCTTGAGAGAGTTGAACGAGCTCTCGCTCGAGGAGTTCCTGGCACTGCTGTGACAAAGGTACGGCTCAAAAAAACCGAGGGGCGGCTCCGGTCAGAGCCGCCCCTCGGTTTTCAGGGAGGATCTAGAGAAACTTCTTGACTTCCTCGGTCAGGGCCGGCACGACCTTGAACAGATCGTCCACCACCCCGTAGTCGGACCGCTGGAAGATGGGCGCCTCGGGATCCTTGTTGATGGCCACGATCACCTTGGAAGTGCTCATCCCGGCGAGGTGCTGAATGGCCCCCGATATGCCGCAGGCGATGTAGAGATTGGGTGAGACTACCTTGCCTGTCTGGCCGACCTGATCCGAATGAGACCTCCACCCGGCATCCACTGCAGAGCGAGAGGCCCCCACGGACGCGCCGATGGCCTCGGCAAGGCCTTCCAGGACCTTGAATCCTTCGGGTCCCTTCATCCCCCGTCCCCCTGACACGATCTTGTCCGCCTCGGTGAGATCGATCTTTCCGGACTGATCCTTGACGACGTCGACCACCTTCGTTTTGAGCTCTTCATCCTTGATCGAGAAGGACGCATCCGCAATCTCACAGGACCTGGAGGGGTCCGGCTGGCCTATCGCCATCACATTCGGCCTTGCAGTGGCCATCTGCGGCAGGCTGTCGCTGCCGAATCCCACCTTGGCGTAGGCCTTACCCGCATAGACCGGCCTGATGGCCACGAGCTGTCCCCCCTCGATGGAAAACCCGGTGCAATCCTGCGCCATTCCAACTCCGAGCCTGGCGGAGAGGCGCGCCGCGAGATCCTTCCCCTGAACGGACGCACCGATCAAGACCACGGCGGGTGCGGCTGCCTGAATGATCTGCGCCAGCACCGAAACATACGCGTCCGTGGTGTACTGCCCCAGCCTGGGGTCATCGGCGACCAGGACCTTGTCGGCGCCGTACTGCCCCAGACTTGCGGCCTTCCCCTTTATGCCGGCCCCCAGCAATACGGCCGTAAGCGGTTGCCCCAGTCCGTCCGCCAACCGCCTTCCTTCGCTGACCATCTCGTAAGATATCTTTCGGATCTCTCCGTCTCTTTGCTCGGCAACAGCCATGACTCCTTGTGCCATTTTCCGTCTCCTTTTCTTAGAACCCGAACCTTGAACCTAGATGACCTTGGCCTCTTCATGCAGGAGCTTCGCCAGCTCAGCCGCCTTTGCCTCCGCCGAATCTCCCTGGATGATCTTTCCGGCCGTCCTCTGCGGGGGCGGCGTCAGCTGGAGGATCTTCATCTTTCTGGACCCTTCCCCGAACTCCGACGCATTCAGTCCGAGGGCGGCCAGGTTCTTCTCATCGATCGGCTTCTTCTTGGCCTTCATGATCCCGGGAAGCGAGGCATATCTGGGCTCGTTCAGACCTTTTTGTGTAGTGACCACGGCGGGCAGGCTCGATTCAATGACCAGGGTCTGCCCCTCCACCGGCCGGTGGACCTTGACGGACTTCCCATCCGCTCCGACCTCCACCTTGACGATGATCGACAGGTGGGGGATCCCCAGGTACTCCGCCAGGGTGGGGCCCACCAGCCCCATGTCTTCGTCCACACCGCGTTGACCGGTGAAGATGAGGTCGTACTTGAGGTTCTTGATCACCGCCGCGAGCCCCTTGGCAATGGCGATTGGATCGCTTCCCTCGGCAGCGGGATCACTGACGAGAACGCCTTTGTCCGCGCCCATGGCGAGGGCGGTACGGATGGACTCAGTGACCCTTTTGGGGCCGAGTCCCACGACCGTGACTTCTCCCCCGAGCTTCTCTTTGATCCGCAGAGCCTCTTCCACCCCGAATTCGTCATAAGGATTCATCACCCACTTGACGTCGTCCTTGACGATGTTCTTTCCATCTGGAGCGATCTTGATCTGCGACTCGGTATCCGGAACCTGTTTAATGCATACGATGATATTCACGTTTTCCTCCTATTCCCTTGTTCGGATCTAGTGGACCATCTCTGGTCTTGGCAAGCGGCTGAAACCGATCACTCAGCCGTAGGGCGTGCTGGATCTTCGATCAGACCGTATAGGAAATATTCGCTGATTTGCCTGGCAGCTGTTTCAATATCATACTTCTTGTGGCTTGACAACACCCAGAACCTGGACATCTCGTCCAGAGCCCCGAAGAACGCGCGTTTGGCGATGTCCGGAATAACGTCCTTCTTGAATATCCCCTTCTCCTGGCCTTCTCGGATCACGTCCCCGATGAGATTGAGGTATTGAAGGAACTTCTCATTCTTGTACTCCTTCATGAACTTGCTGCTCTGCCGCAACTCGACCTGGATAATCTCCGCCATATTCTTGTTCAGCTCGATCAGCCTCAGATGGGTCAGGGCGAACTTCTCAATCTTCTTGACGGCGTCTTTTTCCCTGGAGACCTCCTCGATCATGTTCTCCAGCACCGCCTTCATCTGTTCCTCGAAGAGGGAGATCAGGATATCATCCTTGTTTTCGAAATAGAGGTAGATGGTCCCGTCGGCCACCTGGGCCTCTTTGGCGATGTCGGAGACCTTGGCGTGAAAGAAGCCCTTCTTGGCAAAGACCTTCGTGGCTGCGTGGATGATCCGATGGTACTTGTCGCCGTTTCTGCTTTTCATGAGTTCCGCCGATGAATGATCATTCATTCACTAACATCCCCGTGATCACGGTGTCAAGCCTTTTGGTGCTCCCGCCTGGATAGAATGAGAGTCCCGGCCGTGGTGAGGAAGCCGTTCCGGGCACCATCCCCGATGCAAACCTTCGATCGGATCGTTTACCATGCGCGCAAAAATCGACCCCAAAGGAGAATCCATAGAAAACAATAGGACTTGACAAAGGACAGCAACTCTGAAAAATAAAATTTCAGAGTGGTTCGCTCCGATAGAACCGGACGGTTTCCTCCGGAACGCTTGGACGCTTCCCCCGGGATAAGCGGCTTTTGAGAGTGAATACAACGGGGAAGCGCAATGAATGCTTTTCAAAGGAGGGCAGGGAGATGGAAACAAAAGAACTGCTTCAAGGGAAAAAGGTACTGATCGTTGATGACGAACCCGACATTCTGGATTCTCTGACTGAGCTTCTGAGCATCTGCATGATCGATCGTGCATCTACATTCGAGGAGGCAAAAGAGCTTCTTGAAACATACAGCTACGATGCTGTCGTTCTTGACATCATGGGCGTTCGAGGATTCGAACTTCTCGAGATGGCCAAAGAAAAAGACATCCCGACGCTGATGCTCACCGCCCATGCCTTGAACGAAGACACCCTGAAGAAATCCGCGGAAGAGGGAGCTTCCTATTATGTTCCCAAGGACGAAATAGGGAAGATCGATCTGTTTGTCGCAGATGTCATTGAGGCCAGAGAGAAAGGAAGAAACCCGTGGGTCAAGTGGTTCGAGAGACTCGGCCCTTTCTTTCACGAAAGGATGAATTTCAGAGGTCCGAATTGGAGAGAAGATCATAAGAAGTTTTGGGATGAGAAGCTCAAGCAACTGACGAGCTATTAGCGCATCTGATCCTGCTGTAACAAGTCGTTACATCCCTTAAAACGAGCTTGACAGGGGAGTACGGTATACAGTATACGAACTCACTGTGACCCTGACATGACCACACGGTCGAGAAAAGAAGATCTATTCCCCTAAGCGTTCGAGAAGGCTCACCCTTCCACCAACCCTTGACCAAGCAGCGGAGACACCATGGATCTTTTCAAGAGCGTCACGGTCCTATCCTCCGACCAGGATATTGTTCTTCCCTTCCTGACCTCCCGGTTTGACCAGGACGGCATACAGGTCTGCCGTCCGGAGCGTCCCGCGCATCGGGACCCGAACCGGATTATCGGGGGCGTTGCTGGGACGATAGCCGAAATACCCCGAGATGTTCGCCGGTGTTTCCTGAAGACCCTCACCCCCGTCTTCGCCGGCTCCGGACGAGCGCCTCAAGCCCTGGGAGCGGGTCATGGAGTTGAAACGTTCATTCCCTGAGTCTTTCTCAGACCCAAGGAAAAACCACACGGAAAAACCAAGAAGGATCCAGGCACTAAATACGCCCTGGTGGCTGAAAGGGGGTGATTCGAGGGCCAAGGAACAGTAGACGCGCGAATCGGTGGACGGCCTCATGCGGAGGCAGCTTCAGACGGAACCAAGACAAAGAAAAGGAGGGGAAAAAGTGAAGAAAATATCCCTAATCGCTTTGGCAGTAGTGTTGGCTGTGAGCGTGGTTGTTCTTGCCTGGTCTGCGCCCGCTAGTGCCCGCAAGAAGATCGATCTCGATTTCGCCACCTTCTGGCCGGCTGTGGACTTCCAGGCCGCAATCGGGCACAAGAACTGGATGAAGACCATATCGGACCGCGTCATGGCCGAGACCAAGGACTACGAGATCGTCTGGACCGAGTTCTTCGGCGTGCATCCGGCGAAGCTGTTGGACGGTATTGAATCCGGAACGTACGATGTCGGGACGAGCGGACCGGGCTATAGTCCCGGCGTATTCCCCTTGTGGGCCGGTCCCGAGTACCCGGGCGAGCTGAACAGAAAGAATGCTTACACGATGTCCCTGACCATACAGGCACTTCATGAGCAGATGCCCGCGCTGCAGAAACAGTTCGACCGCACAAAAATGAAGCTGATGCACTTCTGGTCCACTGGACCGGGATACTTCCTCATGGTGCCCGGCAAAGACATTCGAACGCAGGCCGACTTTTCTGGTAAGACCGTGCGAGCGGCCAACCCCGCATCCGTGGCGTGCATCGAAACCCTGGGGGCAAAACCGCTCTTTGCACCCATGAGTGTGGCACTCGAGAGGTTTGAGGCCAAACTGATCGACGGCATCCTCTGTCCCACGGACACGCCCAAGGGCTTCGGTCTGGGCAATTATGTGCGGCATGTGGTCTCCGCTCCATTCAGCTACCACTTCGTGTTTTTCAAGGTGATGAACAAGGATACCTATAATGACCTGCCGGCAGAGGTGAGGAAGATCATCGATGAGGTCAACGCTGCGTATCCTGCATACTACGGCCAGTTGAGGACATGGGGTGAGGCGGATGGCTTGGAGTACATGAAAAAACTCGAGGGCTACAGCTACTATGACCCGAGCAAAGAGAATCCGGCCGAATACGCCAAATGGGTCAAATCAACAGCCGGTCTCATCGAAAAATGGATCGGCGGGGACGCGACCAAGAAGGCGGTATGGGACAAGTACCGGGAACTGGACAAGCATTACAGCACGACACCCCCGTATTCCACCTGGACGCACAGCTGGCCGACTCAGCCGACGCCGCCCACCGGGAAAAAATAGGATCATCAACATGGATTTGGCGTGATCTCGGTCAATGGATGGTAAGGAGTTGGGGTACCCCGGGCAGAAACGCCGTGGTACCCTGACTCTTTGCGGGAAACCCTGATTGACGGCTTCGTGGAAAGTGGCGTTCACACTTCGATACCTCAGTGCGACCGCCGGAACGCAACCCTGAGGGGCCGGGCTTGCGTTCGCATTGAGGTATCGGAGCATGAACGGAAAGCGTGTCGGGGCTTTTTACGAAACCGTCCTGATTCTCTGCTGGAAGACACAGGAGGGCCGGATGAATGCTTTCGAAAATGCGATGCGGTTTATCACGGAGAAGATGGCGTGGGTGGCCATGTTCGCCATTGTGGCGTGTATGGCCCTGGTGGTAACCGATGTGATCAGGTATCAAGCTATCGGCGAGCCGGTTCCCGGCACCCACGAGGTTGTGGAGCTGATAGCGTCCGTGATACTGAGCATGGGAATCGGTTACCTTACGTTCTTGAGAGGGCATGTCGCGGTGGGTCTCGTGGTGGACCTCTTTCGGCCCCGGGTGCAGGCCGGCTTCGACCTGGTCACCGGTGTTATTGCCCTTGGCTTTACTATCTGGCTCACCCTGGGAGTGGTCGAAATGGCCATTCGAAATTACAGATACGGATGGGTCACGGGCGTTCTGGAAATCCCCAGGCATCCTTTTATGTTCTTGATCGCCTTTTCGCTGGCGCTGGCATGCGTGGTACTTGTCAGGGACGTGATTCGGGCTGTGATGGTGATTCGAAGAGGAGGTGGAGATGGAGCGTGAGCTGATCGGTATCATTTCCGTGGTTGCCCTCATTGTGCTTCTTGCTTCCCGCATGCCTGTGGCTTTCGTAATGCTGGTGCTGGGGATGGGCGGTATTGGATGGATTAAGGGTACCTCGGCCGCGCTAGGTGCTGCGTCCACGATCATGTACTCTACGTTTGCCAACTATGCCCTGGTGGTTGTTCCCCTTTTCACCTGGATGGGCTACATCGGGTACCACTCCGGCATCGGCGCGCATCTGTACGAGGCCGCATACAAGCTGGTGGGCCGGCTGAAGGGTGGCCTGGCCATGGCCACCACCTTGGCCTGCGCCGCTTTCGGCGCCATCTGCGGTTCTACCACGGCCACTTCGGCGACGTTCGCGACCCTGGCATTACCCGAGATGAAGAAACGGGGTTACAGTCGCTCTCTGGCCACCGCCAATATCGCGGCCTCGGGGATCCTGGGGGTGCTGATCCCGCCCAGCGTCATCTTCATCGTCTATGCCAGTATCACGGCGGAGAGCGTGGCCAAGCTTTTCATTGCCGGTATCTTTCCCGGCCTCCTTCTGATGGCGCTTTTCATGGCCGGCACTTGGGTGGTGGTAGCCCTGGATTCGACCAAGGCACCGGCCGGCCCGAGTTTTCCCTGGAATGAAAGGTTGATGGCGCTGGCCAAAGGGGGGATAGAGGTCATCATCATCTTTGTGGCCGTGATCGGAGGGCTGCTGGCGGGGTTGTTCACGGGCACGGAGGCCGGGTCGGTGGGCTGTTTTGCCACGCTGGTGGTGGTGTTGGCCAGGCGGGCGCTCACCTGGAAGGGGTTCGTGAACTCGCTGAAAGACACCGTCCGCACGTCGACCATGGTCATGTTCCTGGTGGGTGCGGCAGCCATCTACGGGGAATTTCTCGGCCTGACTCGCCTTCCCATGCTTGTGGCGGACTGGGTGGTGGCACTCCCTCTGCCGCCCTGGGTTATCGCAATTGCCATCCTCGTCATGCTGATGATCATGGGTTGCGTCGTCGATGCCTTGGCGATGGTTTTGCTGACCATACCTATTTTTTACCCGGCGGCAATGAAGCTGGGCTTCGACGGGACATGGTTCGGAGTGATCATGACGCTGGCCCTGGGGATGGGCGTGCTGACACCGCCTGTGGGCGCCAATGTCTACGTCGTGTTCGCCGTGGACAAGGAGACACCGGTCATGGAGATCTTCAGGGGGACGGTGCCTTACCTGATTGCCCTGTGGGTTTGTTGCTTCGTCCTGCTAATTTTCCCCCAGATCGCCACTTACCTGCCCAGTCTGATTAAATAGTGCTTGGGGTCGGCCCGGGGATCTCTCGGGCCATCCGAAGTGAAGGAGGTGTTTGATCCATGAACTATGCCAGCTATGCCAGGATCCACGCTCGCCATCTGCCGAACAAGGTCTGCCTGATCGAGAGGACGCCCTCCAAAGGTCTCCGGAGGACCCTCACGTGGAAGCAGTTCAACGACGAGATCAACAGGACCGCCAATTACCTCTCCAAGGAGATGGGCATCAAAGACGGCGATTTCGTCATGCATCTCCAGAACAACAGCCTGGAGTGGCTGATCACGTACTACGGCATCATCAAGTTGGGGGCGGTGGTCGTGCCCCTGAATTTCCGCTTCTCCGGGCCGGACATCCTCTATGCGGCCGAGGTCTGCAACCCCAAGGTCTTCATCCTCGGTTCGGAATTCCTGCCCGTGGTCCAGCCCGTCCGGGAAGAGCTCCGGACCGTGAAGAGCTACATCTGCGTGGGGGACGGGGCCCCGGGGGACATGATCGACTATAAGACCCTGGCCGCCTACGGAGACACGTCCGAGGCCCTGGTGGATGTGGACGATCAGCACGACCTCGCGATGATGTTCACATCGGGCACCACCGGAAAGCCCAAGGCGGTGCTCCACACCCACTACTCCCTGAACAACACCGCCATCGGTAACGGGATGAGCTACTTCGTGGAGAAGAACGACAACTACGTCTTCTTCCTCCCGCTCTATCACAGCGGCACCATGTTCCTTTGGGCCCCCTTTTACGCGACGGGAGCGGTCGGCACCCTGCTCCGGGAATTCACCGAGCCCAAGTGGATCCTCCAGGCCCTCGCGGAAGAGAAAGGGACCGATATCCTCTTCGTGGTGCCGGTCGCGGTCGGCCTTCTCAATGCCCTGAAGGGCGGCCAGATCAAACTTTCGGATTATGACCTCTCCTCATGGAAATACCTGGAGATCGGCGCCCAGCCCGTCCCCTTCGAGATCATGAAGGGTCTCGTGGAGACCCTGCCCTGCGCCGTCTCCAACATCTACGGGATCACCGAGGGGGGGGGCGGAGGTCTCTTCAACCTCTATCCGGAGGATGTGCTCCGGAAACCGGGCTCCATCGGGAAACCGACCTTCGGGATCGAAGGAAAGATTGTCGATTTCAACGGCAGGGAGCTCCCTCCCGGCGACGTGGGCGAGCTGATCTTCAAGACCAACCGCATGATGAAAGGGTATTTCCAGAACCCGGAGATGACCGCCGACACCCTCAGGGACGGGTGGCTGTATACGGGCGATCTGCTGAAGACGGACGAGGAGGGGTTCTTCTACATCGTGGATCGCAAGAAGGACATGATCACCAGTGGAGGAGAAAACATCTTCCCGGTGGAGATCGAGGATGCGATCATGCAGAACCCCAAGATCGACGACGTGGCCTGCATCGGTTACCCCGACGACCGGCTGGTGGAAGTGGTCATGGCGATCATCCAGGTCAAACAGGGCCAGACCATGACCGAAGAGGAGGTCCTGGACTTCTGCAAGAAGATCGGGCTGGCCAAATACAAGTGGCCGCGAAAGATCTCGTTCGACCGGGTCATGAGAAACCCCACCGGGAAACTCATGAAGCCCCAGATGCGTGAGAAGTACACCGGCCGCAAGGAAGCCTTCAAGAAATTGGACTGACCCTGTGTTCCGGCGATAAGGAAGGGCGTAGGGACGGGGAAACCCGTCCCTCTTTTGTCTTTCCCGGCCTCCGTGCATGGTCTCTGCCGCCTCCCCCCGACCCCTTTTCCCCGGGGTGGGACCGGAGGGTTCGCTCGTTCTCTTTGCCTCCAACCTCAAACCTCCGACCTCCTGCCTTTTCCACCCTCCCATCCCTTGACTTTTGTCTCCAATCCGCTCTATTACTGCAGATGCAGGGGAACGCCCATCAAGCCCCCCTGCCGTCCTTGGAGGCCGAGCTCCTGCGAACCATCTCCGCGGCCTCATCCAGCCGACATCCTCTTCGCGGCCGACCCGCCCCAGGGCAGTCGCAGTGAATCTCTACTTCCAGGGCTCGCCCCTGAAGGAGGACAAGATGGGCCTGCATGATTTCACTTTTTACAACGTCATACGCCGGAACAGCCTCTCCTTCGGGAGCAAGCCGGCCTGGTTCGATATCGAGGACGGCCGCAGCTTCAGTTACCTGGAATGCAGAGGTCTGGTCGAGAGGGTGAGCGCCGGGCTCAAGCGCCGAGGGCTCGTCAAGGGGGACCGGGTCGCCATCCTCGCCAAGAATTCGTTCGAGTACTTCCTCCTGGTGGGCGGCGCTGCGGCCCTGGGCGCCGTCGTCCTCCCGGTCAACTGGCGCCTCTCGGAAGAAGAGGTCCGATTTGTCCTCAAGGACGGAGAACCGGCCTTTCTCTTTGCGGATGAGGAGTTCGACCCCATGGTGCGGAGCCTCAAGCCCGGGCTCCCCTTTGTAAAGAGCTGTTTCTCCTTTGCCGGCAAGGACGGCGAATTCGCCCCCTTTGATTCGCTGCTTGAAGAGGGCGAAGCTTTTCTGCCCGAAGAGGTGGGGAGCGAGGACGGGATGGTGATCATCCACACGGCTGCCGTTGCGGGCCGACCGAGGGGTGCGCTGCTGAGCCACGCCAACGTGCTCTGCGCGGACATGCACTTCATCTACCAGATGCAGGTAAGCCATCGGGACGTCCATCTCTGCTTTCTTCCGCTTTTCCACGTGGGGGGACTGTTCATGACCACCTCCTGTTTCCATGCGGGGGCGATGAATCTGAACATGAAGAGATTCGATGCAGCCCAGGCGGCCGAGCTCATCCGGGAGAAGAGGGTGTCTTTCATGATGGTCTTCTCCCCCATCCTCTCCTCCATCCTGGATGAGGGGGAGAAGAAGGGGCTCGACCTGACCTCTCTCCGGGCCGTCACCGGGATCGATACGGCGGAGACCATCGAACGATTCCAGAATCGCACCGGCGGCACCTTCTACGCCCTCTACGGCCAGACAGAGACCTCGTGCCTTGCCACCTTCGGGCCGTACGGGGATAAGCCGGGTTCGGCAGGGAGGGCCCTGCCCCTGGCTGAGGTCCGGCTCGTCGATGACTACGACCATCCCGTCGATCCTGGAAAGGTTGGAGAGATCACGGTGAAGGGACCCATGGTGTTCAAGGGCTATTGGGGCCTCCCCGAGGAAACCGCCTATACCTTTCGGGAGGGGTGGCATCATACCGGGGATCTGGGACGCTTCGACGAGGATGGATTTCTCTGGTATGCAGGCCGAAAGGCGGAGAAAGAGCTGATCAAACCCGGAGGAGAAAACGTATACCCGGCCGAAGTGGAGAAGGTGATCCTTCAGCACCCCTCCGTGGAAAAGGTGGTCGTGTTCGGGGTCCCGGACCCGAAGTGGAAGGAGGGGATCAAGGCCGTATGCCTGCTCAAGCCCGGAAAACCCCTTCAGGCCCGGGAGTTGATCGATTTTGTGGGCGAGCGCATAGCGAGGTACAAGAAGCCCGGACAGGTGGAATTCGTGGATGAGCTTCCCCTCCTCCAGGATGGATCGGTCGATCGGAAAAGGGTGAAGGAGCTCTACGGGGGGAGCTGAGGAGAATGTTATATTCCATTGGTGCCGATAGACACGCCGCGGCCTGTTACCTATAATCTCAGGTGCAATGGAAAGCGCCGAGGGCCACTCTCTGGAAGGTTTCCTTCAGGAAGATCCTTTTGGATCCATCCGACCCCATGAATTCGAGTCCATGGGGATCGACCCTGAGGATATCCCTGCCGGGACCTTTGCCGCGAGAAAACACCCGGCCAAGCTCCTCAGCCGTTTCGGGGGAAACGCCTATGGCTTTGGGTTTTTCGAGATCTACGACCGCCTGAGCCCGAAGGACCAGCAGATCCTTCAATCCCTCTCCCTTCACAATCAGGAACAGACCCGGCTGGCCTACAAGGAAATCAACCGCATCTACAGAAACCTCGGCTTGTTGACCCGGTTCTCCAGCCTGGGTAAGCCGTTCTACCTGATCCCACACCACCTGCTGTCGAGCTCCCTCTCGGCTATGCGCAGCAAGACCGAGGAGATCAGCAAGATCGTCGATTTCCATCGGCGAAAATACCTCAAGGAGAGCCACAGGATCGGCCTCGTCACCCACGCGGACGATCAGATCCTCAATGAACTGACCATCCGGTTCAAGGAGCACCAGTTTGTGCACCTGGATTCCTTCGAGAGGCTCCGTTCCCAGGGAGACACGCTCGATCTGGTGATCGTGTCGCGGGATCTCTATGAGCTCCTGGTCGAGGAAAGCTTCAGCCCCGGATCCGGCGGGATGGTCTCCAAGAAGGGACTGGAGGATTACGCGCTCTATCTCCTGGGCAAGATCTATCGCCTTCTGAAACCGGGGGGAGAGCTGTTCATCATCGCCAACCGGTTTCCTTCCGGGCAGCATCCGCTCGCAAAGATCCTCTTCCGCACAGAGCAGGAGGAAAAGAACTTCCTGCTCTTCACCCATATCTTCAAGACCAGGAAGAGGTACCGACCGCAGGCGTCTCGCCTGGAGGTGGACACCTTCGATTTCCAGAAATATCTGAACCCGCCCTATGTGGAGGCTGAGGAGATCGACCGATTGCTGGGGGGCAGGCGCATCGCCGAGATCGGGCTCGACGAGATCCACAAGCTTCCTTACCTGGATATCCCCCTGCATGATCGGCTCTCCTATGACCAGGAAAAGACCTGGGCCAGACTGCTGTCCGTTTACTTCAGCCGGATCTTCCTGAAGCCCCTGGTGCCCGAGGCCATCCGCGAGGAGTGGGCGAGGAGGTTTTCGACCGGTACCTACCTGCCCAGCTACATGTTGATCTACCTGGGCCAGAAGAGACCGCCGCAGATCACGCTGGACGAGCTGAAGAGAGAGGTGGCCGGATCCAGACTTTCCGGCTGTCCGCTGCCGCTGATCGACCACAATCGTGACTCGTACGACTATGTGATCAAGACACTCGACGTCTTGCGCAAGATCAAGGGCGGGGGTTATCAGGAGCTTTCCCAGCTCTTCATCGACAGGCTCAAGGAGCCGCTGGAGAACAAGAGGAGAAGGTACCCGACCCTGGCCCATGTCCTTCGGCTCCTGGCCAAGAGGGGACGTCTCCAGAGGATCCAGTCCTTCCTCAACCCGGGCCGCATCGAGGGAAACAAGACCCGCATGCTCGACAGCCTGGAGACCCTCTCTCTGTTCGGTTTTCCCCCCGGCGAATTGAGAGAGATCTTTCTGATCGTCGTCGGCCATTCCGCGCTGGAAAGGGTCCTTGCCGGCAAGATGAGCGAAAAGGCCCTGAGGCCCGTGACCGACCTGGCCCGGGCCATGGAGCCCCTGCAGGCCCTCAGCTTCTTGCGCTATTGCCGTCTCATGAGCATGGCTGAGACCTCGGCATCGAAGGAGGCGCCCCTGGAGGAGGAAGAGGTCTCGGAGCTGTTCGACATCTACCAGCGCATGGTCCGCGTGGTGACCAACCGGGACCTGGGATGGGATCGGCTCCAGGAGGAGCGAACCGGCGCGCTCGGAGGGGTCCGAACGCAGTCCATCCGCAAGATCCTGAAGATGATGAACCACTTCCAGTTCCTTTCCAACTGGGCGGAGTTGAGCGAAAAGGGTGAGATGGAGAAGGAGAGCCTCGCAGACTACGACGAGGGCAAGCTGGGCGAGATCGAGAAGGTGATTCGGCTGGGGCGCACCATCGATCGCTTTGAGAAGACCTACTTCAAGGGCGACCCGCTCCAGGCCGCCGTCTTCTACAGAAGACTGCTCAATTCCGAGTTCCACGGGACCGCGGGGATCTTCGGCAGCCTGGACAGCGAGCTCGTCTTTCCCCTTCTCTGGATCACGGTGAACGTCACCAGGGACGAGGTGATCAACTTCAATCCCATCTTCTCGGATCTGGATCCGTCCGGCGTCAAGCGCCACCTTCGGAGACTGGTGGAGGGGATCGAGGCCATCAATCCCAAGTACCTGGACCCTCGAACCCTTGAGCAGCTCAGCGAGCACCTCTACCATGACGAGAGCGCCTTCATTCTCGGGACCGGCTTCCGCCTGAAGATCAACCGTGAGACCGGCGGGATGGACATCTACTTTGTCGACATGGAGGAGGATCTCAGGATGCTGGAGATCCTCACCCAACAGTTCCGGGGAAGACGACCCTCCGAGACGCCGGTTTCGCAGCTTCAGCGCCTTGGAAGGGTCTTCGCCAATGTGGAGGGTTTCTACCGGAGCCATGTAAGGCTCCTCTCCCACGACGATTCGGAACCGAAGATGCCGGAACGGGAGCGGGAATGGTTCAGGAAGGCCCAGCGGCTGAGGGACCTCCTGAGATCGGACCTGATCACCGCCCTTTTTCAACCCCAGACCGTGCACACTGAGCTGGAGATCCTGATTCGCCATTGTCCGGCCCTGCTGGATTTCCTGGTCCCTGAAGTGATGGCCGTGGAGAGAACGCTCTCCCTGGAAGGCGGATCCCGGAAGGAAGCGCTCATCGAATCCATCCTGGCGAGGACAAAAAAGCTGCAGGCCCTGGTGGAATGCGACCGCAACCGTTTTCAGGACTCCCGGCTCCTGCACAAGGCCGCCCAGAGGGAGTTCGGTCCCATGACTGCAGGGATCGTCGGCCTGAATGATTCGCAGATCGAGACCCTGGAGGGGTTGGTTCGGACCATCCGGAAAAACCAGCCCCTCGTGGACGCCTTGGTCAGGTCTTTCATCCTGAGCGGGATCGGTCTCCACCCTTCCCTGAGAAAGAAGCATGTCGATCGTGTCCACCCGTCGGACCGTGGACACGCCGGGGCATTGATCCTGGAAGAGGAGCCGCTTGCCGAGACGTACGGGTTGAGCGAGGCGGCCTACGGATACCTGAAGGTGCTGATCAGACATCAGGACCTGCTGCTCCACATGATCAGGGGCGAGTTCTCTTTCTACGCCCTGGAGGACGTGGTTCGACTCAAGGACGTCGACCTCTTCGATGCCATCTTCCTCAGCTCCTTCATCATGTTCTATGCAACCGGAGAAGACATGATCCTCGAGGAACTCGGGAACAGGCTCCTCCAGTTCAGAAGCCTCTGCCATCGGATCATAGGGGGAGAGACCAAGGCGGACAAACATCTGGAAGAGGTCTTTGCAGCCAAAGGGCACCTGTTCAAGGCCCTGGAGGCCTTTCATCAGGAAGGCACACACGCCGGCCCTCTCGAATCGTTCGAGTGGCTGGAATCGGAAAGGGGGAACTATCTCGAGGCAGGGAAGATGATCTACGCCCTGGAGAGGATCTTCAGGCTCCGGGGGATTCGCTACGTGGAGTTCGCCGATCTCGCCCATTTCATCGCCAGGGTGCCGCTGCGCTACATCTACCGGAAGAGGAGGCATTTCGGAATCGGCTACGGGACCTTCGAAAAGGAGCTCTTTGAGGCCCAGCGGATGTATAAAGCTTTTCAAAGGTGCCCTGAAAAGGTGAGGCACTTCATCCTTCGAAGGCTGGTGACGGACGAGGTCCGTCTGTTCGGGTTCGAAAGGGTGAGCGGTTTTCTCAGTTACGAAAACCAGTTCAAGCTCCTCTGGCTTGTGCTGCTCGGAGGCGCAAGGATGCAAAAGGGCACGGGGCCCGTCAGTCTCGATTTCCTGGGTCTCGGAAAGGCCATCGAGAAACGTTTTGAAGCGGTGAACGACTTTCTGCGCAGACTCCCCTCCGGGGGAACGTGGAACGAGGAGAACTTCGAGGTCGACGCCCTCTTCGAGACCGCGACCGGCATTGTCTTCAGAAAAAAGGAAAACCTGCGGGTCCTCTCCGTTGACTTCGTCGACCCGGTGGATATCACCCGGAAAAGCGCCTATATGAAGGCGATCTCCGACGAGGGGCAGCTGAAGAATTATTTCCACTACACCCTTCGGTCCCTGAGAGAGCACCCCTTCTATACGGGGGATTATGAGCTTGAGCTCGAAAACAGCTTCAGCAGGCGCCTCAGAGAGATCACCGATCAGATGCTCGACCAGATGAAGCGCCAGATCGAACAGCTGAGGGAGTTCTCGGACATCCGAAATCTCATCGCCGATCTGCTGAATCGTTCCCTGGACATCGGCTTCACGGAAGAGCAGAAGCACCGTTTGAGCGATCTTTACGAGCTTAGAAAGGACGAGCTCAAGAAGGAGAAACTGGAGGAAATCGAATCCTTTCTGAAGAGGATCAGCCAGTCTCACGAACTGAGGGACTACTGGGACAGCATCAAGTGGTACCTCTCAGGAAACCGCGAGTTCCTGGGCAAGGAGTTCGAGGTCCTCGTGGCAAGGAGATTCGACGAGGCCATGGACCGGATCAGGGCCACGGCTCAGCGAACGAAAAATCAACGATGAAACGAATGTCCAATGTGGAATGTCCAATGTCCAATATCCAAGGGAGGAGAAGGAGGATCCGGACAAGCGGGTTTCCGAGGTTCCCTATTCCCTAACCCCTGGTGCCGGCCGTTTCAGCAACTTGCCGGGAGCAGGGGGAGAAACGGTCGTGCTGTGAATGTCTTCTTCTTTCACTTGGACATTGGACATTCTTCAGCTGCATTCTGCATTGAGCATTCCTACAGAGGGGATCTCGCATGAACGACTACATCCAGGTCTTCACCACCATGGATAAGGAAGAGGATGCCAGACGGATCGGCCGGTCGATGGTCGAGAAGCGGCTGGCAGCGTGCGCTCAAATCCTGGGTCCCATTACGAGCATCTACCGATGGAAGGACAAGGTGGAGGAGGCGAAGGAGTGGCTCTGCATCCTCAAGAGCAGGAAAAGCCTCTTCCAGGGACTCGAACAAGGCATCCGGGGCGTCCATCCCTATGAGGTCCCGGAGATCGTGGCCCTGCCGATCGAATCCGGGAGCCGGGAGTACCTGAGCTGGCTGGAGGAAGAGACGTCCAACAAGTAGAAAGACGAACGTCGCACAGTGAACGGCCAAGATCGGACGTCCAATGAAAAGCAGGAGACAGGTATGCAGGGGTGTAGATCATGAGGAAACCGAACGAAAAAACCCCTCTCACCCAAAGGTGAGGGGGCTATGAATCTCCCGGGGTTTGGGCCCCGGGTATTTGGAATGTCAGGCCCGGCTCATGAGGGCCGCGCGCAATCCGTGGGATCTCCTCCCAGTTTCATGAGTGCATGTTCGAGGGCCGGCAAGACCACGGCGAGATTCTCCTCCACCCCGGTGGGGCTCCCGGGCAGGTTGATGATGAGCGAACTCTTCCGCACCCCCGCCATGGCCCTGGAGATCATGGCATGGACCGTCTTCCGCATGCTCGCCGCCCGCATCGCCTCCGCGATCCCCGGTACAGGAAAATCGATCACCTCCTGCATGGCCTGCGGGGTCACGTCCGTCGGGCTCAACCCCGTTCCACCGGTGGTCACAACCAGGGACAGGCAGTCACGATCGACCCACTCCACCAGCGTATCCGCGATCCTCCTCCGATCGTCCGGGACGATCTTCCGCCGGGTGACCTGATACCCCTCGGACTCCAGCATCCGGACCGCGGCGTCCCCGCTCAGGTCCTCCCTCTTGCCCTGGGACCCTTTGTCGCTGATGGTCAGGACGCCCGCTTTGAAGACCATCTCCATGCGCCTATTCCGCCGCCTTCTTCGTCTCGGCAATCACCTTTTCGGCAAGGTTGGGAGGCACCTCCTCGTAGTGGGAGGGTTCCATCTCGAATGTCCCCCGGCCGCCCGTGAGGGCGTTCAGGTCGATCGCATACTGGAGCACTTCCGAGAGGGGCGCCTGCGCCTTGATCACCTGGAATTTTCCCCGGCTGTCCATGCCCAGGACCCTTCCCCTGCGGCTGTTCAGGTCCCCCATGACATCGCCCATGGCCTCCTCGGGGACGGTGACCTCCAGCTTCACGACAGGCTCCAGAAGCACGGGAGTGGCCTCCTGAAGGGCCTTTTTCAGGCACATGCTTGCCGCGATCTTGAACGCCATCTCCGACGAATCCACCTCGTGGGACTTGCCGTCATAGAACCTGACCTTCAAGTCCACCACGGGAAAACCCGCCAGTACACCGCCCCGGAGGGACTCGACCAACCCCTTTTCCACGGCAGGCACAAAATTGCGGGGGACATTCATGCCGACCAGGGCATTCTCGAACTCGAACCCTCCCCCGCGCTCCTTGGGGGATACATCGAAGTGGACCTCGGCGAACTGTCCGCGCCCTCCCGACTGCTTCTTGTGCCGGTAGACGACCTGATTCGCGGGCTTCTTGATGGTCTCGCGATAGGGGACCTTGAGGGGTTTCAGATTCACCTCCACCCCGAACTTGCGGCTCAGCTTTTCACAGGTGGCCTCGAGGTGGATCTGGCCGGTTCCGGAAAGGACGATCTCGGAAGTGGCCTGATCCCGCTCCAGGCGCAGTGTCGGGTCCTCGTCCAGGAGCTTGGCCAGGGAGGAAAAGAGCTTGTCTTCGCTCCCCTTCACCTTGGCTTCCACGGCATAGGAGATCACCGGCTTCAGCGGTTCTTCAGGCTTGAAGACAATCGGGTCGTTGTCCAGGCACAGCGTATCTCCGGTCCCGGTCTCCTTCAATTTGGGAATGGCTACGATGTCCCCGGGTATGGCCATGTCCACGGGCTGCTGCTTCTTCCCTTCCAGCAGAAAAATCTGGCCGAACTTCTCCTTGATCCCCTTGTTCGGATTGAAAGGGGTCATATCCGAACTCAAGGTTCCCGAGAACACACGGACGAGGGTGAGCTTTCCGGCAAAGGGGTCCGCCACGGTCTTGAAGACGATGGATGAGAAGGGCTCTTTCGCATCCGGCCGCCGCTCCACCCGCTGATCGCTTTTCGGCCGGCTCCCCGCATACGTCCCTCTATCTACCGGTGACGGAAGGGCCTGCACGATGAGGTCCATGAGCTGGGGAACGCCTATGTTGAGCGTAGCGGAGCCGCACAGGATGGGGATGACCATCCCTGACTTGGTTCCCGCGATGAAGGTCTCTTCGATCTCCTGGGGGGTCAGCGATTCCCCTTCCAGATACTTCTCCATGAGGGCATCGTTTGCCTCTACGATGTTCTCGACCATCTTCTCCCGCCAGGAGGCGGCCTCCTCTTCCATATCCGCGGGAACGGCCGTTTCCTCGAACTTGCCGCTGCCGTCCTTGGAATAGATGTAGGCCTTCTGCCGGATCAGGTCCACCAGGCCGCGGAACGACTCCTCGGCACCGATGGGCAGGAACACAGGGGTGGCCTTGACCTCGAATGTCTTTGAAATCTCGTCTACGACATGGAAGAAGTCGGCCCTTTCCCGGTCCATCTTGTTCACGAAGACCAGCCGCGGCAGGGAACGTTCATTCGCGAAACCCCACACCTTCTGGGTTCCGACCTTCACCCCGGCCGTGGCGTCCACGACCACTACGACCGCGTCGGCCGCCTGCAGGGAGGACTTGGTGTCAGAGAGAAAATTGTCGTCACCGGGGGCGTCGATCACGTTGATGGTATGCCTTTTCCAGCTCGCGTGATGAATAGCGGTGCTGATCGTGATCCTCCTCTTGACCTCCTCCGGCTCGAAGTCCAGGTTGGAGGTCCCGTCATCCACTTTTCCCAGCCGGGTCGTGGCTTTCCCGTTAAAGAGGATCGCCTCCCCCAGGGAAGTCTTCCCCGAACCGACGTGGGCGATAAAGGCTACGTTCCTCAGTTGCTCGCTTTTTCTTTCCATACTGATTCCTTTCCAGAAGATTCTTTAGGGGGCTCGACAGGGAATGGGAAGGGATCACCGATCCCGGACTGGTCGGGCAAAATTCTCCCTGAGCGGGCAGACCGAGAACCCTGGATTGGCGTGATGGATTCTGGAAGGTTCTCCTATGCTGCCGAAAAGAATAACTATATCAATACGAAATGCAAAGTCAAGCCAAGAATGAGACAGCGGCGGTCCACCTGAAAGGTTTGGCCTTTGCATCGACGCGCCGCCTTCACCGCAAGGCCGCCCAAGCCCTTATCAGACATTATTTTTTCATTGCCAATTGATCAAGGTATGTTATTTAAATATCTTTTCCGGTATTGGGGGCCGTCTCCATCATGCTCCGCCCTGAACATATAGAAGAATTCATCACCTATCTCCGAGCCCGGAAGGGTTACTCCCTTCACACCCTGCGGAGCTACCGGGTCGACCTCAACGACTTTCTGCAGTTCCTCTCTTCGGACGGGGAGGATCGCAGCCTGGAGGACCTGGGACGGGTGGACCCGCTCCGGATCCGGCAATACCTGGGGCGCCTGTACCAGGAGTACAAGCGGAGTACGATTGCAAGGAGACTCTCGGCCATCCGTTCCTTTTATGCATTTGCAGAGAAGAGCGGCTATGCCGACCGCAATCCCGCGGCAACCGTTTCGACCCCCAGGCAGGAAAAAACGATTCCGGCCTATCTTCCTGTGGACCAGATGTTCGGACTCCTGGAGGGACCGGACCGCGGGACCCCTCTTGGCCTTCGCGACCTCGCGATCCTGGAGCTGCTCTACTCCACCGGGTTGCGGGTGAGCGAGTTGGCAGGGTTGAACGTGGACCGTGTGGACCTCGATCAGCGGTTGATCCGGGTACTGGGCAAGCGGAACAAGGAGAGGGTCGTTCCGGTAGGCAGGAAGGCCGTCTCCGTCCTGAGGGACTATCTGGACGCGACTCGAAGCCTGAGGAGAGCGCAGCGGCCCGGCAAACTGCCGGTCTTCATGAATGGACGGGGAGGTCGTCTCACCACCAGGAGTATCGGGAACATCGTCAAGAAGTATGGACTGAAGGTGGGTTTGATGATGGGGATCAGTCCCCATTCGCTGAGGCACACCTTTGCCACCCACATGATGGACGGGGGGGCCGATCTCAGGGCCGTACAGGAGCTGCTGGGTCATGCCAGCCTGTCGACCACCCAGAGGTACACGCACGTGAGCCTCGATCGTCTGATGGAGGTCTATGACAAGGCACACCCCAGGAAGTGAGAAAGGATGTGGGAAGGCGGAATGCGGAAGGAACAGAGATCTGGAAATGAAGCATGAAAAGATCAGATCCACCACCATCCTTGCGGTGCGGAAGGACGGCAGGGCGGTAATGGCGGGGGACGGGCAGGTAAGCCTCGGCGAGACCATCATGAAGCACCGGGCCCAGAAGGTGCGATTTGCCCACAAGGGGACCGTGCTCGTCGGGTTTGCAGGGGCCGCGGCGGACGCATTCAACCTCTTCGAGAGACTCGAAGGGAAGCTCGAGAAGTTCAAGGGCAATCTGACCAGGGCCGCCGTGGAGCTTGCCAAGGACTGGCGCACCGACAAGATCCTGAGGAAGCTGGAGGCCCTGGTCCTGGCCATGGATATGGACCATACCCTGATCATCTCCGGAAACGGGGAGATCATCGAACCCGACGAGTCCGTGGCCGCCATAGGATCCGGGGGCCCCTACGCCCTTGCTGCGGCAAGGGCCCTGGTCGCCCATTCGAACCTCGATGCCTCGGCCGTCGCCAGAGAAGCCATGATGATCACGGCCTCTATCTGTCTCTACACGAATGATCAGATCGTCATCCATGAAATCGGCGAGAAGGGGTGAGGATGGATAAGGGACTGATCCATTCCGATCATCTGATGAAGATCCTGACGCCGAGAGAGATCGTGGCCGAACTGGACAAGTACATCATCGGCCAGGATCAGGCCAAGCGCTCTGTGGCCATTGCGCTGCGGAACCGGTGGCGAAGGCAGCAGGTCCCCCGGGATCTGCGCGACGAGATCGCGCCGAAAAACATCATCATGATCGGCCCCACAGGGGTCGGCAAGACCGAAATTGCCCGGCGCATCGCACGCCTGGCCAAGTCCCCCTTCCTGAAGGTGGAGGCCACCAAGTTCACCGAGGTCGGATACGTCGGCCGCGATGTGGAGTCCATGATCCGGGATCTGACGGAGCTGGCCGTGAACATGGCCAAGAAGGAGGAGCAGGAAAAGGTCAAGTTCAAGGCGCGCGAGCTCGCCGAGGAGAAGCTCCTGGACATCCTCCTCCCCAAGAAGAAGGAAGAGTCCCGGGAAGGGGATGAAGGAGACAAGGAAAAGGTCCTCGAGGTGGTGAGGGCCGACAAGCTGGAAGGCGATTCCACCAGAGAAAAGCTTCGCCGTCTCCTCCGGGGAGGGAAGCTGGACGGCCGGTATGTGGAGCTCGAGACCACCAGCAAGGGGCCTCCGATGGTCGAGGTCTTCACCGGTGCGGGTCTGGAGGAGATGGAATTCAACATCAAGGAGATGTTCGGGAACCTCTTTCCCGCCCGGAAGAAGAAGCGGCGGGTGAAGATCCCCGAGGCCATGGAGATCCTGATCCAGGAAGAGTCTCAGAAGCTGATCGACATGGACCACGTCATCGAGGAAGCGGTCCGCATGACGGAGCAGAACGGCATCATCTTCCTCGACGAGCTGGACAAGATCGCAGGGTCGGAGCACAAGTACGGCCCGGATGTCTCGCGCGAGGGGGTTCAGCGCGATCTCCTCCCCATCGTGGAGGGGTCGACGGTGACCACGAAGTACGGGATGATCAGGACCGATCACATCCTCTTCATCGCAGCGGGGGCCTTCAATCTCAGCAAGCCCGCGGATCTCCTGCCGGAGTTGCAGGGTAGATTCCCGATCAGGGTGGAACTGAACTCCCTCTCCATGGAGGACTTCGTGCGGATCCTGAAGGAGCCCAAGAACGCCCTGATCACGCAGTACAGGGCCCTCCTGGAGACGGAAGGGGTGGTGCTGATTTTCGAGGAGTCGGCCATCCTGGAGATCGCCCGCCTCGCCGATCTGGTGAACGAGCGGATGGAGAACATCGGCGCCAGGAGACTCCACACGGTCATGGAAAAGCTGCTGGAGGACGTCTCCTTCAATGCGCCGGATATGGAGGCGAAGAGGGTCGTCATCGATCAGGCCTATGTCACGGACAAGCTGAAGGACATCCTGGAGGATCAGAATCTTAGCAGGTACATCCTTTAGGGGCACTGAAGGTCAAGCAGGTCCAAAGGTCCAGGGTCAAGGAGACCTTGGCGGTGAAAGGGAGTTGAAGGTATTGATGGGCGAGGATCTTGCAAACAGGGCGAGGATACTGATCGAGGCGTTGCCGTACATCCGGCGTTTCCAGGACGCGGTCATCGTGGTCAAGTACGGCGGCCACGCCATGGTGGACGAGCAACTGAAGAAATCCTTCGCCCTGGACATGATCCTGATGAAGACCGTGGGGCTGAATCCGATCGTCGTACACGGGGGCGGGCCGCAGATCGGGAGCTTCCTCAAGAGGCTCTCCATCGAGTCGGAGTTTGTGGACGGGATGAGGGTCACCGACAAACAGACCATGGATGTGGTGGAAATGGTGCTCGTCGGCAAGGTCAACAAGGAGATCGTCAGCCTCATCAACCAGAATGGGGGGAGAGCCGTCGGCCTCTCCGGGAAGGATGGACAGCTCCTCACCGCGAAGAAGATGAAGTACGTGCGGAAAAGGGGGAATGACCAGCCCCCGGAGATCATCGATATCGGCATGGTCGGGGAGATCACTTCGGTCAACAACACTCTTGTGGCCAGTCTCCTGGCGAGCCAGTTCATACCCGTGATCTCTCCGGTGGGAGCGGGAAAAGGCGGGGAGACGTACAACATCAACGCCGATCTCGTGGCGGGCCGTGTCGCATCCTCGCTGAAGGCGCGGAAGCTGATCCTCCTGACGGATACGGAGGGGGTCCTCGACCCAGAGGGCAACCTGATCTCCACCATCCGCATGGACGAGATCCCCGGCCTCGTCGACAACGGAACCGTCAAAGGCGGGATGATCCCCAAGCTGAACTGCTGTGTGGACGCGTTGAAAGGCGGGGTGAAGAAGGCCCACATCCTCGACGGCCGGAAGGAGCATGCACTGCTGCTGGAGATCTTCACGAAAGGCGGAGTCGGAACCGAAATCGTGCCATAGGAATGTCCAATGCAGAGTGAAGAACGTCCAACAGATGAAGCGAACGGCAAGTAGGAACGAAGACGGTTTTCACTTCGTGTCCTACATTGGACCTTGGACATTCAATTAGGGAAGAAGGTATGGAAAAAGAGACTATTCAGCTTGCGGACAAGTACATGTTTCCCACGTACAAGAGGTTCCCCATCACCCTGGTCCGGGGTGAAGGGTGCCGGGTCTGGGATGAATCGGGCAAGGAATACCTGGACTTCGTGGCCGGGATCGCGGTCTGTGCACTGGGACACAGCTCCCCCATGGTGGCGGAGGCGCTGACGGAGCAGGCCAGGATCCTGGTCCATGTCTCCAACCTGTACTACACCAAACCCCAGATCGAACTGGCGAGACTCCTGGTGGAAAACTCCTTCGCCGGACGCGTCTTCTTCTGCAACAGCGGCGCCGAGGCGAACGAAGCGGCCATCAAGCTCGCAAGAAGGTATTCGAAAGAGAAATTCGGCCCGGGCAGGTTCACGATCGTTTCCATGGTGAACTCCTTTCACGGGAGGACCATGGGAACGCTCTCCGCAACCGGACAGGGCAAGATCCAGATCGGGTACGAGCCTTTCCTGGAGGGGTTCCGCTTCGTGCCTTTTAATGATTCGGCGGCATTGAAGGGGGCCTTGGACGATTCGGTCTGTGCCGTCATCATGGAGCCGATTCAGGGCGAAGGGGGCGTGATCTGCCCTTCCCCCGGGTATCTGGAGGAGGTCCGAAGGCTTTGCAGCGACCGGGGGGTGCTCCTGATCTTCGATGAGGTCCAGTCCGGAATGGGGCGGACGGGCAGGCTTTTCGCCCACCAGCATTACGGAGTGGACCCGGATATCATGACCCTTGCGAAGGCCCTCGGGAACGGACTGCCCATCGGGGCGATGCTTGCGGTGGAGGAACTGGCCGGTGTCTTCGGTCCTGGAAGCCATGCGACCACATTCGGAGGGACCCCCCTGGTCACGGCGGTCTCCGTTGCGGTCCTGAAGAGTCTCCTCCAGGACGGACGGCTCGACCGTTGCCGCGAAATGGGCGCTTATTTCCTCGGGCGGCTGAAGGAACTCCAGCGGAAACACGGATCCATCCGTGAGGTGAGGGGCGTGGGTCTCATCCTGGGGATGGAGCTCGACCGCATTGGGGCTCCGGTGGTGGACGCCTGCATGGAAAAGGGATTCCTCATCAACTGCGTTCAGGACAAGGTGCTCCGTTTCGTCCCACCGCTCATCGTCGGGAAGCAGGAGATCGACCGTCTCGTGGAAACCCTGGACGGAACGCTGGGGGCATGATGAAAAAGGACCTCTTGAGCATACTCGACCTGGACCGATCGGAGATCCTCTCCCTCATCGAGAGGGCACTCGAACTGAAGAGGCTGGGACGACAGGCCCCAAGAACGCTTTCAGGCTATACGCTGGGCCTCTTGTTCGAGAAGGCCTCCACCCGGACCCGCGTCTCTTTCGAGACGGCCATGTTCAGGATGGGGGGGCAGTGCCTCTTCCTGAACAAGCTCGACACGCAGCTCTCCCGGGATGAGAGCCCTGCGGATACGGCCAAGGTCCTTTCAAGGTATCTCGATGTGCTCGCTGTTCGGACCTACTCGCAGAGTCTGGTGGAGGAGATGGCGAAGTGGGCCAGGATCCCGGTCATCAACGCCCTCACGGACCGGTATCACCCCTGCCAGGTCCTGAGCGATCTCATGACCATTCAGGAGAAACGGGGAAGCCTGGACCGCATGAAGGTTGCATGGGTCGGGGACGGGAATAACGTTGCCCACTCGTGGATCAATGCCGCCATGGTCCTGGGGTTTGAGCTTACCCTGGCCTGTCCTGCGGGGTACAGGCCCCTTGCCGAGGTCCTGGGGAACGGCCATCCCCATATCAAGGTGGTGGGGGACCCGCAATCCGCCGTGGCCAAAGCGGATGTGATCAACACGGATGTCTGGGCCAGCATGGGCCAGGAAAAGGAGCAGGAACAGAGAAAGATCGTCTTCAAAGGGTTTCAGGTCAACAAGCGCCTGGTGGAACAGGCGAACCCCGGGGTCATGGTCATGCACTGCCTCCCGGCCCACAGGGATGAAGAGATCACCTCCGAGGTGCTGGACGGCCCCCACTCGGTCGTGTTCGACCAGGCGGAAAACAAGATGCACCTGCACCAGGCGCTGCTGGAGAAGTTGATCATTGGGCATTAGTCGTTTGTCCCTGGTCACCGTTGCCTGATCAGTCATTTCGACACCGGCGAGATCGTGGGTCATGAACACGCGCCGTTGCCCTTCGTTCTCTCTGCAAGTGACCCATGACCAATGACCAACTCCAAAGGATCAACTCTTCTGGAAGTGACAAGTGATAAATGACCCACGACTAATGATCAACGGAGGAATCGGTTTGTGTCTGACAAGGTGAGGAAGATCGTGCTTGCATATTCGGGGGGTCTCGACACCTCCGTGATCCTTCTCTGGCTCCGGGAGAGGTACCGGTGTCCGGTGGTGACCTATTCCGCCGATCTGGGGCAGGGAGACGAGGCGGACTCCATTAGAGAGAAGGCCATGGCCACCGGGGCGTCCGAAGCGGTGGTAGAGGATCTTCAGGAGGAGTTCGTCCGGGATTATGTATGGCCCGCCTTCAGGGCGAATGCCGTGTATGAGTCGGGGTACCTCCTGGGGACATCCCTTGCCCGTCCCCTCATCGCGAAGAGGCAGGTGGAGGTGGCCAGGGAAAAGGGCGCGGACGCGGTCAGCCACGGGGCCACCGGAAAGGGCAACGATCAGGTCCGTTTTGAGATGACCTGCATGGCCCTGGATCCCGGCCTGAAGATCATCGCCCCCTGGAGGATCTGGGAGTTCAAGGGAAGGGAGGACCTGATCCGTTATGCCCGGGAGAAGAAGATCCCCGTCCCGGTGACCAAGGAGAAGCCTTATTCCAGCGACAGAAACCTGCTCCACATCAGCTTCGAGGGCGGGATCCTGGAAGATCCCTGGTTGGAGCCGCCGGAAGACATGTTCGTCCTCTCCACCAGCCCCGAGAAGGCGCCGGAGAAGCCCACCGTGATCGAGGTCGCCTTTGAGAAGGGGGATGCGGTTGCATTGGACGGGGAGAGTCTCTCCCCCGCGACCCTCCTCGGCCGATTGAATGTCGCCGGCGGAAAGAACGGCATCGGCAGGCTCGACATCGTGGAGAATCGCTATGTGGGCATGAAGTCCAGGGGCGTCTATGAGACCCCGGGTGGAACCATCCTGAGGATCGCCCATCTTGCCATGGAGTCCATCACCATGGATCGGGAGGTGCTCCATATCCGGGATTCCATGGTTCCCCGTTATGCCGAGATGATCTACTATGGATACTGGTTCTCCCCGGAGAGGCGCATGCTCCAGACCCTAATGGACGAGGCGCAGGCGAACGTGACGGGTGTGGTGAGGCTGAAGCTTTACAAGGGCAACTGCACCGTGATCGGGAGGAAATCCGAGAAATCCCTCTACGATCCCGAACTGGCGACATTCGAGGGGGACGAGGTGTACAACCAGAAGGACGCCGAGGGATTCATCCGGTTGAATGCCCTCCGCCTCCGGATAGCCGGCCTGGTGGGAAGAGGAAGATGACCGAGAAGGTGTGGGGAGGCCGTTTTCAAAAAGGGCCGGAAGAGATCCTGAATCGCTTCAACGCGTCGCTGCCTTTCGACCGAAGGCTGTATGCCCAGGACATTGCCGGCAGCATGGCCCATTGCCGGATGCTCGCAAAGCAGGGGATCATCAGCGGCGAAGAAGCCGCACGGATCCAGGACGGGCTGAAGCAGATCAAGGCGGAGATGGATGGGGAGGGGTTCATCTTCAGCGATGCGTTCGAGGATATCCACAGCCTGGTGGAGAAGATGCTGGTCGAGAGGATCGGCCCGGCCGGCGAAAAGCTTCACACGGGAAGGAGCCGCAACGACCAGGTCGCCCTGGATCTGCGCATGTATATGAAGGAGGCGATCCAGCGACTGGAGTCCCTGGTCCAAGAGATGCAGAGGGTTCTCGTCCGCCGGGCGGAAGAGGAGATCGAGGTCGTCATGCCCGGCTATACGCATCTGCAGCGGGCACAGCCGGTACTCCTTTCGCACCACCTCATGGCCTATTATGAGATGCTCAAGAGGGACAGGGAAAGGCTCCGGGAGAATTACAGGAGGGTGAATGTCCTCCCCCTTGGAAGCGCGGCCCTCGCCGGCTCTACCTTTGACCTGGACCGCGAAATGGTCGCCGCGGAGCTCGGCTTCCGGGAGATATCGGCCAACAGTATGGATGCGGTGAGCGATCGGGACTTTGTGGCGGAGTTTCTCTTTGCCTCCTCCCTGCTGATCATGCACCTGAGCCGTCTGTGCGAGGAGCTCGTGATCTGGTCCTCTCAGGAATTCGGCTTCGCCATCCTGCCCGATGAGCTCTGCACGGGGAGCAGCATCATGCCCCAGAAGAAGAACCCGGACATCCCGGAGCTCGTTCGGGGCAAGACCGGAAGGATCTTCGGCCACCTCATGGGGCTCCTCACCACCATGAAGGGCCTTCCGATGACCTATAACAAGGACCTGCAGGAGGACAAGGAAGCCGTCTTCGACACCGTGGAGACGATGGAGCAATGTTTGTCCGTGCTCACCCGGCTGCTCCAGGCGGTTGCCTTCAACAGGGAATCGATGAGGAAGGGCGTGGACCAGGGGTATCTGGCCGCGACCGACCTGGCGGATTACCTGGCCCGGAAGGGGGTCCCTTTCCGGCAGGCCCACGAGACGGTCGGGAAGATGGTGCTCTTCGCCATGGAGGGGAAGAAGGAACTGGGGGAGCTCACCCTCGAGGAGATGAGGGGTTTCTCAGATTCGATCGAGAAGGATGTCTACGAATGGCTGGACCCGCTGCATTGCGTAAAGCGAAGGGAGCTGCCCGGAGGAACGGGACCGGGCGCCGTGAGGGACGGGCTGGAGAAGGCAAAAAGGGAGCTCGGAATCTGAATCCGATCCGTGTGGCCCTGGCCGCCCTCCTGCTCCTGCTGTTCCTGTTTGCGCCCGGCTGCGGCAAGAAGGGGCCCCCTACCCTTCCGAAGCAGGAGCTGTCACTTGTCATGGGTCCTGTGTCCTCTGTCCCTTTGGTCGAGGGTTGGCGCCTCCCGCGGATCGGTGGAAATACGAGAGAGATGGACTTTCGGACACACATGACAAGTGCCCGGCGGCCAATGACGAATGTTCGAGCGTAGAGGCATATGCATCACTTCCACTACATCAACGAAGAGCTCTATTGTGAGGATGTCCCGGTCTCGGTCATAGCACGGGAGGCCGGCACCCCGATCTACGTCTACTCCCATGCCACGCTTACAAGGCATTTCAGGGCTTTTGACGGAGCCTTCGGGGCTGTCCCCCACCTCACCTGCTTTTCCATGAAGTCCAATTCGAACCTCTCCATCCTGCGGATCTTTGCGCTCGAAGGAGGCGGAGTGGACATCGTCTCCGGGGGGGAGTTGTACCGCGCCCTGAAGGCCGGGGTGAAACCCGAGAGGATCGTCTACTCGGGGGTCGGAAAGACGGTCGAGGATATCGAATATGCGTTGCGTTCGGGGATCCTCATGTTCAACGCAGAGTCCGAACAGGAGATTCACCGGTTGAACGATGCGGCCGGACGAACGGGGGGAAAGGCACCCGTCGCCATCCGCGTAAACCCGGACATCGACCCCTGCACTCATCCCTATATCTCCACCGGGCTCAAGGAGAACAAGTTCGGGATCGACATCCGCAAGTCCGTCGAGGCATACCGGCTGGCCGCAGGGCTGGAGCACGTGGAGGTCCGAGGGGTTTCCTGCCACATCGGGTCGCAACTCACCACCGTGGCCCCTTTCGTGGAGGCGCTCGGCAGGGTCAAGCAACTCATAAGTACCCTGGCCAGAGAAGGGATCCCCATACGCTTCCTGGACCTTGGAGGGGGGCTTGGGATTACCTATAAACAGGAAAATCCCCCGGATCCGAAGGAGTATGCCGCGGCGATCATCGCCGGGTTGGATTCAAAGGATCTGACGCTCATTCTCGAACCGGGGCGGGTCATCGTGGGGAACGCAGGGGCACTGATCTCCAAGGTGGTCTACACCAAGTCCACGGGAGAGAAGGAGTTCATTGTCGTGGACGCGGCCATGAACGACCTGATCCGACCGAGCCTCTACGGCTCGTATCACGAAGTGGTGCCCGTGAAACGGTCCGGCAAGGGTGCTGTCAAGGCCGATATCGTGGGGCCCATTTGCGAATCCGGGGACTTCCTCGCAAAAGATCGGGAGGTGCCGTCCGTGGATGCGGGCGACCTGCTTGCGGTGATGAGTGCGGGGGCCTACGGGTTTTCCATGTCTTCGAATTACAATTCGCGGCCCAGGGCCGCAGAGGTCATGGTGAAAGGCTGGGAATACCACGTCATCCGCGCCCGCGAGACCTATGAGGACCTGGTCCGGGGCGAAGCGATCCCCGACTTCTTGAAAGAAGGGAAATAAGGCCACAAAGACACCAAGACACAAAGTAAACCGCAATATTCTTCTTGGTGTCTTTGGGTCTTCGTGGCGGGATTCATTGGATTCAGTCGTGAGGGGAAATTGGAAGAGATTGCATTCTGGAAGATGAACGGGAGCGGGAACGACTTTCTCCTGATCGACAACCGCGACGGAAAGATCAAGGAGGAGCAGATGGCCACGATGGCCGTCAGGGCCTGCAGGCGCCGTGAGTCCGTGGGGGCGGACGGCCTCATCTTTGTGGTCCCGTCCGAGCGGTTCGATTTCGGGTGGCGCTTCTTCAACGCCGACGGGAGCGAGGCGGAGATGTGCGGGAACGGCGGCAGGTGCGTGGCCCGGTTTGCGATGCTGCAGGGGATCGCGGGTTCGAAGATGACCTTCGAGACCAAGGCCGGACCCATCGCGGCAGAGGTCCACGGGAGGATGGTGAAGGTCCTGATGCCCCGTCCCCATGGATTGAGGACCGATATCGAACTGGACCCGCAGGAAGGTTGGATCAGCGTGGATTTCGTGAATACCGGGGTTCCCCACACGGTCGTCGAGGTGGCGGATCTCTCCAGTCATCCCGTGGTGGCCCACGGCAGGGCGATCCGGTACCATCCTCTCTTTGCACCCGCCGGCACAAACGCCGACTTCATTTCGATCCTGGGGAGAAACGCCATGGAGGTTCGGACCTATGAACGCGGCGTGGAAGACGAGACCCTTGCCTGTGGAACCGGGGCGATGGCCGCCGCGCTTGTCGCCGCGGCAAGGGGGAAGGTCCGGAGCCCGGTCGCGGTAAAGACCAGGGGGGGTGACCTGCTGACCATCCATTTCCGTGGGGACGGAGGGGCCACCTTCCAGGAAGTCCTGCTGGAAGGCAGCACCTCCATTGTGTGCCGTGCAAAGCTGCACGAGGAGGCATTGTGAAAATCGGAGAAAGGAGAAAGGGATGTTTAGTGGATCGATCGTAGCCATAGTGACGCCGTTCAGGAACGGAGAGGTCGACGAGGATGCCTTCAGGGAACTGATCGAGTTTCAGATCCGGAACGGCACGAGCGCCATCGTACCCTGCGGGACCACGGGCGAGTCGGCAACGCTGAGCATGGAAGAACACAGCAGGGTCATCGAGATCACGGTGCAGGCCGTCGCCAAGCGGGTGCCGGTGATTGCGGGGACCGGCGGGAACAGCACCAGGGAGGCCATCGAGCTGACCTCCCACGCCAAAAAGATTGGAGCCGATGCCACCCTCCAGGTAGCCCCCTATTACAACAAACCGACTCAAGAGGGGCTCTTCCAGCACTTCAAGGCGATTGCCAAGGCCGTTCCCTTGCCGCAGGTCCTCTACAACATCCCCGGGAGGACCGGGGTGAACATGCTCCCCCAGACCGTGGCGCGCATCTCCGAACTGTCCGAGGTCGTTGCGATCAAAGAGGCATCCGGCGATCTGGGCCAGATGGCCGAAGTCGTGAAGCTGGCCGGGGACAAGATCACCCTGCTCTCGGGAGATGACAACCTGACCTTGCCTGTCCTGGCCATTGGCGGCAAAGGGGTCATTTCCGTGGTCGCCAACATCGTTCCCGCGGAAAACTCGAGGATGATCGCCGCCTGGGAGAAGGGGGACCTCGAGGGGGCCAGGAAGGAGTTCTTCAAACTGCTTCCCCTGTGCCAGGCCATGTTTTACGAGACCAATCCCATTCCCGTGAAGACCTCCCTGGCCATGATGGGCAAGGTGAAAGAGGAGTTCCGGCTTCCCATGTGTCCCCTGATGCCGGCAAACCGGGAAAGGCTCCAGAAAACGCTGCGGGAGCACGGGCTGGTGTAGGCCGTTCAGATGGAGGTCAGCCCAGCCGCTGGCTGGTGCCGGTTGGATCGAACAGGCAACTTTGCAGGGTGTCAGGTTTCGGGTTTCCGGTGTCAGCCGGGGGATCGATCCATTTCCTGACACCTGAACACTGAAACCTGAAACCTTTACTTGGGCGAAGTTTCAGGGGAGGTCGGAGGTAGGGGGCAAGGGCTTTGCCTCAAACCTCAAGCGAAGCGCTCCTCCGACCTGACGCGCTGTCCGGAGCGCTCTACCGAGGAGGGACTTATGATCAGGGCGATAGTGGCCGGGGCCGCCGGCCGTATGGGGGTCCGCATCATCCATATGCTCCGCCAGCGGGACGATATCGCCCTCGCAGGCGCGTTCGAGAGGAAAGATCATCCGCTGCTGGGGCAGGATGCGGGCCAGGTTGCGGGCATCGGCCCTGTGGGAGTTCCCCTGGGGGATTCCCTGGCGGAGGTCGCGGACAAGGGAGACGTCCTGATCGACTTCACGAGCCCGGAGGCAAGCCTCGAGAATATCGGCATGGCCTCGGCCCGCGGGCTGGCGGCGGTCATCGGCACCACGGGCATCGCCGGAGAGACGCTGGAGAGGATCGTGCAGGCGGCAAGGACCACACGTTGTGTCATGTCCCCCAACATGAGCGTGGGGGTGAACGTGATGTTCCGGATTGCGGGGGAGATGGCCCGGCTCCTCGGGAACGAGTACGACCTGGAGATCGTGGAGGCACACCATCGTCTCAAGAAAGATGCCCCGAGCGGGACGGCCATGAGATTGGCTCAGGTGCTGAGCTCGGCCACGGATCGGGAGCTCGACAAGGTCGCCGTGTATCAGAGAAAGGGCATGATCGGCGAGAGGACCGCACAGGAGATCGGAATCCAGACCCTGAGGGCGGGGGACATCACCGGGGAGCACATGGTCATGTTCGGCGGGATCGGGGAGAGGCTGGAGCTGGTCCACCGGGCGCACAACCGGGACAATTTTGCGAGGGGCGCGGTTCGGGCGGCCATATGGGTTGTGCGGCAGCCCGCGGGGTTGTACGATATGCAGGATGTGCTCGGGCTGCGTGGAACTTGAGAGCGAACTGCTGAGGAGGGACAAAGATTGCCACCAAGAAACGAAGACACGAAGCAAGATACAAGAAGTCTTCCATTGTGTCTTTGTGTCTTGGTGGCGGATTCTGGTTTATGACAACGGCCTATATCGGCATCGGCTCCAACATGGGCGATCGGACTGCCAACTGCAAGGCTGCAGTGGGGGAGATCGGACGCATCCCCGGATGCAGGGTCGTGGACCGGTCGGACTGGTTCTTCACTGAGCCCGTCGGGGTCCATGGGCAGGAGTGGTATCTGAACGGGGTGGCCGCAGCGGATGTGGAGATCCCCGCCAGGGAGTTGCTTGATCACCTTCTGGCCATAGAAAAGAAGATGGGGCGTGTAAGAAAGGACCGATGGGAGCCACGAATCCTGGACCTCGACCTGCTGCTTTTCGGGGGGGGGACCATCCACGAGGACGGATTGGCCGTCCCCCATCCGCTCATGCATCAACGGAGGTTCGTGCTGGTCCCCCTGTCGCAGATGGCGCCCGACCTCAACCACCCTGTTCTCCAAAAGACCATGGCCGAGTTGCTCGACGCGCTTCCTGAAGACGGCCAGGCGGTCACCTCCTGGAAAGGCGAGTGAATGCTGCGTCTGATCATTATCGCGGCCGTTCTGTACATCCTCTACCGCATCCTCAAAGGGATGTTCCTGCAGAAGAAGCGCGAGGTGAGGGGGTCCGGGGGAGAGATCGTCGACGAGCTGGTGCAGGATCCGGAGTGCAAGCTCTATATCCCCAGCAAGTCCTCGGTGAAAAGGGTGATCCACGGTCGCCGTCACTCCTTCTGCAGCGAGGAGTGCGCAAAACGGTATCAGGAGAAACAGGAAAAGTGAGGAGGTAACCATGAAATTCTTCATAGACACGGCCAACCTGGAAGAGATCCGGAAGGCCGGCGAGCTCGGAGTCCTGGACGGCGTCACCACCAACCCCTCGTTGGTCTCCAAGGAGGGCCGGAGTTTCAGGGAGCTGATCACCGATATCTGCCGGGTGGTGGACGGTCCGGTCAGCGCCGAGGTCGTGAGCACGGATGAAGCCGGCATCCTGAGAGAGGCCAGAGAGCTGGCCAAGATCGCCGGCAACATCGTGGTGAAGGTCCCCCTGATCAAGGAAGGGCTGCGGGCGGTGAAGGTGCTCTCCGGGGAGGGCATCAAGACCAACGTCACGCTCTGCTTCTCGCCGATCCAGGCCCTGCTCGCCGCGAAGGTCGGGGCGACTTACGTCAGCCCGTTTGTAGGAAGGCTGGATGACATCAGCCAGCGCGGCATGGACCTGGTCGAGCAGATTGTTGCCATTTACAACACCTACGGCTATGATACCGAGGTGATCGTCGCGAGCGTGCGGAACCCCGTTCATGTTCTGGATGCCGCTCTCATGGGCGCGGACATCGTCACGGTGCCTTACGCGGTCATGGAACGGTTCATCACCCATCCCCTGACGGATATCGGACTCGAGAAGTTTCTGGCCGACTGGAAGAAAACGGGAAAGGCATGATGCTCATCAAGGCAGGAGGAGCCGCGGCCCTGCTCCTGGCGCTTTTCCTGGGACCTGACCATGCCGGCGCCGACATCTACAGGTACCGCGACGAGAACGGGGTATGGCATTTCACCAACGTACGCAGCGATGTTCGCTATAAGCTCTACATCCGGTCATACCCCAAGAAAGGCGTCGAATACATCAAAGACTTCGAAGGGATCATCTCCCAGGCCTCCGAGCGTTTCAAGGTGGATCCCCACCTGATCAAGGCGGTGATCAAGGCAGAGTCGGATTTCAACCAGAATGCGGTCTCCCATAAGGGCGCGCAGGGACTCATGCAGCTCATGCCGGGTACAGCGGAGGCGATGAAGGTGGAGGATCCCTTCAATCCCGAGGAAAACATCTTCGGCGGCGTGCGTTATCTGAGCCTCATGCTGTCCCGATTCAACAACGACACGCGTCTGGCCCTGGCCGCCTACAATGCCGGACCCGAAAGGGTGGACGACTACCGTGGGGTTCCGCCTTTCCAGGAGACCAGGTCCTTCATCGAAAAGGTCATGGAGTACTACGGCCGGTACCGAGCAGGGAGCAAGAAGTGACGGGTAAACGATATGGCCATTCGTCTTCGTCAAAGTGTCCTCTTCAATCTGCCCAACAGCCTCACGCTTTTCAGGCTGCTCTGCATTCCTCTCGTAGTCATATCCCTGGCGTTTGACGCACAGACCTCGAGCTTTCTCGCGGCCCTCTTCTTCGGGGCCGCATTCGCCACGGACTACCTGGACGGCTTCTTCGCGCGCAAATACGGGTCTGTCACGGTCCTGGGCAAGTTTCTGGATCCCCTGGCAGACAAGATCCTGGTCTCGATCACCCTGATCATGCTCGTGTCCATGGGAAGGGTCCCGGCATGGATCGTCATGCTGATCGTCGCCAGGGAGATTGCCGTGACCGGATTAAGGAGCATCGCCATCTCCGAAGGCATTGTCATCCAGGCCAGCCCCCTTGGGAAGTACAAGACCGGCTTTCAGGCGGCTGCGGTGATCGGCCTCTGTCTCCATTACGAGTACCTCTCCGTGGATTTTCACGATGTAGGCACCGCGCTGCTCTGGGTTGCCCTGACCCTCACCCTCTGGTCGGGGTGGGACTACTTCAGGGGCTTCCACAGGGTGTTTTTCCCCGGCTCAAAGTCCTGAAGAATCGAATAGAGGCCGCGAAGACACAAAGCCCCGAAGAACCTCGATTCACGCTCCTTTCGGGTGCCCCTGGAGGCGCACGCCTTCCCGGCAAAGCCGGCGCCTCCTCCTCCCTTTCTCCTTATTCTTCTCCTTATTCTTCCCTTGACACAGACCTGCGGCCCCGCTACTATTGCCTCTTGCGGGCGGGAATAGCTCAGTTGGTAGAGCCTCACGTTGCCAACGTGATTGTCGCGGGTTCGAGTCCCGTTTCCCGCTCCAGTTTGTCTTTGACAGGATCAACAGGATGAACAGGATTTCTTTTCTCCCGAAAAATCCCGTTGATCATGTTGATCCTGTCGAATTTTTTGTCCGGTACTCCGGCGGCATAGCCAAGTGGTAAGGCAGCGGTCTGCAAAACCGTTATTCACCGGTTCGAATCCGGTTGCCGCCTCCAGAGATATCAGCAGGTTGGGGGGATTGAGTTACCCCTACTTCATGGCCCTGAAGTAATATTGAAGTAATTTGGTCCCCTTTTTCCGCAAGAGGCTTGGTGAGAAAATCATCAAGCCTTTTTATTGCCTCGTGGGCGTCTTCCCGGTCTACGGTGTTGTATCTCTCGAACATGGACATGGTCTTGTGCCCTGTGATCTTCATGATCACGCTTCGCTCCACCCCGGCCTTTCGCATGTTCGTGTTGAAGGTGTGCCGGAGGTCGTGGAACCTGAAGTTCCTGATCCCGGCCTTCCTGCAGGCCTTCATGAATGAGGTTCGGATACTCCGTATCGGCTCCCCCTCGTAGGTGAAGACGAAATGGTGGCTGATGTGTCTCACCCGAGAAAGGCCGGTCAACATCTCCTTCAGGACCCCATTGAAATAGATCCTTCTCGGTTCGGATGTCTTCGTATCCTCTGCCCTCAGATCGATGAAACCCTCCTTCAGGTTCACCTTGTCCCAGGTAAGGTTGAAGATCTCCCCTGCCCGCATGCCCGTGTAATAGGCGGTGGTCACGATGTCGGCCGCGTGCCGCGGAAGCAGGGCGACCAGGCTTTCGAACTCCTCAGCCGTGATCACCCGGTCCCTCTTGTTGTTTTCGGCTAGCATCGTGACCTTGAAACAGGGGTTTCTGTCCACCAACTCTTCCCGCAGCGCCAGGTTGTAGATCCGCTTCAGAACACCGACAACCCGATTCACCGATGCCGGCGTGTAGGTGTTCTTGTTGATCTTGCAGGGCCTTTTCAGAAGCTCCTGCTGGAAGAGTTCGACCATGGCGGGCTTGATATCCCGCGCGAGACATCCGCCGAACTTCTCTTTGAGGACAGCAGCCCGCATCACATCATCCTTGTAGGTCTTCTTTCGCATCACCTTGGGCAACAGGAGATACCAGTCGATCAACTCGGCCAGTGTGTGATCCTTTCTTGCCTCGAGACCGAGGTGCTTCTTCTTTTCCCATTCCAGCATCCTCTTGCCAAAGGCGAGATCGGCAAGCCTTTTGCTCCGCCCCGCCTTTTCGCTGGTGTATCTGATCTTGCCGGTAGCAGGATCCAGCGCACGAGGATACTGGATGATCCAGGGACCGTAAGGTTTTCCGTTTTTGCCCTTCCTTCTATAAACTCCCATTCGCACAACTCCTTTCTACTCGAAAGGAATTGGCAAGACAGGCAAACCGTGGCATCACCTCCTTTCCATTCTCCCCTATTCTCCCCCTTCCACGCTTCTTGGGGGGGAGAATTTTCAAAGGGGAAACCTGGAAAAAGGCTACCTAGCACACCCCCGTCTTGTCAATCAGTTTACCCGCGGGAGCCGGTCAAGATATTGATCCACTTCTTTCCTGTCCCATTTCAAAAGCCTTCCGATCTTTTTGGTGGGAATCGGGAACGTCCCCAGACTGATCCTGTTCCTGATGGTCTGGGGCTTGAGTCCGATGTACTCGGCCAGTTCCTCGATCCCCATCATCCGCCTATCCGGCTTTTCACTTGTCGCTTGCATCATTGTCAGCCTCACCAATTTCTTGTTTCCTACCTGAGTAATGTCAGGGGGGACCTCAAAGGGGACAAAGTTTTTTCATGTTCGCAGAGATTTTTTTCAGGGAACCGGGAGAGCGGATCAGAAGGCTGGGCATCCTCAGGATGGGGGGTGAAGTTGAGTGCGGCTTTTCCCCTCCGGCTGACCAGAATGCACAATTTCTTGTGCAAAGGGCTGCACAGATTTCAGTGCAAACATGGTTGCCTGCGCTCCCTCCGCAGAGGTCTTCCGGATGACTCAACTATCCACTTAGCAACGAGTTTCCGATACCTATTCTTCATACGTAGATACGAAGTCTTTGCCCCGCAATGCAGGCATGAAACCTGCTTTAATAGAGGTCCCGAGCAAGAGCCGTTTTCGGAGCGAAATCGCTTCGAACACGAGAAAGGAGGTCTTGAGAAGTCGAGAGGGGGAGGTTTGCAGGAGGACCTCCCAATGGGAAACGGAAACTGAGTTCAAAATTGAGGGATTCGTTTTTTCGCAAGGGCAGGGAAGGAGCACTCCACGGTCTAATTCTGATCAAACCCAAGAAGGTCGCAACGAGGGTGAGGATGAGAGCGGATCCGGGAGCAGTCTTTTCGGTCAGGTGAAACGACTCCAGCCTTACGATCGGGAGAGATCCTGCATGAAGCGGTTCTCCCCCGGCCTCCTCCTCACTCGGTTCGAGTTTCTTGGGTGCGACAAACCCGTAATGCCGCCGGCCCATCGGTTCGGGTCATCTTTGACCAGAATTAGAACGGCAGAAATGCCCCTTTAAGACCACGCTCCCTTTCCTCCCTTCTGCGATCTCCGCTTCCCGGTTCATCAACCAATCGATCCCTCTGGTCATTAGCCATGTACGAGTGTCGCTGTCCGAACGACGGGAAGAAGCTTGCCCGCATAGCCAGGCCCCCGCTTCCTGAGCTGAGGCTCGATCACCTCTGCGTATGCGGCAGAAAGGTGAAAGCCAAGGTCCTGGTGGAGGCAAGGACGAAGAGGATTGTCGCCGAGGTCCGCTGTGCTTGCGGCATGAGTATGACCAGAACTCTTGGGTATCTGGTCACCGTCAAGTGCAGGAAGTGTAAAGCCGTCATTCAATTCTAATCTAACCCTCAAATCGAAAGCTCCGAGGTTCTCGAAGCCCACGCTTTCAGCGCCGGGCTTGTATCTTGGAGCTGAGACGAATCAGGGAGGACCTCGACTCCCCTCCGTTCAGGTGTCTCTACCGGAGGTTGAGAGAGGTACATCCCCTGCTCGCCCGATTCCCCACCCCCTTTGACCTGATCAATTTCTTCCACCAGCAAAACAAAGAGTACGAGACCAAGGATTCGATCCTCACATCCCTCGTTCTCGGTTACAGGCGAGGACCTCCTTACGACCTCCTGGCGAGTCTCTTCATCGTTCTCTTCACGCCCGCGATCGTGAAGACCTACGCGATCGCCAGAAAGAAACTCATTCACCTCGAACCCGACGAGATTCTCCAGCAGATCTCTCTCTTTCTCCTGGAGGAGTTGAGAACCGGAGCGCTGATCAAAGAGAAGGCGGCAAGCCGCATCATAGGGCGGGTCCGGAACCTCATGAGACGCTGGGTCAGTGAGCGGATCCGGGAGGCCTCCGGGAGGGAGGAGCTTTCAGAAGATCAGATCTATCAACCACTCCCGGTCATCGAAAAAGGCGGAACCCGCGTCGACCTGGAGGATGCCATCCGCTTCCTGGACTTCTTCGTGAAGGAGGGTGTCATCACCGAGCGGGACAAGCTCGTGATCCTCGGCTCCAAGATCTCCAAGCGACCCCTGGCGGAGATCGCCGGCAGCGCTGATTCCTACCAGAAGATCAAGAAGATGAGACAGAGGGCCATGAAGGCAATGGAGGCCTATCTCCAAAAAACAAGGAAGGCCTCCGCCAAAGGCCTTGGCCTGAATCGCGAAGATCTCACCATGGCCGAGCTCGTTTGCGACCTCCTCAAAAAAAATGATCCCCGATGAAAGATTTTTTGTCCCCTTTCGGACCCCCGCTGACATTACTCCATCAGAAGCCATTTTTTCGCACCCGGGAGGAGGGGTTCTGAATGGCAAGAAGCGCGGACAACGTTAAGAAGGACCATGAGCAGGAAAAGACGATCGCAATCGTGAGCGAGACCTTTCTCGAACTGACCCTCTCCCTGGAGGCGATCTTCCTCATCCACAGTGCGGACGAGGACCTCGTGGAGGCGATCATCCGGAACATGGAGGAGGTCTACCGGGACGCCCTGAGAAATCTCAAGAGCCGAGGAGGACGGAAGAAGACCTACCCCGCAGTGGAGAGGTTCCTGGGCAGGCTCGCCCCTGGGCGTTATGCGCCGCAGGAGAATCTGACCGACCTCTCCTGAAACTCGTTGCTGCCGCTTTGTAGCGGCAGTTCGGTTCTTACCTGTGGTCGGGTGAATGTCGCAAGGGAAGGGAGGGAAACGTTGTCATGAAGATATCGAAATCCAGTCTCACGAGCTTCATCACCTGCCCGCAGAGGTACTTTCTCGGTTATGAATTGAGACTCAAACCGATCAGGACCTCCGCCGATCTCCTCGTGGGGAGATCCACTCATCACCTCATCGCTTCGCACTTCACCAAGAATATGCAGAACGAGCCCTGCGATCTCGATCGCGTGCTCGAGGAGTTCTGGTCTCCATTCAACCTGGAGAATACGGATTTCACGACCGAGCGGGAGATCGAGAGCGGCAAGCAGGAGTCGCTTCAATTCGCGCGCCTCTTCCTGAGGGAGACTTCCCTCGATCCTTCCGAAGTGGAATATCGCTTCGCCCTCCCGGTGCTCGACATGGATAGCGGGGAGGTGCTCGATGATGTGGACCTTGTCGGCATCATAGACCTGATCGACCGGCCTTACGAAGCGATGCGGGCGGTGGAGATCAAGACCAAGACACGGAAGCCCGACGATTTCGCCGCAACGACATCCATCGAGCTCACCTGCTATGCCTATTGGCTTCGGTTCCTGGAAGACCATGCCTCGGAAGGGATCCAGGTGAGCTACGCGAACATTATCAAGAACAAGAAGCCCTACATCCACTGGCAACACCAGGAGAGGAAGACCGAGGACTTCATCGACCTCTTCCGCGTCGTCAGGACCGTGACTCGAAACATCCTGGACGGACGTTTCTACCCCAACCCCGGCATCCACTGCAGCTGGTGCGACTACAGAGTTCTTTGTGCCAGGGATGCGGACGGCGTGAAGGAGAAGTTCGGAACCAAGGCGCTCGAGGATCTCCGGGAGAGGAACCTTGTCCGGATCTGATTGGAGCTGTCCTGAATCGAAAGGAGGGATCCGGATGAGAAGGCTCATCATGATCGGAAAGCTCAAGGGTAAGAAATCGATGATCGTCGACCTTCAGGCCTTCAGGGAGCTGAAGCCCGAGCGACGGGGAAGAAGGAATCGTGAGAAACCGACGAAAGAGGCGGCACAGCAAAAAGAGCCGGATGCAAGGCGCGCGAGGAACGAGGAGTGAGGCGTACACGATGAAGTACGTCGCAGCGACGAAAGACGAAGCGCAACACAGCAGACGATCTTTTGGCGAAGCCGCAGAGAAGGGAGGCAATCATGCTGCAATTCCACAAGGCGGAAAGAAGGATGAGTAAACTCCGGCTCGGCATCGCCGGACCTGCAGGATCGGGGAAGACCTATTCGGCGCTCCTGATCGCATTCGGCATAGGCGGGAAGGTAGCGCTCATCGACACGGAGAGGGGTTCGGGCGAGCTCTATGCTCATCTCGGGGAATACGATGTCTGCTCCATCACCTCCCCCTTCGAGCCCGAGAAATACACCGAGGCGGTGAAGACGGCCGAGTCGGCAGGATACGGCGTCATCATCATCGATTCCCTCTCCCACGCCTGGTCCGGGGAAGGCGGGCTCCTCGATCTTCATGGTCACCTCTCGGACCGGAGCGGCAACAGCTGGGCCGCTTGGCGGAAGGTCACGCCCAAGCACAACCAGCTCGTGGAGGCCATGCTCCAGTCCCCGTGCCACATCATCGCCACCATGCGTTCCAAGATGGAATATACCCAGGTTACGGAGAACGGGAAGACCGTGGTCAAGAAGCTCGGCATGAACCCCATCCAGCGGGACGGCATGGAGTATGAGTTCACCCTGTTTCTGGATCTCGACCTCGATCACGTGGCCTCGGCCGGCAAGGACAGGACATCCCTTTTCGACGGGAAGTTCTTCAAGCCAAACAAGGAAACGGGCAGATCCCTTATCCGTTGGCTGGAGGAAGGGAAGGTCAGTGAAGAGCCGGCGAAGATCGAGAGACAGGAGAACGAGGGCAAGGGCCGGGAGCCGAAGCCGGACGCTCCTTCCAAGACCCCCGAACCTGCCGCAAACGAAGATAAGAAACCCGCCGCACCGAAGCAAGAACCGATCGGCGGAGGAAACGGCCTCCGGTTTCTCTTCGCAAGGCTCTGCTCCTTCGGCATCAGCAGGGAGTCCTACAAGGCCTATTGCCACCGCAAGTACGCGATCCAGTCCATGAAGGAGATGACGCCGGCCCAGCGCGAGGAGCAGATCAAGATCCTCAATTCGCTCAAGAACAATGAACGCCTCGAAGAGTTCAAGAGGATCCTCTCGGAGATCGGCTCCAAGACGGAGGCAAAAGAAACGCCGGAGGCAAACGGGAAAGAGGCCGCGCCCGGCGCCCAACCCGCGGATTCGGCCCAGGGCCAGGCACAGGAGTTCAATTACTTCTGAGAGATCTTCCATCCGGCGAAAGGAGGGGCGGCGATGAGAGTCGATCAACTGAGGCTTCACGATTTCAGGTGTTTCCAGGATCTGGAGCTCACCTTCGAGAAACCGGTCAATTTCATCTTCGGCCCCAACGCATCGGGGAAATCCTCGATCGCTGAGGCCATGGAGATGGCCTTCACCGGCAGGTGTAACGGCTTCAACCCTGGCTGGAGGGAACGATCCGCCCTTGCCCGGCAGGGGAGCAACGACTTCAGAATCGATCTGGCCGTGGACCTTCCTTTCCAGAACGGGGCGGCCGTGCCGGCATCCCGTGGCCGGAAAGGATTGAAGATCGTCCACAGGCCTGAGCTCAAGGAGTGCTCCCCCAGGCCCGAAGAGGTCGCAAAGAAACTGGGGACGAGTAAGGAAGTGCTCTCAGCGCTTTTCGACACAGGCCATTTCTTCTCCCTCCACCCGGACGAGAAAAAGAGAATCGTTTTCGACCTCCTCGGTCTCCGGGTAACGAGAGAGAACATCGAAGCGCACCTCAAATCCTGGCTCAGGGACAAACCCGATCTTTGCCGGAAACACAACATCGATCCCGAAGGAGATCTCCTTTCCATTCTCGGAGAGATCCCCGAATCCCTGGAGCAGGCCTATCAGCAGGCATTCGACGAGAGAAGGCTCCTCAAGAGGGAGATGAAAGCAATCGTCCTGACAGGCGAGCTTCCAGAGGACGTGACCATTCAAGGAACCAGGGAAAAGGTGGAGGAGATCCAGAAGAGGCTGAACGGACTCCACACCCGTCTGGGGGAACTCAAGGGCATGGCGGTCGCGGAAAAGCGGCAACTCGAAAAGGAGACGGAGGATGCCTCTTCCACCCTTGAGCAGCTCCGAAGCGAGACGAATGGCTTCGACAAGGCAGCAACGGCAAATCAACTGAAACAGCTCCAAGAAACAAGGATCGGGGTTCTCCGGTCGATCGAGGGCTTGGACAAGTCCCGGAAGGATCTCGAGAGCAAGATGTCTCTGCTCAATGCCGAGGAAACGAGGAAGAACGCCATCCAGAAAAAGTTCCAGAGCTTCGACGGCGCCTGCCCCGTGCTCCTCGAAATCTCCTCCGGCCCGAAGGCCACCTCCATCAAGTGCAAGAGCGCCGAACTGCTCGCGGCCGTTTCCAAGATCAGTAGCGCCTTGCAGTCCGAGACCCAGGAGATCCACTCAACGAGAGCCCAGCTTCAACAGAAGATCGAAGAAAACTCCGGCCTTCAGCGGGAATCCGAAAGGGAGATCCCGAAGATTGACGCTCAGATCTCGGAACTGCTTCTTCGGAGGAAGCGCCATGAAGAGGCGCTCTCCCGAATCGCCGAGATCGAAGCGAAGAACCAAAAGGCCGAGAGGATCCTTTCAGGCCTCGACCAGGAGAAGATCGCCGAAACCGAGCGCATCAAGGAAGAGGTCAACCGGCTCCAGGGGGAACTGGAGAGGATGAGGAATCTCCTCACGCTGGCGGAGCAGACCGAGAAGAAAGCCGCCATGGAGAAGAAACTCGACATGCTTGAAATCCTCACCCTCGCCTTCTCCCCCAAGGGCATTATGGCCGATCTCCTCTCATCCGCGGTCAAGTCCCTGAACGCGTCCCTTGCCCAAGCCATGGAAGGAATCTCCGGGGGCAAGTACTCCATGGAGATGCATGTGAACGAGGACGTGGATCTCTTCCTCATCGATCACGGCCTGGGGACGAGGACCGGCATCCGGCTTGTCTCGGCGAGCGAACGGTTCAGGGCCGGCATCGTGCTCCAGTCCGTCCTCTCGAAGCTCACGGGCCTCCAGTTCATGCTGATCGACGGACTCGACATCCTGGACCAGGAGAACAGGG
>JAGVAP010000034.1 GCA_020060215.1 Deltaproteobacteria bacterium | reverse complement strand
TGGAGGCAAGCGAAAAGGCATTCTTCATCCCCGCACACATCTGGACCCCGTGGTTCTCTCTCTTCGGCTCCAAGTCGGGCTTCGACGCCATCGAGGAGTGCTTCGGAGACCTCACGCCCCATATCCACGCACTGGAGACGGGGCTCTCTTCCGATCCTGCCATGAACGGCCTGGTTTCGGGGCTGGACCGGTACGTCCTGGTCTCCTGTTCGGACGCCCACTCCCCTGCAAAGCTCGGGAGGGAGGCGACGCTCTTCGATACGGAGCTCGACTACGATCACGTCGTCGAGGCGTTGACCGGCGGAAAAGGTGCTGCGGGTACCGTGGAGTTCTTTCCGGAGGAGGGAAAGTACCACCTCGACGGCCATCGCAAGTGCGGGGTCCGCCTGGAGCCGGAGGAGACCAGGAGCTGCGGCGCAGTCTGCCCCGGGTGCGGCAAACCCCTTACCGTCGGGGTCCTGAACCGGGTGCATGAGCTGGCGGATCGGGACAACCCTCTCCTTCAAAGAGGGTTCTTCAGCCTCATTCCCCTCTGCGAGATCCTCTCCGAGATCCTCTCCTGCGGTCCTTCGACCTCGAAGGTGGTCTCGGCCTACGACGATCTGTTGGACCGGTTGGGGCCGGAGCTCCGGATGTTGATGGAATGCCCCCTTGAAAAACTGGCGGAGTCCGGGGGGCCGTTGCTGGCCGAGGCGATCCGGAGGATGCGGCGGAATGAGGTGATCCGCGAGCCCGGGTATGACGGCGAATACGGGGTGATCCGGCTCTTCCGCGGGGACGAGAAGAGCGTGTTTGCGGGTCAGTTCGGTCTGTTTGGGATCGGCGGAAAGACGGCAAGGGCACCGGCCGCCCCGAAGAAAAGACATGGGGGCGGAAAGCGTCCAAGACCGGAACCGGAGCTTGTGTCTCGGAATTCTCCGGTTTCGGATCCGATCCTCGACCCGCTGAACGCCGAACAGCGGCAGGCGGTGCTCCATGAGGGAGGCCATCTGCTCATCGTGGCCGGTCCCGGGACCGGAAAGACCATGACCCTCACCCACCGGATCGCCCACCTGGTTCGAACGGGCGTCGACCCCGGGAAGATCCTGGCCCTTACCTTCACCAACAAAGCGGCGCGTGAGATGGAGGGGAGGATTGCCGCCTTGGTCTCCCTGAAAGCCTCGAGTGTGCGTGTTTCCACTTTCCATCGCTTCTGCATGGATGTGCTCAGGGCCTCGGGCGGGAAGATCGGAGTTCCACCGGATTTCGTCCTCTGTTCGGAATGGGACAGCCGCGGCATCGCAGAGCGGATCGCATCCGAAGCGGGGGCGAAGAGGAGCATCCTCCGCGCGTTCATCAAACAACTGCCGCGGCTGAAGCGGAAAACGGTGATTTCCGACGGCTCCGACCCAGTCCCGGAGACTCTGGCTCCTCTCATGGAGTCGTACCGGGAGAGGCTCAGGCACTCCCGCATGCTGGACTTGGACGACCTGGAGGTGGAGACCCTCAGGCTTTTCCAGACGCGCCCGGATATCGCTCGACATTCAGGAGACAGGTTCCCCTGGGTCTTTGTGGATGAGTACCAGGATACCAACCCTGTCGAGGTCGCAATCGTGAGAGCCTTGGTGCGGTCCGATTCTCAAGGGCCTTGCGATCGAAGGGTCTGCGCCATCGGCGATCCCGATCAGTCCATCTACGGCTTCAGGGGCGCGGAGGTGGCAAGCTTCCATTCGTTCGAGGAGGACTTTCCCGGTGTCGCGGTTGTCCGCCTGGTGCGCAACTACCGCTCGACGCAAACCATCCTGGACGGTGCCGCCTCGATTCTTCAAAAAGAGCGTCCTCTGGAGGGGGTAAACGGACAAGGCGGGCTCATCCTGATGGCGCAGTGCCGGACCGAGGCCGAAGAGGCGGAGATGGTGGTGGCCGAGGTAGAGAGGATTCTGGGGGGGACATCGCACTTCGCGCTGGACAGCGGCCGGGTGGCCTCCCACGAGCAAGGGGAAGGTTGCAGTTTCAGCGATGTGGCGGTCCTCTTCCGGCTCAATGCCCAGGGCGATGCGCTGGAAGAGGCCTTCTCAAGATCGGGGATCCCTGTCCTCCGCTCAGGGGAAAAACCTCTGACAATGCGGCACCCGGTCCATGCGCTCTGGAGGTTCCTCCTCGCGGTCCTCTTTCCGAAGGAGGCGTATTATCGGGACCTTTACCGGTCACTGCCTGAAGTCCGCGACCGGATGGGGGAACCGCAGCTCGATGACTTCTCCCCGGAGGGCACGGTCCAGGAGGCAGTGGAAAGGGCCATCGCTTGCCACGGCTTCGAGGTCTCGGACGAGGAGGCCCGGGCAGCCCTTTGCCGCTTCAGGGACTTGGCTGCCGGTTTTCCGGGAGACCTGAGAACCTTCCTGGACAGCCTTACGATGGGACGCGGGATCGATCATGAGGTCCTTGCAGGAGATCGGGTTTCCCTCATGTCGCTTCATGCGGCGAAGGGGCTGGAGTGGCCCTTCGTTTTCATCACGGGCTGTGAGGACGGGCTCCTCCCCTGTTCCCTGTTCGGGGACTGCGATGAGGCGGAGGAAAGAAGGCTCTTCTATGTGGGAGTGACCCGGGCGAGGCGGCAGCTTGTTCTCTCCTTCGCCGCGCGCCGCTTCCACGAAGAAAGGGCCATCGAGTGCGGGCCTTCGCCTTTCCTGAACCTGATCCCCAAGGAGCTGCTGAAGCTGAGGCACAAGGCGCCGAGGAGACCGACGCAGGCCCGCAGGCAGATGGGACTCTTCACAGCAGGCCGAACGTCCTGAGCATCTGGGTGCCCATGGGCATTTCCAGCCACTTCCTCTGCTTGGGCGTCAACGGCCCCAGGTACTTTTCGACCCACTCGGTATCCCCGGTGAGAAGGGCCAGTTTCTCCGCTCCTGACAACTCGTAACGAGAGCATCTGCCCAGTTGTGAAGCAGTTCATAGACGAAGTCCGTGTCCGTGGCCGCCCTCTCCAACACGGCGATGAACTCCTCCCTGTGAATCAAATCCTGATCCGCGGGAGGGTGGGGGGTGCTTTCCAGGGCTCGTTCCATGGACTGAAGAAGGGCGTCCGGCGTAAAAGGCTTCTCGAGGTAATCCGATGCCCCCAGCTTCATCGCCTGGACAGCGGATTTCACGGTGGCATACCCTAATGATCATGACGACCGGAGGCGTCGGTTTCGCCCTCCTGATGTCCCTCAGGACGAGCATGCCTCCGATGTCGGGCATCCGGACATCCGTGAGCACGAGGTCAAAATGGTCGCGAAGGGCAAGCTCCACCCCTTCTTTGCCGCCGAGCGCGGTTTTCATTCCGAAACCGGGGGGGCATCGGGTCGGCGGGCTCGGTCCCCCCAACCGGGCCTGTTCTCCGGATGGATGGCCCTGACATCCTGCAGTTTGACTTGTGCACCCTTCATGCGTAATATCCTCCCAACTTTCCAGCCCGTTGTAGCCGGAAATTGCCGAAGGATTCAGAGCCCCAGGCGAGCGATCGGTGCGCTCGAAGAGGCGCCGGTGAAACGGATCGGAACAGGGGAAGAACGCCCCACGGGTTTGGCCGGGAGAGCTCGCCGCCGCCTTGGGATAAGGTTCGGGACAAAAATCGACACGGACTTGGTTGGATCATGATCGGCGTCTTTGATTCGGGATACGGGGGGCTGACGGTGCTCAAGGAGTTTCTCCGCAGGCTCCCCGAGTACGACTATCTCTACCTGGGCGACAGCGCGCGTGCACCCTACGGCAACAAGTCCCTCAAGGTGGTCTATACCTACACGCGCCAGGCCGTCGACTTCCTCTTCAGACAAGGGGCGGTTCTCATTATCCTGGCGTGCAACACCGCGTCGGCCAAGGCCCTGCGGCGAATACAACAGGAATGGCTTCCACATCACTACCCGGACAGGCGGGTCCTCGGGGTGGTCATCCCCCTGGCAGAGGCGGCCGCAGAGGCCAGCCGCTGGGGCCGGATCGGGGTGATCGGCACCCGGGCGACGATCGAATCCAGGGTATTCGACCAGGAACTGCGCAAGCTCAACCCGGAGTTGAAGGTCTTCGAGAGAGCGTGTCCGCTCCTGGTACCGCTGGTGGAAGAGGGGTGGGCCGGGAAGCCGGAGACCCGCTCCATCCTGAAAAAGTATGTCCTTCCCCTCAAGAGCAAGGCGGTGGACACCCTGATTCTCGGGTGCACCCATTATCCCTTCCTCAAAAAGGACATCGAAAGGATCATGGGGAAGAACTGCCGGGTCCTGGACGCGCCGGCCATTGTAGCCGACAAGCTCTCCGATTACCTCGCCCGTCATCCCGAGATCGAGACGAGGCTCTCCCGGAACCAGGCCCGCTCCTTCTATACGACCGACGACCCGGAGCGGTTCAGGACCTTCGGGGAGGATTTCCTCGGGCAGAGGATCAGGGCGGTTAACGCGGCGGAGTTGGCGGACTGAGCATCATCAAAGGAATCGCAACCGGGGGGTTGCTCCTTGCTACAGGGCCGATGCGGGGATCGCAACCGGGAGGTGCTCCCATAAAACCGCGCCGGCGGCTCAGGATTGGATGCCGGGCATGTAACGTGAGATAGCCGTCCTGACCTGGGCGACCCCTTCGAGGGATTTCACCTTCTCAAGTTTCATGTTCAAGGGACCTGCGATCGGCTTCAGCAGCTCGAAGACCTCTTCCCTGCCCACCCGGATGGTCCTGGGCAGATCGGTCGTGTTCTCAAGCTGGTTCATCACCTGCTCTTGAAAGCCGGCGTAGCGCTCCCACGGCGCCTTCAGCCATGATCCCACGATAATGTCGGTCGGGCGGTCTACGATGATCGCCAGACACGGGTAGTAAGGTCGCCCCTCTTCCGCGATCGCCCCCGGATAATAGAAGCTGTCGATCTCCCACTCGTACTCTCCCTTCTTCAAGCGTTTGCGGATCCGGTGCAGTCTGACCTCATCCACCGGACCGGATGCCGGCTTGGGCTCCTCCCAGGGTTCCGGCCTTAGCCGGTAATCGCTCCAGACTTCCGTGTCTTTCCCTTTGCCCGGGACCCTTACCAGGACGAGATCTTCCCCCTTTTCATGCAGGGTCTCCGGGTCTTCCTTCATACGTGCGGCGATGTTCCCACTCTGCTGCAGCAGAATGGTCATGAACCTCGCTTCCCTCGCCGTCAGAAACCAGGGGACATAGCCCGGCAGATGGCTTCGAAACAGGGGCCACGCGTTCCGGCCCCGGAACTTGAGACCGAGTTCCTTGATCACCTGCAGGTCCTTCGTATCAAGCGCCTCCCTGCCCCCGAAAAAGACCGTGAGTCCCTTCTGGTGAAAAGTAATCTCCTCGAACCCGGCGCCCTCCTCGGACGCAATCTTTCTATAGGTCGCCAGCCCTTCCGGGCCCAGGTATGCCGCAAGGCCGAAGATCTCCCCTGCAGCCCCCAAGACGCAGCAGTACCCGATCTCTCCGCTTTCCGGGTCCTGCACCCCGAAGAGTTCCGTATCTTCCATCCATGTCCACGGCTTCATTCGCCAGAAGACCTTGGCCGCGTCAAAGAGCCCCTTCCATTCCTCCCGGGAAGGCGCATCGCTTTTCTTCTTCATCGCAACCTCCGACAGGGTGCTTCTACAACACAAGTGTGGGTGATTCAACCAAAACGTGGACCGGCGGCGCGGTTGGGGCGGCGGGCCCTCCCCATTTCCCCATAGGTCACAGCCGACCTATATCGCTTGACAAACGGAAGCGGGATGGTTCAGTATGTATGTGATCAGTTGCTAACATAAAGGAGGGGACCATGTGGTTTTTCAAGAAGAAGCCGTTTAGGGAGGTTTACGGAGGGGCATGGGGTCACCTGGTGAACAAGCATCAGATCGATGTGGACACCCTTCACAGGGAGATGAGGTGCGTGGAGCGGAAAGGGTCGCTCGACGGCGGGGCTCCAGTGACCTTCCTGAGGGTCTTCCGGTTGGAGGAGGCCGCTAAAAAAGGGGTGGATGTCGCAGGCTGGGAGACCTTCGACAAACACCCCGATCTGATCGCCTTTGAGGGTTACCTGACCATGGCCAACGAGGCCTTCCTGGAGCCCAAGTCGGCTTCGTGACGCTCTGAAGGCGCCTCCTGCTGAGGTACCCCCAAGCAGCATGAGGTATGAAGCATGAGGTATCGAGTCTCAATGCTTGAACGCCCTCTGCCCGGTGAAGACCATGGTGACCTGCGGGCTCGCCTCGTTGCATGCCTCGATGGCCTCGAAATCGCGCATGGACCCTCCCGGCTGCACGATCGCCCGGATCCCCTGCTCGATACCCACGTCGACCCCGTCCCTGAACGGGAAAAAGGCATCCGATACCATGGTGGACCCGATGAGGCCGCCTTTGGCCTCCCTGGTCTCCCCGTCGATCTCCTGCAGGAGAGAGCGGTCTTTCTCTCCGGCCTTTACCTTCAGTTCCATCTCCTTGTAGGAGAGACCGTACCGGTTGAAGCAGAGCCAGTCCGCGAACTTGGTGTACGCCTTGAAGATCGCGATCTCCGCCACCCCCACCCGGTCCTGTTCTCCGGTGCCGATGCCCGCGGTCACCTGGTCCTTGACGTAGATCACGGAATTGGAGCTGACCCCCTGCTCCACCTGCCATCCGAAGAGCATGTCCTCGTACTCCTCTTGGGTCGGCTTTCTGGCGACGGTGTAGGTTTTCCCCTGGTAAGTGGAGGAGGCAAGCGTGAAGTCCTCTGCTGAGCGGATCCGGTTCAGCGGTGATTGCTGGACGATGAACCCGCCGTCGATCAGGCTCTTGAAGTCGACAAAACGGGTGCCGCTGTACTCTCGGAGCCTTTCGATCCCCCTGATCCGGATGATCCGGAGGTTGGCCCTCTTTGCCAGGATCTCCACCGTGCCCTCTTCGTAGTCGGGGGCGGCCACGACCTCCAGGTAGTTCTTCGCCACCGCCTCTGCCGTGGACTTGTCGACTGGGCCGTTGAAGACCACGGCCCCGCCGAATGCGGCGATCCTGTCCGCCCTGTCCGCCTTTTCGTACGCCTCGACCAGGCTCTTGCCGTATGCGACCCCGCTGGGGTTGTTGTGCTTCACGATGACGGCAAGGGGCTTTTCCATCAGGTACTTCATGATGTTCATGGCGTTGTCGATGTCCGTGAGATTGATCTTCCCCGGGTGCTTGCCCTCCTGGATCATGTCCTCCTCGGCGATCGCCGAGACCAACCCCCGGCCGGGTTCGATGAACTGGCATTGCCCCAGGATCAGGTTGCCGTTGACGAGCTCATAGAGCGCCGCCTCCTGCCCCGGGTTCTCCCCGTAGCGGAGCCCCTTTTCGATCAGCTCGCGGCTCTTCTCGTCGGGCAGTTTCCATGATCTTTTTCTATAGACCAGCACCTGGTCCCCGAAGGAGATGGTGATCCGGGGAGGGAAGTGGTCGTCCATGATGGTGCGGTACATCTGCTTCAGATCATCAGCCATAGGTTCCTCCGTTTTTTTCTCTCGCCCGTTCGCCCCAAAAGGAGGGCTCACTCGAGTCCGCAGAGAGCAATGAGCGTTTGCCGGCCGCATTTCTCAAGAGGAGAATTCCGACCGTGTCGGGGCTCCATCCAGCCGAGGTGTTAATCACTCTCGTGATGCCGTTCTTAAGCAAGACCCATGCTGGACCAAGTCCAGAGGGGCAGTTCAATCTGAATCGGCTCGCGATTCAGATTGAACTGCCCCTCTCTGTGAACTCTGCTGAGAGACCTAACTCTTATGCTTTTCGACGTATGCATACGCGCTGTGGTTGTGGATGGACTCGAAGTTCTCCGCCTCCACGGAGAACCACGTGATGTTGGAGTCGCGGTTCAACTTCATGGCGATCTCCCTCACGATGTCCTCCACGAACATCGGGTTGTCGTAGGCCTTTTCGGTGACGTACTTCTCGTCCTCCCTTTTCAGCACGGAATAGACATCGCTCGAGGCCGATTCCTCCACCAGCCTGATCAGGTCCTCCAGCCACACGAACTTTCTGAACCTCACCTGGAGCTTGACCTCTCCCCGCTGGTTGTGGGCGCCGTATGAGCTGATCTCCTTGGAGCAGGGGCAGAGGGTGCAGATGGGGACGTGGATCACCACGACGAGGTCGCTCCTGGTGGTGAGGGATCCCTTCATGGTGCACCGGTACTCCATGAGCCCCGGGATGCCGGTGACCGGCGCAGCCTTGTTGACGAAGTAGGGGAAAGACATCTCCATGTGGGAGCTCTGGGCGACCAGCTTGGACTTCATCTCCTCCAGGATCTCGGAGAAACTCTGCAGGGAGATGCGCCGGCTGTGCTGGTTCAGGATCTCCACGAACCTGCTCATGTGGGTCCCCTTGTAGTAGCGCGGCAGGTTCACGTACATGTTGATCTCGGCAACGGTCTGCTGCTCGCCCATGTCCTTGTCGAGCACCGTGATGGGGTAGCGGATTCCCTTCACCCCTACGCGATCGATGTCTATGTTCCGGTGGTCCTTGTGGTTCTGAATGTCTTTCATCCGCCCTGCCTCGTCTGTTCGGCAATGTCCCATTATTGTCTAATCCGCTGTAAAGTCAACCGGAAGCGAAATCGGAGAATCTCTCACAGAGCCCGCTGAGAACACCGCTCCTCCCGGCTCCATCCCGGGTGGATGGACGAGCTTCGGCTTGTCCGTGCGCGGCGCCCGTTCCACGGACAAACGCGTCCGCCGATGCTCCAGCGACCGGGCAGGAACCCCCCGCTCTCGTGCTTTTTCAAACTTGATTCCGCCGGACGAAAAGGATACGCTTCTGAGACCGGCAAGTGAATCGGAGCCCGGCGCAGTCTGGTAGGGCATCCCGCATTTGGGCGGGAGTGTCGGATTGGCCGCGCCAAGGAACACCGGCGCTTTTTTGAAATCGGGGCGTGGCGCAGTCTGGTAGCGCACCTGCTTTGGGAGCAGGGTGCCGGGGGTTCAAATCCCTCCGCCCCGACCATCATTTCCCCCTTCTCTCCCTTGGCAGCGTGACCCCCACCCATGCCCCGGCATCGAACGGGGTTTTTCCACTTAATCCCGACAAGAATAAGGGGTCTCCTTCATTGTGATCGGTCCTGATGTGCCTTAATTTCTTCCAGAACGTCTGAGGAAAGGAAGGTGCAACCAATGAAGAGATCGCTTTTTGTGGCTATGGCCGTGACGGCAGCCCTTCTGCTTGCCGCCAATGTGCCGGCAGGGCAGAAGGCCATGCAGTCGCAGCAGACGGGAGAGATGAAAGGTCAGTGGATGGATCTTGGCCAGATGGAGGAGCCAAGCGCCAAGGATTTCATAGGCCGTAAGGTGATGGGAAAGGACGGCGAGGAGCTCGGCAAGGCCGATGATTTGTTCACCACACTCGACGGCAAGCCGATGTACATCGTTGTTGAAGATGAATCGGGAAAGTTCCACCCGATCCCTGCACAACTCCTTCGTGCAAACACCGAGGAGATGATCCTGTCAGCCGAATTCGACCAGCAGACTTTTCAGAGCTCCCCGTCTTTTGATGAGGCGCAGCTGATCAAGCAGGAAGTCTGGGAACCTTTCGTCCGCGGCTACTACCAGGACCATGCCGAGGGGCAGATCCAAGAGCTGCCGCCGAAGCAGGGAACGACCGCGAACACTCAAGGCAAGTAGGGTCGAGTCCCTCTCGGCAGCATCTCGATTCAGCCGATCCCCGACGGCTGGATCAGTATTGAAGGGATCACTCGTCTCCTGAAAGGTGCGGCCGGTGGCTGAAACACCGGCCGCTCCGACATTTTCGGATCGTCCGACGGCTCATGCAGCCATGGTCTTGGGCTGCCCTCTCGTGTGAAACCCAGAGTGGATGCAAGATAGAAGATCCGGGGCAAATCTGCTGCGACTGGGTCTCGGGTCCTTCTTTCACGCTCTATCCTGCATCTTGGATCCTGGATCCCCGGAGCGGCGGAGACGGCGACTCGTGTAATCCTTCATCCCTTGTAGGAGCAAGCTCCCGCTTGCGATTCACTTCACTCCAGGATGATCGCTGCTGCAGCCCCCATGGCGAGGAAGAGGCGGTAAGGAAATGGGACCGACGGGTGTTGCAGGGGCTCGGCGTATAGTAAGGCCAGGCAAAAACCCCCGAAGAGTGGCGCAGATTGCTGGAGGAAAGGCTGCCCTCCGATTTTGCCGGCACAGATGTCCTTACCGGACCGGCTGTTCCATATTCGTTCGGTACAATTTCAAACCGGAGTCTTGATCGCCTTCTCACCGGAGGACATCGGAGAGGTCGAACCGGACGGGTTCGGCCACCTGGCCGAAGGTGCACGAGCGCGGGTCTCGGTCGGGACGCCACCGGACAAACCGGGCAATGTGACGGAAGCGGTTCCCCTCCATGTGGTCGTACCGGACCTCGATGACGCGCTCCGGCCTGAGGGGCACAAAGGTGAGGTCCTTGCCGGCGCTCCAGCGGCTGAATTCGGAGCTGCGGGGGGTGCGGGTCGTCGCCTCCTCCTCCTTCCAGGGATGAGACTCCCAATTGGTGACGAGGGGCTGGAGCTCCCGGAACAGCGCGCGGCGCTGCTTGGAAGGGAACGCTCCAACGACTCCCACGTTGACCAGGTCGCCCTGGTCATCATAGAGGCCGAGCAGCAGCGAGCCGACCGCCTTCATGTCGGTCTTGTAGGTTCGGTAGCCGGCGACCACACAATCAGCCGATCGGACGTGCTTGATCTTGAACATCACCCGCTTGTCCGACTGGTAGGGCGCCTCGAGGGGTTTGGCAATGATGCCGTCGAGCCCTGCGCCCTCGAACTCGTTGAACCACGCTTCAGCGATCTCGGGATTGCACGTGGCCGGGGTGAGGTGGATCGGCGGCTGCGCTCCGGCGAGGGCCTCCTCAAGGGTGCGGCGCCGCTCCCTGAAAGGCTCACCGGTGAGGTCAAGGTCGCCGAGGGCGAGCAGGTCGAACGCGACGTAGTGCGCGGGGGTGCGGCGGGCGAGCGACTTGACTCGGCTCTCGGCCGGATGGATCCGCTGCTGCAGGGCCTCGAAGTCAAGACGCCCATGGGAGGGGTCGGGGACCACGATCTCCCCGTCGAGCACGGAGCGCTCAGGCAGGCCCAACCTGATTGCCTCGATCAGCTCCGGGAAGTAGCGGTTCATCGATCGCCGATTGCGGCTGCCGATCTCGACCTCGTCGCCATCACGGAAGACGATGGAGCGGAACCCATCCCACTTGGGCTCGTACCCGTATCCTCCTCGGGGGATCTCCTCGACAGCCCTTGCGAGCATCGGGGCGACGTAGGGCATGATCGGCAGGTTCATGCGAGCCCACCTCCTTTCTTCGCCTGCCCTGAGTAACACGGTTGCATTCTCCTTCTCCTTTGACACCGAAGTAATCCCGAACACAATAAGGACTTGACCTTATTCCTCTTCTACTTCGACGATGCTTTCAAGAACCCCAGCGCCCCGCTAATCACCTGGCTCCGAGGACCGGCTCCGATGTTTTTCCATTGGGTTAGACCGGCCCCCGGCCAGAAGCCATGCTTGTATGAAACTTCTTAGACAGGATAACAGGATCGACAGGATTCTTGTTTTCTCTTTCTTTTCTGCGTTTCCCTCCACAGCAACCTCTCGTGAGGACGCTGCACCTTGACCGTGGATCTGCGGGAGCTCGTCGATTTGTGGTGGCAATTTCCGAGAGAGGCCACTACATTTCTTTACTATGATCCAACCCAAAAAGACCTTCGCAGTCGTGGACTACGAGAAATGCAACCCCGCGAGGTGTAATCCCGACACCGGGCTCTGCGCTTCTGCCTCCGCCTGCACCCACAAAGTGATCAAGCAGATCGACGGCGTCTTCGAATCACCCATGGTCTTTCAAGACCTGTGCATGGGATGCTGGGACTGCATCGAGGCCTGCCCGCTAAATGCCGTGGAGGTGAAACAGGTGACCTGAAATGGCAGAACGGAGATCGCCTGAACAGCTTTGAGAGGAATGAATATCGTTGGAGCTCTATTCTTGTAGGAGCAAGCTCCTGCTTGCGATTCTTTCAGTTCCGAGAAGATCGGGAAGCAGGAGCTTGCTCCTACGGAAGACCACCAGGACTCACTGTTCGATCATTCTTGCCACCTCCGGGGGCAAGCGGCCGGGGCTGACCTCCGATTGCGCGCGTCGCGCTCATGGGAGGCTTCCCAGTCTCTCCCTGAGCTCCCTGGAGACCCGTTCGGCCTTCGCTGCCAGCTCCTCCCCGATATGACCGGCCTTGAGAGCAGCCTCCAAGTCCGCCAGATCTATGGTCTCGGTCCGCCCGTCGGTCCACTGTACGACATCGATCTCGAGGTCCACGTACCGGATCCGGTCCGGATAGAACTCCACCGGCGTGTTGATGTTGAAATAGCGGCCGACCGGAGTGCCGTCCCGATGGTGGTAGGTATGATGGTAGTGCCAGGCGCCCTCGCGGACTTCGGTCTCGGCAAAGTCACCCGGCATCTTGGGTAGATTCAGGCCGTCATACCGTGTCCTTCCCCTGAACCGGTCCCGCTGGAGGAGCAGCACCCTCTTTTTCCGGTCCACGTCGATGATCCTCCCCTCGGATAGATAGATCATCCTACCGTCAGGTTTGATGTGCTCGATGTGGATCTCCTTCCCGTAAGCGAGCCTGTCCCAGAGGAGCTTCTGTTCGAGTCTTCGGGCCAACCCCTCCCTTTCTCCCGGATGGAGCCGCAGCTCCTCTTCAGCCGAATCCACCTCTTCCGGGTCGATCAGCTTGAGCCGGTGGTGATTCGGCAGGGTCGGGACGACCCGCGCCCGGAGCTCGTCCAACCCGTCCTTGACCGGCGAAGTGAACTCGATCCAGGCGAGTGCCGTATCGTTCGCCTCTTCGAGGTTCAAGAAGACCGCATCTGGGAAGGAACTGCGAATCCATCCTGCAGCAGTATGCACCGGAGCAGGCGGACCCGCTATCGTGATCCCCTGTCCTCCTTCCATCTCGTTGATGTCAAGGTCGGGATTTCCGGATGAAAGAAAGTGCGGGGATTCCCCGAACCTCTCGACGATCGGTTCGGACGGAGCGAGGATCCGGGCCCTACGGTCCAGAAAGAACCGGGTCAAGGCCGTAGCGTAGATTCCGCGGACCTTTATGTTCATGATAAGAACTTAAGCCCTGCGGGTCAGGGATGCAATCTCCGATTCATTGGCGGTTTCTCCCGATGGAGCCCGGCGATTCTCTGTGAAGGTAGGGGGAGGCCCCCTGTCCTGCTTCCGCCGGCGCCGCCCACTTGCCAAATCCAAACCGACCAGGTATTTGTTCATGTCAGGAAAATCCCTGCCCATAACGTCCCCGGATGAGGGTAGCATGATGAGAGTGGTTTCCACCCTGGAGGAGTTCTGCAGAACAGGATGGGATTCTCTGCCGGTTGTGGAGTCCGACTACCCGATTCGAGGCGATTGGTACAGGCGATTTGAAGCCAGGGCGGCGTCGATCATTCCGCCGATGCTGCTCCCCAATCACCTCACGATCTTTCGGGTGGCCGTCTCGGCCTTCCTGATGGGTTTCGGCGCGAGCCTGCCGGTTTCCGTGGTCATTGTCGCTGCAGCGTCAGGCGGGCTCTCTGACTTTTTTGACGGGGCGGTGGCGAGAGCGAGAGACAAAAAGACGCGGTTCGGGATCTTGTTTGACCCGATCGCGGACAAGCTGCTGATGCTGTCGATCGTATGCGTCCTGCTGTTCCGTGAGGCCATTCATCCCGCCTTGGTCGTGCTCCTGGGCGGCGCGGAGGCTCACATCGTTCTGATCCCGATCCTCTCCTTTGCCTATCAACTCTGCGGAAGCGGGAGCCGCCGGCCTTTGATCAGGGCCGAACAGAAGATTCGACCATCCCTCCTGGGGAAGGTGAAGATGCATCTGTACGTCTATGGTTTTCTGCTCATGGGGATAGGACGTATGGCGGGGTCGGGCGTCGTTCAGGCCGTCGGCACTCAGGTTCTTATAGCCGGTGTCGTTACCGCCTGGCTTGCCCTTGTGCAGTATGTATGGCGCTGGGTCCGGAATCCCTATTGACCGCGGCCTCTGCTCCTGCCGCGGTGAGCGTGGATTGCGCGGGCCGTCTCACTTTTCTACTGAATCATGCCTGTAATACAGCCTGGACCCCATTTCATAGAAAGCGGTCGATACTACTTTAGAAGTCCCTAATGAATAAAGCCGCTGATGTCGGTGAGTTAACCTTTCGGTGAAACGAGAGCCGTTGAAACATAGTGCCCGGTATTGGCTGATGCTGGATGCCGGTTTATACAGGCAAGAACAGAAGGGGGTATGATATGCAGACCATCGTCGGATATTTTGACAAGTATAGGGACGCGGAAGAACTGGCGAACGCGCTCATAGAGAAAGGCTTCACGCCGGAGAACATCGAGATGGGAAGGACGGCCGAGGGGGAAGCCGTGATCGGATTTCCCGAGGAAAAGTGGGGAGGGGTAAGAGGGTATTATCCCCCTGAGGGGCCTCACGGGGAAGAGGCCTTCGTCGCGCTCCACCATGCGAGCGAAACCGAAGCCATGCTGGCCCGCGACATCATGAGCACCCTTGGTGTGGTCGACATCGAGGATCAGCCGGAGGGCTAGACGGCAACTCCCCCCATGAAGCTGAATCCGAAAGATAGGCTGAAGATCATCGATCGACGGCTCACGGTGAACGGCAGGAATTTCGTCGTGGAGTCACCGGCTGAGCCGATATGCGCCATCGAACAGGGCAGACTCGTGACCATCGTCATCAAGGGTTGCGGCTGCACTCTGAACTGGTGGGACCCAGAGGAGGTCGAAGGGCACTTCGAATGATCGACCATCTGGAGAAGCGGTAAACGAAGCCGGGCTCTCTTACAGTCCGGTGTGAAAAGGACAGAAGCGGGACAGGTGATGCATGCCGGTGGACTATTCCAAAAGGAGGAGCGAGCGATGATGGATTACGACAGCTTTCTGGCCCTGGTAAAGGCGAGGCGGAGCACCCGCGCCTTCAAGACCGACCTTATCCCCGACGGCGATGTCGACAAGATCATGGAGGCGGCCCGTTTTGCCCCGTCCGGGGGCAATTCACAGCCCTGGGAGTTCATCGTGGTGAAGGATCGGGAGACCAGGGATCGAATCGTGGCGCTGGTGGCCGATCAGGGGGAAATGACCCGAAAGGTCGAGCTCACCAGGGAAGAAGACCTCAGGTTCCCCGGAGTGACGGGGCCTGCGCGAGCGCCTGGCTTCAAGGACGCACCCGTCTTTATCCTCGTCTGCGGGGACCCGAGGACCAAAGAAGCATACCCCCTGCTGACCGTCCTGACACGGGGAGATTCTCATTATGCTTCGAGCCTGGCAAGCGCCTTCCTTTGCATGACCCTCGCCGCAACCGCCCTGGGCCTGGGCTCCCAATGGGTGAGCGCGACCGGGTCCCCCTTTGCGGCCCCTCTCCTGAAGAATCTCCTTTCCATACCGCAGGAACTCACGGTCTATGACATGATGGCGGTCGGCTATGCCGCGGCACCCCCGAGAGAGCGCTTCGTCAGGGAGCGGAGCGAGATGGTGCATCATGGCCGTTACGACGAGTCCCGGTACAGGGATCCCGGCAAGATGCGCGAATTCATCCTCCGCCTTCGGAAAGGGTGACGGCTCCTGCCAGGTTTTCCTGATTCCTCCCCCGTCAAATACAGGAATGTCCTGACTCTCGACCGGCGCTCCTTACGGGACAATAGCTCATTCCTGCTCCCTTCGGCCGGCGCGGGACACTGCGGAAAGGGATCTGCGGGACGAATGGTGAGCGGGCACGTCCAGCGGCGTATGGGTCCGTCCCTTGAAGATCGGTTACCCGACCACGAACCTAAGCATCGGCTGTCGCGCCAATTCGACCTTCCGCCTGGCCTCCTATTCGGAGGAGAGACTGGCCAGCACGGTCGAGGGGAACCTCACGTGCATGGAGCGGATCCTGGAGTACAATGTCCGGAAGCGTCTCCTCTTCTTCCGCATCAGCTCCGACCTTGTCCCCTTCGCGTCGCACCCGGTGTGTCGTTTCGATTGGGCCTCCCATTTCGAGGAGCACTTCGGACGGATAGGCAGGTTCATCCGGGAGAACGGCCTGCGCATCTCCATGCACCCGGATCAGTTCATTGTCCTCTCTTCCCCGGACCCGGAGATCGTCCGGAGGAGCCTCGGGGAGCTCGCCTATCACTGCAGGGTCCTCGATCTCCTGGGTCTAGACGCGACCGCGAAGGTGCAGATCCATCTGGGAGGGGCCTACGGCAACAAGGGGGAGGCGTTGAAGAGGTTTGCCCGGACTTACAGGCGGGCCGGGGATCTCCTGACCGGGCGGCTGGCGGTTGAGAACGACCACCGGGTCTACGGGCTGGAGGATTGTCTGGCCGTCCACGGGGAGACATCGGTCCCTGTCGTGTTCGACGTCTTTCACCACCGGCTCCTCAACCGCGGTGAGCCGCTCCGGGAGGCCCTTTCGCGCGCCTGCGGAACCTGGTCCGGACGGGACGGGGTTCCCATGGTCGACTACAGCAGCCAGGAGCCCGGGGCCCGCCGCGGTACTCATGCGAGCACCGTCGACATAGGAGATTTCAGTCGCTTTCTCGAAGAGGTCTCGGGCTACGACGTGGACCTCCTTCTCGAGATCAAGGACAAGGAAAAGAGCGCCTTGAAGTGCCTGAAGGCAGTCGAAAGCGCCCGCGTCCGCAAACCCGTTCTTTCTCCTTCGAGGCGGTCCTCTATCCGCTCTCCGTCGCGTGCACGGTGAACTGGAGGTGGGCCAAGATGCGTCCTGCGATTCTTATCTCATCCGTGTAGGACATTCGCACGTACACGGTATTTCGGTCATCCTTGACAATGAAGATATCCTTGATCCTCCTGCCCTTCTCCTGCATCTTCTCGAGGAGGAATCTGCGGACCTCGCCCTCGCTCGACTTGGTGCCGTAGAGCGCCGCTTCCTCGATATCCATCTGCACCATATACCTGTTCCAGTACGGCCGAACAGAAACGATCGCAAACCACACGACCGCCGCAAACACGAGAAGGTTGAACAGCTTTTTCATGACGCCCTCCATCAAAATGTCGGAAGCCTTTCAAACACCACCAACAGAAGATCAATCACTTTGATCAGCAACATGCATGCCCATGCGGCAGACCCGGGCTCGTGAATGGGAAATTCAAATCATACGGACACTTACAACCATTTCCCCTCCCGGCCTTCTCAATGGAAGGGCGCCGATATGCCCTGTATTCTGTGCAAGGAGCACCGTGAACTGTGCAGTGCCCTTCCACGCAGCAGGTCCCCGATTCACCATCAAGCATCATCTGCACCGTTGCCCTCGTCCCTCGTCGCTGCGACGTACCGGCCTGTACGACTCGCTCCTCGGGATGTCGGGCGACTTGCATCTGACGCCTGCTGGTGAATCGGGAAAACCCCCAACGGGAAGGTTTCACGGAACAAGGCGAAAGTTGACGATGGATTTGGGCAGGTCGCCCACCGTTCCACCTTTCCGGCTTTTGTGCTAGGATGCGCCCCAACAGGCATCGGAGACGGATGGCCGGTTATCTCGGGGACTTGCCCTGAAATGACGGGGTCTCCGCGATAGCGGGATCACCTTCGGCGATCGGAGCAGGTTAGCTCTCTGATCTGCTCTTTGTCCGTGAAAGGTTCTGAAAAAGCATGAATGCCAGAGCGGCCCTCATATTCGCCACGTGCGGTTGTCTCCTGCTGATGTCCCAGTTCTACCGGTCGTCGAACGCGATCATCGCCCCGGTTCTCATGAAGGACCTGAACCTCACCCCCCATGACCTCGGCCTGCTCGGGGGTGTCTTCTTCTATGCTTTCGGTCTCATCCAGATCCCGCTGGGCGTGTTCATGGACAGGGTCGGCCCCAGGCTGACGATGATCGTCCTGAACGCGGTGGGCGTTGCGGGCGCCGTCCTTTTCGCGAACGCGAACTCGCTCGCCTTCGGGGTGACGGGGAGGTTGCTGCTTGGTGTCGGGATGGCTGCAAACATGATGGGGCCCCTGAAGATCTTCACGAAGTGGTTCGATCGCAGGAGATTTGCGACCATATCGGGTTCCATGCTCTCCCTCGCCGCGCTGGGGAGCCTCGCCGCTTCCAGCCCGCTGGCCGCCCTGGTGGAGGCCTTCGGGTGGCGGGAATCTTTCTACATCCTTGCCGGACTGAACGGGCTGCTCACGGTCTGCATTGTGGTCATCGTCCGGGACAGTCCGCACCACGGGGACCCCGGCGCCGCAGAACAGAGCGAACCGGGGTGGGCCGTTTCGCTGCGGTCCCTGTTCTCCAGCTGGAGCTACTGGGCCATGTCCGCAAGCGTGTTCCTCCGCTACGGAGCGTTTGCGTCCATACAGGCCTTGTGGGCGGGCCCGTTCCTGATCGGGTTCGTCGGCCTGGATCCGATCTCGGCCGGAAACATCCTGCTGATCCTGAACCTCGGGTTTATCCTCGGGGCTCCGTCGGGCGGGATCGTTTCGGATCGTATCCTGAAGTCCAGGAGAGGCGCCGTTACTTTGGCCTACTCCGTGGCCGCCTGCACCGCCCTCGGACTGGCCTTTCACAAGGGTTCCGGCTCGCTGATCCTGCTGGGGGCGATCTTCTTCCTGCTTGGTTTCTCCAACGCCTTCAATCAGATCAGCTACGCCCACATCAGGGAGCTCATGCCCGAGCGGATCTCGGGATCGGCCATGACAGCCATCAATTTCTTCCTGATGACCGGCGCCGGGATGTTCACCCACCTGCTCGGCATCATCCTGGAGGACACATCGGCGGCGGCAGGCTCCTACTACCGGGATGCCTTCCTGATCTGTTTCGGCGCGTTTGTCCTCGCCGCCCTGTTTTATGTGACGGTTCGGGAGCCGAAATCAGATACGAAGGGCGAAGAAGACCATTCGGCGCCACGAGGACCCAAGACCACCCCGACATCTTCCTAGCGGCAGCTCAACGTCGCTTCGGGATGCATGTTCTGCTCGTCCTTGTAGGAACCCTCAAGTAATGCGGCGGCTATGCGGTTGTTTTCGGAGGCGCGCTTCTGAAGGTCGGGCAGGAGCCGCCGGATCCGGGAGCGGATGGACTCCCTGGAGTCCCAGAAGCGGTCGATGTGAGCGATCAGCCTGCCTGCATTGACCAGGTGAATGGGGGGGACCTCGATCTGAAGGTCTTCCAGGAATCCGAGCACCTTGGATGAATAGGGCAGTGCCACAAAAGGGACTTCCTGGAGGGCCGCGAAGATCAGGAAGTGAAGCCGCATCCCCACTGCGAATTCAAAATGCTTCATCAGGGAAAGCATCTGGCCAGAGGTGTACTCTCCCTTCAGGACCCAGGAGCGCTGCGGGTGGAGCATTCTGGAGATGACGGCGTGGGAGTGCTGCATGTCCAGCATTCGACGCTCCATGGGAACGAACACCACGTCCGCGTTGAAGCGGTCGACCATGTAGTCCGCCGCGTCAGCCAGGAGGGCATGGTAGGAGTCGGGCCGTATGTCCGGCGCTGCAGGGCCGGGCTCGCGGACAGACATGCCGATCAGGTTGCGCTTCCCGGCAAGGTGGTCCTTCAGCAGGACATCCTCCGGAAGCGGCTCCGGCTCCAGGAGGAGGGCGGGGTCCGCCGTGACGGTGATCCGGCGGCTCACCCCTACCTCCTCCAGGAGCCGCTGTGCCGACCGTTCCCTCACCGTGATGACGGCCGCCTGGTTCAAGGCTTCACGGACCATCTTCTGCGGATTCCGCTCCTTCAGGGGGCCCGCCCCGACCGCGTAGATCATGACCGGGACCCCGAACTCATGGGCCAGCATCACCTCGCGCAGATAGGTCTCGGCTTCGGCATCGAAGAGGATGCCGCCCCCTCCCAGGATGAACAGGTCGAGGCTCTTGATCTCCCGGCAGACCTCGCTTCGAATGAGGTCCCTCACCGGGACCGCCCTCTCGACCCCGTGTCTCTGGAGGGTGTCGTGGGGGTTCCTGGAGAAGACGGTGATCTCCAGCGGGAGGGAGGCCCGGAGCTGGTCGATCATGGAGCGGAGGATCGCTTCGTCCCCGAGGTTGAGGCCCCCGTACGATCCGGAAATCCCGACTCGGTAAACCTTCTTTTCCTCTGTCATGGGAAGATCCTTTCAGAGCCTTCATAAGTCAAAAAAGGGACCGGATGGAAATAGGGCGAGCAAGGTATGCTTGAACGGCACAGCACGTATTCTCGAGGGAAGGAACATCATTTCCCTTTGAAATCTCCTCCTCGGGTGGAGGACCCGGAGAGGTTCTACCAGGCAGTAAGGGGGAAGCAGTAGAGGGGAAGCGGGAACTTCTCAGATTTCCCTTGATCCCAAGCAAGTTGGAACACTATAGTCCTGGAAAGGATCAATCCAGGAGACCCCCCCTTGAGAACCATCTGGGGCAGCCAGGCCCGGCTGCCGCTCAAAAGGACATCTCTCATCCTCTCCCTGCTGGTCAGGCACGGCCTGGGGGACATCGCCGACCGCTTCTTGAGGCGGCGGGGGGATGAACCGCGAAGGATCCCCCAGCCGCGCCGGATCCGTCTGGTGCTGGAGGAGCTGGGACCCACCTTCGTCAAGCTCGGCCAGATGATGAGCAGCAGGGCGGATATCTTCCCTCCCGACTACATCCGGGAGTTCAAGAAGCTCCAGGATCAGGTGCCGCCCGCCCCCTTCCCGGAAGTCCGGCGGCTGGTCGAAGAGCAGCTCCAGCGTTCCATCGAGGAGGTCTTCCTGGAGTTCGATCCGAAGCCCCTTGCGGCCGCATCCGTCGCGCAGGTCCACCTGGCAAGGCTTTCGGATTGCGGGGAGGTCGCCGTAAAGATCATCAGACCGGGGATCCACAGGAAGATACGGGAAGACATCCGTCTGATGCGCTATCTTGCGTCGCGGTTCGAACGATCCTTTGAAATGGGAAGGCATATCGGGGCCGTGGATCTGGTCGCCGAGTTCGAACGCACCCTCTCCAAAGAGCTTGATATGCTCATTGAGGCGGGGAGCATGGAGAAGTTCAGGCAGAACTTCCGGTCGAGCTCGGAGATCTGCATACCCAAGGTCTTCTGGGAGCACACCACCAAATCGGTCCTGGTGATGGAACACATCCGCGGGATCAAGATGGACCGTGTCGAGGAGATCAAGAGCCGGGGCATCGATCCCACGGGGATTTCCCTCATCGGGCTCCGCTCCTTCTCCAGGCAGCTGATGGAATTCGGACTCTTCCATGCCGACCCCCACCCGGGGAACACCATCGTCATGCACGACGGCCGTGTGGCCCTCGTCGACTTCGGCATCGTCGGCTACCTGGACAGGTCCACCATGCTCCAGATCTCCAATATCTTCCTGGGGTATGCGGAACACGACTACGATATGATCATGGATGCCCTGGCAGGGACGGGGCTGGTGGATGAAAAGACCCTCGCACTGCGGGAGTTCAGGGCTGACCTCGAAGACGTGAGTGAGACCTTTTACGGCAGGTCCCTGAGCGCCATCACCATGAAGGACATCTACGACCAGGTGATGCAGCTTGTCCTTAAATACAGGGTCCGCCTCCCCAGAAACCTCCTGCTGCTGATGAAGACCCTGGTGCAGACCGAGTCCCTCGGCAAGATCCTCCACAGCGACGCCAGCATCCTGGAGGTTACCCGCCCCTACGCAAAGCGGTTCATCGAACAGGAGATGACGATCCGCAAGCGGATCTCGAAAGACGCCCGCGAAATGGGGGGTCACGTCACGGCGGTTCCGAGGCTGGTCCACGAGATCCTGAACCAGGTGTCTCAGGGAAATCAGCGGCTGAACCTCGTGCATGAGGGATTCGGGGACCTGGACGGGCAGATCGAGAGGCCCGTCAATCGGATCACGGTGGGGATGATCATCGGTGCATCCATCATCGGGGGATCGCTGGCCCTGAATTCCCCTGAGAAGGTGGTGGAGATCCCTGTGCATCTTTTCGGGATCGGCACCATATCCCTGACCGCCCTCCTCGGGATCATCGGGTACGTCATCGCCACCGGCCTCGGTCTGTGGCTGATCGCCTCCATCCTCTTCAGCCGAAAGCTATAGGGGGATCAGCGATCAGCGCGGTTCCGCTTGCCGCCGCCCGAAGCACCGGCGCTTGCGCGGCGTGAGGAGGCAAGATCTCGGTGAGGAAACTTTCTAAATCCACTGCGGGGCCCGATCCGAGATCCAGCCCGCAATGCTCTTTGCCTTGTCCGTCACCATGAACGGTGCTTGGGCCCTTGTCTGCGCCTCCTCTTTCCCCCACCGCATCAGGTACTTCTTCTGTCCCTTCTGGGGGTAGGCGGGGTTGAGCTCAATGAACACATAGCCGCCCCCGAAGACCTGCCCCAGTCTGAGACCGAGGGCGGAGCCGTTCTTCAATTCCTCCATCTTCTCCAGGATCTCCTTCTTGCTGACTGTTGCCATATTGTCTCCTTGGATCCGTTATCGATTCCATGCAACCATCCGAAAATCATCCCCTGGACGGGTGATTCCGGTTCACCACCGCGGCTTCACTGGTCCTTTTGTTGTACCATCCTTCAAAAAGGATGAGCTCCGGTGCGATCTCCAGGGAGTTGTAATCCCGGACGGAAATTTTCTTCTCGGAAGCGGAATGCTCGTCGAACACCCTGATGTCCCAGCACTCCTTCATGCCATCCCTCGGCCGTTCCACGCACCTGAGGCTCCAGACCCAGTCCGGGTCCTCGCCCCTCTTGACGACCAATGCCCTGCCGATCGAGTTGGGGATCGGCTTTGGTCCGGGTAGTTTCACCCCCTTTCCTTCAGATGCGCCCCTGTCCCAGAACCTCCACGACATCTCAGCCTCCTTTACATCTACAAATGCTGGATTAACCTATTTTTCTGGCTTTGATTTCGCCCTTCTTCGACTTTTGGTCGAACCACCCCTCGAGAAGGACGAGGTCCGGGTGAGGATCCAGCGAAGAGTATCCCCTTACCTCCACCTTCTTCTCCGAGGCACACCACTTGTCGAAGATGCGGACATCGACTTCGTCTGCGCCGTTCCGCGTTTTCATGACGGCCAGATATTCCGCCCAGTGATCCCCTGTCCGCGGGATCTTACCCCATTCCTCCCCGATCAACCTGGCCATGGAGGCGGGTACGGAAACCGGTCGCCCGTCGTTCTTGTTCTTTCTCCAGAACATGTGCAAAACCTCCTTTCTTCTTTGTATGAGAAAACTGCCGCCGTCCCGGGGTGACCTATCGCTTTGATCTCATGTTGACGGCAAGCAGATAGATCAGGACAAGTGCCACGACGACGGAAAGCAAATTGATCCATAGGGGTATCGATCCGGTCTGCACCCGCTGCCTTCTTTCACGTAGTTGAACCCAAAGCGACAAGGATGATCTCTCCGCCTATCGCTTGTCGTTCCGAAGGAACCCTTTTGCAGTGTCTGAAATCCAATCCACGATGATGTCCCATGCGGCAAGCAAGAAGACGCCTGCCACTGCGATAAAAACGCCGAGGAGCTTTACCCACAGGGGGATATCCAAGGTTTCCATGGTCACCCTTCGTTTCGAGCAATGGACGGGTGGATGCCTGTCATCGCGCAAACCATTCCTTTCCGTGTAGCGGTAGCAATTTGGGGACCGGAGTCGCGCCAATTGACTTGTTGCCTGAAAGGAGTACACTACCGAGGGTCAGGCGGGCGGGAGGAGAGTGTATGAAGATGATCCAAACATATAAGAGACTTAAATCCAGGGGTTTGAGTCTTAAGACGAGGATGCTTGCCACCTTTATTCCTGTGGCGGTCATGGCGTTGCTCGTTACCGGATATGCTACCTACGAGGTATCGACCAACTTCCTCCGGGCCACCCTGGAAAACGAGGGACGCATCCACGTAGCAAGCCTCGTGCACGAACTGGAGCAGTTCCTGGAGAGGTGTCGCAAAGACCTCCTGACCATCGCGCAAGACCCACCCAGTCCGGCAAAATTGAGCCGGCATCTGGCATTGATCAGGGAAATCGGGGGCATCGACTACCGGATGCTCGCGTTTATTTCGCAAAGTGGGGATGATCACTCCGTTTATGTCGCAAAAGGGGATACGGTCGAGCGGATCCCCGCGAGTATGGCGGGCGATATAAGACCTAACCTCTTCGCCCTCTATGACGACATCAAAGGACTCGAGCCCGGTGAGACATGGATTTCACGAGTCAGGAGGATGGAATACCCCTTTCCCATACCGGAAAACCCGAACCTGAAGTCGGTCTCAAGCACGGTCTATTTCGGGACGCCCTGCTTCTCTGGAGAGCACAGGCTGGGATACCTTGTTCTCGCGGTAGAGATGCAGAACCTCAAGGAGATCTCCGCATCTTATCATCAGCGTGATTCCAGGATCCCGCCTTTCCCTCCGGAGGGTGTCGACACGAGGTACAGTTACTTCTTCGACACGGACGGCTGGATCCTCTTCGACTCGGGAAACCCGGCCGATCCGAAGTCCGCCTTCAATACGGATCTGGCCCGATACGGGTACATGGGGATCCTGGGCAACCCGGAGAATCCGTCGGGGTTCAAGCCCGACTTCAGTTTCGAGAGCTTCTGGGTCATGATCGACCAGGTCAAGCAGGGGAAATACGGGGTGACCAAGACCGCCAACCTGGAGATCCAGAGCCCTACGTTCAAAGAGCACTTCTGTGCCTTTGGCCCTGTGCTCTTCACAACGGGCAACAACAAACCCCCGCTCATATACGGCGGCGTCGCCTTCGTGGACCGGAGCCGAATGACCGAAGCGATCGGGTACAAACACATGGGCGTCATGTCCACGGTCAGTTTCGGGGCCATTCTGCTCTTCGCCGTGGTGGTTTTTTCCCTGGCCCATTACATCACACGTCCTCTGACGGATCTGACCCGTGCGGTGGACAGGATGCAGCAGAGCGGCAGGATGGAATATCTGGAAACCCCGCGGGCCGGATATGAGACCGACCTGCTGAAGGACAGCATCAACGCCCTGATCTCCAGGGTGAAGGAGCAGCTCGAACAGATCAGGATCAGCGAGCGGCTGAGGGAGGAGGCCGTACTCAGGGTCAGCGCGGAGATCGGAGCGGAAGAACCTCATGCACGGACAGGCTCTCTACCCATCGAAATTCCGGAGATCATCGGGAATAGCGCGAGGATCCAGGGCCTCAAAGCGGAGATCCTGAAGGCGGCCGGGGTGGATGCGGATGTGCTGATTGTCGGCGAGACCGGGACGGGGAAACAGCTTGCGGCGGAGGCCATCCACCGGTACAGCGGCAGATCGGGTCATCCCCTGGTCTGCATCAATTGCGGAGAGCTGGACGAGCATCTCCTGCTCGACAGCCTGTTCGGCCACGTGGCCGGCGCCTTTACCGAGGCCAAGAAGGATCGAAAGGGGGCGTTCCTGGAGGCGAACGGGGGGATCCTCTTCCTGGACGAGATCCAGACCGCTTCACCTTCGGTTCAGCAGGCCCTGCTTCGGGCCATCTCCCAGAGGACCTTCAGACCCCTGGGGAGCGACGCGAGCATCGAGGTGGACGTTCGCGTGATCGCCGCCACCAACGCCGATTTGAAGGAGCTGGTGAGCGCGGGGAAATTCCGGCAGGACCTCTACTACCGGCTCAACGTCATCACCATCCAAACTCCGCCCCTCCGGGAGATCCGGGAGGATATTCCACTCCTGGTAAGGCACTACTTCGGCGATGCGAAGAGGCTCTCCCGCAAGGAAAACCTGAGGATGAGCAAAGGCGCCCTCGAAAGGCTCAAGTCATACGAGTGGCCGGGGAATGTCCGAGAGCTCAAGAACTGTCTGACCAGGTCCGTGGTCATGTCCGAGGGGCCGGTCATTCAGTTGGAGGAGTTCCTCCTGGAGACCGGCGGACAGGCTGAAAAGGCTGTCTCTCCGGCCCTTGCTCCCCCCTCGGCCGCCACGGCCGGGACCGCAGAGCGGGATACGGATGGAACGCGCCCCCCCCGCGACACGGAAGGGCTCAATGTTCGCCAGAAGAAGGCCTATCCCCTCATCATCGAGAAGGGGAGCATCAGCCGCCTGGAATATCAGTGGGCCGTCGGCGGCAGGGTCCCGTCCAGGACGGCCATTTACGATCTGCAGAATATGGTCAGGAAGGGACTCCTGGAGAAGAGGGGAAACGGACCGGCAACCAGGTATGTGCTGCCCGGACGTTCCGGATTCGAGCGGTCAGGGATCAGGCATCAGCGGTCGGCCAAGGACCTGAATTACAGAGATGAAGTTGACGACTGAATGAAAGCTCCATCCGGAACACCCAAATCCCGCACGGGACGAACGATTGAACCACCCGCTGCGACCACCCGCCGCGCTCCAAATCTCTTGACACCGCTCCGCCGACCGAGGTAAAAACGTCTCGGAATGCAAAATTGTGTTCCGAAACGTGGAACAATGAAATCTCTGCACAAGGTTCTGGACATCATCGAGGCCATGGCCCAGTCCGGGGGCATAGGGGTCCGGGAGCTCTCCGCCCACACCGGCTACCCTCCGCCAACGGTTCACCGTATTACATCCACCTTGATCGAGCGCCGATATGTCAAGCAGGACCCCGAGACGAAAAGGCTCTCCCTTTCTGTTCAATTCCTGGAGCTGGGGACCAAGGTCCAGCAGCAGTTCAATCTGACCGGGATCGCGAGGCCCCACCTGGAACGACTGATGGCCGAGTGCAAGGAGGCCGTCAACCTGGCCGTTCAGGACGGGGACCATGTCGCCTACCTGGATCATGTCCGGAGCCACTACTCCATGCTGCAGCTCTTCACAAGGCCCGGGGCCAGGGCGCCCCTTTACTGCACCGGCGTCGGCAAGATGTTCCTGAGCCATTGGCCGCGCGCGGAGGTGGAGGCCTATCTCGAGCGGATTCCGCTGACCCCGCGCACGCCCCGCACCATCACCGATCGCCGCAAGCTGATGGATGAGCTGGTCCAGATCCGAGCCGCAGGCTACTCGGTGGATGACGAGGAGATGGAAAAAGGGGTTCGCTGCGTGGCGGCACTGGTGATGGATCACCGCGGCAGGCCCTGCGGCGCCGTCTCCATCTCGGGCGCCGGGATGAGGATCATCCCTGCCAAGATCAAGGCCTATGCCCGGTCGGTGAAGTCTTGTTCTCTTGCGATCTCCAGGGAGCTGGGGTTCAAGAGCGGCCTGTGAGAGACGGACAGACCAGGTTTGTCCATGGCACCGGAAAAGGGTCTCCCGGAACCATGGGAATGTTGGAACACGGAACGACGGGGTTCGAAGCCCACTGTTCTTCCCTTTCCATCAGTCCCGCATTCCGGTTTGTCCGCGCCATACACTTCACCCCTCCGGGGTGCGATCGAGGCCGGCCCCTCTGGAGCCGGATCTCTACTCATCCATCCACCCGAACCGCCGTGCCGGTGCAAGGCGGTCTCAGATAAGAAGCCAAGAAAGGAGAGACAGGCCCATGGCTAAGATGACCACAATGGCAGCAGCAGTGCGGATTCTCGAGAGCGAAGGAGTCAGACACATCTTCGGCATTCCCGGTGCGGGGATACTCCCCTTCTACCGGGCGCTGAAGGATCTGGGAACCATCAAACACATGGTGACGCGCCATGAAGAGAGCGCTATTCACATGGCGGACGGCTACGCCCGGGCCATCGGCACGGTCGGGGTCTGCGCGGCGACTTCCGGTCCCGGGGCGAGCAACTTCGTCACAGGGCTTTATACGGCCCAGGTCGACTCCATCCCCATCCTTGCCATCACGGGGCAGAACGTGCGCGCCCAACTCGACCGGGAGGCCTTTCAGGCCGTGAACATCGCCGAGGTGGTCAAGCCCATCACCAAGAAGTCTTACTGCATCAAGGACCCTGCCATGGTGCCGTGGGTGTTCCGAGAGGCCTTCAAGATCATGCGCGAGGGCCGCCCGGGCCCGGTATTGATCGACCTTCCCCTGGATGTGCAGAAGGAGGAGATCGAATTCGACCCCGATGTCGACGCTCCTCTGCCCATCCTTCGCACCCCGCCCGGCCCGAAGCAGATCCGGAAGGCGGCGGACATGCTGCTCGCCGCAGAGCATCCCGTCATGCTGCTCGGTGGCGGGGTCATCATCGCGGATGCGTGCAAGGAATTCGTGGCCCTGGCGGAGATGCTCCAGATCCCGGTGGTCAGCTCCTACATGGGCAAGAGCGGGATCCCCTGGAACCATCCTCTCATGGCGGGGCACGTGGGGATTCAATGCAACACCCGGTCCGGGAACCAGGTCTTCCTGGAGAGCACGCTGGTCCTTGCGGTCGGAGCCCGTTTCAATGACCGCCATACCGGGGATCTCAAGGTCTACAAGGGAAACCGCAAGTTCATCCATGTCGACGTGGACCCGGCCCAGCTGGGCAAGAACATCATGCCCGACCTCGGTATCTGCGCCGATGCCAAGCTGACCCTCCAGGCCCTGATCGAGGAGATGAAGAAGCGCAAGGTCAAACCCCATCCCAAGAAGATCGACATCGCCCAGATCAGGACCAAGCTGGAGCGAAAGACCGATTACAACAACGTCCCGATCAAACCCCAGCGGGTCTTCAAAGAGATCAACGAGTTCTTCGACGAGGAGACCGTGTTCGTGACCTGCATCGGCCTGAACCAGATCTGGTCCGGCCAGCTCCAGAAGATATCCAAACCGAGACACTATCTGGACTGCGGCGGGGCCGGTCCCCTGGGGTGGGATATGCCCGCCTCCATCGGGGCCAAGGTCGCCAGGCCCGACAAGGTGGTGGTGGACATCGTCGGGGATTTCGGATTCCAGTTCTGCATGGACGCCCTGCCCGTGGCCGTCATGTACAAGGTCCCGTTTGTCATCGTGGTGCTGAACAACGGGTATCTGGGCTTGATCCGGCAGGCCGAGAAGTACGGGTACGACATGGATTTCGAGGTCCAGATATGGTATGACAGCCTGATGGCCATCCAGGCCGAGCAGGCGGCCATGAGGGCGACCGCCGGGACCAGGGCGAGCTATAATGTCTCCCAGGTCAGCCAGGTGGCCGAAAACGAAGGACGCGGTTTCGATTTCGTCAGATTCGCCCAGGCCTGCGGGGCCATGGGCGAGCGCGTGACCGATCCCAAGGAGATCAAGGCGGCCCTGCAAAGGGCCGTGGATGCAGGGGTTCCCTATGTCGTGGACATCATCATGGAACGGGACACGGACTGCTCGATGGGCGTCGCCATCGACGCGATCAGGGAGTTTGAATAACCGGAGCGGCCCGTCATGAAAGTGGACCTCTTGTACGGCCGAAAGGGGTTGACCGTGGACCTTCCTGAGGAGATCCACGCCCGCATCATTCGGAAGCACCCCATGGTCTCGCTCCCCGATCCCGTGGAGGGGGTCCGCCGCGCCCTTGGATCGCCTGTCGGATCCCCGCCCCTCCGGGAGCTGGCACGGGGGAGGAAAAATGCCTGCATCCTCATATGCGACATCACCCGACCGGTGCCCAACGGTGTCATCCTGCCTCCGATCGTCGATGAGCTGACCGGCGCCGGAATCCCCAGGGAGAAGATCCTCATCCTCGTGGCCACCGGGCTCCACCGCCCCAACGAGGGAGAAGAGCTGCGGGAGGTGGTCGGCTCGGACCAGATCTTCCGGACCATCCGGATCGAGAACCACTTCGCCAGGGACAGGGCTGCCCACGTCGATCTCGGCAGGACCTCCGCCGGGATTCCGATGGTCCTCGACCGGCGCTTTGTCGAGGCGGACCTGAAGCTCGTGACCGGCCTCGTCGAACCCCACTTCATGGCGGGGTATTCGGGGGGCCGGAAGGTCGTCGCGCCCGGGATCGCATATCAGGACACGATCCTGATGTTTCACACCGCCCGGGTCCTGGAGCATCCCAGGGCCGCCAACTGCGTGATCCGGGGAAACCCGCTGCATGAGGCCCAGATCGAGATTGTGCAGGCGGTCGGCGGGATCGTCTCCCTGAACGTGGTGATCGACGAGGAGAGACGGATCGGGTTTGTCAATTTCGGGGAGATCGAGAGCAGCCATCTCCAGGCGGTGGAGTTCATGAGGAGACACGCGGAGGTCCGGGTGGAGCGGCGATTCAAGACCATCCTCACCACCAGCGCGGGTTATCCGCTGGACAAGACCTATTACCAGACCGTGAAAGGCATGGTGGGGGTGATGGATATCCTGGAACCGGGGGGCACCATCATCATCGCGAGCGAATGCTCGGAAGGGTTGGGAAGCCCCGAATTCGTGGAGGCGCAGCGGTTTCTGTGCAGGAGCGGTCCTGAACGATTCATGTCCGTGATCGAGGGACGGGAGAAGGCGCTGGTCGACGAATGGGAGACCGAAATGCTGCTGAAGCCCCTTCGCATCGGAAGCATCCAGCTCTATTCCGGACTCGGCCCGTCCGAACTCGAGGATGTCTTTGTCGAGCCCGTCTCATCCGTGGAGGCCGCGGTCGCGGAAAGCGCGCGCAGGCACGGCGACAAGGTGGTCGCGGTGGTACCGGAAGGGCCGTACGTCATTCCAAAGAATGGATTAACGGGGCACTGAACTTGGGGATCTCAGGAGCAACACATGGATAAGCAGACGCTCATTGATGGGCTGAAAGGGATCGTGGGTCCGGATTATGTCCTCCACTCCGAGATGGACCTCACGCTTTACGGCTATGATGCCTCCCTGGAGAAGGGGAGACCGGATGTGGTGGTGCTCCCGGACTCCACCAAGGAGGTGTCCGAGGTGATGGGCCTGGCCTCCAGGGAGAAGGTCCCGATCGTTGCAAGGGGCTCGGGGACGAACCTGAGCGGCGGCACCATCCCTCTGAAAGGCGGGATCGTGATCCATTTCTCAAGGATGAACCGGATCCTCGAGTTGGACATTGCCAACCGCACGGTGACGGTGGAGCCGGGCGTGATCACCCTCGACCTCCAGACCCTTCTGCTGAAACAGGGGATGGTCTATGCGCCGGACCCGGCCAGCCAGAAGGTCTCCACCCTCGGTGGGAATTTCGGAGAGAATTCCGGAGGCCCCCATTGCCTCAAATACGGCGTGACCACCAACCACGTCCTGGGGGCCGAGGTCGTCCTGCACGACGGCACCATCGTATGGACAGGCGGCAAATCCCCGGACAATCCGGGCTACGATCTTACGGGCCTTCTGGTGGGGAGCGAGGGCACCCTGGGGGTGGTGACCCAGATGATCCTCAAGCTCATACCCGCCCCGGAAGCGGTCAAGACCATGCTGGCGATCTACGATTCCATCGAGGATGCGGGCAACACCGTCTCCGCCGTCATCGCGGAGGGAATCGTGCCGGCCACCCTGGAGATGATGGACAACCTGGTGATGAGGGCCGTGGAGGAGTCGGTCCATGCCGGATATCCCCTGGATGCCGCAGCCGTCCTGATCATCGAACTGGACGGCATGGCGGACGGGATGGAGCGGCAGGCGGAGAGAATCCTGGAGATCTGCAAACGGCACAAGGTGCGAGAGGTTCGGGTCGCCAAGAGCGAGGGGGAGAGGGCGGACCTCTGGGCGGGCAGAAAAGGGGCTTTCGGCGCGGTGGCCCGGCTGCGGCCGAGCTACCTCGTCTGTGACGGGACCGTGCCGAGGACCAAGCTGCCCGAGGTGCTTCGAAGGGTGATCGAGGTCGGCAGGAAATACGGCCTCCCGATCGGCAACGTCTTTCATGCGGGGGACGGGAACCTCCACCCGCTCATCCTCTTTGACGAGCGGAACAGGGACGAGCTCGCAAAGGTCCACAAGGCAGGGGCCGAGATCCTGAAGATCTGTGCGGATGTCGGAGGGACCATCAGCGGCGAGCACGGGATCGGCACGGAGAAGCTGAACGAGATGTCCCTGGTCTTCTCGGAAGGCGATATCGGATTCATGAGGCAGATCAAGAGGGCCTTCGATCCTCAGGACCTCTGCAACCCGGGAAAGGTACTGCCGCCGGTATAAAGTAATCTCACGCTCAAAGGCGCAAAGCAGCCAGTCGCCCACCGATTCCCCAGGTGGAGCGCTCAGCGGTAAAGGAGGAGAGCCGTGGCATCATTGAACCAGATCCTCGAAGAACTCACCGGTATTGCAGGACCGGATCGGTTGAAGTCGGATCCTGCCGTCGCCGCCCGATTTTCCGTGGACGGCCTCACGCCCAAGGCGGTGGCATTCCCCACGAACACCAAGATGGTCGCGGACATCGTCCAATGCGCGGCCCGAGGCGGCCTGTCCGTACTCCCCCGGGGCAGCGGAACAAAGATGGGGATGGGAAATCCTCCCGAGCGGCTGGACCTGGTGGTGAGCATGTCGCGGATGAACCACATGCTGGACGTGGACATCGCCAACCTCACCATTACCGTCGAGGCGGGGGTGAAGATCAGGGATGTCCAGGCCCGGCTTGCCACCGAGGAGGACCGCTGCTACCTCCCCCTGGAGGAAATGGCGGCCGAAGCAGGGGAGCTCATCTGTTCCGAGCGCTCCCACAGCGGCTGCTTCCTCCCCCTGGATCCGCCGTTCAGTGAAAAGGCCACCATCGGCGGCATAGTGGCGACCAACTCCAGCGGTCCGAAGAGGCTGCTCTACGGCCTCCCCAGGGACCTGGTCCTCGGGCTCCGGTTCGTCACCCCCCAGGGAGAAATCGTGGGCGCAGGGGGAAAGACGGTCAAGAACGTATCCGGGTATGACGTTTCCAAGCTCCTGATCGGCTCCCAGGGCTCCCTGGGCATCATCTGCGAAGCCACCCTGAGACTGCTCCCCCTTCCCGAGAGCATGGGGACGCTGCTCTTCGGTTTCGACCGCTTCCAGGATGCGGGCGGGTTCGCCGCCGCGGTCCTGAGGACCAAGCTCCTGCCCGCCGCCGTGGAGGTGGTCAACCGGCCGGCCCTGGAAGGGATGGAGATCCGGGGAATCGTCGACCCCGGTCCAGGATCGACCTTCGTCATCATCGGCCTCGAGGCCTGCAGGGAGGCGGTCGCGCGTATGGCCATGGAGCTTCCCGCCCTTGCCAAGCGTTTCAAACTGAGGGGGCATACCAGCGTCCAGGAGGAAAAACACCGGTTCCTGTGGCTCGCGGCGGGAGAGCTTCCGTCCAGGCTGGCCGCCCGCTGTTCCGCGCTGGTCGGCCTCCAGCTCAATTACCCGCTTTCCGACTGGGAGAGGCTCTACGAACTGGCGGAACAGGAATTGTCCCGGGCGGGGTTGTCCCACGCCCTTCTCTGCCATGCGGGGAGCGGCGTGTGCCTGATCCATGTCCTCCTCGATGCCAAGGCCGGTTCCAGAACGCTTCTGAAGGAAGCGGCTCAGGTCCTGATGGCCGAGTGCCGCAAGGCGGGGGGGAACCTCGTGGTCCAGAGCGCGCCGGCCGATCTGAAGGGCTCCTTGCCCATGTGGGGAGAGCCCGGCTCCGACCGGATGCTGATGAGGCGGATCCGGGAGGAACTGGATCCTTCCGGTCTCATGAGCCCGGGGAGGTTCATTTAGATAGGACAATCAACCGATGGCAGATGGTGAGTGACAGATTGCTCAAATGATCGATGACCAAAATGACGAGGTCCCCCGTTATGAATCTCGCACAACTTCGCAGAATGTCTTATGACGAGGTCGCCAAGTGCAACAAATGCGGGTTCTGCCTGCCGAACTGCCCCGTCTATCTCGTGGAGGGCAAGGAGTCCGCGGCCCCCAGGGGGCGGAATGCCATCACCAGGGCCGTGATCGAAGGCCGGCTCGAGTGGAGCCCGGAGATCGAGAAGTCGATCTTCTCCTGTCTCGGGTGCGGGGCCTGCACCGCGGCCTGCTTCCCCAAGGTCAAGACGAAAGAGCTCGTATTCCGGGATCGGGAATGCCTGGTGGGGCAGGGACTGTATCCGAAGATCGCCGACCGTGTCGTTCGCTTCCTGGAAGAGCAGCATAACATCTCCGACGACGACAACAAAGAGCGTGCGGAGTGGCAGGAGATGTTGGGGGAGATGCCTGAAGGGACGCTGGAGAAGGAGCGGGCGGAGGTGATCTTCTTCGTGGGGTGCGTGGCCTCCTTCTTCCCCATGGCCCAGAAGATCCCGGTCAACATGGCCCGCATCCTGAAGAAGGCGGGGGTGGATTTCACCGTGCTGGGAGGAGAGGAATGGTGCTGCGGGTTTCCCCTGATCGGCGCGGGCATGCCCGAGAGGATGAAGACCCTCATGGAGCACAATATCGCCAAGGTGGAAGAGGTCGGCGCAAAGTCCGTCGTCTTCACCTGCCCCTCCTGTTATCACACCTGGAAAAGCCTCTATCAGCTCCCCGGCGTGGAGCTCTATCATTCCTCCCAGATGCTTCAGAAGATGGTCCGGGACGGCCGGGTCGGCTTGAAGGAGATGGATGTGACCGTGACGTATCACGATCCCTGCGACCTCGGCAGGAACAGCGGGGTCTTCGAGGAACCCCGCCAGGTCCTGAAGGCGATACCGGGACTCAAACTGGTGGAGCTGGCCCACAACCGGATGCTCTCCATGTGCTGCGGAGGCGGGGGGAATGTGGAGATGGTCAACCCTGATCTCTCCGCGAAGGTGGCCCGGATGAAGCTCCAGGAGATCGCGGATACGAAGGCGGACATGGTCGTATCTTCCTGTCAGCAATGCCTGAGGACCATTGCCACGAGGGCCCGCCGGGAAAAGATGAACCTCGCGGTGAAGGACCTGACGGATCTGGTCGTCGCGGCGATGGGATAGCGTCGTCCAAAATCGCTTAAGTCTCCGCGTCTCCGCGTCTCCGCGCGAGAAAAATCAGGTTTTGGGAAAGGAGTGAAAAATGAAGTTTGGACCCAGGAGAGGAATCTATGTCGACATCCGAAAAGAGATGAGAGGAGAGGAAAAACCTCTCTCCAAAGAGGAACTGCGCACCTTCGAGGAATTCGACCTGATCTATCGCTCCCTCTGCAGCATGATGTTCAACTATGTGCCCACCTCCGGACACCCCGGCGGCTCGATCTCGTCGGGCCGGATCCTGGCGGGGCTCCTTTTCAGCACCATGGACTATGACGCCTCGGACCCTGACCGTCCGGATGCGGATATCATCTCCTTTGCCGCGGGCCACAAGGCCCTGGGTCTGTATGCCATGTGGGCCCTGCGGAACGAATTCCTCCGAATCGGTGCGCCGGACCTGCTGCCCCGAAGCGAAGCGCTGCAGCTGCGTATGGAAGACCTCCTGGGGTTCAGGCGCAACCCGGTCACCAAGACCCCGCTCTTTGTAAAGTTCCACTCCAAACCCCTGGACGGCCATCCCACCCCGGCCACCCCGTTCGTCCGGCTTTCCACAGGGGCTTCGGGGGTCGGAGTCGCCAGCTCCCTGGGGCTGGCTTACGGCGCCCTGGACTACTACGGGGCCGCAAATCCCCCCCGGGTCCACATCGCCGAAGGGGAGGGAGGTCTGACCCCGGGCCGCGTGAGCGAGGCCCTCGCCGCCGCGGGCACCGCCTCTCTCAAGAATGCCGTCCTGCACGTGGACTGGAACCAGGCATCGATCGACTCCAATCAGGTGTGCCGAAACAACGGCAACCCCGGGGACTATGTCCAATGGAACCCCATGGAGCTGGCCTACATGCACGACTGGAACGTCATCTTCGTGGAGCAGGGGATGGATTTCCAGCACATCCTGGCCGCCCAGCGCCGGGCCGGACGGATGGAGAACGACCAGCCCACCGCCGTCGTCTATCGCACGACCAAGGGGTGGAAATACGGCATCGAGGGCAAAGGCTCCCATGGGGCCGGTCACGGACTCTGCAGCAGCGGCTTCTTCGATGCCCTGGGCCCCCTGCTCAAGAAGTCCAAGATGAAGATGCCCCGGTGCGAGGCCGAGCAGCGCTGCAAGACCGGCAAGGAGAGCGATGTCCTGGAGGAGTGTTTCTGGGAGGCCCTGACCCAGGTGCGCAGACTGATCGAGAAGCGCCAGGACATGGTGAAGGCCTTTGTGGACCGGCTGGTGCAGGCCCGTGAGCGGCTGAACCGGAGAGAGCGCAGGCCCCGTGAAAATGCGCCCGATGTGGCGTCGGTCTACACCACGGCCGAGAGGGAAGGGGCCGCCATCCCGGATTCCCTCCAGCTGAAGCCCGGCAGCTCCACGACCCTGAGAGGGGAACTCGGGCGTGTCCTGGAGCATTACAACAAGGTCAGCAAAGGGGCCGTCCTGATCGCGGCGGCCGATCTGCTCGGCTCGACCAGCGTCAACACGGGGGCGAAGGGGTTCCCGGAGGGATATTTCAACAGCGCCACCAACCCCGAAGCCCGGACCCTCTCGATCGGCGGCATCTGCGAAGATGCCATGGCCGGGATCTTCTCGGGCATTGCCACCTACGGCCGTCATATCGGGGTGGGGTCTTCTTACGGGGCCTTCATCGCTCCCCTGAGCCACATCGCGGCCCGTCTGCACGCGATCGGCAACCAGGCCCGCCATGCGATCGCGCCGGAGCCGTATAAACCCATTTTTGTGGTCTGTGCCCATGCCGGGGTCAAGACCGGAGAGGACGGCCCCACCCATGCGGACCCGCAGGCGTTGCAGCTCTTCCAGGAGAACTTCCCCCGCGGGACCATGGTCACCCTCACGCCCTGGGATCCGCAGGAGATGTGGCCCATGGTCTCCGCCGCCCTCGCGAGGAGACCTGCGGTCATTGCTCCTTTTGTGACCCGTCCGAATGAGAAGGTGCTGGATCGCGCCGGGTTGGGAATCGCCCCGGCAACCGCGTCCGCCAAGGGCGTCTATCTCCTGAAAGGCGCCGAAGGGCGCAAGGACGGCACCGTCGTCCTCCAGGGCAGCGAGGTGGGGTATGCCTTTGTCGAGCAGGCCCTGCCCATGCTGAAACAGAAAGGGGTGAACCTGGACGTCTACTACGTGGCGAGCGCCGAACTGTTCGACATGCTGCCCGAGGAAGAGAGGGAGCGGATCTTCCCGGCGAGGCTCGGTGAAGAGGCCATGGGAATCACCGGGTTCACGCTCCCGACCATGTACCGATGGATCCGCTCCGAACGGGGCCGCAGGATGACGCTCCACCCCTTCCGGGACGGTCACTTCCTGGGGAGCGGCCAGGCCCACATGGTCCTGGCCGAGGCCAAGCTGGACGGGGAGAGCCAGTACAACGCCATATTGGAATATCTCAGATAGAGGTCAGCGGTTGGTTGTCCGTGGTCCGTTGGATCGCGGACGGAGAATGCGAAGAGCACGCGGGAGGTTTCCCGCGTGCTCTTGGTTTTTGCGGAAAAGATACGTTTTCGACCGAACATCTCTTCAAGACGGCCACCGGTGACGATGGATCTCCAAATGCCGGAGCATATCCGCTGATAGCCCACCGTGCGGTGGGGACACCGGATCGAAATCGGCTTCTATGGCAGGCAGCCGTGGGTCGATGCTCACTGGACCATCAGGCGGAAGGGGCTCGATAGGAATGGGGAGAAAACCGTATTCACATACCCCCTGTTCTTCACCGATGGGCAGCTTTCAGCAAGATGGGAGGTAGTCTTCGGCCCACTCGGGGACAGGCGATTCGACGGTAATCTCATCGCCGCGCGTGGGGTGGGTGAAGGTGAGGGATCGTGATTCCAGCAGGACCCTCACTTTCCCGGTCCCGCCGTACTTCACGTCCCCGGCGATGGGGCAGCCTGCGGCGGCGAGCTGGACCCGGATCTGGTGCTTGCGGCCGGTGTGAAGGTGCACCTGGATCAGGGAAGATCCATTCCGGGTCCCGAGGGTGCGGTAGGAAAGGCTCGCCTCCCGGGTCACGGAGTCTTCCTTTGTCCCTACTTTGACCTTCCTGCGGCCCTCCCGGAGGTACGAATTGAGGGTCCCTTTTCCCGGCTGGAGCACACCATGGACGACGGCCCAATAAGTCTTCTTCACCGTGCGGGCACGCCATTGGCATGAAAGGCAGGCGGCCGCTTCGGGCGTGCGGGCAAACAGGACCACCCCAGAGACCGGTCGATCCAGGCGGTGGACCACGCCGATGTAGACCTCTCCCGGCTTCTCGTACCTTTTCTCGACGTAATGTTTGACTACATCCACCAGGGGCAGGTCTCCGGACCGGTCTCCCTGGACCAAGATCCCGGCCGGTTTGTACACGGCGATGACGTGATCATCCTGGTAGAGCACACGAAGATCCTCGGAAGCGAGCTCTTCATGACGAATCTTTCGATTATACATGGCGGACTCTCAGGCGCGCGAGGGGCAGAATGCGACGAAGATGAGCGTTCGAATGATTCCTGCAAACACACCTTGGCAAGGCACACCTGGTTTCGAGAAGCATGATACTCTTCCTATCCAAACTCCGGCTACCCTGCAACTCTCAAACCTCCCCTCAACGCTGCGTTGTTTTACGGGATCAGAGCAGCTGTAGGTAAATCGAGCCAAGTGGGAGCATGTCAGACAGACGGAATTCCTGAGTGCACTGATATCCTATGGTCTTGAAGGATATTGTGGGATAAAGAGGTGGAATGCTGATGGGAAGACCTAGAAAGTAGCGATTTGTGAAGGATTATCCCTGGGGCAAGCCCGGTCCTTATAGAGACGGCTCACCGGGAGGAGATGACATCAGGTTCAGATCGGTTGAGACCAGGCGGGGCGTGGCCATCGATCCGTCCTGCTTTACGAGGGCCACGCCCGGTTTTTCATCGCGAGGGTCGGCTCATCTTCACCGTATCTCCTATCTCAATGACCATCAGATCTTCACCTGCCTCGAGCGGCCCCGAGTAGGTCTTTCGCGTCATAGTGATGAAATCCTCCACAGTAGGTGCACGAATGTCCTTGTTCGCCACCATCACGAAGTGGGTATAGACTGCCAATTTCGGTTTCAACTGGCTGAAGATCTTCCCGGCTTCTTCCGGTGATACGTGATGGTCGATAATGCGCTGGACTGCCGCTGAGGCTTTGAGCAACTCTTCTTTCGCGCCTGCCACCTCATGGATCAGTACATCCACCCCCTTTGAATACTTTATCAGGTTTTCTGAATAGCGGGTGTCGCCCGAAATAACGACTGACCGCCCCGCATAATCAATACGGTAGCCGAGACAGGGCTCGGGGTCCTCACCCGGAAAATGATCCACTAGGAACGCGGTTATCTTGACGCCGTTTTTCTCGTAGACGACGCCTTCCTTGATATCCTGCGCGATGAAACGGAAGGCTTCGGGCGAGAGCTTTTCGTCATTAGTCCGGATGTGGCGATCCGCCTGGAACGCCTTCTCCAGATATGACATCATGTCCTTGGTCCCTGCCGGGCCCCACACCTGCAAAGGGGTTTTCCTGCCAGCATAGTCTAATGCGAGCCAACCGGTTAACCAGAAATCAGGGATGCCATTAACATGATCCGAGTGCAGGTGTGTAAGGAAAAGATTAGGGACCTTTCCGAGCGGAACTTTGAGTTGGTATAGCCGCTGGGATACACCACGGCCGCAGTCAAAAAGAAATGCCTCCTCGTTTGCCTGCACAAGAGTAGACGGGCCAAAGCGATCCATAACGGGTCTTGGCGTCCCTGTGCCTAGAAGAGTCACCTTAATGGTTTGTGCCTCACCCGCTGTCGGCCAGAAGAAGAGCACTGCCAAGAGCCCCGTGCAAAACATTGTTACAGCTTTTCGAATCACCATATTCTGCCCCCCTTTAGGTTTTCAGTTGGAGCTATCATTCATGACAATCCAGCACTTGTTTTCTAAGCAGCTCAAAAATCGTATCGGGGATCTGTTGAGGTGCGGTGTCGTCAACCGATTGCACCCTATCGAAGAAGCTGTGGTCGCAGAATTGGACCTTTCAGACCGCTGGCGCTCGTATTTGGGGTGATGAACGGGTAAGAACTCGCTTTAGATGGGTGCGAGCGTATAGAAATCCGCCCATGGGTGTCAAGAGTAAAATATTCAATCTGAAATAGGCAAATGATGCTGTGGGTCAGAGGATTGGGATGGACGAGGCCGCACGAAAAATGTGTTGGAACAACCGGAAGACCGAGGGGATGTGTCTTCATCGGGTGAGGGTGGCGGACGCCCTCGTCCACCCCAAAGCCCCGCCCCCGACAGGATGTACCGACTCTTCCCCTTGACACACAACGCCCGAACCCCCTATGCTGCGTGCCAGTGAAAGCGAGTTCTTATGACCCCCACGAATCAGGAATGGGCGTGATTGGGGGGAGCGCCCAAGCGTAGACGGTCCTACTCCCCTGCTGCGCCAGGGCGGCCACTCGAGCCACGAACTCCTCGGAGTCGACGTTTTCCAAGAAGATGCAGTCCCTCCACCATCACATGGTGGAGGGTATCCGGAGCATCCCGGCGGGCTTGGCGAGCATGATAGAGCGGTCGCTGCCAGGAGTATACAGATAATGAAACATCCCGGACTACTTGACTGAAGTCCTTCCATATGGAGGCGATGTGCCGATTCCAACCGATCTCGATTCGTTTCTCGAACTCGTCAGCCAGCACGGCGACGCGGCCTACACCATCGTGTTCAGCTATGCCGCCTCGCACAGCATGCTGTTCACGCTGTTCGCCGGCTATGCGGCCCACTCCGGTGCCCTTAGCCTGGGCACGCTGGTCGCGATCTGCTGGATCGGCAGTTTCGCCGGCGACGCCGTCCGCTTCTGGATCGGGCGACGGTTCGGCATGAGGCTGTTCGCTCGCTTTCCCAGTTTGGCGCGATCCGTCGATATCGTGGTGCGGCTGGCGGAACGTCATCATGGGTGGATGATCCTGCTGCATCGTTATCCGCACGGCATCCGCGGCGTCGCCGGCTTCGCCTACGGAATGTCGCCGACACCGTGGTCGACCTTCCTGGCGCTCAATTTTGTCGCCGCCGGCCTGTGGGCATGCGCCGTCGTCTCGGTCGGATTCGCGTTCGGCCAGGTTTCCGAGAAGATGATGAGCGACGCCTCGTCCAGCCTGGGCGTCGTGATGCTGGTGGCATTCCTCGGCCTGTCGTGGGTGCTGAGCAAGAAACTTAAGCGCGTCGCCGAGCGGAACTGACCGCAAAGCGGACCGTCCGTCAGACAACCCCGGCCACCATTCCCGACGGACAAAGCACAGCCCCTATTGGCCGAGCCCCATATCGGTTATTCAGCCCGCCCTGGCGCGACTGGTTTTCCGTCGTCAGACATAGGCCCCACGCTATCAAGGAGAGATCTGTAGTGATAGCGATGATCGGTCTGGGCCACGGACTCGCAGCTCCCTGCTCCGGATAACGGGTTCTGGATAGCTTGCCTTATCGGTGGTTTGGGGTCATTCCAGGTACTGCTGGAACCAGTTGGCATCCAGGATAGAGGGGGTTTTGGGTTTGGGCTACTGATCGGATGTCTGTGTCAGGAGGGAAGGGGCAGCCTCTCCGTTGCCTTGTATTTTCGCCTCTTGGTTTCAGGACAGCGAAGGCTCAGTTGATTTTTCAACGGTCAACTCGCTTTACAACGGACCCTCTGAGGGGTCGTTACATATACCGAAAGACCCGCCTTAGGCGATTGACGGAGCCGCGACGGCGTTCTATAACCTGTGCCGTTGACCAGATGGACGATCACACTGGAAAAGGAGTCATTATGGTTCGCGTCTCTTGTCTGGGGGGTACCGGGAGCGTCACGGGAAGCAACTTTCTGATCGAGACATCGGCAGGGGTCAAGATGCTGGTGGATTGCGGGCTCTTCCAGGGCGGCAGGACGATGGAGGCGCGGAACAGGCAGGAGTGGGGCTTTGACCCGAGGCAGGTCCGCACCCTCTTTCTCACGCATGCCCACATCGACCATTCCGGGAGGATCCCCAGGCTTGTGGCCGACGGGTTTCGGGGCCGGATCCTCACCTCCCCTCCCACTGCGGAGCTGAGCAGGATCATGCTCCTCGATGCGGCCCATATCCAGGAGATGGAGGCCGAATGGCAGACCCGCAAAAACAGGCGACAGAGCAGGAGCGAGATCGAGCCTCTCTATACGACGGAACAGGCCGAGGCCAGCCTGAAGTATCTTTCGCCCGTCGAAGGGGATGAGATCATCGATGTGGAGCCGGATGTGAAGGCCAGGTTCAGAAATGCCGGGCACATCCTCGGTTCATCCATCCTGGAGCTATGGATCCGGGAAGGAGGGGAATCGATCAAGATCGTCTTCTCGGGGGATCTCGGGAAGAAAAACCAGCTGATCGTGAAGGATCCTCACGAGATCTTCGACGCGGATTACCTCTTCATCGAGTCTACCTACGGCAACCGTTTTCACCGCTCCTTTGAAGAAAGCAAGAAGGAACTGCTGGAGGCCGTTGCCTACGCGGTCTCTCACGGGGAAAAGGTCATCATCCCGGCCTTTGCGGTGGAGAGGACCCAGGAGATCCTCTATATCCTTTCCGAGTTCAACCGCAACGGCAGCCTGCCCCGGATACCGGTCTACATCGACAGCCCCCTGGCGATCCAGGCGACGGAGGTCTTCCGAAGGAACAAGAAGTACTATGATGCGGAGGCGAAGGCCATCCTGGAAGACGGCGGAGACCCCTTTGACCTGCCGGGACTGCGGTTGACCGCGAGCACAAGAGAGTCTCAGGAGATCAACGAGAGACCGGGTCCCGCCATCGTGATTGCCGGCAACGGGATGGCGACTGCGGGCAGGATCCGGCATCATCTCAAGCATAACCTCTGGAGGCCGGGGGCAAGCCTGGTGATCGTCGGATTCCAGGCCGCAGGGTCCACCGGCCGCAAGATCGTGGACGGCGCAAAGGCGGTCAAGATCTTCGGCGAGAGTGTCTCGGTCAGAGCCAGGGTCTTTACCATCGGCGGCTTCTCGGCCCATGCGGACCAAAAGGATCTGCTGGAGTGGGTGGGACATTTCGAGAGCGGACCCAGGGTGTTTGTCATTCACGGGGAGCCGACGGCGAGCGATGCCCTTGCCCGGAAGATCCGCGAGCGGTTGGGTCTGGACGTCTACATACCGCGTTGGAGGGAAAGGCTCGTCCTCAAGGCAAGGGAGATCACCAGAGAAGCCCCCGCTCCGGTGGAAGCCCCCCCCGATCTGCGGGAACCGATGGTGGCCCTCGTCGCGGCGATCGAGGACGAGCTGAGGCAGTTCAGGAAGGAGATCCGAACCAAGGCGCCTTCCTTCATCGACGCTGAGGATCTGGATCGGCTCCGGTTCATGAGGGAAGAGATGCAGGCGGTCCTCGCGGAGATCAAGGAATCGAGGGAGTAGCCCATAAGAAACCCTCACCGGAACGCGGGAACGGTGAGGGTTCGCTTTGAGGCTGCGATTTCGGGGGCGCTACTTCACCGCGTCCTTCAGCGCTTTCCCCGGAACGAACCTGGGGACCTTTTTCGCCTTGATCTTGATGGCCTCCCCGGTCTGCGGGTTTCTTCCCTTCCTGGCCTTCCTCTTGTCCACCTTGAAGGTTCCAAAGCCGACCAGTGTCACAGGATTGTTCTTCTTGAGTGCCTTTGTGATACTGGACAAGATCGTATCCACGGCAGCCTGGGCGTCTTTCTTGGCGGATACGACCTTCGCGACGGCATTGACCAGATCTCCCTTGTTCATCCTTTCCTCCTTTGGTTGTGGTGTGTGGGTGCCGAGTCGGGTAGAATTTGCACGAAAATAATGTATCTATTCTATAAATACAACTCAAAAATAGGATTGCGCCGGCTCTTTTGAGCGGAGATGGATCGCGACGTACGGGGGGCGGCAGGTCGCAGCGAGGAGGCAACGGGCGGCCTTGATTGACATGGGGAGGGGTTTTCCATATAGTCCGGTCCACTCTTGAACCGACCGGTGCGCACGAGACCCTGTCGACGTATGATCGGGGATGATGACGAGGCCATGGGGAAGAGCTTAGTGGGTGCGGTTTTCAGACCGTTGAGGTCCATGAAGGAGTGGGTGGAGGGGTTGGCTGCGAAGCCCTTTGCGCCCTGGGCCCTTTTTGCAGTTGCCTTTGCGGAGTCGTCCTTCTTTCCCATTCCGCCTGACGTATTGCTGATCGCCATGGCCGTGGTGATGCCGAAGCGGTCCTTCCGGTACGGTTGGATCTGCTCTGCTGGGTCGGTGGCGGGGGGGATGTTCGGTTACCTGGTCGGACTGGAATTCTATGATCTCATCGGGAAACCGATCATCCAGTTCTACGGGGTCGAGCATCAGTACCGGGAAGTCCAGGGCCTGTACGAAAAGAACGCCTTCCTCTCCATCGCCATCGCCGGGTTCACCCCCATTCCCTACAAGGTCTTCACCATTGCGGCAGGGGCCTTTCAGATCCCCTTTCTGACGCTTGTATCGGCCTCTCTGCTGAGCCGGTCGGCCCGGTTCTTCCTCGTTGCGGCACTCTTTTACCGGTTCGGCGCCCCCATCAAATCCCTGATCGACAAGTACTTTGAGTGGCTCTCCATCGCATTCGTCGTTCTCCTCATCCTCGGATTCGTGGTCATACGCCACTTCATGTGAGTCCATGGGCATACCGCTTCGGCACCCTGCGAAGGTTGGACGGCGGGGTCACTTTCATGTTGAATTGCCCCGCGTCAGGCGGAAATCATTGAAGGCGGAAAGGCGAATCGGATATAATTGGGACCACAATTCTAATCCTCAAGGGCTTACCGGCGACCCTTCATCCTCCTATTGCGCCACCGTTGAACCAGTTCGAGCGACGCTCTCCGCCCCTTGAGCCACGGGAGGGATACCGACTTTGAAACTCCTCGATCTTTTCAAGAAAAGCCGCCTCGGCGCACAGGTCCCCGCAGGCAAGGGAACGCTTCAGATGAAGTACGAGTGCTTCAAGCGCATCCTTTCTTCGAACAATACCGCGCTTGGGATCATTGCGGACCTGGAGCATATGCTCTACAAGGGCACCCCCTTCTCGCTCTCCTACGTCGTCAACCAGGCGGTGCTGCTGATCAGGGAGGTCTTTTCCATGGTGGAGGACCTCAACGCGTTGACGGCCGCCAAGTATGAGGGGCTCTTTCCGGTGGCGGAGCAGGTCTCCGAGTCGGTGCTGGTGGAGCTCCGGAAGAGGAAAAAGGTCGAACAGGGCTCGCTGGTCCTGCCTCTGGAGATGCTCAGCCTGGAGAATATGCAGGAGGTAGGCGGAAAGGCGGCCAACCTTGGAGAGGTGTACAACCGGGTCAGTCTGCCGGTGCCGCCCGGATTTGCAATCACCGCCTACGCCTGTCAGCACTTTCTCGATCAGAACGATCTGGGGGGGTGGATCGGGGAGAAGCTGAAGGACCTGGATGTGAATGACACCGAAAGCCTCATCCGCACATCCCGGGAGATTCAATCGCGGGTCTTGTCAGCCGATATCCCGGCGGACCTGGAGCAGTCCGTCATGCAGGCGGTAAGGGCCTTGAAGCACAAGGTCGGCGGCCCTCTCCGATTGTCCGTCCGGAGCAGCGCCACCAGCGAGGACTCGGAGGCGAGTTTTGCGGGCCAGCATTCAACCGTCCTGAACGTGACCGAGGAGCAGGTCATACCGGCCTACAAGGAGGTCGTGTCCAGCACATTCAATCCAAGGGCGATCTTCTACAGGAGGACGAAAGGTTATCCGGATCAGGACGTGGTCATGAGCGTGGCCTGCCTCCTGATGATCGATGCCAAGGCGAGCGGGGTCCTTTACACGGTGGACCCCAATGACCACCGAAATGCGGTGATCCTGATCAGCGCGGTCTGGGGACTGGCCGCCAACCTGGTAGAAGGGGCCACGGCCGCAGACTTCTACATGGTCGACAAGAAGACACGGGAAGTCGTCCTCGCCGAAATCGCTTCCAAGGAGACCGTGCTGCGTCCGGAGCAGACCTCCGGGCTGAAGGAAGAGGCCCTGAGCGACGACAGGAGAGACAGTCCCTGCATGCAGGATGCGGAGCTCCATGCCCTGGTGGAACACGCCCTGAGGCTCGAGCAGCACTATGGATTTCCCCTGGATATCGAGTGGGTGATCGATCAGGAAGACAAGCTCTTCATCTTGCAGGCCAGGCCCCTGCGGCGCTCCAGAGAGGTCGAGGATGAGGCGGAGAAAAAGACCGATAGCGCAACGGTGTCCCCAGCCGCCAGGCACATGGTTCTCCTCCAGGGCGGCGCCTCGGCTTCCGACGGCACCGCGGCAGGGGTGGCATTCGTGATCAAGTCCGAAGAGACCCTGCATCGCATTCCGGAAGGGTCGATCGTCATTGCGAGGCAGACCTCTCCCCGGTTTGTGCCGGTCATGGGAAGGATCCAGGCCATGGTGACCGATGTCGGAACGGTAACCGGACACATGGCGTCGGTGGCGCGGGAATTCAGGATCCCTACGCTGGTGGGGACCGGATCGGCCACCGAGACGATCACCAACGGGGAGATGATTACCGTGGATGCGACCAACCGGGTGGTCTATCGGGGGACGGTCGAGAGCCTGCTCAAGAAGAAGAAGCCGCGAAACCCGATGAAGGGAAGCCCCATCTACAGGACGGTCCAGACGGCCCTTAAGCGGATTGCACCCCTGAATCTCCTGGACCCCAGAGACCCCAACTTCAACCCGGAGGGATGCCAGACCCTTCACGACATCATCCGTTTTTCCCATGAGATCGCCATGAGGGAGATGTTCCGGATCAGCGATGAGGTCGAACAGGAGCAGTCCGGGGCCGTCCCCCTCCGCATCCACCTTCCCATGAAGATCCTCGTGATCGATCTCGGAGGAGGGCTTTCCATGGCCGAGGGCGCAAGAGAGGCCGCGCCCGAGGATGTCACCTCGGCCCCTTTCAAGGCGCTCCTGAGGGGCATGACCCACAAGGAAGTCTCCTGGACGCAGCATTCGGGAATGGGCTTGCGCGGATTCGGCTCGCTCGTCGCCGAGTCTCTGCTGCGCGACCCCTTGCTGGAAGGTTCCATGGGAGGACCCAGCTATGCAGTGGTGGCCTCCCGTTACCTCAACTTCAGCGCCCGGTTGGGATACCATTACGTTACGGTGGATACCTTCTGCGGCCCTCGGGTGAACGACAACTATGTCATCTTCTATTTCAAGGGGGGCGCAGCGGACATCGCCCGCCGGGAGCGACGGGCCCGACTCATCACCCTGGTACTGCGCTGGGTGGGATTCAGCATGGAGCAGAAAGGCGACATGGTCCGGGGGGTCATGAAGAAGTACCAGAGCAACGTGCTTGAGGAGAAGCTGGACCAGGTGGGAAGACTCCTCGGATCGGTCAACCTCCTCGACATGGCCCTTCACGACGACCGGCAGGTGGAGTGGTACGCCGACCGTTTCCTGGAGGGAAACTACACCTTCCGGCAGGAGGAGTCGAAGGACGAGAGCTGAAAATTCAATGCATTCCTCGGCGTACTTCGCGTCTTTGGCGGTCTCTCAGAACATCCTGTTGGGGAGCCAGGTGGCCAGGGCGGGAAAGGCCATCACCAGCCCCAGCCCCGTCACCTCCACGCCCGTGTAGGGAATCACCGAACGGTAGATATCCCCCATGGTGATCGAAGGCGGCACGATGCCCTTGAGGTAGAAGAGGTTGAATCCGAAAGGCGGGGTCATGTAGCCGATCTCCATGTTGATCGTGAAGAGGATCCCGAACCACACCGGATCGAACCCGTGGGACTTGACCACCGGCAGGAAGACCGGACCGGTAATCATCATGATCCCTGCAGGATCCAGGACCATGCCCAGGAGCAGCAGCACAAGCTGGATAAAGACGATGCTGCCCCAGGGCCCTCCGGGAATGAATTCCATCAGGTTTCGAATCAGGCTCGGCGCCCCCATGCCGTTGTAGGCCGCACTGAAGCAGTAGGCCCCGAAGAGGATCCACAGGATCATTCCGGTCAGACGGAAGGTTCGGATGGCGGCGTCCTTGATCAGTCCCCAACTCAGCTGCCGATAGACGAGCCCGGAGACCATGGCCCCCAAAACCCCTGCTGCAGCCGATTCCGTGGGGGTCGTGATGCCCCCGATGATGGACCCGAGGACCAGCACGACAATGCAGAGAGGGAGGAGCACGGCCTTGAGCGCCTTCATCTTCCTGGTCCAGTCGCCCCGCTCCTCCTTCGGAAGGGCCGGGCCGAGGCCGGGCTGGAACAGGCATCGGACGGCGATATAGAGGGAGAGCAGAAAGGCGATCACGATGCCCGGCAAGACCCCTCCTGCAAAGAGTCTTCCCACGGATTCACCGGAAATGAGGGCGTAGATGATCATGATCACGCTTGGAGGAATCAGGATGCCGAGGCTCCCTCCGGCGTTGATGCAGCCCAGGGCGAGCTCCTTGTCATACCCGTATCGGAGCATCGACGGCAGCGCAATCGTTCCCATGCTCACCACCGCGGCGCCGCTGATCCCGCACATCGCGCCGAAGAGGGCGCATATGAACACCGTGCCGATGGCGAGCCCTCCCCTCACGGGACCGAACCAGAGGTACATCATTTCATAGAGGTCGTTCGCCACCCCCGCCCTTTCCAGGATCATGGCCATGAAGATGAACAGAGGGATCGCCACCAGGGTGAACTTGTTCATGGCGCCCCAGGTCTGTGCAGCCACCATGTAGAAGGACTGCGGCCCCCACGTGAAATACAGGAACACGACGGAGACCCCGCCAAGCACGAACGCGACCGGGAGCCCCAGGATCAGGAACAGAAAGAGGGACAGGAAGAAGAGGAATGTGAGCAGCTCGATGCTCATGGCCGGTCCCCTATTCGGGCGCCGCGGCGGCAGGAGCAAGGGGCTCACGGCCGGTCAGGATGAGGATGTCCCGTATGAGTTTGACCATCCCCTGGAGCAGCAGCAGGACCGCGCCGATCGGGATCGTGAGCTTCACCGGGTACAGGGGCGGGTTCCAGGCGGACTGGGAGTGCTCCCATCGGCTCATGGACTCCCAGGCAAGGGACCCGCCGAAGTAGACCATCATGGCGCAGAAGGCGAAGAAGAGCACAGAGGTGATGACGTCGAGCAAGGCCTTTGTCCTGGGTGAGAGGCGGGCGTAGAGGAGGTCGACCCCTACATGCCCTCCCCTCCACAGGATATGGCCTCCCGAGAGGACCACATAGGCCCCGAAGAGCATCTGGGTGAGCTCATTGGCCCAGACGGTCGGGGCGTTGAAGAGATATCGGGCGAAGATCTCGAAGATGAGGAGAACAAAGATCAGCAGAATGAAGAGAGACATGATCCGCCCGACCCGGTCGTTCACCGCATCGATGGACGTGAGCAAAGGATGATTTCCGGCCACGATATCTCCTCCGAATCACAGATGCCCGAGCTTCTGCAGGAATTCCTTCATCGACTGAACGGCCTTTGCGCATTCCGGGCTCTTTTTCGACTCCTCGTCCCAGATCTTCATGGCCGCCTCGGTCATCTTCTTCTGCTCCTCGGGCGGAAGCACGAGCAGCTGCACCCCCTTTTCCTTCTGAATCTTGGCCAGCGTGACCGCCTCCAGATACTCGTACTCGGTGGTGCGGAACCAGAACTGCTCCTCGAGCGCCGAGAAGAGCACCTTCTGGATGTCGTCGGGAAGGGCGTCGATCGCCTTCTGGTGGATCAGCCACACATCGGTGCTGGCGATGTTCAGACCCGGACGGATGTGGTACTTGGCGGTGTCATAAAAGCCCATGCTCGCCGATCCCTGCACTGCGCCCCAATGGGCGGCGTCGATCACGCCGGAGGCGAGGGCCGGATAGATCTCCGGTCCCGGGATGTATGCGCCCGCCGCTCCCAAGCCGGTGAGAAAGGTCTGCAGGACGCCGGAGGAGCGGATCTTCATCCCCCTGAAATCGGCCGCGGTCCGGATCGGTTTTTTGGAGCACATCTCGGTCGGATAGACCTTGTCGGTCGAGAAGTAGATCCCGTGGGGTGCGCACGCGTCTCTCATCATCTTCTCGAAACCGAGCCCCTTGTGGAAATAGGCGCACTCCCAGACCTCGCGGAAGGCATAGGGAAGCCCGGAGGCGACGCCGGCCAGGGGAACCTGGTCCCGGAAATAACCGGGCGATGCAGTGCCGATCTCGATCATCCCTCGCTTGATGGCGTTGAAGATCTCCTTCGACGGGACCAGGGATTCAGCGGGGAAAGGTTCGATGATCAATCGTCCCTTCGTTTCCTCCTTGATCTTGTCGGCCAGACGGATCAGGCTGTCTTTGTAGGAGCTGCTTGCCGTAGGCCAGTGAGACTGGCATCTCCACCTGAAGACCTTTTCGGCCGCCTCCGAAGGGAGCGGGGGTTGAGGGAAGAGGAAGAGCAGGAAAGCGGTGAGAGACAACGTCCAAGACGATTTTCGGATGGCCATGGCCGGACCTCCTCTCGATGGTAAAGGTGGGGAAAAGAAGATATCTCAAAGGGCCGTATGTTCCTCCTGTGATTGCGGAGGACGGGCGCTTGCGATCTTTCGGAGTGGAGTGAATCGCAAGCGGGAGCTTGCCCCTGCAGGGGAATGAGGTTTCATGCAAGCGTTGCCTCGGGCTGGCGGCCAGTCTGACCCAATGGAGTCACTTCGGAGCCGGTCCTCGGTCCAGGATCCAAGATGCAGGCTCCAGTCATGAAAGAAAGAACCAAGACCCAGGATGTAGAAATGTCTTTGACCTGGGATCCTGCATCCATTTCGAAGTTTCATGCAAGCTGGATCTCCCTTTTCATGATCTTTCCGGTCGCGCTCTTCGGCAGCTCCGGGAGGAACTCGATCCTCCGAGGGTACTTGTAGGGCGCCACGCGCTCCTTCATGTACGCCCGGATGTCTTCTGCGGTCGTCCGCGCTGCTTCTCGAAGAACGACCGCCGCCGCGACCTCTTCCCCCAAATCCGGGTGCGGGATGCCGATTACGGCAGCCTCGAGGACCGCGGGATGCGCATAGAGGATCTCCTCCAGTTCACGGGGGTAGACATTGTAGCCGCCGCGGATGATCATGTCCTTCTTCCGGTCCACGATGTAGATGTAGCCGTCCGAATCCATGCGGGCCAGGTCGCCCGTGTGAAGCCATCCCCCACGGAGCGCGCGGGCCGTCGCATCCGGCTGGTTCAGGTATCCCAGCATCACCCCGGGACCTCGCACGATCAGCTCGCCCACCTCTCCCCTGACCACGTCGCGATCTTCGTCGTCCACCACACGCGCCTCGAACTGCGGGATGGGGACGCCGATAGATCCGGGGCGCGTCGGGATGCCGAAGGGGTTTTCCACGCAAACAGGAGAGCATTCGGTGAGGCCGTACCCTTCATAGATGGTGGTGCGAAAGGTCTCTTCGAACCTGCGGAGGACCTCCACCGGCAGGGACGCCGCTCCCGAGATGCAGAAGACCAGACCTGAACGACGGACCGGGCGGGTCTTGGCCAGCTCCAGCAGCCGGTTCAGAATGGTCGGGACGGCGATGAGGATGGAGCTTTCCTCCTCCTCGATAGCCGAAAGCAGGCCTGCCGGATCAAAGTGCGGCCATAGCCGGATCTTCAACCCGAGGTGGATCGCCGCATTGAGCGCGCTCGTCTGCCCGTAGATGTGAAAGAGGGGCAGGACACAAAGCACCACCGCGGAGCGGGTGAGGGGCCGCATGCCCGCCACGATGGCGGCGTTGCTCGCCAGATTGCGGTGGGTGAGCATGGCGCCTTTAGGGAGGCCGGTGGTGCCGCTGGTGTAGATGATCGCAAAGGGATCGTCGGGACGGACGGGGTAGGTGGGAAATGGGCCCCGGGCGAGGGGGATCTCCTCCAGGGGGATGAAGCCTTGTTCCGGGGAGACCCCGCTTGCGATCCGCAGCCCCATGCCGGAGACGGTTTCCATGGCCTTGAGGGGTTGTTCGAGATGATCCCTGTGGCCGATAAAACCCTTTGCCTCCGAATCCTTGAAAATGTGGCCGAGCTCTCCCGTCCGGAAGAGAAAATTCACGGGAATCACCACGGCCCCGATCTTTGCCAGGGCATAATAGCAGGCCACCCACTGGATGGAGTTGGGCATCATGAGCACACACCGGTCCCCCGGCCCCAGTCCCCTGGCGACAAGGCCATAAGCCATGGCGTCGGCGATGGCGTTCAGCTCCCCGTATTGGACTTGCTTTCCCTCAAAGGAGAGGCAGGCCTGTTCGGCCTTTCGTGCGGCGCTATCTTCGAGCAATCCGGCAATGCTCATGGCAACCCCCTGGGTTGGGTTTACCGATCAGCTCGCTTCAATAGCCATTTGCAGGTGGTCCGGTTCGGCCGATATGCACCGCCCCGCTTCGACCGCATGCGACGGTCCTGGGGGGGGGGCGGTCACTGCCGACGACCGGTATATGATGGAAGCCCTCGATCGATTCCTGCGGGAAGGTTCGGGGGCGTCAGGACTTATTCCAGGGAGATCAAAATGTACCGTACTCGCCCCCGGGGGCGCAACAAAAACTTTCTGGCGTTCCCAAACTTTTACTGCTTCTGGCTCCGTCCTTTCCCGGCCGTGCAGGAGGGAGCGTATCTCCTGGAAAGGGAGGACGGGAAACCTCCTCGTCACGACCCCGGCGCTTGCCTCCGGGGCGGTCTCCCTGATCATCATCCAGTCGAAAGCGGTCAGACTCCTCCCAGCTCCTGAGAGCGGAAGCGTAACGGCGGAGTGCGCCTCCCTGCAGAATTCCTTTGCCTTGGATTTGCCAAGTGGATAGTTTAGGGATATCCATGGAGCCGAAGAATCTTCATAGCGGAAGCCGACAAGCCGTCCCCGACCGGGAGGGGCGGTAGGTGAGGTTTGTCCACACCGCAGACACCCACCTCGGGTTCGAGATTACGCGCACGGCCCAGCCCGACCCCGAAGGCCGCATGAACAGGGCCGATGCCATCTTCCGGAATTTCGAGCGGGTCGTCGGGCACGCCCTCGAGATCCAGGCCGATCTTTTCATCCACAGCGGCGACCTTTTCAACAAGCACTACATCCCCAGGGATGGACTCGACCTCTTGATCCGCCCGCTGCTTGCACTCGCCGGGGCCGGCGTCCAGGTCTGCCTCATCCCGGGCAACCATGAGCGGTCACAGTTCCCCTTCGATCTTTTCCACGGCCGCCGAACGGTCTTCGTCTTCGACCGCCCCAAGTCCATCTGCCTTCATCTCGGCGGGTACTCCATCGGAATTGCGGGTTTCCCTTTTATCCGGGAGGATTCCCGAAGGACCTTTCTCCAGGCACTCGGCCGGACCGAATATGAAGGCATGAGATCGGACCTCAACCTGCTTGTGACCCATCAGGCTTTTGACCAGGCCCAGGTGGGTCCGGGGGATTTTGTCTTCAGCGAAGGGCGTCGGGACACGGTCTCGAGGCGCTCGGTCCCTCTTGACTTCGATTACATCGCCGCCGGCCATATCCACCGTCACCAGCTCCTGCCGCACCCCTTGAAGCCCGGATTGAACTTCGTCTATCCCGGCTCCACGCAGAGGGTGAGCTTCGCCGAGAGGCATGAAGAAAAGGGTTTCATCGAAGGGGCGGTCGTGAACGGAAGGATCGAAACCCGCTTCATTCCGCTTCCCGTTTATGAAATGGAGAGCGTGGAGGTGGAGGCCGCCGGGCTTACACCGGAGGAATGCGAGGACGACATCGTCTCGCAGTTCTGGCGGTTCGAGAAGGACCGCGTCATCCGGTTCAACCTGACCGGGGGGACAAAGACCTCGGACTACCCTGATGTAGACTTCGCCAGGATCAGGCGCATCATGCCCCCGGTCCTGGAATGCCAGTTCATCGTCCACGCGGGAAACCGGCGGATCGCGAAGTAGGCGTTGCGGCAGGACACCGGATTGCCGCGCCTGCGGGATCACCCTCTTGAGAGAGCGAAAAGATCCCCGAGTTTGAGCGTCGTGAACAACTGGTAAATGGGTTCTGAAAGTTTTTCGATCCGTATTTTCGCGTTCTTCGTGGAAAGGTCCTTGTAAAACAAGAGCAGCTTGCCGATCCCCGCACTCCCGATGTACTCCACCCCGCCGAAGTCGAAAACCACTTCTTTGAGGTCCGACAGGTTCTGCTGGCGGAAACGCTGCTTGAGGTCCTCCGCTCCCCTCTCGTCGATATTTCCCTTTGCGGTGAAACGGACACGATCTCCATCCCGCACCACTGAAAGCTCCATGGTTGAACTCCTCCTCTCCTTGAAATCAACCGGCACCCCGCAACCCGGGTCCCTACGCCAGGCCGGTTTTCTCCGCTCCCACGGAACGCCTTCTGAAAGAGGCAACCACATGCCTGCCGTTGCCCTCCCAGGTAACCGCATCGGCAAAATAGCGCATGATGAAAATCCCCCTGCCGCTGGTCCTGGTGACATTCTCACCCGATGTGGGATCCGGGACGGATCCACAATCAAACCCATCTCCCTCATCAATCACCTCGAGGTGAAGGTCATTCCCCCAGCGCCACCGCACGGTGATGTTCTTGTCGGGATCTTCTCTGTTGCCATGGATCCACGCATTGAGCATGGCTTCCTCCAACACCGCCCTGATCCGCGGTTGCATGGATGAGTATCCTTCGCGGCGCAGTTCCACTGAAATGCGCTTCGTCAACCGGTCGACGGAACCGGAAACCTGTTCCTTGTCCTTCGGGCGGCACACCTCCTCACGGCGACGACCCCTGTTCTCGATCTCCATCCAAACCAGGGTGATGTCGTCATTGGATGTATTCCCCTGAGAAGGAGAAACCTCCTCCCCGCTCATCTCGGCAACGGCCCCCAGGAGTCCGAGCGCGATATCCGAGACCGACGACATTCCTTTCTCCATGATGAGCCGTGCCGTGGCGGCCTCCAATTCCTCCACGCTCAGCGTCCTTTTCCGGTTCTTCTGGGGCATCTCCGTGAGGCCGTCGGTGTAGAAGATCCATTTGTCTCCTTCACGGAGTTGATACTCCCCGGCGGAGAACGCCGCTTTGTCCGACACCGGGACGGGAATATTGTTCCCCATCCCTCTTCGATCGGGCAGGCTGATCACGGTATCCTCCCGGATCAGGAGAAACGGGGGATGGCCCGTCGAGACGTACCGCAAGGTGAGGCTCCCGTGATCGATTTCGACATTCATCGAGGTAAAGAAGTCGTCCCCCTCGAAAAGCTTTGAGCGGCAGATGGTCCGATTGAGCTGTGTGACGGTCTCTTCGAGCAACGGCGGACCATGCAGGGACAGTTCGTGGTGAAGGAGATCCGTGACGATGCTTCTCAGGATACAGCCGACTTTGTGTCCCGACTGGTCCTTCAGGCTCATCAGGGTTTTTCCGTTCTCTGCCGAGCCATCGCCCTGGATAGGCCGGACAAAGAAGTGGTCCCCACCCTCTTTATGACATGGGATGGAAACTCCATCGACGAACAGGACCAGGTCTTTCGTCAGGGGAATGTAACGGGGCGGGACACCATTCACCGTGCGCAGGATCTTTTTGGCCAGCTCGATGTCGATTTCCTGCTCCTTGAGCAGGTTCTTCATGTCTGTAATGTCTGCCAGGCTCTCGACCGCATACAGCCGGTTGCGGACCTTCAAGTCTGCCGTGGTTCTTCTCACATGGACCTGATGATCATGGGGCGTCCGCAGGATGCAGTCGGTTTCGGCCCCATGTCCCGCCGAGGCCCCGGAGCTCCCGCTCGCGGATACCTCAGGATGGATATAGCGGTCCCAAGCCTCTCCCCTGAGCTGTTCCAGGCCGCATCCCAGCAACTGGGTCGCAAAGGGATTGGCATCCACCACCCTTCGGTCTTCGGCGTCGATGATGATCATCGCCGTCTGCATCGCGGCCATGACGGCCCCAAGATAGGCCTGGCTTTCCTTGAGGGCTTCCTCTGACCGCCTGCGCTCGACGATCTCCTTCTTCAGGAGGGTATTGCTGCTTGAAAGGGCCTCGGTACGCTCCTGAACGCGCCTTTCCAGTTCGTTCGTCGCCTTCTGCAGGGCTTCCTGATATCGCCTGCGCTCATCGATTTCAGCCTGCAATACCCTATTGCTTTTCCGGAGCTCGGCCGTACGCTGCTGCACCAGATCTTCCAGGCGATCACGATGTCTCTTCAGGTCCAGGTGGGTGCGGACTCTGGCTTTCACGAGGTTCGGATGAAAAGGTTTGACGATGTAATCCACACCGCCGACGACGAATCCCCTGCTCTCAGCCTCTTCCTCATTTCTGGCCGTCAAAAAGATAACAGGGATGTGCTTCGTCCTCTCATTGGATTTGAGCTTTTCACAGACCTCGTACCCATCCAAGCCCGGCATCATGATATCGAGAAGGATGAGATCCGGCGGGTCCTGGGAATTTGCGATCTCCAGTGCCCCGGCCCCATCCGCGGCCGACAGGACGGAATAGTCCCCTGCCAAGGTTCCCTGAAGAAGCTTGAGGTTCAAAGGATGATCGTCGACGAGCAGTATCTTTTCCTTCGGGATCATGGCCCTGTTTACGCCCTGATGGTCCATCACGTCGAAATCAGCAAATTGCATGCCATCAGCAACGGTCGGCCATGGCGGCCTGAGACGCCGGGGATCGGGCAGGGCCACCCTCAAACACCGCCGGCGGCGGCGGGCCTACTCGGGCCGCCGCATGAAGGATCATCGGCACACTCTTTGCACAAAGACCGATACGTCGAAGACCGGACCGCGCCTGGTACTTCACCCTGAGGCGGAGGTCCTTCCGTAGAGGAGGCAAGCATGTCATTCAACATGACCCTGGGGAGAAAGATCGGAGTGGGGATTGCACTGCCGTTGCTCCTGATGGTTGCAGTCGGGGCAGCCGGCTATCTCGGGCTGAATCGGGTGATGACCGTCACGGTCTTTTATCAGCAGGTCAGCGAAATCCGAGCTGTTCTCTCGTCTGCAAAAGGGCATATGGATGAATTTCTTCTGGCCTGTTCCATGGGGGAGGTGGATCAGCAGCAAAAGCTCACAGAGGCGGTTCACCGGGACCTGAATCGTGCCCGAGACTCGATCCGAAGCTTGGCGGCCGCTGCAGGTCTGGAGCAGAGCGCCGGGGAGGCCCTCTCCACCGCAGACGGCATGGTCGAAAAGTACCGCAGTTCCCTGGATGAATACACCGCAATCGAAAAGGAGAAAGGCAAGATCGACATCGATCTCAGGTCAAGGATCGAGTCGCTCTTGCAGAGCATCGAAAAGGGAACGCTCTTCCATGCCGACATGGTGACCGCCTGCAAGGTACTGAACGGGGTGTTGACGGGGTACCTGGTAAGGAGTTCTGAGGCGACCTGGAAGGGTGTGGAAGCGGAAACCTCAAGGCTGGAGAAGGCCGTCACCGCCTGGAGCGACCTGGTCAGCAACAGTAACGAGCTCCGGGCGCTTTCGGAGACCATCAAGGCCCAATTCGGTTCCCTGACCGCACAGGCACGGCGGCACCAGGGGTATGTCGTGCAACAGTCAAAGACCAGGATACAGATGCGGGGCCACAAGAACAGGCTCGATGATCTCTGCACAGGGCTCGGACATGCCAGTGTGGAGAGCCTGCACAGGGAAACCGTCAATTCCCTGGCGTTGATCATCGGGTTCGTGTTGATCGCCCTTGCATTGGGGATCCTCAGCGCGTGGCTGATCACACGCGCGATCACCGGACCCCTCAAGCGCGGCATCAGGGGCTTGAGCGAGAGCGCGGAGCAGGTCTCGGCCGCCTCCTACCAGATCTCCCTGGGCAGCCAGACCCTTTCACAAGGGGCGAACGAGCAGGCCGCCTCCATCAAGGAGACCTCGACCGCCCTGGAGAAACTCGGCTCCGCCGCAAGGCGGGCGGCACAACTCACCCAGGGCGCTGAAAGGTTGATGAACGAAAACATCGAGAAATCGGGTCAGTCCCTGAAAAACCTCGTGGGCTTGACCCAGAAGATGTCTCAAATCGAGATGGACAGCGACAAAATCAGTCACATCATCAAGACCATCGATGAAATCGCCTTCCAGACCAACCTCCTCGCGTTGAATGCCGCTGTGGAGGCGGCAAGGGCCGGGGAGGCAGGAGCGGGGTTTGCAGTGGTTGCCGATGAAGTCCGCAACCTGGCCATCCGGACCACCGAGGCGGCAAAGAACACCCAGGAACTCCTGGACATGACCGTAAAACGGGTGGCTGAGGCGACGCACTCCATCAAGGACCTGAACAGGGATTTCGAAGGAATTATCGAGTCCGCCACGGTGATGGGCGAAAAGACCGCAGCGGTCACCGCATCGAGCGAAGGACAGGCCACGGAGATCGAGCTTGTGAGCAAGGCGGCCAAGTATATCGAACAGAACACCCAGATCGTGGCGAAGACGGCCCACGAGTCTGCTGCAGCCTCGGAGGAACTGAGGGCCCAGACCGAGGAGGTTCGATGCATTGTGAATGATTTCATCGCGCTGGTGAGCGGAAAAGGGATGGAACCGAGCGCGGGCGCAGATGAAGGCCTCAGGGATTTGACGGGGGAGAGGGACGCCGGGATGATCGATGGCGGAGAAGGGAAGCACCTCCCCTAGCAAAGGACCAGAGGGTGGAGGGAATCTCCTCCGGAAACCCGCCAGCCCGAGCAACCCCGAGCACACGAGAAACAGGGTGCCGGACTCGGGTACCGGGTGGGTCGGGGTATAGTCCAGGGATGCAATGGTGAAGCCATATTGAAAGGTGGTCTCAGGGTAGCCCCTCTCCCACAGATACTCCTGGAAGTACATCATCTCATCCCAGTAGCTCGCCAGGTGTATCGAGGTGTTGTCGACCGGACCAAAGGGTAGGGTAAGGGTGTATGAAGAAACCGTCGGATCGACCAGCTCCCACACCTCGCTGCGCAGACCCTGCGCGTCGGGCCCTCCCAGGTATACGAATTCAATAGGAAGCTGCACACCGTCCTTGAAGTAGGGCTTGACCGTAAAGGAATTGAGCACCCCGTCGACCCGCAACTCCAGCCCCTCTGAATGGGTGGAATAGTCGTCATTCCTATAGGGGACACCGACCTCTCCCGCACCGTAGTGACTGATCCTGTCCAGGTATCCCGGTGTACCTATGTGTTCAACTCCCAGCCCCACCCCAAGGACCGTTTCGGGTCGTCCTGAATGGCTGGTGACCGTGACCCCGTCGATCAACAGTGTATCGACAGGTCCCAAACTGTAATCCGCGAAATGGACAGTGACGGCAAGGGCGTTGGGTCCCAAGAAAATGCAGCCACAAAGACTCAGCAGCAGCGCGATTCTCCTGGCCATGGCATCCTCCTTTCATCCACGGTTAAAGGGTTCAGTGTACGCGAAAGGAAGCGCTCCCCGGGCGGAGAGAAAGGTATTACACAGGAGTGTTTAACAACGCCGGCCTGGCAGGGCAATGGATTCAGCTCTCCATTTGTTCCGGTAAAGGTATCCCATCGGTGACCGGGCCTGTAACCGGACGTGTGTCACATCCGGGGGTAGGTCATCCGCGGCAGGAGCCATAGGTCGCGCCGGAGCGCAAGTTGCGCGTCGGCGCAAAGCGCATGAAAAAGCCCCACTCCCAAGCGGTCTCCGGGGAGTGGGGCCTGCGAAGACCCCCGAGGGAGAGATGGGCCGGGTTACCTCTTCACTACCCTTACCCTCTCCGGCACGGGTTTTCGGGTGCTCCATGAGCCCAGGAAATACTTCAGAAATCTTTTCACTGCATTCAGATTTTTCTTCTTCGAAACAGGCCGCTCCATGTCTTCTCTGTCCGTCCTGGGCCTGGGTTTCACAAGTCGAAGTCTTGTTCCCTTGTAACCCTGCCCCATATGTTCTCTGTCATATGTTCCCCCGTCCACTTTCGCCATGCTGATTATGGCGTTACGACCGGAGAGGTCGGAAGACGGAGACAGGATTTGGACGTACTCGACGGAGCCGAATTCCGCGAACACCTTCTCGAGGTCCTCCTTGGTGACCCGGTCCTGAAGGTCGCGCATGAGAAAAGTATGCATCGGATGGTTTACCTCCTGACTCTCAATGCGCCGGGTGAAAGGACAAAACAACCCCAGCCATATCACTCTAAACACTGGCGGAATAGGAGTCACTGGGGAAGGAAGCGTAAAACCCTTGGTCACTCCACCTTATCCGGGCCTACAGGGTTTTACTTTCGCCTTCAGAGCATCGGGTACTCCCGAGGGTCGAAGAGGAATCTGAGCGGAAGCGCAAGGGTCTCCCTCAAGGCAGCCTGCCAGGTGGCGCATCCCTCATACACGGCCGAGAGGTCGGGGTGGGGTCGGGCACTGATCCGCCCCCCTGACAGGTCGAACTGAATGGGCTCGAAGGCGATCCGATTCCCTTTCTCATCGACATCCCAGAACACGAGGTCCCTGAAGTAATGGACAACGACCCTCGCCCCCTTGCCGGCCTTCTCCACCTTGAATCGAATCCCGGGCTCCTTCTTGGAAGGGATCCTGTAGCGATACTCCAGGAATGAAAACTCGGCGAACTTCATCATCTCATCCAGGAAGCCCTCCATGGCATCCGAGCGATCGGCCCCCTGAATCTCCACCTCTTCGATATTGCGGCCGATGGCGCCCACGATGGCGGCCGCTTCATGAGCCAGGTCGAGGAGCAGCTTTCTCGTGGGAGAAGGATCAGGGATGTCAACCTTCTTTCCGCGCCTGGAATGAATGGCCTCTCTGATCCTGAGGGCCCAGACGTCATAGCTCCTGTTGTCCATCTCTGCCACTCTATCGCTCACCGACCCTTAAAAGGATGCTGTCTTGAGTCGGTAAATCGTCTCAAAGGAGCTGAACAGATCGAGATACTGTTCGAGATATCTTGTCAGGAGGAACTTCTTCCTCGCCGTTTCACGGGCGTTCCGGCCCAATCGGCTCCGCAGCTTCTCGTCAGAAAGGAGCTGAACGATCCTGTTCGCCGCCTCTTCCACGGATGACACCAGATAGCCGTTTACCCCGTCCTCGATCTGGTGGCGGATGCCCCCGACATTCCCGCCGATGACCGGCGTCCCTTTCCACATGGCCTCTGAGACCGTGAGGCCGAACCCCTCGCGGATGGACTTCTGGAGCACGACCGCGGCCTTTCGCTGGAGGGCGTTGACCAGGGCGGTGTCCTGGTGACTGAGGAGGATGATCCGCTCTTCGCGGCTGTCGAGCAGGGACTCATAGACCTCGGCCCCTTCCGGATCATCCGTGGCGACATTCCCAAGCAGCACGAGCGTGCAGTCCACCTCCTTCCTCGCAAGCTTGAAGGCCCGGATCACGCCCTCCGGGTCCTTCCACCGGTCGAATCTCGAAATCTGCACGACCAGCGGAAGGTCCGTCGGGATGCCGTAGTGATTGAGCCGCTCACGAATCTCATTTTCGCCCATGTCCCGGTTCAATATCGAGAACGGGTCAATGGCCGGCATGAAGAACACCTGTGGGGTCTCAATCTTCTGCCTGTACTCCGGGATGCTGAGGACGACCGCGTCGTACTTTTCGATAAACGGAAGAAGGTAGCTCCAGAGCTCCCTGTTCGGGTTGGAGAGATCCACATGACAGCGCCAGATCCACGGCCCGTTCTTCTTGTAATGATTGATCATCGGGAGCGGCTGGGGATCGTGGATGATCACCATGTTGTGTCCCTCCAGGTGATTCCGGACCGAGTTCTCGTAGACGACGTCCTCATAGATCTCCATCTTGCGGTCGCTCAGGTTGATCTCCCCGCCCTGAAGGGCGTTGTGCATCTTCTTGGTGATACTGAAGAAATCGGGAGCGCCCTGGATCGCCCTCCATCCTGTCTTGATGCCGACGCTGTTCATGAGGAGCGTGAAGGATGTCAGGAGTTCCGCCACGCCGCCCCCATAAAAGGTCGAATTCACGTTGGAGACATGGAGGTGCTTGAGCCCCCCGGCCTTTCGCATGATCCGTTCGACAGCCTCCGCGCCGATCCACTGTTCATAGTCTTCGATGTGGGCGAGTCGATGTCTTCTCAACATGATGGAACTCCTTCACGATCTTAGAACTGCAGCGTTCTCTTCCGGCAGGGTCGGGTTGATGCTGATTCCGGAGCCGATCTCGAAGCCGGCCCTGGTGGTCAGACGAGGCCGGATCTGGACAAACCAGTGCAGCTGGGGCTCCTTGGACTCATAATGGGGGGAGGTATTGATGATGTAGTTGTAATCCGGGTCTCCCGCCTTCTCGCGAAGCATCGAGAGGACGAGCCGCAGCGCTTCGGAGAGATCCCCTTTCAACGGGTCGGAGAGAGAGCCGAAGCTCGCCTGGTGCTGCTTGGGCACAATCCAGGCCTCGAAGGGAACCTCCGCCGCATAGGGTACAAAGGCCGCAAACGATCCATTCTCCAGGACAAGCCGGTGGCGGTCCCTCAACTCGAAATCGAGGATATCGCAGTAGACACACCTCCCCCAACGGTCGAAATACCTGCGGGCTTCGTCCTCCTTCCAGCGCAGGTAGCTCGGGACCAGCCCGGTCACGATGACCTGGGAGTGAGGGTGTAGGAGGGAGGTCCCCGCCCTCAGACCGTGATTTCGGAAGATGAGCACCACCATGTTCCTGTGCTCCTGGACGAGATCGGTGTACCGCCGGTGGTAGGTCTCGATCAGGATATCGACGGCCTCGGGGCCCATGCCTGCGATCTGTTCATTGTGAAGAGGGCTTTCGATAATGACCTCATGCCGTCCAAAGGCGGGCATGGCCAGATAGATGCCTCGATCATATCTCCGGGTGTCCGCCTCCGGGGTCAGGGCCGGAAACTTGTTCGGGACGACCCGGGTCTGCCAGCCGTGACGGGTCGGAGCACCGATCTCCATGATCACGGAAGGAAGCATTTTTTCATTTCCGGGACAGAAAGGGCAACCATCGTCCCGCGCGGGCGGATCCTTCTTCTCCCTCGCTGCGCTCTCCAGATCGCTCGGCCGCTTTCCGCGCGATGTGGCAAAGATCACCCACTGCCCGGTGGCCTTGTTCTGCCTGATCTCGTTCATGTGGTCTCCGGAGAGACGATAGACACTCCTCCTGCCGCTGTAAAGTTTTTCCCGGCCTGCAGATCAGGACGTCGATGCTGTTGTGCCGGTTCGCACCGGTGGTACGGACAAGCCCCGCTTTCCCGTTTTGGTCCGCGGGTCAGGACAAACGAGTTGGTCCATTCAAGGAGCACCGAGCCTCTGGGGGGGGGGTGCCCGGTTTCAGGGTAGGTTGTCGGTTCATTCGAACTTCATGATTCCCGGGAGCGGGCATCCATGTGACGCAGCAGGAGCTTCACGTTTCGCCGATTGGCCTTCCACCCCGCATCGAAGATGTCTCCCAGCAGCGGGATCGCACCGATCACAAGATCCACGGCGAGATTCCCGATCATCCTCCCCATGAGGCCCGAGGGAGTCCCCCACAGGTATGCCTTGCGGATGATGTATAGGGAAGCACCCAGGGTAACGGCATCCCCCAGCCCCGGGACCAGGCCGATGATACTGTCAAGTCCTACTCTCCACCGGGTTCCGGGCACCTTGATCCAATCATCGAGATAGGTGGCGAGACGACGAACTCGTTCGATCTCCTCTTCGTGTTTTTTCGACCGCGCCCCGGTCATTTCCGCACAATCACCCAGATCGCATGGATGATCCCCGGCAGGTACCCGAGTATCGTGAGCAGGATGTTCAGCCAGAAATGGAACCCAAACCCCACCTGCAGAAAGACCCCAAGCGGCGGCAGGATGATGGCCAATATGATGCGGATGATATCCATATCGCTCTCTCCTTGCTCAATCGAACATACCCCAACCCTGAAGAGAGCCAATACGCTTCGGTGATTATTGAGGATACGGGTCACTCGTATTCAGAAGGCGGACGGTATGTAGAAAAGATGCGGATCACCGGCGAGTCGATTCCACGACCGAGGCGGGAGGAAGCACGCTCCCAGTCCTATCGTTCCCATGCTCCGGCGTGGAACGATAAGGACAGGGACTTCTCCCGCGTCCCCTTTGTGCTCATCCTCCGGCCACGGGCTCCAGGAACAGGATCTCGTCCCCCTCCCTCAGCGGAGTGTCCTCACCCTGGAGAAAGGCGATGTCCCTTCCGTTGACCATCACGCGGATCGACGGGTGGAGGCGGCCGCTTCCCGGTTCGATCAGGCGGGAGCTCAATGCATTCCCCCACCTGTCCACCATCCAGTCCACCAGATCCCGCACCCCAAATCGCGCGGGTATGGGAAGGTCGATCTCCCCTCTTCCGATGACCCGCTTGATTTCAAGGATCGAGTGCACCCTGACGGTCATGGTCTCCATAGGCCGAGCTCGATCAGTTTCGCTTCCGTGGGAACGCCGGTTTCCTTGTTCCACCCCATGGACTCGTAGTATTCGTCCAGCATCTTCTCAAAGGACGGACGGTCCACCACCTGTCCACTGGAAGGGCCTGCCGTCGACGGCTGCACAAAGAGCCTTTCCGGCAGCGTGTCGTCCTTTCTCCCGAACCCCTCCCTGCAGTTGAACAGTCTGGAGAGGTTCCATGCCCTCTCCGCAACCTTCAGGAGCTCTTCCGGGGTCATATTCCAGCCGGTTGCCGCGGAGATCGCCCCGGCGTAATCCTCCAGTGTAACGGCGAAAGAGCCGAACAGGCACGAAATGATGCTGTCGTATGCGGCGATGTTCATCTGGAGCGTCCTCGCCATCTGCGCCTTGCCTTCGTACGTGAAGCGGTCTACGGGTTTGGGGATACCCAGGAGCTCGGTGCGGAGGGTGTTGGCCCGCACATGGCAGCCTCCGCGGTCGGATACGGCATAGGTGAGGCCTTGCCCCTTCATCCCCCTCGGGTCATACCCGGGAAGCTCCAGCCCCTTTACATGCATTGCATAAGGACCGGACCCCGCCATCCTCTCCGACGCCCTTTTCACACCCTCGGAGAGCAGTTCACCGATCCCCGTCCTCTCCGCAATGGATCGTATGATCTCCGGCAGCAGCCCTGAATCGCCGAATCGCGGGTCGATACCGGCGTATTCCCTGGGGAGGAGCCCTTTTTCGGCACATTCCATGGCGAATCCGACCGCCGCACCGCAGGAGATGGTGTCCAGACCGAGGTCGTCGCAAAGCCTGTCGGCCGCAATGATCGCACCAGGGTCGCTGATGCCGCAATTGGAGCCGAAGGCATAGATCGTCTCATAATCCGGACCTTCGGTCACATATTCCGCCTGGCCGACCGTCGCCTTCGTATCGCGGCTGCACCCGATGGGACAGCTGAAGCAGGACCTGGGCCGGACGGCATAATCGAGAAAGGCCTCCCCGTTGATCTTTTCCGCATCGGCGAATACGTTCTCCTGCCAGTTCCGGGTGGGGAGGGTGCCCGTCTTCTGGGTCACATCCACCGTCATCATGGTGCCCATTCTGGGAAACAATCCCCCCTTCCCGGTCATGGGGTGGGCCGCCAGCTTCTCGCGGCAGCGGCGGACGACGTCATTGAACCCCTCCTCATCGGCGAGCCGAGGCTTGCCGCCCCCCCTCACGGCGATAGCCTTCAGATTCTTCGATCCCATCACCGCCCCGGCCCCGCCCCTGCCGTGGGCCCGCCTTTCATTGATGATGTTGGCAAACCGGACCAGGTTCTCTCCTGCAGGCCCGATGGATGCCACGCTCATCCTCCCGCCGGAGGAGTGCGCCCGCCTAAGCCTTTCCTCGGTCCCGGAGGTGGTGAGCCCCCAGAGGTCCCCGGCATCACGGATAGAGACGCTTCCGTCCTCCACGAGCAGGTAAGAAGGGCTCCTTGCCTTCCCACGAATCACCAGCCCGTCGAATCCTGCCCATTTCAGCCGGCTTCCGAAGGACCCCCCGGAATAGGAATCCAGAAAGGCCCCGGTCTGGGGGGATTTGGTGACGACCCCCGATCGCGATACGGCCGGAAAATGCGTCCCCGTGAGGGGGCCGTTGAGGAATATCATTACGTTGGATGGGTCCAGGGGGTCTGTTCCAGGCGCGAGATGGGTATAGAGCAGATAGGCCCCCAGCCCCTTCCCTCCGAGGTACTTCCTCGCGATCTCCTCTTCGAGCCGATCGATCTTGACCGTGCCTTCGCCCAGATCGATCCAGCCGATCCTCCCTGCATATCCATGAAGCATAGCGCGTGACTCCTGCAGTTCTCGAATTCTGTCCCAGGCAAACTGGAAGGAGATAGTACTCAAGTCGATGTGGTTTAGCAACTTCTCGAGCCCCCGGACTTCCCCTTACGCCCGTCCTCATCGGTAGTGACCTCTGCCGGATTCGCGCGATCAGCGCTCAGCCAAGGACCTGGTGATCAAGCTGATCGCTGAGCGATGACAGATGAAAGCTCCCTCCGGCCCTAAGGGAGGAGTGAAATCCTTCCCCCTGAAGCAGTGCGGTTGTGGTACCCGCTCCTACGCGTTGGACATACAGGAAAACCAGAAGAGAACTTGTATCATAGAAACCTGTTTTTCCTTCCGTGGGCGGTCGGCTGCGATCCTCCGCTGCGCAGAAACAATACAGTCCTTTCGATTCGAAGATACGTCTGTTCGTGGATGTGAAGAGCAGTCACGAGATCCTACTGGACTGGTATGGCAGAGACGAAGGCCGGAACGGCCAGGCGAGTTCCGCTCGCTTTGAATAACGCCGGCAGGGTAGAGCGGGCAGGACTGCGGGGTGGTGCCGGCACCCGCTCAGGCGCAAACAATGCTGAGATGCTTTGCAGGGTTTCTGTTGGGTTCCGCTCTGGGCGGCCTCTACAGCCTCCTCTATGAGCTTCACGACCAGACCAATCCTCCGGCCGGAGCGCGCCGTTTGTCCGTCCGCCATAACCATCTCAAGATCTTGCGCCGCAGCCATCGCCGGGTGCAGGGCATCCAGGGTTCTGAGCCCGAGCGAGAAATCACGCAGCCTCGACTCAATCCACGAAGAAGGGCACCCTCTCTCCCCTCCGGATGTCAAACAACCCCTCCTCGGAGAGACGGATGAACGGGATCGCAGCGCCGGTCAGGGGGACCAGTGTCTTGTGGGGGTCTTCGAAAGAGAATCCCAGCGAACCGGCCTTTTGTGACAGACCCCTGATCCTCCCTGCAAGATCGTCAAGCGGCAGCTCGCTCATGAGCCCGAAGACGGGCAGGGGGATCTCGGAGACCACGCTTCCGCCTGCACATAGGACCAGGCCGCCTCGGAGTTCACGGATCCTGTTCACGACCTTCGCCATATCCCGGTCGTTCTCCCCGATGACAACGATGTCCGACGTGTCCCAGGCGACGCTGCATCCAATGGCGCCGGTCCTCAGACCGAATCCCCGGACGAGCCCGACAAATACCTTGCCGTCCCCGAACCGCCTCTCCACGGCGGCCACCTTCAGGAGATCGCGTCCGGGATCGCTGTGGATAACACCGCCCTCGGCATGGACGGGCAGGACGGCCTCCCGCGTGACCAGCTCCGTCACCTGGTCAATGACCCGGACCTGGACCTCGGTCCTCCCGTCCGGAACCGGGATGGCGAAATCCTCAGGCGCGGAAGGCCTGGGAAGGAGGACGGTGTCCAGGGCCGCGGAGGGAAAGGCATGGTCTCTCGGCGGCACCAGGATCCTGCCGTTTGCCGCGATGATTCGGCCTCTGCTGATGACGGTTTCAGGCGCGATCCGCGACTTCTCCGGCAGGATGAGGAGATCCGCCTGCCGGCCCGGCGCAATGGACCCAACGATGCCGTCCAGTCCGAAGTAGTCGGCCACGTTGATCGTGGCCATCCGGACGGCCGTGACCGGGTCCAGTCCCTCGTCCACCGTCTTCTGGACCACGTGCTCCATGTACCCCTTCTCGCGCAGGTCCAACGGCCTCACACCGTCGGTGACCAGGATCAGCCGGTGGTAGTCGATCCCTGTGTCGCAAAGGTCCGTGACGGCCCTCAGATCGCTCCTGATGCTCCCTTCCCGGATCATGACATGGAGACCGAGTCTCAGCCGCTCCATCACGTCTGCGGTCGTAAGGGACTCGTGGCAGGAGGATACCCCGGATATCGCATAGGCGGAGAGGGTCCGCCCTTTGGCGCCGGCCGAATGGCCCTCGATCCTCCTTCCGGAGAGGTTCGTTTTCCGGAAAAGGGGGAGGAACAAGTCGGGATCCTGCAGCACAGCCTGCCAGTAGGCCTCTCCCAGGCCAAGGACGTCGGACCTGGCAAGAAGGGCTTCGAGTGCCTCCATGGGCATGCCGTGGTGCCGGCGGCTGGTGGAGGGGAGAGGCGGAACGGTTCCAAAGACCTTGACGGGCTGATCCTTGAAGGCGTCCAGGAATTCGACGATTCCGTCCGTGCCTCGAATGAAGAAGGGCTCGATCACCTCCGTGATGATCGTGGTCGTGCCCCCTACCATGGCCTTGCGCAGGAACTCCCCGGGGCTGTAAAGGCAGTCCGACAAGTGGGTATGCCCGTCGATCAGCCCAGGGATGACCGCCTTCCCGTCCGCATCCACCACCTTCGTCCCGGGTCCCATGGCTGCCGGGAGGGGGGGCCCCACATAGGCGATCCACTCCCCCTTGGTGAGGACGACCTGATCCCCGATCCACTCGCCCGTATAGACGTTGAGGATGGTCCCATTGACCACGGCCATGTCCGCCTTCGCCTTCCCCAGGACCACATCCATCAACTCCCGGGTCTTCTGAACGGATTCCATGGTGAGCAGACTATATCTCTTCATGCTCTGTCCTGTACCTCTCTTGAGGGTGGTTCACGCTAAGAAAGCTTCCGGGGTTCAGGAAAGCCCTCTCGGTTTATCCCGTCTCGAGTGAAAATGCCCCCTGCCTGTTCATCCTTGGGCTTCCAAGCCGGACATACCTCGTGGTGCGAACACATCTTTCACAGGCAACCTCATCACCTGTAGGAGCAAGCTCCTGCTTGCGGTTCATTCGACCCCGAAAAGATCGCAAGCAGGAGCTTGCTCCTACAGAAGAGAACCGCCGCCTCTGCGGCAGGCGGCCGAAGCCGAACTCTGAACGCTGGACACTGCTCTGCTGTGCAAGTCAGCCGAGGGTGATCGCCTTTTCCGGGCACACTTCCTGGCAGCAGAAGCAGACGATGCAGGCGGAGCCGTCCGCCACCGGCGTGCCGTCCTGCATGGAGAGGGCCGACACCGGACACTGGTCGACGCAGGTCCCGCACCCGGTACAGAGATCCGGATTCGCCTTCGGCCGCAGCTGGATCTTCTGTAAGATGGCGGCCTGGACGGTCTCGTTCCGGGTAACGACCTCCCCGCCGAGGGGCGGGAGCCTGAAGTCGGGGATCCTTCTGAGCTCCCCGATGACCTCGATCTCCGCGAGGTCGTAGTCCCCGAGTCCCAGCTCTTTCGCCTTTTGCAGGAAACGAAGCCTCTCCGGCGGAAGGCCCATCATGGTCGCGATCACCCCATCCATGGCAACGCCGTTGTCCGAGGCGAGGATCAGCCCGATGTCCCTGAGGTCCGGGGAAGTCGGACCGTTTCCCTCCATGCCGACCACCGCATCGACGATGAAGAGGTCGGGAACCCTGATCCGGAAGACATCCACCACCATCTCCTGGAAACGCTCCGGACTCCCCGCCGCCCTGTGCAGCATGGCCTTCTGTGCGCCGGGCAGGAAGCCGTAGCTGTTCTTGATCGCCCCGGTCACGACGGTAAGCCCGTGGGTCTTGAACTTGGGGAGGCTGATGACGACATCGGCCTCCAGTACAAGCCGTGAGACGCTCACCTGAGGCAGGAAATCGGGGTTGAAATCGCGCCTCTCCGATTCGTTCCCGAGGTTCACATAGTGCCCCTTGGCAGCCTCCATCAGCCCCGTCCTCCGGAAGCTCTCCTCGTTCGCGCCGTAACTCAGGAGCCCCGGGTTGTCCCCCACCATCAGGGATCCCGGGTCCATGCTCTCCACCTTCTCCACGACGGCGCGCAGCACGGCCGGATTGGTGACGATGCCCTCCTTCGCCTCCGATGCACGCAGCACATTCGGCTTCACGAGGACCTTCCTGCCCTTGAGGTTCACGGGAAATGTTTCGAAGACCCGATCGACGGCCTGCCCAACGCTCTCATAGGTAGCGGGATGGATCATCACCTTGAACATCTCTGCACCCCTTTTCTGAACCCTGGACGCTGAACGATGAGCACACTGCCCCCGCTTCTCTCGGTGGTTTCCATCGAGAGAGTTGCGTGGAATCGACTGGGGAGACCCGCCGCCCGCCCTGGCTACACCTTGTGGAGGGAGCTTCCCCGATCATCATTCTTCCACCAGATAGACCGTCGGATTTCTCATGGAGAACTCCAAAATATAACGGAACGGAATCCGGCTGTGCCAGTTCTTTTCCTCAAACAGGCCGGCGACCACGGTCTCCCCGACAATGATTCCACCCTCCCCCAGCGCCTCCCGGACGAACTTCAGGGTGTTGTCCAAAGGCAGATGAACCAGCCCCGACATGAGGACAAGGACGCTGCATTTGACCGGATTCTCCCTCTCCGTCGCGACCATGCCCAAGGGCCCGACATGCTCCAGCCTTCGAAGCCGGTCCATCCTCGCATCCGGGGCGAAATAGAGCCGAAGGCCCAGGTCCCTGACCCCGAAAGAGAAGAATGTCGCCATAGAATAGCAGGGGCCCTCGCACCCTGCAAACACAAGGTTCTCCTGCTCCCGGATCCCCGTCTCCAAAACGAGCCGCCTGAAGCAGGGCAGCATGCCGGTGTGGTCGAGCCCTTCCAATACAACCCTCTTTTTCATTCCCCTCCCCTTCTTTCGATCGGTCTCTATCCTTCGGCTCTTCGTGCTTGAACGGCCATATCCCTGTGTGGCATCATGGCCCCCTTGCCTCGTGGGTGTTGACTGTCGTGGCGGGAACATTTTACCCGCTAGTCCGGACAATCTCAATGAGGTTCAATCTTGGGCGTGGTCAACGGTACTCCAACCCGGCGTGTAAAGATCCGACCCCAGGGGCCGGCTCGGATTTCGATATTCGGATTTTCGAGGGCGCGTTTCACTCCAGATCGGTAGAACCTGATCCGGGTGCTCCACCGGTACCAGAGGTGGAGGATTTTGCGACAACCAAGAGCTTCTGGGGGCAGGCTTCATTGGCGGCGACCGGATTCATCTTTCGTGCAGTTCACAAAAGCGGGCTCTTCTACGGCTGGGTCATCGCAGGAGCGGGACTTCTCCTCGGTCTGGTCGGTATCGGCGCACGCTACTCCTATGGAGTGTTCCTCCAATCCATTGAGACCGACTTCGGCCTGACCCGGACCGCAAGCTCCGGGATCTTTTCTCTCTACATGCTCCTCTCCTGCCTCATTGCCGTTGCAGGCGGATGGGGACTGGATCGATACGGCCCGAGAAGGGTCGCGCTCATAATGGCGACATTCACGGGGCTCAGCCTCGTACTGACCAGCCAGGCCGGGGAACCGTTCCACCTGCTGATCACCTACAGTATCTTTCTCTCTCTCGGGACGGGCGCCATTTACGGGACGGTCAACTCCACCACATCCAGGTGGTTTAACAAGAGAAGAGGATTGGCCGTAGGCATCGCCTCCTCCGGGGGAGGATTCGGCGCGATTGTCATAGCGCCGCTTGCCGCCCTCCTCATATCGCAGTTTGGCTGGCGCACGGCGTTCATCCTGCTGGGAGTCATTTCCTGGGCGGTCATGGGTGCGGCCTCCCTTCTGCTGATCAGGGACCCGCAGGAGGTCGGGCGATTCCCGGACGGCAGGGAGTCGGATCCCCTGCCGCAGGAGCATCGCGGAGACCACATCCGGTCGGGGTCCGCGGATTTCACACTGGGACAGGCGATCAGGAAATCTGGCTTCTGGCTCCTGAGTCTTGCATGGCTCTTTCTATCTCTCAGCCTTCATATGATGTTCATCCATGTCGTCCCCTTCGCCGTCGACAAGGGGGTCTCCCCCATGAAGGCCGCCTTTGTCCTCAGCATGATAGGAATTGCGAACAGCCCCGGCCGGCTGGTCATGGGTAGGCTCTCGGATCGATTCGGGGCCGGGACCCTGGGGATCATCTGCCTTCTCCTCCAGGGAGGGACCATGGCGTGGCTCACCCTGGCCGGCCCGTTATGGATGCTTTACACATCCGCCTTTGTCTTCGGTTTTCTCTGGGGGGGCTCCGGCACGCTCACGACCGTGTTGACCGTGGATATCTTCGGCACCCGCAGTCTGGGGGTGATCATGGGCGTGATGTCGGGCTGGTGGGCCGTAGGGGCTGCGGCCGGCCCGGCCGTCGGCGGCTACCTGTTCGACCTCAACGGACGGTATTCGACGGCCTTTGCGGTCGGCATTGCCGCTCTGGCGGCCGCATCCCTGCTCATTGCCCTCATCAGGCCTTCCCGCAAACCGCCTTCGTGACTATAAGCTGGGAAGGAGGGCCATGGAATGGAGATCACGCGACTGGTTCCAAAAGAAAAGAAAGGATTGGTGGTGGTCATCACCGGTTACGGCAAGGGAAAGACGACCACGGCCTTTGGCATCGCCGTAAGGGCATGCGGCCACGACATGAGGGTCTGCATCATCCAGTTCATGAAGGGGGATCTCTACTCAGGGGAGTGGGACGGGGTCAAGAAGATGGGGTGTGAGGTAGAGCTGATCCCCACCGGAAAGGGCTTCTGCGGGATCCAGGGAAACCCCTACCCCTTCTCGGAACACCGCAGGAACGCTCAGGACGCCATCCAGCTCGCCCGCCTCAAAATGGAGGCGGGTCAGTTCGATGTCCTCATCCTGGACGAGATCAACAACGCGCTTCATTTGAAACTGGTGGATCTGGAGCAGGTCCTCGACATCATTCGCGACAAGCCGCCGCTCCTGCACCTCGTCCTGACCGGCAGGGACGCCCACCCCGAGGTGATCGAACTGGCCGATACGGTCAGCGAAGTACAGGAGATCAAACATGCCTACCGTAAAGGGATCGAGCCTCAGCCCGGAATCGATTACTAGTATGGTGCGTCCAACGCTTCTCTGCACTTCGTGACGGGCCGACATGGGGGGTTTTGTCCAGAGACGAGGTGCACCGGGGAGGCGCATGCGGAAAGGGTATCCTGGCGGGAGGTTCTCATCCATCGATTCCATGCAATCTTCTCTTCTGAATCAGGTTTTCTCTTGACAGATCCCCGCTGTTTCATGGAATATCCAATAAAAACCTTCCTGTCCTAAATACAAGAACACCTCTTCTCTTCGGATCCGGTCCCCGACGTTCAGTGGAGAAGGGGCGCTTGTCATCAACCCGCCGTTATGTCTGTGAGGGGTTTAACCCAATGCTTATGGCGTGGAGGAGGGCCCCGGGTTCGGTCGTACCGAACCAAAAGCCTTCTTTTCGGTGGATTCGCAGTGCACCTCAATTGCAGGGTTTTCATAAGTTAACCATTTCACCAAAGGAGGGTATGTAAAATGAGAAGATCTTTTGTGTTCGCCGCGATGGCCTGTTTGTTCTCTTCCCTGATCCTCTTTCCAACGGTCCGCGCCTATGCTGCCGGGGAGATCGAGTTCAAATTTGCCAACTATTTTCCTCCCCCCTCGGCACATTCCAAGATGTGCGAGGCTTTCATCAAGGATCTCGAAGAGCAGACCAAAGGGAAGGTGAAGGTCCGCTATTTTGCCGGAGGCTCACTGCTCACGGCCCCCGCCATGATCAAGGGCATCGAGAGCGGCATTGCGGACATGGGGCTTTCTCACATCGAATATACGCCAGGGCGCTTCCCGGTCACGGAGGCCTGCGATCTACCCCTGGGGATCGCGAGCGGCTGGACCGCCAACCAGCTTGTCAATGACTTCAGGGACAAATTCAACCCCAAGGAATGGGACAAAGTGAAGGTTCTCTGGATGCATGCCAGCACCCCGTCGGTCCTGATGACGAAAAAACCCGTACACAAGATGGAAGACCTCAAAGGCATGACCATCAGGGCGCCCGGCCGCCTGGGGGAGGTCATTCAGGCCCTGGGCGGAACCCCGGCCCCTACCCCTGTGGTGGAGACCTACGATGCAATGGTCAAAGGGGTCCTCGACGGTGTACTGATCTCGCTGGAGACACTCAAGACCTTCCGTTTCGGAGAGGTTGCCAAGTACGCAACCATCGCCTGGAACATCGGCCCCATCTACACCATGTACGTGGTGATGAACAAGAACAGCTACAAGAAGCTGACCCCGGATGTCAAAGAGGTGTTCGATCGTCTTTGCGGAATGCACAGGGAGAGATTCGCCCTCGGCTGGAACGACATCGATTACGCGGGGGTGGAGTTTGCCGCGAGCAAAGGGGTGGAATTCATCGACCTCACCCCGGAGGAGGAGGCCAAGTGGACCAAGGCCTGCGAGCCGGTGATCGAGAACTACGTCAAGAGCATGGTCTCGGCAGGTCACAAGGAGGCTGAGGTCAGGGAATGGATCAAGTACCTGAAGGAGCGGAGTGATTACTGGACGAAGACACAAATTCAGTACCACATCAAATCCGCCACCGGGCCGAAGGAGATGAGAGGAAAGTAGACCGCGTCCCCTCTCCCCCGGATTCTGCCGGGGGAGAACCCGGATGCAGGTCCCCGTTGAAACGCGAACGAGGCTCCTGTGGAGGGGTTCTGGATGACTGCCCTGGAAAAATTCGAGAACTTCAATAAAGCCCTCAGCTCAGGGATGGAGAAGACCGGCTTTCTCTTCATTTTCCTGCTGGTCCTCATCACCACCTTCGATGTGATGGGGGCCAAGATCCTTCTGATGCCGCTTTTCGGCTCCATAGATTATGTCATGCTGTCCCAGCTTTTGGCCGCGACCCTGTCATCGAGCGCAGCCCTGATTGCAGGGAGGCATGTTCAGGCCGATTTCTTCGTAGTCATGCTCCCCAAGAAGCCGCGCAGCATCGTGGACACCGTGACGAATTTCCTCGGCCTGATCCTCTTCATCCTGATCGTGTACCGCCTTTTCGCCTATGGGTATTCTCTCCAGGAAGGCGGGGAGGTCAGCGCCACAGCCAGGGTCGCCCTCTACCCCTTCGCGTACGGCGCGGCGATCGGCTGCTTCCCCATTTGCCTTGTGTACACTGCTTCACTGATACGATCCATCCAGAGGATATTTGAGAATGAGTTATGAAACGACCGGTCTTCTTGGAATTGCACTCCTCCTGCTGCTGTTTTTCATGGGTTTGCCCGTGGGCTTTACGATGGCCTTCGTGGGGTTCGTTGGCTTTGCCTACCTGAATGGTTTTGATTCGGCGTTTGTTCTCATTGCCCAGGACATCTTCGAGACCCTTTCGTCCTATCCTCTCTCCGTGATCCCCACATTCATTCTCATGGGCTCTTTCGCCTTTGCGGCCGGGATCAGCCAAAAACTGTATGCCGCCTGCTATACATGGGTAGGACACCTGCGGGGGGGGCTGACGATTGCCACGGTCCTGGCCTGCTCCGGATTCGCCGCCGTATGCGGTTCCACGGCGGCGACGGCAGCGACCATGGGCAAGATCGCGATTCCGGAGATGCAAAAGTACAGATACAGCGATCTTCTGGCCACGGGAACCGTTGCCGCCGCAGGCACGCTGGGCATTCTCATACCCCCCAGCACCGTCTTCATTGTCTATGGAATCTTGACCGAGGAATCGATCGGCAAGCTCTTTCTCGCGGGGATCCTGCCTGGGTTGATACTGACCCTGTTCTACGTCGCAACGGTTGCGATCATATGCCTTCGCCACCCCGAGTACGGCCCGCCGGGTCCAAGCACGACCTGGAAGGCAAAAATGCGCTCCCTGGCGGGAATCGTGCCGGCGGTGATCCTCTTTGCCCTGAGCATCGGAGGGTTGTTCGCCGGCTGGTTCAGCCCGACTCAGGCCGGTGCGATCGGCGCCTCGGGCGCCCTGATCCTTGGGCTGGCGCAGCGAGAGATGACGTGGAAGGGATTTCTCGACTCCGGGATGGACGGGCTGAAGACCGCTTGCATGGTCCTGTTCATCATCGCCGGTGCAACGGTCTTCGGCCATTTCATGGCCCTTTCCAACATACCTTTCGTGCTCGCGGATTGGGCCGGCAATCTTCCGATCTCTCCGGTAGCCATCGTGGGGGTGATCATATTGCTCTATTTTATCGGTGGCTTTTTCATGGACTCCATGGCCCTGATCGTAGTGACCCTTCCCATCTTCTACCCTATCGTGAGAAAGCTCGGTTTCGATCCCATCTGGTTCGGTGTCATCATCGTGATCATTGCGGAAATGGGGGTCATCACTCCCCCCGTGGGTGTGAATGTGTTCGTGATCAAGGGGATTGCCCCCGAGATCCCGATTCAGGTCATCTTCCGGGGGATCATGCCTTATCTTGCAGGGCTGGTTCTCCTGACCGCGCTCCTGATGATCTTCCCAGGGATTGCCACGACCCTGCCGAGTCTCATCCCCTAGTCTTGCGACATTGACGGAATGCTTTTTATATCTCTATCCACTATATCCCTGTCTCTCCCTTCTATTTTCGTTCTGAATTATGTTCGCCCATGAATACCGGTATTTACAAGGAAGGGCCTTGGTTCCACGAATTCCTTTCGGAAGGCGTCACATTGTGGCACTTTTTCAATCTACGATAGCCTCATGAGTCGCAAGAAGGGAGTTTCTGCGGGGCTGTCGCATCTGGGCGTCCGAACATACTTCGAGTGATCCGCTGACACAACAAAACGCTTTTGATTGAAAGAGTTATGAATAGACTTGACATCAGCTTGAGCTGAGTATTATGAAAGGGAACCGAATACCATTCGAAAGATTTGATCGGTAGGTTAAGAACAAGGGTATGATTTACAGGAAACAGCATATACAGGAAGCTGGTAAGAGAACAGAGATCCTGAGACATGCCATGCTCGTGATCGGCTCGAGGGGCTTCCAGAACGCGACCATTTCGGAGATCGCCAGGAATGCCCAGGTGGGGGATGCGACCATCTACGAGTATTTCAAGAGCAAGGAAGACCTTCTTCTAGCCATCCCTGTCGAGGTGACAAAGGAGACCGTACCCGAGATCGGGGAGCACATGATGGGGATCAGGGGGGCCTTCAACAAACTGCGGAAATACATCTGGTGGTACCTCGACTTCTTCGAAAAGAACCCGGAATATGCCTCCATTGTGCTCCTGGAGCTGAAGACGAGCAGGACCTACATTTCGACCGAGGCGTATCAGGCCGCCCGAAGCTTCTACAAAGTACTCCTCGATATCATTCAGGAGGGCCAGGAAGAAGGAGCGATCAGCAGGGAAACCGACTGCTACTTGGCCCGGAGCCTTTGCTTGGGGGTGATCGAGCACATCACCATTCGCTGGCTCTTGAAGGACAGGAAATACTCGCTCACCCAACATGCGGACGACTTGACCGACCTCCTTATCAAGGCTCTCAGGAAGGAAGAAACCCGGGAGAAGGAACCCGAGAGGGTGAAGAACGTGCCCTGAGAAGAGCGGAATCTCCAACTTAACAAAGGAGTTATCTGATGCGATTACCCTATTTCACTATTCTCGAGCCTGCGACACTCTCCGAGCTGCTGTCCATCATGGAGCGGGACGGCGAGCTGGTGCGGCCTCTGGCGGGGGGAACGGATATCCTGCCTCAAATCCGATTCGGCCTTCTCCGGCCTGCGCAGCTGGTGAGCCTCAAGGACCTGCGCGAGCTGAAAGGGATCAAGCGTCAGGGTCAGGCCTTGCATATCGGTCCGATGACCACCCTCTCCGAGCTCGTCGAATCCCCGGCCGTCCGGAAGGACTCACCGGCCCTTTACGAAGCGGCGCTCGCCGTCGCAGCACCTCCGATTCGAAATGTCGCAACCATCGGAGGCAATGTGTTCCAGGATTCCCGCTGCCTCTTCTACAACCAGTCGTCCTCCTGGCGGCTCGAGCGACCGCCGTGCCTGAAGGCGGGAGGCAAGTCGTGCCTTGCCGTCCCCGGCAGCAAGAAATGCTTCAGCGTTTACCAGGGAGACGTCGCCCCGGCCTTGATCGCAGCCGGAGCGAACGTCAGACTGGAGAAAAAAAGGGGCAAACCCCGTGAAATCCCGGTGGAGGAGCTTTTTACGGGGCAGGGAGTGGAACCGCTGGGGATTCGGCCGGGGGAGATAGCGACCCGGTTCATTCTCCCTGTCCAGCGAAACACGGGCTCGAGTTATAAGAAGTTCCGGCTCCGTTCCGCCATCGATTACCCTCTGGCGGGTGCCGCCGCCTCCGTCGCCGTGAAGAAGGGGAAGATCGCATCGGCGCGGCTCGTGCTCTCCGCCGCCGGACCCGCCCCCCTGATTGTTCCGCTCGAAGGACTCGGCATCGGGGAAAAGCCCGCACTCCTTGATCTCGAGGCCGTCGGCCGGGCGATCCCGAAGAATATTCCCCTCGTCAACAACCACATCCTGCCTGCATCCTACAGGCGTGAGATGTTTTCGGTCTTTGCGAAAAGGGCCATGAAGACCGCCCTCGAGCACGTGTAAGGAGGAGTCATGGAAAAAAGATCCAAGCGTCTCATTGCGCTTACCGTGAACGATCAGGAATACGAGATTGCGGCCTATCCGAATCAGACCCTTCTCGAGGTCCTGCGTGAAAACCTCGCCCTGAGAGGATTGAAAGAGGCGTGCGAAGACGGCGTCTGCGGGGCGTGCACTGTCCTGGCGGACGGAATCCCCGTTCGTTCATGCCTGCTCCTGGCCGTCGAAGCCCAGGGGAAAAGAATCACCACCATCGAGGGTCTGTCGAACGGGGAGAACCTGCACCCGATCCAGCAGGCGTTCCTCGAACACGGCGCCGTTCAGTGCGGGTACTGCACCTCGGGCATGGTGCTCACCGCAAAGGCGCTGCTCGACGTGAATGCGAATCCCTCTGACGGGGAGATCCGGACCGCCATTTCGGGAAATCTCTGCCGCTGCACCGG
>JAGVAP010000078.1 GCA_020060215.1 Deltaproteobacteria bacterium | reverse complement strand
CGTCCGACCGGGATGTTTGTTACAGGCGCAATCTATCACAGATGCATTTTATGACAACGGGGAAATAAGGGAATTGGAACCTTTTTCGACAGCCTCAACCTTACGCTTAACCTCTTCTCAGCTTTGACCAAGCGCTTGGTAAATCAAAGGACAGGAAAGGAACACTTCATCCTCTTGAATGATTTCGGACACGATCCTATTTCTTGAGTATCCCTTTCGTGTAGATGTGGGCAATCGTTTCTGCAAGCTCCTGAGGAGGCACCCTGCCGGCGGGATTGTACCAACCACATGTCCAATGCACCATCCCGAAGAGCGCAAAAGCAGACATGGTTGTGTCGAGTGGAACCATATCTCCCGTTTCCTTGAGGTCGTCCAGCATCTCGCGCAAAATGTTCAAATACTCCTTCTGCTTCTTATCTAACAACCGCTTGTGTGAAGAGCTCAGTGATTTCCTCTCATGTATAAAGATTTTGACCTTATCCGTCTCTACGACATGGAAGCGGGCATACATATTGATTACGTCCACCAGCTTGACATGCAGACCATGCTTGCTCTCAGCGATCGCTTTGAATTGTTTTAAGCCACCACTTAGAATATCCTGCAGGATCCGGTTCAGGATCGCTTCCTTGTCTTTGAAGTAATAGTAAAGCATTGCATGGCTCATGCCGATTGCCTTACAGATGTCTCGCGTGGTCGTCTTATCAAATCCTTGTGCCGCAAAAAGCCTTGTTGCGGCGGCAATTATTTCAGCAGACCTATCTTTCTCGGAGGCCAATGACTACTCTCGACTTTCTTGAATTTCATTCCTCAATCCTTTGCCGAGCACCCGGTCTCAGAGGAGGATCCCACGCCAATCGGCGTAGATCTTAACCGAGCGCTTGGTCGGTATTCTAGTGTTGGACCCTTTTTCATGTCAAGCTTTTTCGCTCCTCTCCCTGGATGATCGCCGATTTCGTTCTGTCTGGAATGGCTTTCGGGTGGCTGGAAAGTGCGATATAGTCCCGTCTTTGAAGGACACAAGCAGGTCCGGTCGGCAACTCTGACGCAGGCCTTACGGCCGCGACCAACCCCGCCACCATAGACCCGGAAGACACCCAGGAGAGATCTCCTGATTTCTTGGTGTCTTCCGCGTTCGTGACATGCACGCCGCGTGAGCGCCGGCGCTGCGGGCCATGGCGCCACTCCGGCGCGACGGCGGTAGTGCCTCCGTGGCGGATCTTCAAGGAGGACCAAACATGGACCGGGAAGAGCACCGATTCACCCACGAGACATTATCCCGAATCAACGACAACCCTCTCTATCAGGCCATGGGGATCCGGATAGAGGAGGCGGCCGAGGGGAAAGCCGGTTCCCGGCTGGAGCCGACCTCCATGGACCGCTGGCCCGCTCCCGAGCAGCCTCATGGAGGGGTTCTCTACACCCTCATGGATACGACCATGGCGTGGGCCGTGACGTCGACGCTCGGTCCCGGCTCGAACTGCGCAACCGTTCACGCATCGATTCATTACATGCGCTCCGCAAAGGGAAAGCTTTTTCGCTGCTCTGCCCGGGTAACCCACCGGACCAGACGCTTGAGTTTTGTCCAGGCCGAGATTCACGATGCAGGCGGGAATCTCATTGCAGGCGGGCAGGCCACGTTCGCGATCATCGGCGGGGGATGAATCCCTCGAAAGAGCGAGGTCGTCCCCATCGGCCTGGACTAGAAGACTGCTCATCCGTGCCGGTATCGTAACCCTGGAAGGTATGGCGCCCCTGGTGAGGCGGTCCCTGGGAGCTTCATCTTTCGATACCTCAGCAGGAGCGTTGTGCTGTTTGTGATTTGCAGATGTAAGGTGAAGGCGTAGCAGACGGGATCGCAACCGGGAGGTTGCTCCAGAAGAAATGACCGGCCTCAAACCTCCAACGGGGAGCGAAGCGCTCCACCAACCTTAACAAGCCCCGCACCGGATGCAGTCGCCGGGGTGACAGGGCTCGGACTCCTCCCCTTTGAGGGCGAGCTTGTACTCCTTGACGAGGTGCTCCTTCCGCACCCCATGGTCCAGGAAGTCCCAGGGGAGCGTCTCCTTCAGATCCTTCGGCCGGTAGACGAAGAAATCGGGGTTGATCTCCGAATACTTCCTGGCCTGGCCCCAGTCCCCCTTGTGCTCATGGGCAAGCTTGAGGAGCTGTGCCGCCCTTCGGTCTCCCATGGAGAGGAGGGCCTGCACAAAGGCCCACTTCGCCACGTCGAAATTCACCTTGATCCCGCCCTCCCGGCTCAAACCCTTTTTGAGCCGTTTCTGTTTCTCCTTCAAGGCATCGAGATGGTCCATGGGGAACCACTGAAAAGGGGTGAAGGGCTTCGGCACGAAGCAGTTGATGCTGAGCCTCAGCTGGCCGATCCTTCCCCTGGTCCCCGATTCCTTCACCAGCCAGTGCCTGATGTGCTTCACCAGCTCTATGATCTGGTTTACATCCTCCCGGGTCTCCGTAGGCAGGCCGACGAGGAAATAGAGACGGATGGCGAAATCCCCGGCGGACGCGATCATCCGCACCGCATCGATGATCTGCTCCTCCCTCAGGTGTTTGTTGATCACCTTCCGCAGCCGCTCGGAGCCGGCTTCAGGGGCGATGGCCAGGGTCTTCTGGCCGCTCCGCTGCAGGTGCTCGATGATCTCCGGGGTCAGTCCGTCCGCCCGCAGAGAGGAGAGGGAGAAAGAACCACCACCCTCCAGGATAAACCGGGTGACCTCTTCGACCCCCGGGATATCGGCCACCGAAGGGGCGAGCACACCGAACTTCCCCTCTTCGGGAAGGGCCTTTTCCAGCGAAGAAATCACCTCCTGCAAAGGGTGCGCTCTCGGGGGCCGGTACACGTACCCGGCGGCGCAGAAGCGGCATGATCGGCCGCACCCCCTGCCCAGTTCCACGAGAACCCTGCCGGCGAACTCGGTATCCGGTGTCCTTACGGCGGAGATGGCCGGAGCGGAGCAAAGGGGATTCTGCCTGGACACCTCGATCCTCTCACGGGCCGCCCCCTCCAGGGGGACCCTGGACCCGATCGTGCCGTCCTCGCGGTACTCCACCCGATAGAACGAGGGCACGTAGATGGAGGGGATCTCCTCCGCCAGGCTCAGCAGGATCTCCTTCCTGCTGCCCGCGCTGCGTTTCAGCCGCAACACGAGGTCCAGGAAAGGATCCATGACCGGCTCGGCCTCGCCTGCCAGGAAAAAATCGAAGAAGGGGGCGATGGGCTCGGGATTGAGGAAGGTGGCGACCCCTCCCGCCATGATCAGGGGATGGTACTCGTTCCGTTCCTCGGCCAGGATGGGGATCCTGCCGAGATCCAGCATGGTCAGGATGTTCGGATAGTCGTTCTCAAAGGAGAGGGAAAAGGCGACCAGGTCGAACCTCTGGATGGGGGAAAGGGATTCGAGGGAACGAATCCCTTTCCCCTCCTCCAGGGTGAGGGACATCTCAGGGCCTTCGGGGAGAAAAAACCGTTCTGCAACGACCTGCTCGTTTCGGTTCAGGAGATGATAGATCACCTGGAAACCCAGGCTGGACATGCCGATGCGGTAGGTGTTGGGATAGCAGAGGGCGATCGAGAGCCTCCCTCCCAACTCCTTTCTCACCGTCCCCTTTTCCCTGGAAAGCCTCGCCCGGTAAAGGGAAGCGATCTTGTCCGGCATGTTCCATCACCTTTGGGGGGGCCTCCGGTCAATCAGCCTTGACCCTGAGGAACGCAGGGTAGTCGAGGCTTTCCTTGAAAAGACCCCTTCTGAAGATATTCAACCTCTTGCCATGCTGAGGCGGCTCCTCGGCCTTGGAGGTCATCACCACCTCTTCCGTGACCTTCTGGCGCTGGTAGGTCGGCGTGTCGAGGACATCCAGGTTCTCGCCGTTGGGTCCCCTCACCAGCCAGGGATCGTGGGCCTCGTCGGGGGTCAGATCCCTGAGCCTCACGACCTTGTTGTAGTTCTCCTTGTCGATCCCGGTCGCAATCACCGTGATCTGGACCTCCTCGCCCATGTTCTCGTCAAAGACCACGCCCCAGAAGATATCGGCCTCCTTGTCGACTTCGCCCTTGATGTAGCTGCAGGCCTGGTCGATCTCGTCCATGGTCATGCTCGGGGGACCGCAGATGTTCATCAGGAGCCCCCTGGCGCCGCTGATGGAGATGTCCTCCAGGAGCGGGCTGTTGACGGCCTCCTTTGCGGCCTCGGCGGCCCGGTTTTCGCCGCTCGCCTTGCCGGTGCCCATGATCGCCGTCCCCATCTGCTCCATCACCTTCTTCACGTCGGCGAAATCCAGGTTGATGAACCCGCTGCTCACGATCAGGTCCGAGATGCCCTTGACCGCATTCAGAAGGACGTCGTCCGCCCGGGTGATCAGCTCCTTGAACGTGCTGCTCTTGTTCCCGACCGCCTTGAGGCGCTCGTTAGGAATGATAATAAGGGTGTCCACTTCCTTTTTCAACTTGTCGAGCCCCGCCATCGCGCGGCTGAGCCGCTTGTTGCCCTCGAAGCCGAAGGGCTTGGTGACCACCGCAACCGTCAACGCACCGCTCTCCTTGCATTCCCGGGCGATGACCGGGGTAGCGCCGGTCCCTGTTCCCCCTCCCATGCCGGCGGCCAGAAAGACCATGTCCGCCCCTTCGACCGACTCCCGGATCTCGGCCGCACTCTCTTCCGCGGACATCCGGCCGATGTCCGGATCCGCCCCCGCCCCCAGGCCGCGTGTGATCGCCGCACCCAGCTGGATCTTGTTGGGGCAGATGGATCGCTCCAGGTCCTGGATATCCGTGTTGGCCGTGATGAATTCCACCCCCCGGAGCCTGGCATTGATCATGTTGTTGATCGCATTGCCCCCTGCCCCGCCCACTCCGATCACCTTGATCCTGGCGCTGTACTTCTCCTTGTCCTCGACGAATTCGAATTTCATACCGTATCCCTCCCGTTTCAGGCCCATTGAGATAACATCAGATCACATCCTTGAACCATCGCTTCATCCGATCCATGACTCGCCCAAAGATATTCGTGTCCCTTATCCTGAACTTCTTCCCCTCCTTTAACCGCTTGGCCCCATAGAGGACCAGCCCGACGGCGGTTGCATACATGGGCTTGTTCACCACCTCGACCAGTCCCGTGATGCCCTGCGGGTACCCGATCCGCGAGGGCGCATTGAAGATCTGCTCCGAGGTCTCCGGGATGCCGGAGAGCTCGGCCGACCCGCCCGTGATCACCACGCCGGAGTTGATGATGCCGTCGTGGCCCGATCTCACGAGCTCGCCGTGGATCAGCGAGAAGATCTCCTCCACCCTGGGCTCCAGGATCTCCCCGAGGATGTGCCTCGAGAGGACCCTGGGTTTTCGCCCGCCGACTCCCGGCACCTCGATGGTTTCATCCTTGCCGATCATCGAAGAGAGGGCGCACCCGTACTTGATCTTGATCTTCTCGGCCTCGGCCTTGGGGGTCCTCAGGCCGATCGAGATATCGTAGGTGAGATTGTCTCCCCCCAGGGCGAGGACGGAGGTGTGCTTGATGGTGCCCCGCGAGAAGACGGCGAGGTCGGTGGTCCCCCCGCCGAAGTCGATCAGGGCCACGCCCAGGGTCCGCTCCTCCTCGGAAAGCACCGCCTCGCTGGAGGCGAGGGACTCCAGCACGATGTCGCACACGTCCAGGCCGGCCCGGTTCGCGCACTTGATGATGTTCTGGGCCGATGTGACGGCGCCGGTCACGATGTGGATCTTCGCCTCCAGGCGCACCCCCGCCATCCCGAGGGGGTCGATGATCCCGTCCTGATCGTCCACGATGAACTCCTGGGTCAGGACGTGGATGACCTCCCGGTCCATGGGGATGGCGACGGCGCTGGCCGCCTCGATCACCCTCTCGATGTCCTTCCGGGTCACCTCCCGCTCTTTGAGGGCAATCACGCCGTGGCTGTTGAAGCCCTTGATATGTCCGCCGGCGATCCCTGCGTATACGGAGCTGATCTCGCACCCGGCCATGGTTTCCGCTTCCTCGATCGCCTCCTTGATCGACTCCACCGTCTTCTCGATGTTGATGACCACCCCCTTGCGAAGCCCTTCGGAGGGATGACTGCCGATGCCGATGATCTCTATGGAGTCGGGCCGCACCTCGCCTACGACCGCGCACATCTTGGTTGTCCCGATATCCAGGCCTACGATGATCTCTCCTGACATGCCTTAACCTTTCTTGAAGGACACGACTGCACCGTCCGCATATTCCAGGTTGATGCCTTTGGCCGTGCGGATGCGGCCGGATCGATTCAGGTGCTCCACCACCTTCTTGAGATCCTCCATCCTGTCGGCCAGTTCGTCGGCCCTGACCTTGACTCCGAAGGGGAGCGAGGAATAGTAGAGGGTGACGCTTCCGTCTCCCCTCACGTAGAGCTCGGAGAGGTGCTCCACGGACCAGCTTCCCTTTTCGTTTTCGAGGGTGGAGAGCACCTGCACCGCGGTCGCGACCGATCTTCCCGTGGGGTCACCGGACGCGGGGATGCCTGTCACGACCGGGAAGTCCAGCGGGTCCCCTTCCTCCACCTCCTTGAACACCCTTCCGTTGCGATTCATGTAGCGAAGCGTCTCCCCCGCGATGATCGCCCAGGGCTCCTCCCTCTCCACGCGCATGGCGAGGGTATGGGGAAACTGCTTTTCGACGCTGACCGATCTGACCCAGGGATGCTTCTCGACCCTCTCCTTCACTTCCTCGAGATTGATCGCGAAGAGGCTCGTTTCGTAATCCACCTGAGCCCGCTCCAGCAGCTCGTTCTTCATGGACTCATCCACCCCGACCACCACCACCCTCTCGAGCCGGATGTAGGGGGACCGGAGGAGATGGTCGTATGCATAGATGAAGATCCCGCTGAAAAGGACCAGGATGAGGACCAGGCAGGAGAACTTGAAAAAACAGGAGCCGATGAAACGGACGACCCTCCACAGCTTCGGCAGGATCGACTCCTTCTCCCTCCGGACGGACTGCCGCTTGAGCATGGCCCTTCTGGAAGAAGGGTCGTCGAAGAAATCCATGGGCCTGATATTCTCCACCCCTTACCCCACCACCTTGATCTCGGGCTCCAGCTCGACGCCCGTTCGCTCCAAAACCGCCTTTCTCGCCAGATCCATGAGGTCCAGGATATCCTTCGCCTTCGCACCACCCGTGTTGACGATGAAGTTGGCATGCTTGGGCGATATCATGGCGCCCCCCGCCTTCTTCCCCTTCAGGCCGACCCCCTCGATCAACCTCCCGGCAAAATCACCCGGGGGGTTCTTGAACACCGAGCCCCCGCTGGGGTGTTCGAGAGGCTGCGCCGCCTTCCGCCGACCCAGGTATTCCGCCATCCGCCCGGCCACGGCCTCCGGGTCTTTTCGCGACAGGGTGAGCAGCACCTGAACGACCACGCTCCCCTCCGGGATGGAAGCCGATCTGTACCCGAAGCCCAGTTCGTCCCTGTCCCCGGTCAGGAGATCCCCTTCCGACCCCATCAGGAGGACCTCTCGGACGAGCCCACCGATCTCCTGACCCCAGGCGCCCGCATTCATCGCTACCGCTCCCCCGGCGGTGCCGGGGATCCCTGCGAGGAATTCGAGGCCGCCGAGACCCTTGTCACGGCAAAAGGAGAGGACCTCCGAAATCGGTGCCCCTCCGCCCGCCCGCAGGCCGGGAGGATCCGTCCCCTCCTCTGCGACGGCGGCCATCTCTCCCGCCAGCCTGACGACCACCCCTTCAAAACCGGTATCCCGGAAGAGGAGGTTGCTCCCCCTGCCGACGACCAGAAAAGGGAGGGTCTCCGTGCGTGCGTAGGCCGCCAGCCACCGGAGCCTGGAGATCTCGTAACAGCTGCAGAGGGCTGCCGCATTTCCACCCGCCCGGAAGGTCGTGTATCGGCTCATGGGGCAGTCGAAGAGGACGTCCTCCCCGAAGGTCTCCCGGATCTCCTTTCGCTGCCTCTCGTTCATGCCGCAAGAAGGTTCAAAGTTCAGGGTTCCAAGATTCAGGGTTCAGCGTTTCAGCGTTGATTCCTTCATTCCGGCGAATGCCGTTACGGGCGGTATCCCCGGCCCCGGATCCCGGGTTCCACCGGGATGTTTCCGCTTCCGCCTTTCTTATCTCTCCTTCATCCTCCTGAGCAGTTCCTCTCCCACGTGGTAGATGTCACCGGCCCCCAGGGTGAGCACGACATCCCCCGGCTTCCCCATATCCACGAGCACATCCAGGATCTGTTCATGGCTTTCGCAGAGGATGACGTCTTTGTGGCCGTGGTCCTTGATCCCCCGGCAGAGCCATTCGGCATTCACCCCCTCCAGGACCGGCTCCCCGGCCGAGTAGAGGGGGGCCACCACCAGGACGTCCGCGTGGTTGAAGCTGATGACGAAACGGTCGTAGAGCAACCGGGTCCGGCTGTAGCGATGGGGTTGGAACACGACGATGAGCCGCTGATCCGGCCAGCAGCCCCGGGCGGCGGCGAGGGTTGCCATGATTTCCGTCGGGTGGTGCCCATAGTCGTCGACCACGGTCACTCCCCGTTCCTCCCCTTTCACCTGGAAACGCCTGGCCAGTCCACCCAGGCTCTGCAACCCCTTCCGGATCTCCTCCATGGGGACGTCCAGTTCGACCCCTACCGCAATCGCGGCAAGGGCATTCAGCACGTTGTGGTCCCCGGGCATTCCTACGGTTACCCGGCCCAGGGACTTGCCCTGCAGAAGGGGTTCGAAGCTGACCTGAAACTTGCCTTTCTCCACATCCCGGGCCCTGAGGTCGGCCTGGGAGCTCAGGCCGTAGGTAAAACACCTTTTCCTGAACCGGGGGATGATGCCCTGGATCTCTTCGTTGTCCAGGCAGACCACGGCCAGGCCATAGAAGGGGATCTTGTTGATGAAATCGACAAAGGTCTTTCGCAGGGCCTCCATGTCCCCGTAGTGGTCCATATGCTCGTAGTCGATGTTCGTGACCACCGCGATGGTGGGCGAAAGGAGCATGAAGGATCCGTCGCTCTCATCCGATTCCGCCACCAGGAGCATCCCCTGCCCGAGTTTGGCGTTGGAGCCGCCCCAGATATCCAGCCTCCCCCCGATCACGACGGTCGGGTCCAGCCTGCCGGCCGTGAGGATGGAGGCGATCATCGTGGTGGTCGTCGTCTTGCCATGCGCACCGGCCACCGAGACGCCGTATTTCAGTCGCATCAGCTCGGAGAGCATCTCGGCCCTGGGGATGACCGGGACGGCCCGTTCCCTGGATTCCAGGATCTCAGGATTGTCCGGCGAGACGGCCGAGGAATAGACCACCACATCCGCCCCGTCGATATTCTCCTTCCGGTGTCCGGTAAAGATCCTGCCCCCAAGGCCTGTGAGTCTCCTGGTGACGAGCGTATCCTTCAGGTCCGACCCGGTCACGGTGTAGCCGAGATTGAGGAGGAGTTCGGCGATGCCGCTCATCCCGATCCCCCCGACCCCGACAAAATGGATATGTCTTGCCTTGCCGAAAGGCTTCATGCTCGAACCATCTCCAAGAGATTATCCACGATGACCTCCACGGCATGGGGCCGACCCATGGCACGGGCCTTTTCCGCCATCCCCTGGAGCGCCTGCGGATCCTCCATGTACCGCATCAGGACCCGGGCAAGCCTCTCTCCGCTCAACTCCCCCTGGAGGATCATCTCCGCGCCGCCCGCCTCGACGGTCGAGCGGGCATTGAGCTCCTGATGGTTGTTGGCCGCATACGGATACGGGATGAGGATGGAGGGTTTTCCAAGGGCTGTGAGCTCCGACAGCGTGGTCGCCCCGGCCCGGCTCACGACCAGGTCGGCCTGGGCATAGGCCCATGCCATGTCCTGGATAAAGGGGTTCACTTCCCCCGTGAGTCCCTTCTCCCTGTATCCCCCGGCCACCCGATCGAAATCCGCTTCGCCGGTCTGATGGATCACCCTTACGTCCTTTCCCTCGCGAACGAGGATTGCCAGGGCGGAGAGAAACGCCTCATTGACCGCCTTGGCGCCCTGGCTTCCCCCCACGACCAGGATGCAGAACCGCTGATCCTCCTTGCGGCCGCTCCCGGCCTGCTCCAGCAGTTCCTTGCGAACGGGGTTGCCTGTCCAGAGCACCGCCGAAGAGGCAAGATGGGCCTTGCTCTCCTCGAACGAGACGAAGACCCTGTCCGCCACCCTGCTGAGGAGGCGATTCGTCAGACCCGGGAACGAATTCTGCTCCTGGATGGCGCAGGGGACCCCCATCCATCGGGCCGCCAGACAGACGGGCCCGGAAGAATACCCGCCGACCCCGACGGCCAGGTGGGGGGAAAACCCCCGGATGATGGAAAGGGCCTGGTAGAAGCTCCAAGGCAATTTCATGGCCGTGACCGCCCCCCTCTTCCAGCCTCGTCCCTTCAACCCCTCCACATCGATGGATGTCTGCCTGAACCCGTAGCGCGCAACCACCTCGGACTCCAGCTTGCGCCTGCCGGTCACAAAGCGGATCTCCGCTCCCCCCGGTCTGGAGCAGAGCTCTCTCGCTATCGCAATGGCCGGGAAGAGATGCCCGCCGGTACCTCCGCCGGCAATGACGACTCTCGGTTGTTCCCTGGAACGCGGTTTCTCGTCACTCGTCACTCTGGACTCTTTGCACCCACCTTCGTCCGCGGGTTGTTGCTTGTCGGTTGTTGTGACGGTACCCCCTTGTGCACTCACCGCGGCAAGCTCCGGCGACAATGTCTCTCTTCTCTTCCCCTTCCTCATCTGTAGGAGCAACCTCCGGGTTGCGATTTTCTTGAACGGGAAGGGAGTCGCGAGCAGGAGCTCGCTCCTGCAAAAGATCGTCGCCAAGCGTGCCTCTTTTTCCTTCAGACCCCCCGCTGATGTTTCCAGCTCCGAACTCGAGATTTCCAGCCTGCAGCCCCCAACGAAACAGCCCGCAACTCACATCCCCGCGGCACGCAACACGCCGATCCGTTCACGTCGTCCTCGACGATATGTTCAGCAGCATGCCGATCCCCATCAGACTGATCACCAGCGAAGAGCCCCCGTAGCTGATCAGGGGCAGGGTCAACCCCTTGGTCGGCAGCAGCCCCAGGACCACGCCCATATTCACGAGGACCTGGAGCGCGATGAAGCTCGTGATCCCCAGGGCCAGATAGGTGCAGTAGAGGTCAGGGGCATCCAGGGCCACCCGGATTCCCCGCATGATCAGGATCGCAAAGAGCACGACCACCCCGGCCAATCCCGCCAACCCCAGCTCTTCCGCGATGATGGAGAGGATGAAGTCCGTGTGGGGCTCCGGGAGATAGAAGAGCTTCTGCTTGCTGTTCCCGAGGCCCACTCCCAAGAGGCCCCCTGAGCCGAAGGCCAGGAAGGAGTGGATGATCTGAAATCCCAGCCCCTGCGGGTCCTCCCACGGATTCAGAAAGGCCCACCATCGTTTGAGCCTGTAGTCCGCCTTCCAGATCAGCCAGAAGACGACCGGCATGCAGAGAATCATCAGCCCCGTGAGATGGATGATCCTCACCCCGCCGACGAACAGGAGCACGATCAGCCAGCCGCCGATGATGATGCAGGTGCCGAGGTCGGGCTGGAGGATGATCAACCCCATGAACAGGCCGGCGACCACCAGATGCGGGACAAACCCTTTGGTGAAAAGGCCCATGTCCGTGGTCTTCTTGGCCATGGAATAGGCCACGTAGAGGGCAAGGGAAAGCTTGGCGAGCTCCGAGGGCTGGAAGGAAAGTCCGCCGAACCTCAGCCATCGGCTGGCGCCTCCGATCTTCGTCCCGACCCCCGGAATCAGCAGCGCGACCAACAGCGCCAGGCTCAACAGGAGGAAAGGGTATACGAGCTTCGTGTAGAACTCCGTGGGGATGTTCTTGGCCATGATCAGGAAGCAAAGCCCCAGGAGACAGAAGATCCCCTGCCTCTTCAGATAAAAGTACGAGTCGCCGTACTTGTGCTCGGCAATGAACGAACTGGCGCTGTAGATGGCCACGAGCCCGAACCCCACCAGCAGAAGGGTAGGGATCAGCAATCCGTAGTCGTACCCCAGGACCTTGCCTCTGCTATGCTCCGCCACGGAGGCCCTCCACCGCCCGTTTGAAGACCTTGCCTCGATGGGCATAATCCCGATACAGGTCGAAGCTGGAACACGCCGGGGCGAGCAGAACGACGTCGTCCCTCACGGCCGCAGCAAAGGCGCGGGTGACCGCATCCTCCATGTCACGGGCGAACTCGAACGGGATCTCCCCTTCGAATGCATCGGCCATCAGGGATTTCGATTCCCCCAGGAGAACCGCCCTCCTCACCCGCCCCTTGGCCGCCTCCACCAGGGGACCGTAATCGGCCCCCTTGTGGCGTCCCCCGGCAATGAGCACGACCGGGGTCTCGAAGCTCAGGATGGAACGGATGGCCGCATCCAGGTTCGTTGCCTTGGAGTCGTCGTAAAAGGAGACTCCCTTGTGACGGCCCACCGGCTCGATCCGATGGGGGAGGCTCCGGAAGGATCGGATCGTGTCCTGGATGACCCCCGGATCGATCTGCAGGGCCAGCGCTCCAAGGACGGCCCCCATCAGGTTCTCACGGTTGTGACGGCCGGGCAGGGCGAATCCCTCCAGGGCAAAGGAGCATTCTCTGCCACCGGGGTCTTGTGCGAAGAGCGTATTTCCCTCCACCCACGCATGGCGGCCTCTCCTGCAATCCATCCCGTAGCGCAGGACCGCGGGACCGGAAGGTTCGTATGCGGCGAGCCGCGCATCGTCGTCGTTCAAGACGGCAAACTGGCCCGGCCCCTGGTTCCGGAAGATGCTCAGCTTGGAATTCTCATAATCCTCATACGTGGCATACCTGTCGAGGTGATCCGGTGTGATATTGAGGAGCAGGGCGACATGGGGCGAAAACATCTCGGCCGTATCGAGCTGGAAGCTGCTCACCTCGACGACGGCGTAGTCGGCCCTTTTCCCGTCCGCAATGTAATCGATCAGAGGCGTCCCGATATTTCCCCCCACAAAAACCTCGTGGCCGGCATCCCGTACGAGAGCACCCAAGAGGGATGTCACCGTGGATTTCCCGTTGGTCCCGGTCACCGCCAGTAGAGGGATGTCGATCCAGCGAAAGGCAAGCTCCATCTCCCCAAGGATCGGGATCCCCCTGTTTCGGGCGGCGCTCAGGGGCTCCGTGTCCAGGGGAACCCCCGGACTGATCACGATGATCTCCGCGTCCAGAAACGTGTCCAGGTCATGGCCGCCCGTCTGCAGCTTCACACCCAGGCGCGCCAGGTCCCCGATCATCTGCGGATCGAGTTCGCGCGCCTCCTTGATGTCGCTGACCGTCACATCGGCCCGCTGCCTGGAGAGCCATTTGGCGGCCGAAAAGCCGGACCTGCCCAGGCCGACGACGGTGACCTTCTTCCCCTGCACGTCCATGAATGCCTTTTACACCCGGTATCGAATTCTTCGCGCCCTCCTCGCCCTTCTCGGCAGGAACAAGGGGGCCCTTCGAAAGGGATATTTTTCAACACGAAGAGCATGAAGAACACGAAGAGCGAACTGCGACAGCGGGTCGCGCATCCAGGCCGGACCTCCCTCTCCGATTTTGAAGATGAACGTCGGACATCGAACGTCCAACACCGAATGAAAATCCATTCATTCCCTGAGAACGTTCAATGACTGCTGTCCCTTTCCTCCGTTGCGATACGCTCCTCGCTCACCTCGACTTCAGCGATAGATCTTGTAGGATGGGTGAAGCGAAGCGAAACCCATCGATTCCGAATCGTCTTTGCTCGCCCCTCGTCCTTTCCCTCTTCCTGACCTCT
>JAGVAP010000049.1 GCA_020060215.1 Deltaproteobacteria bacterium | reverse complement strand
GAACCTCTCCGCCAGCGCCTTGAACTCGCGCGGGGGGTTCAGACCCACGGACAGAACCACCATATCGAACTCTTCCTCTTTCACCCCCTGGTCGGGCGTGGAATACCGTATGGCGACGTTCCTGTTCTCGGGGTTCTCCCTGCTGATGGAGACGTAGCTTCGGATGAATCGCACCCCGTCCATCTGCTCGGCCCTCTGGTAATACCTCTCAAAATCCTTGCCAAAGGAGCGGACATCGTTGTGAAAGATGGTGCACTCCGTCTCCGGGTAGTGATCCTTGGTCAGAATCACCTGTTTCTGGGTGTAGGTGCAGCAGACGGCCGAGCAGTAGCTGTTGCCGCCGGGCGTCACCTGTCTGGAGCCCACGCACTGGATCCAGGCGATCTTGCGGGGATGGGCCTGGTCGGAAGCGCGGCGGACCTCCCCTTCATAGGGACCGGTGGCGCACAGCAGTCGCTCGTAGTCCATGCTGGTCACCACGTTGGCGAACTGGCCGTACCGGTATTCCTCCTTCGCCCTGGGATCAAAGGGCTCCACGCCGGGGGAGAGGATGACCGCCCCCACCTTCACTTCCCTCTTCTCGGGCGTCTGATGAAAATCGATGGCCGCGTTCTTGCAGACCCCCTCGCAGATCCGGCACTTCTTCTCCTTCAGGTACAGACAGCTCTCGTCGATATATGCGACCAGGGGAATGGCCTGGGAGAAGTAAATGTGGACGGCCTTGTTCTTCGAAATATCTTGATTGAATGGATCCGGATAGAACACGGGGCAGTACTCCACACAGGTGGTGCAGCCCGTGCACTTCTCCTCCAGCACGTACCGCGGCTTCTTGATCAGCGTGACCTTGAAATCCCCCGCCTCACCCTGCAAGTCTTGTACTTCGGTGTGAGTCAGGACCTCAATGTTGGGATGCCGGCCGACCTCGACCAGTTTGGGCGAGAGAATTCACATGGAGCAGTCATTGGTGGGAAACGTCTTGTCCAACTGAGCCATGTGGCCCCCGATGCTGGGCGATTTTTCCACCAAATACACTTTGAAGCCGGCCGTGGCCAGATCCAGCGAAGCCTGAATGCCGCTGATCCCCCCGCCGACCACCATCACGTCGCCGATGTTGTTCTCCTCGAATCCCCTGCCAATCTGCTCCATCCCTTGCTTTTCCATTGTTTCGTTCCCTCGCTGGGCTCGGGCGGCCCCCTAAAGCACTTCCTGGATGATCTCCGTGATGTCCTTCACCTGGATCCGTTCGGCCAGATCCATGGTCAACCGACTGTCCTCGAACATGGTGATGCAGTAAGGGCAGGCCGTCACCAGCAGCTCGGCTCCGACCTCCATGGCCTGCTCCAACCTGAGGTCGGAAAATCTCTCGCCCTTGTGGGTCTCCATCCAGATCCTGCCCCCCCCGCCTCCGCAGCAGAGGCTGTCTCGTCGGGAGTCCGGCATCTCCTTCAGCTCCATGCCGGGGACCCTCGCCAGCACCTCCCGGGGGGCATCGAATATGCCGTTGTGGCGGCCGAGGTAACACGGGTCGTGGTAGGTCACCCTCTTGCCCAGTTCCCCGTTCACCCCGAGCCGCCCATCCCGAAGGAGTTCGAGCAGGTATTGGGATAGATGAACGATCTCGAAATTCACCATGAATTCGGGGTACTCGTTCTTGAAAGTGTGATAGCAGTGAGGGGAAGAAACCAGGATCTTCTTCACGCCGTGGTCCACGAAAGTCTTGATGTTTTCCCTGGCCAGACGTTTGAACAGTTCCTCGTCCCCCGTCTTGCGGATGCTTTCCCCGCAGCAGCTCTCCTGGGTGCCCAGGATGCCGTAGTCCACCCCTGCCCGTTGGAGAATTTGGGCTGTGGCCCTGGCCACCTTCTTGAGTCGCGGGTCATAGCTGAGGTAGCAGCCGGGGAAATACAGGATGTCCATCCCTTCGGAAAAGGGCTTTACGGAAAGGCCTTCCGCCCAATCCGCCCGCTTTCCCCGCTCCTGGCTCAGAGGGTTTCCCTCGGCCACGAGGCTGGCTCCTGCGGTCCGGACCGGCTTGACCGCGGCAGGGACCACCCCGTATTCGTTGGCAATCCGGCGCAGGGCTACTCCGGACTGAATCTGCTGGACATCCCGGGGGCACCGCTGGGGGCATCGCCCGCAAGTCGTGCAGCGCCAGATATCCTCGCTCTCGATCTCCGTGAGCCCGAAGGTCGCCTCGCGGACGATCCTTCGCATGCTGAAGTCTCTGACCCGGTTCCAGGGGCACACGGTGTCGCACAAACCGCATTGAAAACACCGTTTGAAGGCCTCCCCGCCGTTGGCCTTGATGACTTCGATGATCTCCTTGTAGGGGGTTACGGTCTCCACTTTTCTTGCGATCCTTTTTCTTGGCTTCGATCCTTCAGCCCTTCTTGGCAAGAGACATCCGAACGACCGTGTCCATCACCTTCTCCAGCCCGTACTTGTCCACCAGCGCCTCCAACCCGACCTGCACATCCTCGGGTTTCGGTTCCTCCTCGCCCTCCTCTTCCCTCTCTTCGTAGGTCAGGGCATCCGTGAGGCACCACTGCACGCACAGGGGTTTCTCCAGGTCCGGATCGCCTTCGCACATATCGCACTTGAGGGGGAGGCCGGAATCGGGCTCCTTGAAGATATCCCGGGAGGAACAGGCCGCCCTGCAGAAGGAGCACTCGTCGTATTCCTTCCCGTCGATCACGTACTTGTCCCTTCCCATGCACTCGGCTTTGGCGTTTTCCCCCGCGTACACGGGGACATAGATGTCTCTCAACGGTTCGCGAATCACCCGGATCCTCGAACGGGCCGGGTTGTTGCCGCTGTACCGGGGAGTCGCGTGAAAGGCGGAGCATGCCACCTCGCATGCCCGGCAGCCGTTGCACTTGTCTACATCGACTTTGATCGTCTTCACCTTTTTCTTCTTCTGACCCATGACGGTCACCACCCCTTCACTCGATTCCTT
>JAGVAP010000023.1 GCA_020060215.1 Deltaproteobacteria bacterium | reverse complement strand
TCGCCGGTAAAGAGCATCGGCACGCCCGGAACCGTGTGCTGGAGGACGGCGGCGGCTCGGGTGGCGGGAAGCCCGTAGCGGGAAATGAACCGGCGGCCCGTGTCGTTGTTGTTGAGAAAGCGGGCGATCGTGCTCGACGCCTCCCGGTTCTGCCCGAACGTCTCCAGGAGGATGCGCCCCGTCTCCCGCGGGTTCTCGAAGGCCTCCTTCCATGCCCATTCCCCTAGGTTTTCGCTCCAGTCATAGGCGAGATCGAAACCGCGGTTTTCATAGTAGGGGTCCCGGGCGGACGCCTCGGCCAGGAGGATGAGACCCGGTTTCAGGGATCTCAGCTCGCGAATGAGGGGGCCCCAGAACCCAGGGGCGCGCTCCCGAACACCCCAGGCCACATCCACCCGGAAACCGTCGACTCCGGCCTCGACGATCCAATACCGAAAAGCGGATGCGATCATCGAAAGGACGAGCGGGTTCTCGAAGTTCAGATTGGGGAGACCCTCCCAATCGAAGTAGTGAGTGGGACGCCCTTCATCGTCTCGATCATAGAAGTCATAGTAAAAAGAGGCTCTGCCGTTTTTCTCGGCATCGAGGTAGTACGGGTGATGCTTCGAGGTGTGATTGGGGACAAAGTCGATGATGACCTTGAGACCTCTCTGATGGGCCTCATCAACGAGTTTCTTGAACTCTTCGAGGGTGCCGAAGTCGTCCCGTAGGCTGAAATAGTCGGTGACTGAATAGCTGATCTGGCTTTCATCGTCCGTGGCATTGATGGGAGTCATCCAGAGAATGTCCACACCGAGCCCCTCCAGTTCGTCCAGCCTGGATGTCACGTCCCGAAAGCCGCCACCGAACAGCGGTGGAACGACGCCGTACATGACCGCACCGTGCTTGACTCGATTCTGCGGGCATGGGCCGGGGAGAGCGGAGCAGGAGGAGAGGGACCAGAGGAGCAGGACGGGCAGGAGCCATCTCAGCCGGAGACACGAGCAGACCCTGACGATCAGGGCCGTTCCGCTTCCCATTCGGGCCTCCCTTGGACGAATCAAACCACCCACCTCCCTTCTCCCAAGATCGGCTTCAATCGTGCGTCCTCTATCCATCTTCTCCTGTCTCCTCCACCATGGATCGGTGCCCGGTTTCACCCTTCCAGGCCGGGCGCGCGGCGTCTCTCGCTTCCCGCTCTGCGCTGCGCATCCCCCGGAAAGACGCTCTCCTGCCCGCAGGCCTCCTCCTTGAACCGGCGGTATGCCAGGGTCCCGGCCAGACCAAGCAGGGTACAGAGTGCCGAGATCGACCACATCGCGCCGGGACCCCAGTGCTGGTTCACCACTCCCATCAGAATGGTGCCGATAATGAATCCGGAGTCGAAGCCGGTGAAGTAGGTGCCCGTTGCGACACCCCGCTGCTCGGAGCGAATCCGGTCGATGAGCAGGGCCATGGACGCGGGCTGAGCCGAGCCGTACCCGATCCCGAAGAGAGCGGCGGAGAGGATGAAAGAGGCAAAGCCGTAAGCCGTCGGCAGCAGCACCAATGCCAGGGCCATGAGCACGACCCCCGGGACGATGACGACGAGGCGGCCGTACCGGTCCGCCAGACGTCCTGAAAACGCCCTGGAGAGCAGCAGGGCGACGGCCTGGGCCATGAAGTAAAAACCGGGGTTCTGGATACCGCGTGACTGGGCAAAGATGGAGATGAACCCCTGGACGGTGCCAAAACCAATGCCCATGCAGCACGCCGTCCACGCAATCGGCAGTGCGTCCGCCGAAAGGATGCCGGTGCGAAGAGACCAGGGCATGCGGTTGGCTGCGGTGGACTGCCGCCGCTCTCTCGTGAAGATCGAAAGGGAAAAGGCGGTGGCGGCCAGCCCTCCGGTGAAGTAGAACAGAAGCTGGAAACCGCTCCAGTCGACGAGCACGAAGGCGATCACGGGGCCGATGACGAATCCGAGCGCGTGCGCGGCGGTGAAAAGCCCCACGGCCTGTGCCCGGCGCCTGAGGGGCGCGATATCGGCCACGTAGACGTTGGATGCCGTGCTGTAACAGCCCAACCCCAAGCCTTGCACCAATCTTCCGAGCACCAGGAGCGGGATCGAGCCGGCCAACAGATAGACCACACTAGCAAGCCCGTTGAAGGACGTGCCGATCAGGACGAGGGGCCGGCGGCGCCAGGCGTCGGTCAGCCAGCCCAAGACAGGTCGGAAGAAGGCTGCGGTGACGGCGACGGCGCCGGCCACGAGACCGGCTTCGGTCTTGCTTCCCCCCAGGCTGATGACGTACACGGGCAAAGTGGCGGTCAGCATCTGCATGCCGAAGGAGTTGACGAAATTGGATAGGGTCGCAAAGACGAAGTTCGATGTGAGAAGGCGGTCCGGGTCGCTGCGGTCGCCTCCCCGGGTCGGGGTTCCGTTCATAATGGCCGATGAAGTCTCCTGTCGCAAATCCTCTGCGTACCACAATGGCCCGCTCACCACAACCATTTCGAGCGATGAAGGACCCCCGATCCAGTCCGTTTTTTTCCCCCGCCAGACCGGGCGCCGTGCCGCCGTGTCGGGCGTGGGCGGTCAGCGATTCACCCCGCCTTCAAACCGTCTTGCTTTTGATCCCATGTCCTGCTATCATCCCTGCTGTCCTCACCTCATGCGGAGCCGGTTCCTGCAAGGATATCTCACCGGTGCTTCGGTCAAGAAGAACCCATTGCCCAATTCCTGGTGATTGCGAGCACAGTAGACGAATCAGCAGAACTCCGTTTCAGTCAAGCTGCTTTTCACTCGGATGCTGCCCCTGCGGGGCGGAGAGAACGGAATAGGGTGGAACACCCCGTGCGGCTGGAAAGCCATTTCCCAGGATAGACGTCGTGAGATTACGATCATCTCGTAGTATCCAGAGGTATCTCTTCGTACCGCTGGTGATTCTGCTCGTACCGATCCTCCTGGTTCAGGGGTATATCGCCTTTGACCTCTTCCGGACCACACGCACAACCGAGATCCAGGCGAACCTCGAGTTGGCCCGGGCCATTGGAATCGGTTTCAGCGGCTTTGTCCAAGGCATCCTCCGTCAAGAGCTTTCCATCGCCATGACCGCAACAACGTCGCCGCCCCTCTCCCCGCAGGCCCTGGAGAAGGTCCTTGGCCGCAGCACCGACCATCACGGTTGCGTGGCCGACTTTTCGTGGGTCAGCCCCCAAGGCCGGGTACTGGCGTCGAGCAGCCCGGATCTCGTCGGCACAGAGCTCTCGAACAAGGACTATTTCAGGGAATTCGATTCCGGCCGCGAATGGGTAGTCAGCGACCTGTTTCTCCCCTATGCGACCGGAGAGCCGATGTTCGCGATCGCTCACTGCATTCGCGATCCGGAGGAAGACGTCCTGGGAGTGGTCGTGGCGAGTGTCCGCGCGGAAGGGTTGCAGGAACTTCTGTCCGTCGAGCGGGCGAGGGGTGCGGGAGTGAGTCTCGTCGACCGCAGAGGCATGGTGGTGGCCACTTATCCGGCCAGGGAGTTCACGTGGGCGCAGAGGAACTGGCTGGAGATTTACCCGCAGAAGATCGAGGAGGCCATCAGGGGGAAGGAGATTGCCACGACCGTTACCCTGGGAAACGGCGGGAAACGGCTGGTCGGAGTCGCCCCGATCCCCGCTCTGGGCTGGGTCGCCGCAGCCAGCCGCGCCGAGAAAGATGCCATGGGCGCGGTCGTTTCAAGCCTCGTGACCTACGGCGGCATGTTTCTGGCCGTCACCCTGGCCGCCTTCGGAATTGCGCTGGCGCTCTATCGCCCTATTTCCGCGTCCATCAGCATGTTCCGGAATCAGACCCTGGCACTCGGTGAAGGCAAGATCCGGAGGCTGGCGGTCCCCTCCGGGCCGTCCGAGGTCAGGGACCTGGCCGAAGCCTTCAACAAGATGGCCGAAAAGGTCCATAGACGAGTCACCGAGCTGATGGTGGCGGAGGAGGCCTTGAGGGAAAGCGAGGCCAATTTCCGCCTCCTTGCGGAAAACACGGCGGACATCATCTTCCAGCACGATCCCGAAGGCCGCGTTCTATACGCGTCTCCTTCGGCGGTGAGAGCCCTGGGATACGGCCTGGATGAACTGATCGGGAGCCGTCCCGAGATGATCACCCCGACCGATGATCTGGCCATCGCCCGGAACGCCGTTCGCCAGGCGGCGAAAAAGGGTGCGGATCGTTTCCGTATGCAGCACAGGATAAGACGAAAGGACGGCGGGCTCATCTGGGTGGAAACGAACGGAAGTCTCCTTTACGATTCGAACGGAAAGGTGAGACAGATCCAGTGCCTCGTTCGCGACATGACCGAGCGAATATGCATGGAAGAATCCCTTCGCGAGTCCGAAGAACGGTTCCGGATCCTTGCCGAGAAGTCGCTTGTAGGCGTGTACTTGATCCAGGATGACCTTTTCCGATACGTGAACCCGGCCTTTGCGCAGGTACACGGGTTCAAGTGCGAAGAGATGATCGATCGGGTCAGACCGGGGGAAAACATCCTGCCTGAAGACCGGGAAGCGGTCATGGACGCCATCAGCCGCCGGATATCCGGTGAGGTAAACGCCGATCAAAGGGAATTCCGCATCAAGCGAAAAGACGGGGAAGTTCGCGAGGTCGAGATATACGGCACAAGGGTGGTGTACAAAGGTCGGCCCGCCATCCTGGGCACCCTCATAGACATCACCGAGCGGAAGCGGATGGAACAGGATCTGCGGCTTTCACGGGACGAGCTCGAGAACCGGGTCCGTGAGCGCACCGCCGAGCTTGCCCGGAGAAACCGGGAGCTGGAGGATTTCACCTTTGTGGCGGCCCACGATCTCCAGGAGCCCTTGAGAAAGATCCAGACGTTCAGTGATCTGGTCGTGAACTATTCCGAAACGATGAACGGTCGGACCGTCGACTACATCGAACGCATGCGTGAGACCGCGCTCAGAATGCAGGAGGTCCTCCGTTCCCTCCTGACCTATTCGCGGTTGACCACCAGGGCCGAGCCGCTCTCGCGAATCGACTTGACCCAGGTGGCCCTGGAGGCGGTCACGGATCTGGAGATCCAGGTTCAAGGGGCGAATGCATACGTGAAGGTTGAGAAGCTGCCCGAAGTTGAGGCCGATGCCGGTCAGATGAGGCAGCTCTTTCAGAATCTCCTCGGCAACGGACTCAAGTTCAGCCGGGAGGAGGAACCGCCAAGGATGAGAATCTGGGCGGAGTGCGATCAACATGCGGTCGGAAGAGAATGCCGGATCTTTGTGGAGGACAACGGGATCGGTTTTGACGAGAAATACCTGGACAAGATCTTCCAGCCCTTTCAACGCCTGCACGGGAGGAATGAATATCCGGGGACGGGCATCGGCCTTGCCATTTGCAGGAAGATCGTGGAGCGCCATGGGGGCACCATCACGGCGAAGAGCACGCTGGGGGAGGGATCGACGTTCATGATCACTCTGCCCGTGAGCGGAGGGAAACCATGAGCGCGCCTCCCAGGGACGGCAAGCTCGGTTGCTCCCATGGTCATCTGGATCACCTCCAGTGAGGAGGAGAAGATCCCATGAGGATGCGCCACCAAGACATCGAAGACCCCCGAGAAAAAGAGATCTTCGTTTCTTTGTGTCTCAGAGCCTTCGCGGCGGGTCTTCTCTGCGGATCGCGGAGAAGTTTCAAGCGAAGAACCCCGAAGGAGGTGCAATGATGAAGGAGTTCAGGAAGAGCTACTGCGGCTTGTGCCATCCGCGTTGCGGGCTCCTGCTCGACATGGACGCGGAGAAGGTCATCGGAGTCCGGGGGGACAAGGACCACCCGATCACCCGGGGCATGATCTGCGCTCGTGCACAGCTCATGGTCGACCATCTCTACCACCCGGAGCGAATCAACTACCCCCTCAAACGAAAAGGCGAGCGGGGCAGCGGTCGGTTTCAGCGGGTGGGATGGGACGAGGCCTTGGGCGAGGTGGCCGGCCGCCTGGATGCGCTGCGCCGCCGGTACGGTCCGGAGACCCTGGCCTTCACCCACGGCACCAAGCGGACCTACCACTGGGATGAGCGGAGGTTCAACAATCTCTTCGGGACCCCGAACATCTGCGGGGCCAACAACGTCTGCATGTGCCCGAGCCAGGCCGTGGAGTACGCTACCTACGGCGGCTTTTCCTGGGGGGATCTCCGCCAGACCCGCTGCGTGGTCCTCTGGGGCATGGCCCCTTCCCAGTCGAGCGCCGGGATGTTCGGCCAGATCATGACGGCGAAAAAGAACGGGGCACGTCTCATCGTCGTGGATCCGCGGCGCATCCGGGAGGCGGAGATGGCGGATTTGTGGCTCCCCATCCGGCCCGGGACCGATGTGGCGCTGATGCTCGGGTGGTTGAAGATCCTGATCGAAGAAGGTCTCTACGACCGGGAGTTCGTGGAGAGGTGGACCGTCGGGTTCGAGGATCTCAAGAAGGCGGTCGCCCCTTATGCTGCGGAACGGGTGGCGGAGATCACCTGGCTCACCCCACAGCAGGTGAAGGATTCGGTCCACATGTACATGGCCAACCGCCCCTCCATGATCACCTGGGGGTTCGGGATCGACAAGCAGGGGTTGAACGCCACCCAGGCGGCAAGGGCGAGGTCCATCCTCCGGGCCGTGTCCGGGAACCTCGATGTGCCCGGCGGGGAGCCCCTCGGCTACGCCGACCCGATCGGGAAGATCATCTCCTTCAACAAGCTGGAGATGAACGAAACGCTTCCCCCTGCCCAGCGCGCCAGGCAGCTGGGGGCGGACGAATACCCCTTTTTCGGGTACCCCGGCTGGGAGCGAAACGAGGCGGCCAACCGGAGACTCCCCCAGGACTACATGCACCCCCCCTGGGCCGGCCAGACATGCGTGGGGCACGCCCGCGCAGTCCTCGATGCCATGCGGACCGGAAAGCCTTACCCCGTCAAGGCGGCCATCTCGGTGGCGAGCAACCCGCTCCTCTCCCTGGCGGACGCGCGGAAGACCCACGAGGCGCTCCGGTCCCTCGACCTGTACGTGGTGGCCGAGTACTACCTCACCCCGTCGGCGGCGCTCGCCGACTACCTCTTCCCCGTCTGCACGACGGTGGAAACGACGGAACTCTGGCATGGGACCGATTTCTGCGTGGCCTGCCCGCGGGGGATCGAGCCGCTGTACGAGCGCCGCAACACGTACGACTTCTGGCGCGGGCTGGGGGTGAGACTCGGGCAGAAGGAGCACTGGCCCTGGGAGAGCGTAGACCAGGTCTGGGACCACTGCCTCGCCCCCGTGGGGCTGACCTTCCAGAAACTGGTGGAGCAGAACGGGATCTTCGGCAGGCGCGAGTACAGGCGCTATGAGAAGCTCGGATTCGGCACCCCTTCGGGCAAGGTGGAGATCCGCTCCTCGATCTTCGAGGCGCTGGGGTGCGAGCCGCTCCCGGTCTTTCGCGAGATGCCCCTGAGTCCCCAAGGGGACCCGGATCTATACAGGCGGTACCCGCTCGTCCTCATCACGGGGAGCCGCTTCATGCCCATGTACCACTCCGAGTGGCGGCAGGTCCGGGCCGCGCGCGAGAAGCGGCCGGACCCGCTGGTCACCCTCCACCCGGAGACGGCGGCGAACCTGGGGCTGAAGGAGGGGGATTGGACCCGAGTCTCCACGCCCAAGGGGGCGATCCGGATGCGGCTTCACCTCTCGGACACGGTGGACCCGCGGATGGCCGACGCGGACCACGGCTGGTGGTTCCCGGAGCGGAAAGGGGCGGAGCTCTATGACGTATTCGAGTCGAACGCGAACATCCTCTGCCCCGATGACCCGGAATTCTGCAGCCCCGAGATCGGCAGCTGGCCTCACACAGCGCTGCTCTGCAGGGTGGAAAAGGAATAACCGTCTGAGTTGCCCCTAAGTGAGGCAGTCATCCACCGGCATGGGCACGAACCAAGAACCGGCGGATAAGCTTCAATATGAATGAATATCGTTGGAGCTCTATTCTTGTAGGAGCAAGCTCCTGCTTGCGATTCCTTCAACTCCCAAGAGATCGCAAGCAGGAGCTTGCTCCTACAGAAGACCAAGAAGACCACCACAGGTTACCCCGCGATTGGATCGGATCTCCATTAAACGACAGGGGGGCTGGTGTGAGACCCCCCCTTCCAGGGGGGCTTCCGATACCACCAGTTTACTGGTGGTATCGATTGAAGCAGTCATCCACCGGCAGGGGAGTGGTATTCGCAAATGGCTTTGCCGGGGATCGGCGCCGACCAGAAGGTCCAGGTCAGCGTTCAGCTGACGTCTCCATATGGGCAAAGACGCGAAAGACGAGGATCCAAGATTCAATTGCGTACACCGAGCCGAGGAAGCTGACCGACCGTTACCAAGGAAGCTCCGGGTCCGGATCAGACGTACGCGGTCGAAATACTGCCCCGAAGCAGGAGGAATACGTGGACCTGCCCATTTCTTTCCGACTTGCCCGATGCTTCCATGGTAGCCAAATTCACTCGATGGGAGGGACAGCGATGCTAGGTTGGGCCATCACTTTTCTGATCGTGGCGATTATTGCGGGGGTCCTGGGGTTCGGCGGAGTTGCGGGAACGGCCGCATGGATTGCGAAGGTCCTGTTTGTCGTCTTCATCATCCTTTTCCTGATCTCTTTGATCTCGGGGCGCAGGAGACGTGTTTGACGGCTGCGCCGGGACGACAGACTTTCCCGCTCTTCCGAGATCCTGAGGCACACTACGGCGGCTACCCTTCGTGGTCTTCGTGGTCTCTTCGCGCTGAGAGCCTTCTCTTCACCATGGAGAACACGAAGAGCACGAAGTCTTTGGAAGTCCTCTCCTCCTGTGCTATGATCTTTCATACATACACCCGCAGTAAAGGTCACCGTCTCCCCCCCCCCCGCATCACTACAAGACCAGAGAACACGACAGGAGAGAATCTATGCCCAGGAGGATATTCATGTTAGCAGCCATTCTACCGTTTCTCATCGCGCCTGCTGCCGGAGCCGCACCCAGGCCGCCGCAGGTGGTGCTGGAGACCTCCAAAGGGAAGGTCGTCCTTGAGCTCTACCCGGAAAAGGCCCCTCTGACCGTGGAGAATTTCCTTTCCTATGTGAGGGGCGGGTTCTACGACGGCACGATCTTTCATCGTGTGATCAAGGGCTTCATGATCCAGGGCGGGGGTCTGAACCCGGATATGGCGTCCAAGCCCACCAAACCGCCCGTCACCAACGAGGCCGACCAAGGACTCAAGAACGAGCGCGGCACCATTGCCATGGCCAGGACCCAGGACCCGCACAGCGCGACCGCCCAGTTTTTCATCAATCTGGTGAACAACGATTTCCTCAATCACAAGGGCAAGAACGTGCAGGGATGGGGCTACGCGGCCTTCGGAAAGGTGGTTGAAGGCATGGAGGTGGTGGATTCGATCGGTCAGGTGAAGACCGGGGCCAAGGGCCAGTTCCAGGATGTGCCTGTCGAGCCGGTGCTGATCCAGAAGGCGAGGGTGGTCGAGCCTTGACAGGACCGGTCGGGCTCTCCACGGATAAGACTTCGGGGCCGTCCGGTCCAGCGGGGTACCGGCCCTGCGGAGAAGGAGGGGTTTTGGGTTGCCGTTGGTCGATTTTCCTTTCTTTCGCGGCACTGATCGTACTCCTGGGTTCGACGGGCAGGACCTCGGAACCCGTTGCCGGTGAGGAGGGACTCTTGCCCGTCACCTATGGGCAAGTCCTTTACAGCCAGAACGAAGAAAGCCGCAAACAGCTCTACATCATAGGGATCAGCCACAAGGACACGCTGACAGGAGCGCACGGCCCTTTTACCCCGAGGGTCGAGGCGGAGGTCTATCGCCTCGGTGCCTGGCTTGCCCGCGAGAAGGGGGTCGAGTTGCTCCTGCCGGAGGGTTTTTTTTCGAGGCGGAAAGATGCCCTGCCTGTATCTCGGCTTCCGGCGGGCGACTCCCCCGGTCCGGAAACCGATGTGAACGGTCTCGAGCAGCTGTTCTCCCGCGGCGGAGAAGGGGTCGTCAATGCCGAGAAGCTTCTGAGTGCGCACTTCGGTCTGCCCATCGGACAGGTGGAGGAAGAGGATCTGTACCGGACCGTACGTGATGGAATTACGCGGCTCTCGGCCTGCACCAGCCTTCAGCAGCACTTCCTGATCCGGTCCGAACTGGATTATCATCAGGACAAAAGGGTAGGGGCGATGCTCCAGAGGATCCCCGAAATTGTCGGTAAGGCGCTCCATCAGGGGCAGATCAAAGAGCAGAAGGCCCTCTTTACGATCGGCCTGAGCCACATCCCAAGCATCCTGCGTTTCCTGCGCGAGGAGAAGGTCGCGATCTCCTGCCCCCTTTTCACCTCTTCTTCGCCGGCCGAGTTCGAAGCGTGTTCGGACGCACTCAACCTTGCGCGCCAGGGGTTCGGGGTCACCATCCTCGTTCCGAGGGTCCTGGCCGATGATCCCCGGTTGATGAGAAGGTATCGGCTCGCCTCCTGAAGAAAGGGGGCGAGAGGAAGTCTCCTCCCGCCCCCCGCACCAATGGCCCCCGCAGAAGCGAGCAGCCCTCAGAGCGGTCCGTGATCAGTAGATGTCTCGATTAAAGTCGTCCTGCATGACGCCGGAACCGGACTCCATGTCCTGCCCCGGATCGAGATCGAGATCCTGGTCGCTGCCGAAGTATTCGCGGGTCCCCGCACCCTCATCCGTCCAGTAGGGCCGTTCGCCGAAATGCCTGTACACTTCCTCTGCGAATGAACGATCGCTCAGGTTTTCGTCACCCGTGATCGCGGGAGCATTCGCGAGCTGTTCCTCCGTTGCGTTCAGGACGAAGTGATCCCCGGACTCGTTGAATGAAAGGGCGCTGTAGGGAACAGCCACATCCTTTTCACCTACCCCCATAAAACCTCCGTGAGAGATGATGGCCAGAGAGATCTCTCCGCTCTGATCATGGATGAAGTCCTTGACCTCCCCGAGGTCCTCGCCCTGCATGTTCTGGACATCCTTTCCAACCAGGGCGCTGACGTCCTTGGCGCCCTTTCCCATCGACTGATCCATACCGGCCGCTGAGGCGCCGGCGGCGAATCCGAAGGCAATGAGGCTCACTGCCATCAAAACCATCATGATCTTCTTCATGGTGCTCCTCCGTTAATCGACTGAATTGATGAAAAATATGGTTTTGGCCAATGCCAAATTTTTTGCCATGGGCCAAAATAAACATCCCCCCTTTGATCGCAAGCGGAGCCCTCCACAGGGGTTCAAAATACAGTGTCCTTCGGTCTGCAATACGTTCTTCCATGGACGCATCTAAGAAAAACGGACTCAGTCTCGTGGGATCCAAGTATCGCGTATCCGGAAACCCGGCATCCGGCATCGGCCGATACGGACGGGGGCCTTCATTTCAGCGTCTCGCGTCTGAGCGCATATCTTCTGCAACGACAGGGTAGAGCATCACTGCCCTGACAGGGCGCTGAGAGGGGTTTCACAGGGGAGCTGGAAGCTGTCCGCTACCGCACGGCACACGATCTTGCCTTCAAAGACGTTCAAACCCGCCTGAAGGGCATGATCTTCCGCCATCGCCCGTCGCCAGCCTTTGGCCGCGATCGCAAGGACGTACCGGAATGTGGCGTTGGTGAGTGCAATGGTGGAGGTCCTCGGCACCGCGCCCGGCATGTTGGAGACGCAGTAGTGGACGACCCCCTCTTCGACATAGATGGGGTCCTCGTGGGTGGTCGGTCTGGATGTATCGGCGCATCCGCCCTGATCAATGGAGACGTCCACAATGGCGGAGCCGTTCTGCATGCGTCTGACCAGGTCTCGGGAGATGAGCTTGGGGGCCTTGGCCCCGGGGATCAGCACGGTGCAGATGACGAGATCGCTGTTGAGGCACTCCTCTTCGATGTTGGCGGGGTCCGACTGGACGGTGACCACCCGGCCTCGCATGACATCGCGGATATAACCGAGCCTCACGGGGTTGATGTCCAGGATCGATACGCTGGCCCCCATGCCTGCCGCGACGGTGGCGGCGGCCATTCCGGCCGTTCCACCCCCGATGACGGCCACCCTGGCCGGCTTCACCCCCGGGACCCCGGAGAGCAGGATACCCCTGCCTCCGTTCTTCGCCTCCAGGCAGGCGGCGCCCATCTGTACGGCAAGCGCTCCGGCCACCTCGCTCATGGGGGCAAGAAGGGGCAAGGTGCCGTCTTCCAGCTGAACCGTTTCATATCCGATCCCGACGACCTGCTTCTCCAGCAGCAGCTCGGTCAGTCGGCGGTCTGCGGCAAGGTGGAGGTACGTGAAGAGGATCTGCCCCGGCCTCATCCACTGGAATTCGGGCTCGATCGGCTCCTTGACCTTCACGATCATCTCCGCCTCCGACCAGAGATCCTCTCCGCTCTCCAGGATGACCGCCCCGGCAGAGCCATAGGATTGATCGTGGAAACCGGAACCCTGGCCTGCGTCCCTCTCCAGGAAGACCTGATGGCCGTGAGCGGTCAGGACCCTAACGCATTGCGGGGTGAGGGAGACACGCTTCTCCAGCGGCTTGATCTCGCGGGGAACGCCGATCTTCATGGGGGCCTCACTATCCTTGGATTGTCATTCATCTTCTTAAGGACGTTTGGCGAAAGGTCAATGCCGGCAAAGAGGCGTGTTGTCGTTTCCACGCTCCTGCGCGGGAACGCCCTGATCCGGACGCTCCTCTCGTCCGTTTCTTCTTTCCGCCCCTCCAGCGGGGTTGCAGGTTGGGGAGTTCAACAGCCACAACCACCCGCAACCCGCGGTCTCAAACGAGATGGTGGAGCTGGGGGCAAGTACAGGGACCGATGACCAATGACTGATGCAAATGATCGATAATCCATGACCATTATGACGGAACCTGTTCAAGGTACCTCTTCAGATGCGCCGCCGTATGCGAGGTTCCGGGACTGGCGATCAGCTCTGCGGGCGAGCCGGTGGCCACGATCGTTCCCCCCTGTTCTCCCCCCTCCGGCCCGAGGTCGATGATGTAGTCCGCCTCCTTAATGACTTCCAGGTTGTGCTCGATCATGGCGACCGTATTCCCCTGGTCCACCAGCCTCTGCAATGCGGCGGTCAGCTTCCTCACATCAGCGATGTGCAGCCCTGTCGTGGGTTCGTCGAGGACATAGAAGGTCCTGCCCTCGGACCGCTTCGCCAGCTCCTCGGCAAGCTTGATCCGCTGGGCCTCGCCACCCGACAATGTGGGGCTGGACTGACCCAGGCGGATGTAGCCCAGACCGATGTCGCAGACGACCTGGACGGCGCGGCGGATGGCCGGGACCGCCGCGAAGAAGTGGGATGCCTCTTCGAAGGTGAGATCCAGGATCTCGGAGATGTTCTTGCCCTTGAAGGTGATGTCGAGGGTCTCCCGGTTGAACCGTTTGCCTTCACAGTTCTCGCATCGGATGTAGACGTCCGGAAGAAAGCTCATGACCACCTTGATGAACCCGTGCCCCTTGCATGGTTCACAGCGTCCTCCCGGGACGTTGAATGAAAACCGGCCCGGTCCGTACCCCCTTTCTCTCGCCTCCGGGGTCATGGCAAGGAGCTTTCGGAGGTCCGAAAGGAAGCCGACATAAGAGGCGGGGACGGATCGTGGGGTGTTGCCGATAGGGCTGTGGTCCACCTCCAGGATCCGGTCGATCTTTTCCCATCCCCTGATCCCCTTGTACCGGCCGGAGGCTCCGCCGTTGCCGGCGAGGAGCCCCCTGACGCCCTTGAAAAGGGTCTCCTTGAGGAGCGTGGACTTGCCCGATCCTGAGACGCCGGTCACGCACACCAGGGCGCCGAGGGGAAAGACCGCGTCGATGCCCTTGAGGTTGTGCTCGGAGGCGGAGAGGACCCTTACGCCGGGCAGACTGCGGTAGTCCCTCAGCCGCGACGTGATCCGGCGCGGCTGTCCGTCGAAAAACGCACCGGTGAGGGAGGAGGGGATCTTCTTGAGGTCGGCGAGCTTTCCCATGGCCACCAGACGTCCCCCGTCCCGACCCGCCCCGGGCCCCAGATCGATGACGGTATCCGCCCGCCGGATGGTCTCCTCATCGTGCTCCACGACCAGGACCGTATTGCCCCGTTTCTTCAGCTCATGGAGGGCGGAGATCAGGACATGATTGTCCCGGGGGTGGAGCCCGATGGTCGGCTCATCCAGGATGTAGGAGATGCCGGTCAGGTTCGAGCCGAGCTGGGCGGCCAGTCTCACCCGCTGGGCCTCGCCTCCGGAGAGGGTCTCGCCGCTCCGCCCCAGGGAAAGATAGGAAAGGCCGAGACGGTTCAGCAGATCCAGCCGGCCCATGATCTCGGCCATGACGGGTCCGGCGATCGGCTCCTCATGATCCGGGAACCTGAACCCGGAGAGGGTCTCCTGGAGGCGATGCGCGGGCAAGCGCACCAGGTCCCACAGGCTGAACCCCTGGACCCTCACCGACAGGGCCTCCCGGCTGAGCCTGCTCCCCTCGCACTGCGGGCAGAGGACGGCCGCGCCGTTGCCCTCATGCTCCAGCCTTCCAAGACCCGCGCACGTGGGACATGCGCCCAGCCGGCTGTTGAAGGAAAAAAGCCTGGGATCCAGATCCGGGGGGCTGATGCCGCACACCACGCACGCCCCCTTTACGCTGAACACCTCTTCGCGGCCCCTCCGATCCAGTACCATGACGGTGCCGTTTCCTTCCTGGAGGCCGAGAGAGATCAGGGAACCGTAATTCTCACGGGACAGTCTCCCCGCGACCAGATCGATCGTATGCTCGTGAAAACGGCTGAGCGCCATGCCCTCGCGAAGGGGGACGACCTTTCCGTCGATCCGGGCCTCCCGGAAGCCCCTCTTGAGGGCTGAGGAAAAGACCTCCTTGTGAAACCCCTTGCGGCCCGTCACCTTCCTCACCAGGAGCAGGGTCTCGCGAGCTCCGATCCGCTCCCGGATACCGGCCGTGATCTCTTCATGGGTGCGCGCCTTCAGCTCCCGCCCGCACCCCGGGCAGTGCTGCCGCCCCAGTTTGCTGAAGAGGAGCCTCAGGAAATGATAGATCTCCGTAAGGGTGGCGACCGTGGACCTCGGGCCGGAGTGGCTGATCCGCTGCTGGATGGCGACCGTCGGGGAGAGACCGGACACGGAATCCACATCGGGCCTCTCCTGGATCTTCACGTACTGCCTCACATAGGGTGCGAGGCTCTCCAGGTAGCGCCGCTGCCCCTCGGCAAAGAGGATATCGAAGATCAAGGTCGACTTCCCGGAGCCGGAAACGCCCGTGACGACCACCAGCTCCTGCCGCGGGATCGAGAGGCTCAGGTCTTTGAGGTTGTGCTCCCGGGCGCCGACCACCTTGATCCTGGGGTGCGACGTCTCCTTCCGGGCCGGACCCGCAGCCCCCGCGCTCACCTTCTTCAGGGACGAGGAGCGGCGCAGCGCCTTCTTCAGGAATCGAGCCGTGTGGGACCCCTTCGCACGGGCCACCTCTTCGGGCGTGCCGGCGGCCACGATCCGCCCTCCATCCTCTCCTCCTTCCGGTCCCAGATCGATGACCCAGTCGGCGTTCTTGATCACGTCCATGTGGTGCTCGATCACCAGGACCGTGTTCCCCCGGTCCACGAGCTCCTGAAGGGCCGTGAGGAGCTTCTCGATGTCCGCAAAGTGGAGTCCCGTGGTGGGCTCGTCAAAGATGAAAAGCCTGGAGCCCCCAGGCTCGTCCCTGAGATAGCGGCAGAGTTTGAGCCTCTGCGCCTCGCCCCCGGAGAGGGTGTTGATGGCCTGGCCGAGCCGCATGTACCCGAGCCCCACGCGGGTTAGGGGTCTCAGCCCATCACGGATCTGGGGTTCGTCGGAGAAAAACCCCATGGCCTGATCCACGGTCATGGAAAGGATGTCATGGATGTTCCTGCCCCTGTAACGGGCCTCCAGGACCTCCCCCCTGAACCGTTTTCCGTCACATTCCGGGCAGGTGAGGAAGACATCGGACAGGAACTGCATCTCCACCCTTTCAAACCCTGCGCCCTGGCAGGTCTCGCAACGCCCTCCGGGGATGTTGAAGGAGAAGTGTCTTGCATCGAGCCCCCTTTGCAAAGCCCCTTCCGTGGACGCAAGCAGTCTCCGGATGGGATCCATGGCCTTCAGATAGGTCAGCGGATTTCCGCGCGGGGTGCGGCCGATGGGCCGCTGATCCACGAGGAGCACGTCCTTGAGACCCTCGGAGCCGGTGATCCCCTTGTGGCTGCCGGGCCGCTCCTGGTAATCCCCCAGTCCGCGCTTGAGCCCCCGATAGAGGATCTCCTCGGCCAGCGTGGACTTTCCTGAACCGGATACCCCCGTGAGGCAGACGAACGTGCCGAGCGGGATTTCCACCGTGATGTCTTTCAGGTTGTGTTCGGATGCGCCTTCGATGACGAGCCGGCGGTCCTTTTCCGATCTGCGCCGCTTGGCGGGGAAAGGGATGGAACGGGTCCCCCTCAGGTATTCCCCTGTCAGGGATCCCTGCACATCCCTGGTGGGGCCGAAATACATCACCCGGCCTCCCTCTTCGCCGGCACCGGGCCCCAGGTCGAGCATGTGGTCGCTCTCGGAGATGATGTCGGGGTCGTGTTCCACGACCACCACCGTGTTCTTCAGGTCCCGGAGCCCCTTCAGGATCCTGATCAGCCGGTGATTGTCCCTTGGATGGAGGCCGACGCTCGGTTCATCCAGGACGTACAGCGTGTTCACCAGCGAGGAGCCCAGGGCCGAGGTCAGGGCGACCCTCTGGACCTCGCCTCCCGACAGGGTGCGCGACTGACGGTCGAGGGTGAGGTAGCCGAGGCCCACCTCCATGAGGTATCGCAGCCGGTTTCGGATCTCGCCGAGGACCAGCAGGCTGGCCTTGTCGCCCGGCGCCACCTTCAGACTCCTGAAGAAGGAGTCCGTTTCATGGATGGGCAACTCGTAGATCTTGGAGATGGTCAGTCCCCCCAGGCGGTAGAGGAGGGACTCCGGTTTGAAACGGGCCCCTCCGCAGTCGGGGCAGGGAGTGCTCGTGCGGTATCTGGATAGATAGACCCGCACATGCATCTTGTAGGTCTTGGTCTCGAGCCACTGGAAGAATCCCCGGATCCCGTAGTACCCCCCGTCCCCCTGGATGATGCCGGTCTTCTGCTCTTTGCCGAGGGCGAAGAACGGAACGTCCATAGGGATCTTTTTCTTCCTGCAGAAAGCCCTGAGGTCGTGGTACTCCATCCGGTCTTCCTTTCTCCCTCCCCAGGGTTTGACCGCCCCCTGTTCCAGGGTGAGAAAGGGGTCGGGGATGACCAGATCCAGATCCACATCGAGGATCCTCCCGAATCCCCGGCATGTATCGCACGCGCCGATGGGGCTGTTGAACGAGAAGAGACTCGGCAGCGGCGCCCTGTAGGAGATCCCGCAGGCCGCGCATTCGAGCCTGCCGCTGAAGGACCTGTGGAGGTCGGGTCTGATCCACACGTCTACCCGGCCCCCGCCGAAACGGATCGCCTGCTCCAGGGAATCGACGACCCTCTTGCGTTCGGAACGTCTGAACAGGAGCCTGTCGGAGACCACATGGATGTCTTTGGGCTCGCCCTCCCAGTCGTCCAGGGACAGGATCCGGCCGTCCAGGAAGAGTCGGGAGAAACCCGCCCGGCCCAGCTCCTTTTTCAACTCGACGGGACCCTTTCCCTGGGTTCGAGCGGGAAAGGTGATCAGGACCTCGGACCCTTCTGCAGCGTCATCCAGTCCCTTCCAGATGGTCTCGGGGGTATCGGAGACCACGGGCCGGCCGCACTCCCGGCAGTGGAGCACGCCCGCACGCGCAAAGAGCAGCTTCACATAGTCCGTGATCTCGGTCATGGTGCCGACCGAAGACCGGGAGGTTCGAACGGGATCCTTGCGATCGATCGCTATGGCCGGGGGAATGTTTTCGATCCGCTCCACATGGGGCCGGTCCATGCGCTCCATGAACTGCCTGGCATAAGGGGAAAAGGTCTCTACGTAGCGGCGCTGTCCTTCAGCGTAGAGGGTGTCGAAGGCGAGGGAAGACTTGCCGGAACCGCTCAGCCCGGTGACGACCGTGATGCGATGAAGCGGGATTTCGAGGTCCAGGTTCTTGAGGTTGTTCTGCCTTGCGCCGAGGATGCGGATGGATTTGGCATCAGAATCACTCTTTTTCATGGGTGCTATTATAACGGGCGAAGATGCGGGTTGCGAGTGGTGAGTAGACCACCTGCTACAACTTTCCTTTTCGCAATGTCGATATCAGCAGCCAGAATCCCATTACCCCGGCCACCAGATACCCGACCAGTCCGATCAGGGGGATGTCGTACCACTTGGGCGGGATGTCCGAGAGGACCATGAGGGAGGAGCCGATGATCAGGGATGCGAGCACAATGGCGAAGGAGAGCCTCGTCCCGGTCTGGGACAGGCTCTTCATCATCTGATCCTGGGTGACATTGTGGATATCCACCCGGAGCCGGCCCTGTCTTGCCATCCTCAGGACCTGATGCAGTTCTGCGGGGATCTCTTTGAGCAAATGAATCAACACCCCCCCCTGGGCAAGGGCGTCCTCGGCCAGCCTCCTGGGATGAAACCGCTCCGCATAGGCCCGCTCCACGAAAGGCGCCGCGCTCCCGATCAGACTGAACTCCGGGTCCAGATCGCGACCGAGTCCTTCGATGGACCCCAGCGCCTTGATGAGGAAGAGCACATTCAAGGGCAGACGGAGGCGGTGCTTGGATGCCACCTCGAAGATCTGGTAGATGAATCTGACCAGGGGCATTTCCTTCAGCGGCCTGTAGAGGTGTCGTTCGGCCAGGTCCAGCGCGTCCCTCTCGAGCTCCTGCCGATTGGGCTCCTGGTCCCAGGTCGTGATCCGTATGAGGGCGGCTGCAAGGGCCGACTCGTCACGACGGACCACCCCCATGACCAGATCGATGACCCTCTCTCTGGTTTCGCGATCCAACCGCCCCATCATGCCCAGATCCAGGAAGCAGATGACCTCCCCCGGGAGCACCATCAGATTCGCCGGATGAGGGTCTGCATGGAAAAAACCATGCACGAAGATCTGGGTCATCACGAGCTCCGCCCCTCTCCGTGCGATCTCCTTCAGATCATGGCCGGCCTTTCTGAGAAGCTCCAGAGAGCCGGCCTTGATCCCCTCGATGTACTCCATGGTGAGGATCCGGGTGGTGGTTGCGTCCCTGAAGACCTTGGGGACGTAGATGCGCGGGTCGTCGATGAATTGGGCAGCGAAGCGCTCCATGCTGGCCGCCTCGATCGTGTAATCCATCTCTCTGGAGAGCATGCGGCCGAATTCCTCCACGATCCTGGTCGGCCGGTGGAGATCCCACCCGCTCAGGTGTCTCTCCACGAGGGTGGCCAGGTGATAGAGGATCTCGAGATCCACCTCGACCGTGCGCCTGATCCCGGGCCTCTGGATCTTGATCGCCACCTCCTCCCCGTCCAGGAGCCGGGCCCGGTGGACCTGTCCGATGGACGCGGCTGCGAAAGGTACGGGTTCGATGCTCTCGAACAGGCTCGGGGAGGATCCCTTCAGTTCGGTTTCCAGGACCTTTTGCGCTTCGGAGAAAGGAAAGGGCGGGACACGATCCTGCAGCTTTACGAGCTCGCGGATGAAGTCCGGAGGGAGCAGATCGGCCCTGGTGCTGAGGGCCTGGCCCAGTTTGATGAAGGTGGGGCCCAGTTCCTCCAGGGCCAGCCGAAGCCTCACGGCGCGGGAGAGGGATTCCACCTTCTCCCGCGATTCGCGTCGGTTGAAGATGTGCCTCCCGAAATCCAGGTACTGCTCGATCTTGAGGCTGCTGATCAGATCGCCGAAACCGAACTTGATGAGCACCCCCAGGATCTCGCTGTAGCGGTGCATGTGTCGGTAGGTGTGGCTGATGACACCGATCTTCTGAATGAACATGCGTTGCCTCTGCAGGATACAGCGTGCAGGATCCAGGATGCAGGATCGAGCACGATTCTCATTTTTACTTGTGCCTGGTTATTGGTCCTTTGTCCTTGGTCTTTATCTGCTGCCGGATGGGTATCTCGAGACCGCGGGTTGCGGGTTGCCTGGAGTTCGTTGCCACTCCCGATCCCCCACCTGCTACCCAACCAGTTCCCGCCACCAAGACACAAAGACATCAAGGGATGCCCTTCTTCGCGTCTTCGTGTCTTCGTGGCAGGATTAAAGAAGTGGTTTTCTGCACACGATCCCCGCCACCGCCCGTGGCGGGTCGCTGAAGACCCCTTCATGGTAATGGATCACCTCCCATCGGCCGAACCACTCTTTGAGCTCCCCCGGCCGCAAGAGATGACTCGGGCTGCGAGGTTTTCCAAACTTCGCCTGCTCCCTGGTGAAGGTCTCATAGATGAGGATCCCGCCAGGGAGCAGGGCGTTCATGATCGCGGGAAAGAGCGGCCGGTGGAGGTACCGGAACACCAGGATCCCTCCGTAGGCGGTCCCCTCGAGGGGGTCCACGCCTTCTCGCTCCAGGTCCACCGTCCACAAGGTGACGGAGACACCCATTTGAGAGGCCAGTGCGCGGGCCTTCTCCAGCATCTCCTCGGACCGGTCCGCAAGAACAGCCCGGCATCCCTTTGCGGCCAGGTAGATGCCGTTGTGACCCTCGCCGCACGCCAGGTCCAATACAGGGTTTGTGCAGCGGTCCGTGGAAAACAAGTCCTGGTGATCCACCAGGAGCTGTGCGGGGGTAAGCCTCTCCATCTCGACCCTCTCTCGCCCGGCACCATGCCGATCCCGGGATCTTGGGATGCCGAACCGGCTTTGAACGATGAGACCGCATGAAACAGCATGGCGGCTCGTGCATGTCCAGTACCAGGATACCGGGTCGACGACGGTCATGCAACCCGCAGCTTGCCAGGTGGGGAAAAGGGGTGGGGCCGGGTAGAATGAAGCTTGTCCCGGCGGATGCGGGGAATCTGGGCCGGAAGCTTCCGGAAAAACCGGAATCCGGACACCGGTATTCGCCGGGACGGACTTCAGGATTCAGTAGGCGGTTCTTTCGCTTCTTCTTCTGCCGCCCCCGGGGGCGCGTGCATCCGAGCGGGGTCGAGCCTGGTTGACGTTCAGAGTCCTTCCCTTGAAATCCTTTCCGTTCAGCCCGTCGATGGCCGCCTGCCCGTCATCCTTCGACGGCATCTCCACGAACCCGAATCCTTTGGATTTGCCGGAATACATGTCTTTGATGATCTTGACCGTTTGGACGCTGCCGAAGGCGGAGAAGGCCTTCTGCAGTTCCTCCTCCGTGACATCATAAGGTAGATTTCCGACGTAGATGTTCATGGCTCCTCCTTCATGGGGTTACTGCTGCACTGAGCAGAAATCCCAGCCTCGTGGCATCTTCACCTGTGACATCTTCAAAGGCGATGGCCCTTCGTCTCATCCTGATGGAGCTGAAGGGGATCTCCGGCAGGATCTCGGAGTCCAAAACGGTCCGGTAGGGAATCCTTCTCCAGAGGAAGCCGTGTTCCGAGAGCAGGATGTCCAGTTCCCACTGGTCTCCATGGAGCGATTCATCGGAGAGGTATTTGAACGAGAGTCCTCCGCGGCTCACGTCAATGATCTGGCCGACCTTGCTCTGGCCGTTTCGAATCAGAACAAAGGCCATTCCAGGGGCTGGGAACCTCTCGTGTCTTCTTCTCTCTCTTTGAAGATCCATGTCTGCGGCTGAATCGGCTTGATGCGGCCCATGATAGAGGAGGACCCGGCCCGGTTGCAATCAGGGAATCCCTGATTTTTGAGGGTGAAAATCCTGGTTTTGGGCTATCCAAATCCTTAGGGAACGAAAGGCGTTTCTAGAGGACCCGGCAGACGAGGCCCTTCAGGTAACCGGCCTCCGGAAAGGAGAGTGCGGTGGGGTGGTCGGATGCCTGGGCCAGTCGTCGGATGATCAGCGCGGTTGTCCCGGCATCGAGTGCTGCGTCCGCCACGATCTTCTGGAAGAGATCCGTCGGCATCAGACCCGAGCAGGAAAACGTGAAAAGGACCCCGCCCGGTCTGAGGAGCCTGAAAGCAAGCATGTTGATGTCCTTGTACCCCCGGCTCCCCGGCTCCAGGTTTTTCATGCTCTCCACGAACCTCGGCGGGTCGAGGATCACGAGATCGAACCGCCGGCCGGAATCGCGGTATTCGCGCAGGACCTGAAAGACATTGCCCTCGCGATACTCCGCCTTTTCCGGGCCCAGGCCGTTCAAGTGGGTGTTGTAGCGGGCCAGATCCAGGGCGTCGGGAGAGGAATCGATGTGCGTCACCCTTGCGGCGCCCCCCTGGAGGGCGGATATTCCAAAACCGCCCGTGTAGGCAAAGCTGTTGAGCACCTCCGCATTACGGGCAAACTCCAGAAGAACGCGGCGGTTTTCCCGCTGGTCCAGGTAGAAACCCGTCTTCTGCCCGTGACGGATATCCACTGCGAACCGGCAGGGCCCCTCTTCGATCAGGATGCGTTCGGGAGGCTCCCTGCCCGAGATGAGGCCACGGAAAGGATCGAGGCCCTCCTTGGAGCGCACATCCGGGTCCGAGCGCTCATAAATGCCGGCCGCCGGGAGGCGCTCCTGCAATCCCGCGACGATCTCGTCCTTCCACTTCACCGCCCCCCTGGTGAGGAACTGGCAGACCAGATACTCCGCATACCTGTCCACGATCAGACCGGGCAGCCCGTCGGACTCGCCGTAAACAACCCGACATGCCCCCCGGGGATCCAGGAGACCGAGGGAGTTTCGAAGCTGAACGGCCGCGGTGAGCCGCATCTTGAAGAATTCGGGAGAGACCTCCTGTGCCGGATCGAAGGACCAGATCCTGACGCGAATCTGCGAGCGACCGGAATAGGCGCCGCGGGCCAGAAAGGATCCATCCGCAGCGACCACGTCCACGGTGTCACCCGGGCCCGGGGTGCCCTCGACCTTGTATATGGCGCCGGAAAACAGCCAGGGATGGCGACGGCGGAGGGATTTCTCGCGGCCTTTCTTGACGATGATCTTATGCCGACTCACGAAGGCAGTGCCCGAAACCCTTTCTGCCACGAAGACACGAAGGCACCAGGAAGGCTCTCACCTTCTTTGTGTCTTGGGGTCTTGGTGGCCGTTCTTCTTCTTTCGCTTCAACTCAGCAACCCCGCCTCTTCCAGGATCTTCCGGATGAGCTTCCTCTGTTCTTCGGAGACGGGCTTCAACGGGCTTCGCAGTTCCCCTGCCGCGTAGCCCAGTATCTCCACGGCGCACTTGATTCCAGGCACGCCCATGCCGTTCACGATCTTCTGGTTCGCGGTGAGGATCCCGAACTGCAGGTCTTTCGCCTTCTGATACTGTCCGGCCTTGACTGCCCTGCAGATGGCCACCGCCTCTCCCGGGGCCATGTTGGCCACCGCCAGGATGCCGCCGCCCGCCCCAAGCATCAAGGCGGGGAAGAGGAGCGAACCCGCCCCCTGGTAAAGGGTGAATCCGTCCGGGCAGGACCTGATGATCTCCTCGGCAAGCGACAGGTTCCCTGAGGACTCCTTCAGGCCCACGATGTTGGGGTGTTCCGCGAGAGAGAGGATCGCGTCGAGCGGGAGGTCCAGGCCGGTGAATTTCGGCACGTTGTACATGATGATGGGGATCTTGGAACCGTCCGCCACCTCCCTGTAATAGGCCTCGAGCACCTTTGCGCTCATCTGGCCTTTGTAATAGAAAGGAGTGACCACCAGGCCGAAATCGGCGCCGGCGTCCGCAGCCAGGTTGGTAAACCGCACCGTCTCGGGGGCCGAAAACATTCCCGTTCCGGCAATGATGACCTGACCGGGGTTTGCCGCGCTCCGGACCAGCTCGACGGCCGCCAGGCTCTCCCCTTCATTCATGAGCACGCTCTCGCCGGTCGAGCCCAGGACGAGATAGCCGGCCAGATCGTATCGGTTGTACTTCTCGATGTTCGACTTCAACCCGGACACCCACAGCTCCCCTTCTTGGAAGGGGGTGATCAGTGCCGGGACGACTCCTGCAAACGGTCTTGTGCTCATCCCTGGATCCTCCTCTTGGTTTTCCCTGGCCTCTTGCATGGAAACTTCATCCATCCCCTGTAGGAGCAAGCTCCTGCTTGCGATTCACTCGACCCCCGAAGATCGCAAGCAGGAGCTTGCTCCTTGAAGAGAAAACCGCAAGAAATTCACTTCGCGATCCATTTTCCCGCCTTAGCGGACCTCTGACCTCTCTCCTCTGTTCTCTGATCTCCGGCTTTCCGTGCGATGTTCACACGGCTCGGGTCCGCCTGACCTCCGAACGCAGCTCTCTGATTTGCTCCGCCAAGGAAGCGGGGCGAAAGCCGAGCGCGAAGGCCCTGCCGCTGTCCAGCGAGACGTCCGGCGGTCTCGGTGCGGCCGTCGCCACCTCGCTCTGTTTGCAGGGGACCAGGCGCGCGGCGCCCTCCTCGAAGATCTCTGCGATCATCCTCCCCAGGTCATACCTGGATATGCGCTCAGGCCCACCCAGGTGCAGGATCCCCTTTGCGGTTCCAAGGGCGGCAAGGATGCCTTCTGAGGCCGCCCTTGCGCTGATCGGGGTCCTGTGCTCGTCCACGAACAGCCGGACGGGCGTGCCCTCCCTCATGGCCCTCAGGAGGGGAAGGATCCCCCTGTTCCCGGACCCGGAGATCCCGAACATCAACGGCATCCTGCAGACGGCTGCGTCCGGGAAGGCCGCGAGGATCTCCTCTTCGGCCTGCGCCTTCTGCTCCCCATACCGGCTGACCGGACAGACCGGATCCTCTTCACGATAGGGGGGATCCAGCCCGTCGAATACGAGGTCGCTGGATGTGAAGAGAAAAGGGATGGATCGCTCGCGGCAGAATCGTGCCAGGCGCACAGAGCCCTCCACATTGACCCCTTGAGTCTCGAGCCCGTGGACCTGACAGTATTCCGGATCGGAAACCGCCGCCGCATGAATGAGCGCGTCCGGGTTGACCTCCTGGAGAAGCCTCTCTACTGCAGCGCGTTCCCTCAGGTCCCTCCTCAGGACCTGGATACCGGGAAGCCTCACCTCGTTCGTGAGACAGGTGCCGAAGACCTCCCACTCCTGAAGTGGAATGCTTCGGCAGATGTTCCAGCCCAGAAGGCCGCTCACGCCGGTGACCAGGATTCTCTTCACGCGGGACCGCCTTTCGATGGACACGAAGGGGGTTGGCCATGGGGCTTTGCTTTCGATAACGAAAAGCCGCTGCCTACCGGGTGGTCGGAGTGTCATCATAGCCGAATCCCGTGTTGGAGGGAACAGGGTTCTTGTTGGAAGATTCCATTGAAAACCCGCGCCCGATTTTGCATCATGACGGCACGAAAGCGGTGTATGGAGCGGATATGGAGATTCCGGATCTGGTCAGGGACATCCTGCACAGGCTTCGATCGTCCGGATACGAGGCCTATATCGTGGGCGGGGCCGTTCGCGATCTGCTCATGGGTCGACCCGTGGTCGACTGGGATATTGCCACCTCGGCAAGCCCCAACGAGATCACAACGCTCTTTCACGACATGAACAGCTTCTCCCTCAAACACGAGACCGTCACCCTGGTCTCCGGAGAGGGCAACGTCGAGGTGAGCGCATTCAGGACGGAACGGTTGGGCGGGGGAGGTATCGAAGGGGATCTTTCTCACCGGGATTTCACCATGAACGCGATGGCATTCCACACCGCAGGCGGCAGGATCCTGGACCCTTTCGGAGGAAGGAGGGATATCGGGGCAAGGCTGGTCAGGGCCGTCGGGGATCCCGGAGATCGATTCCGTGAGGACCCTTTGAGGATCCTGAGGGGTGTGAGATTCGCGACGGAATTGGGTTTTCGCATCGACTCCGCCACTCGGAAGACGGCGGAATCCATGGCGTGCATGCTCGGTTCGACGGCCAAAGAGCGGGTGAGGGATGAACTGATGAAGGTCCTGGTCAGCCCCAAACCGTCCACGGGCATCCTCCTCATGAAGAGGATGGGACTTCTGGCGATCATCTTGCCCGAACTGCTGGAGGGGGTCGGCATGAGGCAGAATCCCGAGTTTCACCGCTTCACGGTCTTCCGGCATACCATGGAGGCGCTGGATCGAGTGGAACCGGATCCCCTGCTCAGGCTTACGGCGCTTCTCCATGACATCGGAAAACCGAGGGTGAGGGAAAAGATCGCCGGCAAGATACGCTTCTACGGCCATGACAAGGCCGGCGCAGGCCTTGCGCGGGAGATCATGGAGCGTTTGCGGTTCGGAAACGACACGATCGATCGTGTCACCCATCTGATCATCCACCACATGAGAGACCTGGATTACAGCGAGGAATGGAGCGACGGGGCTTTGCGGCGGTTCATCCGAAAGGTGGGCGAAGAGAACATCCCCCTCTTCCTTTCCTTCAGAGAAGCGGACCTCCTTGCCCACGGGGTCGTGGATCGGAAGCTCGGCCTTTTTTCGGAATTCAGGGAGAGGATGCAAAGTCTCCTGGCCACGCCCTTTCCGAAAAGCAAACCGGAACTCGCGGTCGACGGTCGCAAGGTCATGGAGATCCTCGATCTGAGCCCCGGCCCCCAGGTGGGGCGGGTCCTCGATGCGCTCATGGAGAAGGTCACCGATGATCCCGGTCTGAACACGAAGGAATCACTCGCATCCATACTGCAGTCGATGAAGAAAACCGGCCGGCCACAAAGTTGAAAAGGCGCCAAGGGGGGAGGGACCCTCACCGTCCCGCCGAATGGGGGGTCTCTGAAGGGGAAGGGCCGGGACCCCGGGGTTGAATTCAGATTGACTCATGGATAGAATCGGATAGAATTCTGCACGCTGAGGGCAATGGATGCCCCTGTGGAGCCCCTCACCAACCTGCGACGAAACGGAGGGGCTTTGTATTTGTCGCAGGGCTTTGGTATATTCAGACAGCTTGATCGAGGACATTCCCGACATGGGTGAAGAACCTTCATTCACGACAGCATGGGTCAAGACGAATGGACGGCTTCCGCGGCCGAGTGATGCACTGTTCAGGTCCGCGGTTCTGGTCATCCTGCTCGCGGCTGCCGCTCTCCTGCTGCCCGAGCGCAGTGCCCACGCCAAGAACAAATTCAGCTTCCAGAACGTGGCGGACAAGGCGAAACAGCTCTCCGAGAAACCCTTCCAGCCCCCCCCGCAGGTTCCCGAGTTCCTGGCCAAGATGAACTATGATGACTGGCGGGACATCCGTTTCGATTCGGAGCAGGCCCTCTGGAGGAAGGAAAAGCTTCCATTTGCGGTCCAGTTCTTCCATCCGGGGTTTTATTACGACCGGGTGGTGAACATCAATGTGGTGGACCCTTCCGGCGAGCATAAGGTCCCCTTCTCCAGGGACATGTTCCACTACGGAAGGAACAACATCCAGGAGAAGATCCCTCCGGACCTGGGATTCGCAGGCTTCAGGATACACTACCCCATCAACACGCCCGATTACTACGATGAAGTGGCCGTGTTCCTGGGGGCAAGCTACTTTCGTGCCGTGGCCAAGAACCAGAACTACGGCATGTCCGCCAGAGGTCTGGCCATAGACACCGCGCTCTCGACCGGTGAGGAATTCCCCTACTTCCGGGAATTCTGGCTGGTGAAGCCGGCTCCGGGGGCCAACAAGGTGGTGGTCTTCGCGCTGCTCGACAGCGCCAGCGTCGCGGGCGCATACAGCTACACCATCCAGCCCGGCGTCGAGACGGTCATGGATGTGAAGAGCGTCCTCTTCTTCAGAAAAAAGGTGGAGAAGGTCGGAATCGCCCCCATGACGAGCATGTTCTTCTATAGCGAGACCACGAGCCAGAGGCCGTTGGACGATTACCGACCCGAGGTCCACGACTCGGACGGGCTTCAGATCGCCACGGGACACGGGGAATGGCTCTGGCGCCCGCTCAGGAATCCCCGCACGCTGCAGATCAACTCCTTTCAGGTCCAGAACCCCGCCGGGTTCGGGCTCCTGCAGCGGGACCTGGTCTTTGATCACTACCAGGATCTTGAGTCCAAATACGAGACCCGGCCGAGTCTTTGGGTCACCCCCTCAGGGAACTGGGGAGAGGGCAGGGTGGAGCTCATTCAGATCCCTACCGAAGGCGAGATGAACGACAACATCATCGCCATGTGGGTGCCGGCGAGCATGCCCCCAAGGGGGGAGCCCGTGAACTACTCCTACAAGATGCACTGGCATTTCCCGGGCAGTGCACGCCCGCCCGGCGGATATGTGGTGTCCACCAGGATCGCGAAGGGGAAGGGCGATAAGGTCAGGAAGTTTGTGATCGACTTCGAAGGCGGTCGTCTGGAATCGCTGCCGGCCGATGCAGCCCTTACGGCCATGATTTCGGTGGATTCCAAAGGCAAGCTGATCGAACAGCAGTTGTACAAGAATCGGGTGACCAAGGGCTGGCGTCTGGTCTTTCAGGTCAGCTTTGAGGAGACCGGCTCCATCGACCGCGTCATGCCTCCCGGCAAGAGACCTGCATCCGAGCTGAGGGCCTTCCTCAAGATGGGTGAGAACGCCCTGACGGAAACATGGAGCTACGCCTACCAGCCATGAATCCAGCACAACACCTCTCCGGCAAAAGGCGGTGGGACACGGACCGGGAATGGCAAGCCTGCCAGGAAAGGATCCTCCTCTATTTGCGACTGCTCAGGATTCCCGGCGTGGAAGCCCTGGAGGCGGCCCTCGAGGCCCTTCTCAGGGCAAGGGGAGAGGTGGAGAGAGGAAACGGTCCTCCGGCGGCGGCAGCCATGCAGGCCCTCCGGAAGGTCCTTCAGGAAAGGAGGATCGCACCGGCCCTTCCCCCTGGACAGGAGAACCGGTTCGGGAAGATATGCCCATGGCCGGAGCTTTCGGAGAAGGCGGGTGTGCCCCGCGATGCCAGATCCATGCCTCTCCTCAATCGCGGCTCCATGATGCCCGATCGACTGTGAGCGCCGGAGATCAAAACGGGACTTGAGGAGCCTTCGAGGTTGGGCATGGGGGTCCCTCTTCAAAAAGGAAGATGAATCCAGCAAAAAAAAGAAGGTCCTGGGAAAGGGCTGCGGCACTCCGCCGGATCCTCATCCTCTGCACCATCCTTGCAAGCACCTTCATCGCCACTTCCTACATGGCCGGAATCCTCCCCCATCGAGGGGCGTCCTATCTCGAGATGGCCATGGTCGCCGTCTTCGCCGCCCTGTTCGGCTGGGTATCGATCGGGTTCTGGGAAGCGCTGAGCGGGGTCTGGATCCTGGCGAGGGGATACGACCGATATGCCATCACCCGCAGGGCGGAGGGAAGCGCGCCCCCTGCAGGACCTGCGCGTACGGCCATCCTCGTGCCGATCGCCAATGAGGATGTGTGGCGGGTCACTGCAGGGCTGGAGGCCACCTACAGGTCGCTGGAGAAGACAGGGCGCCTGGAGGGCTTCGATTTCTACATCCTGAGCGACACCTCGGACGCGGACAAGTGGGCGGAAGAGGAGATCGCGTGGGCGGAGCTCTGCCGGTCTCTGGGGTCCTTCAACCGGGTCTTCTATCGAAACCGGCGGGTGAACCTGAAGCGCAAGAGCGGGAACATCGCCGACTTCTGCAGGCGTTGGGGGAAAAACTACAGGTACATGGCGGTGCTCGACGCGGACAGCGTCATGGCCGGATCCACCCTCGTCCGGATGGTGGAGGTCATGGAAGGGAATCCCCAGGTCGGTATCCTCCAGACGTCGCCCTCCGCCGTCAATCGGGAGACCCCCCTAGGCAGGGCCCAGCAGTTTGCCAATCATGCCTATGGTCCCATGTTCACGGCCGGGCTCCATTTCATGCAGCTGGGCGATTCCCATTTCTGGGGGCACAATGCCATCATCCGAACCGAGCCCTTCATGAAACACTGCGGCCTGCCCAAGCTCCCGGGCAAACCCCCGCGGGGCGGCTTTATCCTGAGCCACGACTTTGTGGAGGCGGCCTTCATGAGGAGGGCGGGTTACGAGGTGTGGCTTGCGTATGACCTTCCCGGCAGCTACGAAGAGGTGCCGCCGACCCTTCTGGAGGAGCTGAAGAGAGACCGCCGGTGGTGCCAGGGCAATCTCCAGCACATCCGCCTCCTCTTCACGCGAGGACTCTTCTCCGCGCATCGGGCGCTCTTCCTCCACGGGGCCATGTCCTACATTTCGGCTCTGCTCTGGTTCCTGTTCATCAGCCTCAGCTCTGCAGAGGCCATTGCCGAGGCCTTTCGCATGCCGGTCTATTTCCCCGGAGGGCGAAGCCTCTTTCCGGAATGGCCGGTCTGGCACCCCCGCTGGGCCCTCGCTTTGCTCTCTACGACGGCGCTGCTCCTGTTCCTGCCGAAGGTGCTGAGCGTCCTCGTCGTCGCATTCAAAAGGGGCGCCCGCCATTTCGGGGGATTCCGCCGGATGGCCGTCAGCGTTGCGGCGGAAGTGCTCTTTTCCATGCTCTTTGCACCGATCCGGATGCTTTTTCACGCCAAATTTGTCTTTGTCACCCTCCTGGGGAGGCAGGTCAGCTGGGGTGCACAGCAGAGGGCCGAACTCGGAACCGGGTGGGGCGAAGCCGTGCGGTTTCACTGGCCGGGGACGTTGCTGGCTGCAGTCTGGGGCGGGGCGCTCTTTCTCTACAACCGCTCCTTCTTCTGGTGGAACACGCCGATTATCGTCCCTCTGCTCCTCTCCATCCCCCTATCGGTCTGGTCCAGCAGGGCCGGCGCAGGGAGGACGCTCCGGAAGATGGGGCTCTTCATCATTCCCGAGGAGGTGGAGATCCCTGCCGAACTGACCGACCTCGCTGCGGCCATGAAAAGGAATGAGAGTGCGCGGCGGTCGATCCCATTCGGGGAGAAACCCGGCTTCGTGCGCGCCGTCGTGGACCCTGCGGTCAATGCACTGCATCGGGCCCTGCTCCGGCGGGAGAGAAAGGTGTCCCCGGAGATTGCACGGAGGCGCTGGAAGATGCGGGAGCGGGTCCTCGCAGGCGGCCCGGAAGTCTTGAGCGCAAAGGAGAAGAGGGAACTGCTCTACGATCCGGACCAGATGGAGAGACTCCACCGCGAGGTATGGGAGATGTCCAGTCCGGAGAGGGCGCGCAAGTGGGGAATCCCATCTTAGAGGATCCAGGATCTAGGATGCAGGATCCAGGATGAACACAGATCCGGGGTCCGAGATCTTGGGGAAAATGCGAGGCCTCTCCATCCCGAGGAACCCCTTCCGAACCTGCTCTTCATCCAAGGAATCGCCCCCGGATAACCTCGTTCATCCTCCCTGCATGTTCTTTTACTTTTTCTATCTTGTATCCTGCAACCTGCATCTTGTATCTTGTATCCTCACCACTGCATACTGCTTACTTCTTAGTTCCTACTATCATCACTGGAGGATGGGAAATGGATCGGATCATGGGAGCGCTGTTCAAGAGAGGGGCCGTTCTCTTCTTACTCCTGGGGATCATCTCGTGTGCGACGATTCCACGGCTGACCGTCACCTACCGACTGCCCCCGGCGGGACAGTACAGGGGCACGCCCGTTTTCCTGACCATAGAGGAACAGCAGCCGGGCCGTGAGATACTGGGCATGGGCGCCCGTAAGGATTTCGGCGGTTCACCCGTATCCCTCGCCCTTGCGGTCAAGAGAGGCGATGAGGAAGGGATGGGGGTCGGCGTCTTCGAGCTGCCTATGCTTCTCCGAGAGGGGCTTGAGAGGAGGATCAAACAGGCCGGATTGGAGGTCTCTTCGGAGAAAAGGCCGGGGGTCCCCGAGATCTCTATCCTGCTCAAGGACTTTTTTCTTGATCTGGTGGACAGGAAGTGGCGTTTTGCCATGGCCTACGAGGCGCGCCTCATCAAGGACGGCAGGATCCTGGCAACCCAGACCATTAGCGGGAACGCTGAACGGTTGAAGCTGTATGGGTATAAACAGGCCGACGAGGTGGTCACGGAGGTCTTTACGGATACACTGAATCAGTTTGACCCCGGGAGGCTGCTGCGCCAGGGAGGGCTCTAGGGGAATGTGCAGCGTCGAATGCAGAATGTCCAGTGTCCAACCCTCAGTCGTCATCCCGGTGAACCGGGATGAAGACCTCTTGACGAGACCGTCCGATGAAGGAAGCACCATAAGTTTGAAGGCAGCACCATAAGTTGGACACTGGAAATCCTACATTGGACATTGGACATCCTCCCGCCAAGGTGTTCCTGATCAGCCTGGGCTGCGCCAAGAACCGCGTGGACAGCGAACACATCCTCGGCCTCCTCACGCGAGACGGCTTCATGGTCGTGCAGGACCTCCGGGACGCCGACATCGCGGTGATCAACACCTGCGGTTTCGTTCAGGACGCGGTCGAGGAGGCGATCGAGGCCATCCTCGATGTCTCCCGGGAGAAGAAGAGGGGGTGCCTGAAGGGGCTGTATGTGGTCGGCTGCCTTGTGCAGCGCTACGGGTACAAGCTCGCCCGTGAACTGCCCGAGGTGGACGGCTGGATCGGCACAGGCGAGATCCTCCGGATCGGGGAGATGGTTTCAGGCCGGTCTCCCACCTTCCTCCTGGGGGCGCCGGGGTTCCTCGGAGACCATGAGACCCCCAGGGTAGGCACCCTCCCCTTCTACAGCGGCTATCTCAAGATCGCCGAAGGCTGCAACCATCGTTGCACCTATTGCACGATCCCGGGGATCAGGGGCGGTTTCAGGAGCAGGCCCCTCGAATCGATCGTGCGAGAGGCGGAGCGGATGGTCGGCCGCGGCGTTGTGGAGGTCAACCTGGTGGCCCAGGATACGACCATGTACGGGAGCGACCTGGGAAAGGGAAACCGTCTGGAGGATCTTCTGGAGGCGCTGCTCGGCATCGAGGACCTGGCATGGATCCGGTTGATGTACGCCCACCCGGGCCGCATCTCCGAATCGCTCCTCGATCTCATGGAGCAGGAAGAGCGGATCTGCCCCTACCTGGATATCCCCATCCAGCATGTGCACCCGCGGGTCCTGAAAGAGATGGGGAGGGGGAACGGCCGCGAGTCGCCATGGCTTCTGCTGGACCGGATCAGGAGGAGGAAGCGACTGCTCGCGATCAGGACGACCCTCATTGTGGGGTTTCCCGGCGAGACGGAGGAGGCCTTCCAGGAACTGCTGAGCTTCGTTCGGTGGGCATGCTTCGACCACCTCGGTGTCTTCGTCTTCAGCCCCGAGCAGGGAACTCCGGCCGCAAGGTTGGGCGGCAGGGTCGAGCGAGAGGTCGCTCATGAGCGCCGCAAACGGCTGATGAGATCCCAGGCCGGAGTCTCCGCAAAAAAGAACCGGTCCCTTGTGGGCACCGTCGTGCCCGTGCTTGTCGAGGGCGTCAGCGAGGAAACGGATCTCCTCCTGAAGGGGAGAACCATCACCATGGCGCCTGAAGTGGACGGGCAGGTACTCATCAGAAAGGGCGTCGGCGTGGTCGGCGGGATCGCCCGGGTGCACATCCGAAGGTCCCATGTATACGATCTCATCGGGGAGATTGTATGAGATGGACCCTATCTTTTTGGTTTACAAGAAAAGGGGTACCGTTTACACTGGCTAAGTTGCTGATTATTCTCATCCCCTCTTCGGCCGCTCCACGAGGGGATCGTACGGTTTCGGCGGATTGGAACGATGGATCTGGACCGAGGGTTCCTGAGTCAGTTCGATACCTATTTTGAAGCGATCAACCAGGCTTTGGCTGAGCCGCTGGACACCACGATTCCCCTGATCAGGGAGATCGGTGTCCACTCCATACTGGGCAAGGGGAAGAGACTTCGGCCGCTGCTCTTCCTTCTTTCATCGCAGTTATGCGGGTATCAAAGTCCGAAGAGGTATTTCTACTCTTCTGTCTTCGAATACATCCATACCGCCTCTCTTCTCCATGACGATGTGCTCGACAACGCGGAGGTCCGGAGGAGAAAGCCGGCCGCCCGCCACGTCTGGGGAAATTCGGCTGCGATCCTGGGGGGGGACTATTTTTACGCCAGGGCCTCGGCCATCGCCCTGGAGGTGGACAAACCCGAGCTCATGAGGATCCTCAGCAGGACTACGCTCCGGATGGTCGAGGGACAGTTTCTTGAGCTCGACCACACCCATGACTGGCATCTCAGCAAAGAGCAGTACATGGAAATCATCACCTCCAAGACCGCAGAGCTGATCGCCGCCGCCTGCAGCTGCGGGGGGGTCGTGGCGGACGCCGGACAGGATGCGGTCCACAGCCTGGGCGGCTATGGCCTGAATCTCGGTATCTCTTTTCAGCTGATGGACGATCTCTTGGACTATTTCTCCTCTGAAGAGGAATTCGGAAAGCCCGTGGGGAAAGATCTGAGGGAGGGGAAGATCACCCTTCCCCTGATCTACGCCCTGGAGGGCATGGACCGCGCTGAGGTGGAGCGGCTCATGGAGCGGTTTCGCAGCGGCGAGGCCATGGCGGAGGACTACCTGGAAATGATCTCACGGGTAAGGGACAGCGGTGTCCACGACAGGATCCGCGCCGAGGCCCGGGAGTTTGCCGCGAAGGCGGACGATTTCCTGCTCTTCTTCCCCGACGGCCCCTTCAGGAAGGCCCTCTTCGATCTGAACAGCTATCTGGTCGAGCGGAGCTTCTAAGAAAAGCAGAAGTTGAGAAGTTGAGAGGACGAGAAGTTGAGAGTCGCCCTATGCTGTCATTTCGAGCGGAGCGGGGGGCCTGAACATGAACGATCAGATTTCTGCCTCGATCGAAATGACAGGTACGCGTGATTCGACTTTTTACAACAGCGAATCTTGCCTTCATCTTTTCATCTTCTCTTCTCAGTTACTCAACTTCTCATCCTCTCAACTTCTCATCTTCTCAACTTCCGCCTGCCCCAGCTCCAGCTGCAGCAGGTCCCGTCCGATGATCAGTTCGCCCTCATACTCGAGCCGGCACTGCCCTGCGATGTCCGTGGCCAGCACCTCGGGGTACAAATGGGTGAGCAGGAGCTTTTTCGCCTTTGCTCGGGCGGCGATCCGCCCGGCCAGGGCGGGGGTGAGGTGATGTTCGACCTTCTTCTGCTCGGGGAAGGAGGACTCCAGGATGAGAAGATCGGCCTCGGCGGCAAAATCGATCAGTTCCTCGGAGTACCCGGTGTCTCCTGAGTAGACCATCTTTGCGCCGGACCCGTCTTCCACTCGATAGGCGAGACTGTTGGGGGTGTGCCGGAGGGGTTGGCTGAAGAGCGTGAAGCCGCCGAAATTCCTCCTGTCCGGTCTTGAAACCTGCAGCTCGTCGATCCCCATGATACTGTCCGGAATCTTCAACCACTTGCCGTACGCCCTCTGCAGATTCGCAACGAAGTCCTTCAACCCTTCCGCCCCGGACAGCAGGAAAGGGTTTCTCGTCTCCAGGACCGGCGGATTCCTCGTCGCAAAAAGGAGATGGACCAGATCTGCAGTATGGTCGGGGTGGAAGTGGGTGAAGAAAATGCGGTCGATCCTCTCATGGGGGACCCCGATGCGCAAAAGCTGCCGCAGGGCACCTGGGCCCAGGTCGAAAAGGGTGTACTCCCTCTCGTCCGTGAAAAGGATGCATGGCGAACCCCTGTCCACCAGGGGAACGCCGGTACCGGATCCGACTAAAACGATTTTCATGGTATCCTCGGTGGTATTCAAAAAGGACGATTCACGACACCGATTTTCTTGCACGCCTCCCGGCTGTTGGGGTATACAGAAAACGTTGAGATTGAAAAAGAAAAACATAGTAATCGAAGCCGCAATGTTCAGCAGGATGGTTCGTTTTTGCTTGACACCCGAGGAAAATTGGAAATAGATTACGGCTTTCGACACAATGTAGCCTTTTCATACCAGGTTCTCTCGCATAGAAAAAACTAAGACGAAACGACCCGAGCTCGGAAGGGTGAAGCGTAGGTCACTTACGCTGAAGTGAACTCTTTTGTGCCACGAGAATCCTTTTGCCCGAAAAGAGGAGGAGAAACGATAACTGCTTGTCCTTGCATTTGAATACGGACCAATTTGGCCTCGCCTTGACATGGCTCCGGAAGCGGGTTTTTCATTGCGGGCTGCAGTTTCGAACATATATCCACCTGCCTTGAGATCGATTCCCTTGCATCTACGCCCTTTCGTGATCAACGAGGTCGCACATCGGACCGGGGGAAAATCGATTTGGCTACATCGGACCTCAAAACGCGAACCAGAAAAGGAGGATCACTTATGTCGGATCTTATAGCACCTCATGGGAAACAAGAGAAACTGATGCCCTTGCTCCTGGAAGGGTCTGCATTGGAGGCGGAAAAGAAGAAGGCCCAGGGCCTGAAGAAGTTGACGATCACCACCCGTGAAACCTCGGATGCCATCATGATGGGCATCGGGGCCTTCACCCCCCTTACCGGATTCATGACCAAGGCGGACTGGCAGGGGGTCTGCGACAAGTATACCATGGCCGACGGGACCTTCTGGCCCATCCCGATCACCGTTTCCACCGATGACGAAGGGATCAAGGCCGGCGACGAGCTTTCGCTCGTGGACGAGGAGACCGGGACGATCATCGCCACCATGAAGGTCTCCGAGAAGTACACCATTGATAAGGAACATGAATGCCAGTCGGTCTTCAAGACCACGGACAAGGAGCACCCGGGGGTGCAGAAGGTCATGGCCCAGGGGAAGTATAACCTGGCGGGGCCCATCAAGGTCATCAGCGAGAGCTACTATCCCGAGCAGTTCAAGGGGTTGTACCATCGGCCCGCCGAGTCCCGGAAGATCTTCGAGGAACTGGGCTGGAAACGCGTGGCGGCCCTCCAGCTCCGGAACCCCATGCACCGCTCTCACGAGTTCCTGGCCAAGATCGCGGTTGAGGTCATGGACGGCGTCTACATCCATCAGCTGGTGGGGAAGCTCAAGGAAGGGGATATCCCGGCGGACGTGAGGGTCAAGGCCATCCAGGTGCTGGTGGACAACTACTTCGTGAAGGGGACCGTCGTTCAGGGCGGGTACCCCATGGAGATGCGGTACGCCGGCCCGAGAGAGGCCCTTCTCCATGCGGTCTTCCGCCAGAACTACGGCTGCAGCCACATGATCATCGGCCGTGACCATGCCGGTGTCGGCGACTATTACGGCCCCTTTGACGCGCAGAAGATCTTCGACCAGATCCCCAAAGGCGGGTTGAAGTGCCAGAACCTGAACATCGACTGGACCTTCTGGTGCTACAAGTGCGGCGACATGGCCTCCATGAGGACCTGCCCCCACAAGAAGGAAGACAGACTCATGCTCTCCGGGACCATGGTGCGTAAGACCCTCTCCGAAGGCGGCAAGCTCCCGGTCGAGTTCTCCAGAGCCGAGGTCGCGGCCGTCCTTACGGAATATTACCAGAAGCTGGACAAGAAGGTGGAGATCAAGCTCCATGGCGCCGCCACGGGCGACGTCAAAAAGAAGTAACATGAAGGGGGCCTTCCCACAGGTGAAGGCCGCAAGAGGTGAACCTCAATGCGCCGGATGCTGTCCAAGCGCCAACCAATGATGGAAAGGGGGTGCAGCTGAAAACGAGACTTTCAAAGAACCGATGTCTGATTCCATTAATCTTCTAATTCATGATGGAGGTGTATATGCCAAGCTATGTGATGGTAGAGAAATGTGACGGTTGCAAGGGGCAGGACAAGACCGCCTGCATGTATATCTGCCCCAATGACCTCATGGTTCTCGACAAAGAGAGAATGAAGGCCTACAACCGCGATGCTCAGATGTGCTGGGAGTGCATGTGCTGCGTGAAGATCTGCCCCCAGCAGGCCATGGATGTTCGCGGTTATGCGGACTTCGTCCCGATGGGCGCCAGCGCAACGCCGCTCAGGGGCTCCGAGGACATCATGTGGACGGTGAAGTTCAGGGACGGTTCCATCAAGCGGTTCAAGTTCCCCACCAGGACCACACCGGAAGGTTCCGCCAAACCTACGGGCGGTTATGCGACCCATGATGATCTCAACAGCGCGGCCCTTGCAACGGAGCCGGAATCACTGGGACTCAAGGAAGTCCCCACTGTAAAATAGGGATAAGGAGGTATTGTTATGGCGAATTTTGAAACGGTGGAAGTAAAGAGCGACCTCCTGATCTTGGGTGGAGGGTTCTCAGCATGCGGCGCCGCGACCGAGGCTTCCTACTGGGCCAAAAAGAAAGGCCTGAAGGTGGTGCTGGTCGACAAGGCGGCCCTGGACAGAAGCGGTGCCGTGGCCATGGGGCTTTCGGCCATCAATCAGTACGTCGGTATCCGAGACGGCGAGAACACCGTCGAGGATTACGTCAAGTACGTCCGCCAGGACCTGATGGGGATCTCCCGAGAGGACCTGGTGTACAACATTGCCCGTCACGTGGACTCCACGGTTCACCTGTTCGAGAAGTGGGGTCTCAAGATCTGGAAGGACGAGAAGGGCAAGTACGTCCATGAAGGCCGTTGGCAGCTGATGATCAACGGCGAGTCCTACAAGATCCTCATTGCCGAGGCGGCGAAGAACGCCCTGGCCGAGGCCGGCGGCGAGATCTATGAGAGGGTGTTCATCGTCGATCCTCTCATGGACGGCAACCGCTGCGTGGGCGCGGTGGGCTTCAGCACCCGCGAGAACAAGTTCTACGTGTTCAAGGCCAAGGCCGTGATCGCCGGCATGGGCGGCGCGGTGCACGTGTTCAGGCCCCGCTCGGTCGGTGAGGGCTTCGGCCGCTCCTGGTATCCCCCGTTCAACTCCGGCTCCAGCGCCTATTTCACCATCCAGGCGGGCGCCGAGATGACCTGCCAGGAAGTGCGCTTCATCCCGGTCCGGTTCAAGGATGCCTACGGTCCGGTCGGCGCGTGGTTCCTCCTGTTCAAGTCCGCGGCGGTGAGCGCCGTAGCAGGAAACTACATGGAAGTGAGGGTGGACGAGCTGAAGAACTGGGCTCCCTACGGACTGGCCAAGCCGATCCCGGCCAACCTGAGGAACTACCTCGGCATGCTGGACGTGGAAGCGGGTTTTGGTCCGCTCTACATGGAGACCGACAAGGCCATCCAGAACATCGCCGCTCAGTACAAGGACGATCCCAAGGCCTTCAAGAAGAAGATGAAGGAACTGGAGAGCGAGGCGTGGGAAGACTTCCTGGATATGACGATCTCCCAGGCCATTCTGTGGGCGGCCCTGAACGTGAAGCCGGAAGAGAAGCACTCCGAGATCGCGGCCTGCGAGCCGTACTTCATCGGATCCCATTCCGGCGCCTCCGGTGCATGGGTGAGCGGTCCCGAAGACCTGCCGACCCCGTACAAGTGGGGCTATGCCAACATGACCACGGCGGAAGGGCTGTTTGCCATCGGCGACGGCTCCGGCGCCTCCAGCCACAAGTTCTCCTCCGGTTCCCATACCGAGGGGAGGATCGCCGGCAAGGCGGCCGTCAAGTACATCCTTGAGAAAGGCCAGGAGCCCAAGGTCGACGCGGCCCAGGTGGAAAAGCTGAAGGCCAAGATCCTCCTGCCCCTGGATCTGTGGGAGAAGCACAGCAAAGAGACCACGGACCCCGAGGTCAACACCAACTACATCGTCCCCAGGCAGTACCTGCATCGGCTGCAGAAGCTGATGGACGAGTACGCGGGTGGTGTGGTTTCCGGATTCAAGACCAGCAAGGCCCTTTGCGAGAGGGGTCTGGAGCTGATGGCCATGCTGAAGGAAGATTCCCAGAAGATGGCGGCCCGTGACCTCCACGAGCTGATGAGGGTCTGGGAGAACAACCAGAGGACATGGCAGGCCGAGGCCCACATCCGGTCGATCCTGTTCAGGGAAGAGACCCGGTGGCCCGGCTACTACTTCAGGGCCGACACCCCCAAGATGGATGACAAGAACTGGAAGTGCTTTGTCAACTGTCAGTGGGATCCCAAGAGCGGCCAGTGGAACATGTTGAAGAAGGACATCTGGACCCTTCCGGGTGCCTAAACCATAACCCTTTCTGTTTTGAGAACCCCGGCTGCGCTCACGGCGCAGCCGGGGTTTTTTTCGGGTGACGGAACATTGGAATGATGGAGTGGTGGAATATCGGAGAGAAAATCGAGTGAAGGGAGACGAATGCCAGTAAGGCGTGTTTGAGTCTCTTAGATCCATCATTCCACCATTCGAGTATTCCAATATTCCGGTTCTCTACCCTAGAGACATCACTTCACCATTCCATTATTCCATGGTTCCAGCCAAATTTGTGTTGCACACCTTTTCGGGGATATGCTATAGACAAAAGTCTGATTTCCAACCATAATACGCGCTATATCCAATATCTTGGGCTTACGCCGGAGGAGGGGGGAACCCCTTTTTTGGTGTTTGTTCGAACGCCGGGCCAATCAGTATATTGTCTAGGCTGAATCTTCAAGGAGGAACCCCGGGAATGGAAGAGCATGAAGTCATGGAAGTGGACGTGCTCTTTGTCGGAGGCGGCATTGCATGCCTCAGCGGAGCGCTGCATCTGTCCAATCTGATCAAGCGGCACAACGATAAGGTGGAGAAGGAGGGCGGGGGAAAGAAGCTGGATGAAGTGATGATCGCCGTCCTGGAGAAGGGGGCCTATGTGGGCGCGCACGCGATCTCAGGGGCGGTCATGGATCCGGTGGCCCTTAGGGAACTGGTGCCCGATTTCCTCGAAAAGGGCGCGCCGCTGGAGGCCGAGGTCAAGAGGGAAGAGGTCTGTTTCATGACCAAGGGAGGGAGGATCAAGGCACCCATCACGCCCCCTCCGTTGAACAACCACGGCAACTACGTGGTCTCTCTTGCAAGGCTCGCCGAATGGCTGGGTGCCCAGGTCGAGGAAGCGGGGGTCAACATCTTCCCGGGATTCGCAGGGACCGAGATCCTCTATGACGGCAATCGGGTGATCGGCGTCCGGACCGGGGACAAGGGGATCGATGCCGACGGCAAGAAGAAATCGAATTACGAACCGGGGATCGATCTGCACGCCAAGGTCACCGTGTTCGGAGAAGGCTCGAGAGGGAGTCTGACCAAGACCCTGATCAGCAGGTTCGGCCTGGACGAGGGGAAGAACCCGCAGACCTACGTGGTCGGCGTCAAAGAGGTCTGGGAAGTCCCGGAAGGCAGGATCCAGCCGGGGGACGTGATCCACACCATGGGGTACCCTCTCAAGAGCAACACCTACGGGGGCGGATTCATCTACGGGATGCGGGAGAACAAGGTCTCCGTCGGCCTCCTCACCGGACTCGATTATGGCGACCCCTATCTCGATCCTCATCGCGAATTCCAGAAATTCAAACTCCATCCCTTCGTGGCGGGCCTGCTGAAGGACGCCAAGATCGTGCAGTATGGGGCCAAGACGGCGCCGGTGGGCGGGAAGTTCTCGGTCCCGAAACTGGTCTTCGACGGAGGGTTGATCGTCGGGGATTCGGCCAGCCTCTTCATCAGCCAGAAGATCAAGGGCATCCACGTGGTCATGAAGTCCGGCATGCTCGCCGCTGAAGCGATCTTTCAGGCCATGCTGAAAGGGGACTACTCGAAGGGACAGTTCGAAAGGTATGAGTCCGATGTCTTTGAAGGCTACATCGGGAAGGAACTGCATCGGGCCCGCAATTTTCACCAGGCCTTTCAAAAAGGGATGTGGTGGGGGTTGTTCAAGTCCGGTCTCCAATATATACTGGGTGGCAGGATCTTCAAGGCCCGACTGAGCGCCCATCCCGACCACACGCATTTGAAGAAGACCGCCGATCTCTACGGAACGGAATCCCCCAGCGAAGAGCAGAAGGGGAACATCAAGTTTGACGGTGAGCGTACCTTCGACAAGCAGACGGACGTCTATTACTCGGGGGCGACCCATGAGGAGAAGCAGCCGCCTCACTTGAAGATCCAGAATCTCGATCTCTGTTATGGTCAATGCACCCGGGAATATCAGAACCCCTGCCTCCGGTTCTGCCCGGCCAGCGTCTACGAGATGGAGGTGGAGGAAGGCGGCGGGAAGCCGAAGATGAAGCTCAACTTCTCCAACTGCGTGCACTGCAAGACCTGTGACATCAAAGATCCCTATGAGAACATCACGTGGGTGCCACCCGAAGGGGGCGGGGGGCCGAAGTACACGATCATATAAGAAACAGGAGGGCGCAGCCGATGCCGCGGCCCTCCTGAGTTGGTCATCCATCGTTCACGGTGAATGGTTTGACACGCCTGTTGCGTGTAGGTCAAACCTCCTACACTGCCCTGACGAATATCGATCTATTCTCTTCCACCAGAACTGAGATCCTCAGGCCGGATGGTTTTGCCTGAGGTACACGAAGAACTGATGAGAGGGGACTCCTTTTCACGGGCAAGCCAAGCTTGTCCGGGGCACCGGTCCGAAGGAGTTTGTGAATATTTCATCTATCGAGGAGGATGAGCATGGCAACCAAAGAGACACAAAGTGTCCTGGTGGTCGGCGGTGGAATGAGCGGTCTCACTGCGGCCATTGAAGCGGCCGAAGCAGGCTACGACACGTACATTGTGGAGAAGAATTCCTATCTGGGCGGCAGGGTGACGCAGCTCCATCACTATTTCCCCAAGCTCTGCCCTCCATACTGCGGGCTGGAGATCAACTTCCGCCGGATCCGGCAGAACCCGAGAATCCGGTTCTTCACCCTGGCCGAGGTGGAGAAGGTCTCCGGTCAGGAGGGGAGCTTCGATGTCTCCATCAAGTTGAACCCCAGGTATGTGAACGAAAAATGCACGGCCTGCGGGAAGTGCGCGGAGGCGTGCACGATGGAGGTCGAGAACCCCTTCAATTACGGCATGAGCAAGATGAAGGCCGCCTACCTGCCCCATGACCTGGCCTATCCCCTGCGCTACGTCCTGGACCCTGAACTCGTCAGGAGCGGGGAGGCGCAGAAGGTCAAGGAGGCGTGTCCGTACGGTGCGATTGAGCTCGACATGCCGGTGAGGACCATGGATCTGAAGGTGGGATCCATTGTGTGGGCGACCGGGTGGAGGCCCTACGATGCCGGTAAACTGGATACCTACGGGTTCGGCCAGTACCCCGACGTCATCACGAACGTCATGATGGAGCGGCTGGCCTCCTATTCAGGCCCCACGCAGGGCAAGATCCTCCGCCCCTCGGACGGACAGCCCCCGAAGAGCGTGGCCTTCATCCAGTGCGCGGGCTCCCGCGATCAGAATCATCTGGGCTTCTGCTCGGGGATCTGCTGTCTCGCGTCCATGAAGCAGGCCACCTATGTGCGGGAGCAGTATCCGGATGCCAAGATCTACATCTTCTTCATCGATATCCGCGCCACGGATCGGCTGGAGGATTTCTACACCAAGGTGAAGAACAATACGAACATCGAATTCTTCAAGGGAAAGGTGGCGAAGATCGCGCAGGACGCCGGCGGGAAGGCTCTGGTCTTGCGCGTGGAGGATACGACGAAGGAGGCGCTCCAGGAGATCACGGTGGACATGGCCGTGCTGGCGACCGGGATGCAGCCCAATACCTCCGTCAACCCTTTGCCCGTGAGCGTTCCCTATGACGACTACGGCTTTGTGGCCTCTCAGAAGGCCGGAGCCGGGATCTATGCGGCGGGATGCTCCCGGGTTCCTGCCGGGGTTCAGGAGTCCGTTCAGGACGGGACGGCGGCTGCCCTAAAAGCCATTCAATCGGTCGCGAGGAGGTAAGCCCGAATGGATAAGAAGATTGGAGTCTACTTTTGCACAGGATGCGGCATCGGTGATGCTTTGAACATGGAACAGCTCAGCGGTCTGGCGGCGGAGGAGGGTGCGCCCGTATGCCGGAGCCACGGCTATTTGTGCAGCCCGGAGGGGGCCGAGGTGATCCGGAAGGATATCGCCGATGACGGGGTGAATACCATCGTGATCGGCGCCTGCTCCCCCAGGGTCATGTACGATGTCTTCAACTTCGAGAACTGCATCGTCGATCGCGTCAACCTGCGGGAGCAGGTCGCGTGGTCGCAGCCTGCCGGGGCCGAGGACACGCAGATGATGGCCGAGGACTACCTCCGCATGGCCCTGGCCAAGGTCAATGCCATGGAGCTCCCCGCGCCGTACAAACCCGAGCAGGAGATCTCCAAGGATATCCTGGTCGTCGGAGGAGGGCTGACGGGGATGACCTCCGCCCTGGAGGCGGCCAAGGCCGGCTATTCCGTTGTCCTGGTCGAGAAGGAGAAGGAACTCGGCGGCTTTCAGAAGAAGGTCAAACAGATCGCCGTGAGCCCCTATAAAGAGCTTCAGAAAAGCCTGGTCTCCGATCTGGCTGCGGAAGTGACCGGGAACGGCAGGATCAAGGTCTATACCGGGGCGACCGTCGAGAAGACGTCCGGGGGCCCGGGCGTGTTCAAGGTGACCGTAAAGCAGAACGGCACCCAGGCCGAACACCATATCGGCGCCATCGTGCTCGCGCCGGGCTGGCAGCCGTATGACCCTGCCAAGCTGGACGCAAAGCTCGGGTATGGGGCCTCTCCCAATGTGATCACCAATACCATCTTCGAAGAGAAATTCCTGAGCGCGCCGATCGCCCGTCCCAGCGACGGTAAGAACGTAGGGAATGTGGCCTTTCTGCAGTGCGCGGGCAGCAGGGATCCCAAACACCTCCCCTACTGCTCCAGCGTATGCTGCACGGCAAGCGTGAAGCACGCCCTGCAGGTCAAGGCCCAGAACGCGAATGCGAACGTGTACGTGGTCTTTAAGGAATTGCGGACCCCTGGACAGTCGGAAGATCTGTACCGCAAGGCCCAGGAGAGCGGGGTGATCTTTATCCGCTGCCAGGATCCCGAGGTGAAGGTGGTCGGGGAACAGCTGAGCGTAGCGGCGGACGATGAGCTCCTGGGGGAAAAGGTGGTGCTGGAAGACCTGGACATGGTCGTCCTCGCCACGGGCATGGTACCGGTCACTTCGGTCGGCCCGGACATCAACCAAGAGCCCAAGCCCGGGCAACAGCAGCAGGAGAAAAAGGAGGATGAACTCGCCATTCCTCTGGACGTGATCCGGCGCTCGAACCTGCTGAACCTGGAATACCGCCAGGGACCCGAGCTGCCGGCCCTGCGCTACGATTTTCCGGATTCTCATTTCATCTGCTTCCCGTACGAGACCAGGCGGACCGGGATCTACGCGGCCGGATGCGTTCGGCGGCCCATGAGTATCGGGAGCGCCCTCGAGGACGCCGCCGGTGCGGCCATGAAGGCCATCCAGTGCGTGGAACTGACCTCCCGTGGCGCCGCGGTCCATCCGCGGGCCGGTGATCTGACCTATCCCGAATTCGCCATGCAGCGGTGTACGCAGTGCAAACGGTGTACGGTGGAGTGTCCCTTCGGTGCGATCAACGAAGACGAGAAGGCCAACCCGATGCCCCAGCCGACCCGGTGCCGAAGGTGCGGCGTGTGCATGGGCGCCTGCCCCGAGAGGATCATCTCCTTCAAGAACTACTCGGTCCCGATGATCGGGAACATGATCAAGGCCATCGGGGTCCCGGAGGAGGATGCCGAAAAACCGAGGATCATCGTCCTGGCCTGTGAGAACGATGCCTACCCGGCCCTGGACATGGCCGGGCTCCACCGCATGAACTACAACGCCTGGGTCAGGGTGATCCCCTTGAGGTGCCTGGGATCCATGAACCTGGTCTGGGTCGCCGATGCCCTCTCCAAGGGGATCGACGGGGTGTTCCTCCTGGGCTGCAAGCACGGGGATGATTACCAGTGCCACTTCATCCGGGGCAGCGAGCTCTCGAACATCCGCCTGAGCAAGGTCTCGGAGACCCTGAACCGGCTCGCCCTCGAGTCGGACCGGGTGAGGTTCGAGAACGTCTCGATTGTGGATTATGCGACTCTGCCTGCCCTGCTGGACGAGTTCGCAAACAAGCTGGTGGAAATCGGCGCCAATCCGTTCAAGGGATGGTAGGCCCGCGCGGGACACCGCAGGAGCGACCTGATCAGGAGGAATGAAGGATGAGTGTCAAGGTAGATCCCAATCTCATGCAAGAGCTGAAGCACTTCGGGTTGAAGGACGCCAACAAGTGCTTTCAATGCGGCAATTGTACGGCCGTCTGCAACCTTTCGACCCCCGACAACGCGTTTCCCAGGAAGTTCATGAAGTACGTCCAGATGGGTCTGACGGACCGCATCGTGAAGAGCCCTGAGCCCTGGCTCTGCTACTATTGCGGGGATTGCTCGGACCGGTGCCCGAGGGGGGCGGACCCCGGGGAGACCATGATGGTCATGCGGAGGTACTTGACCTCCAGGTATGACTGGACCGGGTTTGCCCGGAGGTTCTACACCTCCGAGACCTTCGAGCTGCTTGCGGTGACCATCCTGGCCATCCTGGTCGGGCTCGCCCTGGTCGTTTTCCGGTCGAGCAATCCCAACATGGAGCATGCCTTTTTGAATTCCGTGTGGCCTGCCCCCGCCATCGAGATCGCGGACATGATCATGGCGGCCATCCTGACCTTCTTTCTGTTGAGCAACACCTGGCGCTGCGTGAAGTTCGTCATGGGCGATCTGGTCTTCAAGATTCCGCTCCAGATCTACATCAAGCAGGCCTGGCAGCTCGCAGTCCACTTCGTGACGCAGCGCAAATTCGGGGAATGCACCGACAAGATGCAGTGGCTGGTCCATCTCCTCATCATGACGGGATACAGCACCGCCTTTCTCCTGGTGGCCGTATTCCTGGCCGGAGGAATCCATGTGGTCGGCCTCTCCTGGGATTTTCTCGCCTTCCAGAGAGACAACCTGCCGGACTATCCCATTTGGCATCCCATGAGACTCCTGGGATACTACGCCACCTTCGCGCTGTTCTACGGAGCGACCTACGCGCTCATCGGCCGGATTCGGAAGAGCAAGGCCCCTTACAAAAACTCCCATTCGACGGACTGGATGTTCCTGATCCTCCTGGAGCTGACCACCCTGACCGGGATCCTGATCCATTTCACCCGGCTCCTGGACTGGCCGATGCCGACCTATGTCCTCTATGTGGTCCACCTGATGGTCGCAGTGCCGATGCTCGTGCTCGAAGTGCCTTTTGCAAAATGGGCGCATCTCGCCTTCCGTCCGGTAGTGGCCTTTCTGGTCAGCGTCAAGCAGGAGTACGCAAGGGCGACCGCTCCGGTCGGTGCAGGTGCGTTGGCGAGGGAGCCGGTGGTGAGCGCAAAGACAACGGCTTCATAACGACCCGTCATTTCGCCACGAAGACACGAAGGCGCTAAGTCTTTCTTGGTCTCTTTGTGTCTTGGTGGCATTTGTTGTAGAAACTTTTTTTTTGGAATGAGGAAAATGAGTTCAATGGAAAAGCCATGCTGTCCCCATTGCGGGGCGGCCATGAAGAAGTGGAAAACCCCCACCGATTCCACGTGGGACACGGAGTTTCATTGGGTATGCTTCAACGATGAATGCTGCTATTTCGTCAGAGGTTGGGACTGGATGATGGATCAACAGGGGGTGAAGGCCTCCTACCGCCATCGTATGAACCCGAAGACGGGGGCAGGCGGTCCGTTACCCGTGTGGTCCAACGAGGCCCTCAAGGATCATATCCTGGAGGATTGAGAGAAAGATCGGCCACGAAGTCACTAAGACACGAAGAAGAGATTATGCCTTTCTTTGTGTCTTTGTGTCTTTGTGGCGGAAGGACTTGACTCGGATGAAAAGACCCGGAAGAAATGACCCCTGCCCCTGCGGGAGCGGCAGGAAGTTCAAGAAATGCCACTGGGGAAGGGAGCATGAGATCCCGGTGGATGGTTCCTCCGAGCCCTCGGTCGAGGAGATGGGCAGGAGGATCACGGCGCTTCCCCCGGCGGCCTATGGGAAGTCCGGGGAAATCGCCGATCAACTGGACATCGAAGGACTCACAGGGAAGCGGGTCGGGATCAAGTTCGTGGACCTGAAGGAGTATGCAGGACTCGGGTTCCTGGGCAGCGGGCATCAGGAGGCCGAGGAGGGAAGGGGAGGGAGCGTCTTCATCAACCCCTATAAGACAAAGGCAGCGGATCCGGACCATCTCTATGTGGCCATCTCGCCGGACATCGACGGCTCCACCCTGATTCACCAGCTGGCCCATGTCCTGACCCATCTGGGGGAAACCGGCGGTGGCCCCGGCGCTCTCGATGCCATGGGGATGGAGGTGGGAGTACCCGTGGACCACCTTGAACACCCGGACGAGTTCGGGTACTGGCTCGACTACCTCCACAAGAAATTCGCCGTGCCCCTCGATGCGGACGATGCGATCATCCTCTATCTGTACCAGAATGGGCAACTGATCAAGACAGCGGACATCGCCGAGGGCAACGGGACCGTGCTCCGGTCGAAGTCCGAGCGCATGTTCCGGTTTCTGAGCCAGCACAACGAAGAGATCGACCGGATCATCAAGAACCTGGCAGGGTATATAGGCCCGAGAAAACCGGAGGATGACTAGCAGGCTGCTGAAAAAGGCCCATCTACGTCGTTGCCCTTGCCCCGCCTCGTTGCGGCGTACCGTTTCTGTACGCCTCACTCGTCGAGCCTGCGGTCGCCTGGTATCCCATCCTTTTTGAGCAACCTCCTCGGCGATACGCCTTGGGCTCCGCCAAAGACCTTCATGATCATGCCGGTTTTATATAAGGGCTCGGCTCACCGAAGAGGCTGAATTTCAGCCATTCGAAGGAGAACCGGAGAAGGGATACCTCGTCCGCCGCCATCCTCTCCAGCCGCTCCTGCTCGATCCGGATCCGTCTGAGGAGCGGCCCTTCAAAGACAAAACGCCTGAATCGGTCCAGATTGTAGGAGCCCATGAAAAACATCTGCATCCTTCGCTGGGCGTCCTTTTCCGGTCCCAGGCTCCTGGGGAAGGTCAGGACCTCGAGCCAGAGATCGTTCATGGCGTTGTAGTCGGCCATGCCCTCGCTTCCCATCCATTCCTCGACCGACCACTCGCGGTCTTCCTGGAAACCGAGACAGTGGGCCTCCTGGACCACAAAATACCTTTCCCTCGTATTCCCTCCAGAGCCGCCCGGCTTCATGGTCGCCCTGCCCAGGGGGTATATCCGGCAGGATCCCGGCCGATCCTCATATATCGCGCATCCGGAAGGGGAGACAAAAGGGCACCTGTTCGGAGGTTCCTCCCGCATCCTGAGGCGCACCAGCGGAAAGCGGGACTGATCCTCAAAGAAGGTCTCGCCGTAGCTCTCCAGGAACTCGTCGGAGGGGATCCCCAGGCGGTTCTTCATCCTCAGGATGTCGTAAGGGGTAAGCTGAAGACGAAGGGCGGCGCAGCACCTCGTGAAACAGGCGATCTCCTGATAACACCTGAACCGGAAGGAGTTCCCCGGGAGGGGCCTGAAGACCTGATTGGAAACGCTATCTTCCACGGGCGGCCTCTTTCACCCAGAACAGCTTCTCTCCGAAGACCCCGAACTTGATCCAGTCCATGGCAAACTTCAGGAGCTCGACATCGTTGTCCCTGATGAGATCGATTCTCTCCGGTTCTTCCACCTCGAAACGGTCCAGGAAAGAACTCTTGAAAACGAAATCCTTGAACTTGTCCACATTGTAGAGGCACATGAAGACCATCTTGGCCACCTGGGGGTTCTCGATCTCGCTCTCGTGGACCTGCATGGGGATGGTGATCGTGCTGAGGAGCTCATTCATTTCCTCATAGGGCAGGATGCCCTGTCCTTCAAGCCAATCCTGGATCTTCCACCGGGCCTCCTCTTGCAGCCCCATGCATTTCTCCGCATTGGAGACCAGATCATAGGTCCCGTCCCCTTCGGTGTTAAGGGGGTACATCCTGCATGCCCAGGGCCGGTCCTCGTAGACGGCGCATCCCTTCGCCGTGACAAAAGGGCACTTCTTGTCGCCTTCGTTCATCTTCAGGACGACCATCGGGATCACCCGCTTCGGCCTGGGGATCACCAGGGTGTGCTTCTCAAGAAACTGGTCTGAAGAGATGCCGAGGCGATTCTTCAACCGCACCAGGTCATAGGGGGTCAAGACAATCGTGACGTCCCCGCAGCACTGCGTAAAACAGCTCACACCGGGAGAACAGTTGAACTTGAAAAGGTGCTCCGGCGCCATTCTGCGGCCGGTGGTTTTCTTTTTCTCACAGACTGGATCCATGGTATTTTCCTTTCTAAGTGATCGAATCCCCTCGACCCATCAACTTGACGGGATCCGATAAGTGTGGTCTATAGCACCTGTCTGTAGGACAAGCCAAAACAAAGGAGGAATCCCCAGTCCATGAAAGAAAGAACACTCGGAATCATCAAACCCGATGGAGTGGCCAGAAGGCTCATCGGACAGGTACTGGAACGGCTGGAAAAGGCCGAACTGGAAATCGCAGCTCTCAAGATGATAAAACTTTCAAAGGACCAAGCCAAGGGTTTTTACAGGGTTCATGAAGGGAAGCCGTTCTATGAGAGCGTGACGGACTTCATGAGCTCCGGCCCGTGCGTGGTCATGATCCTGGAGGGGGAAAATGCGATTGAGCGATATCGCACCTTGATGGGTGCCACCGATCACCGGAAGGCGGCGGAAGGCACGATCCGGAAGGATTTCGCAACAGACATCGAGAAAAATGTCGTCCACGGCTCCGATTCCAGGGAGACCGCAGAGGTTGAAATCAGGTTCTTCTTCAGCACCCTCGAGATGGTGGGGTGAAAACAGGTCCTGCATGCGGCGGGAGACCCCCCGCATGCAGGGATTCGGCTATTCCCTCCCCATTTCGGGATCCTTGTCTCCCTTCATTTCCTTCAGTTCTTTCTTGAGATTCTCCACTTCCCGCTTCAGGTCGTCCTTTTCGGTGTCAAATTTTTCGGCAGCCTTCTTGTCTTTCAACTCTTCGATCCCAAGGTAGGTGGCCAAGGCACCGCCCAGAATCAGCATGACCGGAATACCCGCCATGAGAGCCTTGACAAAATAGCCCCACCACATGATGATCCCGATAATACCCAGGACAAGCGCTGCCAGACCTCCAGCCAAAGCCATCATAACTCTACCTCCTTCTGCGTAGCGAGCTTGCGGCTCTCGGGCCACGGGAAGACCCTGGTGCCGAGCCGGTTTTTACAGGTAAAACCTGCGTGATCAATAAATGATCTTCATAGGAAAGTCAAACAAAATACCTTTGATTGCATGAGAGAACCAGGTGAAAAAGAAGGCAGGCGCACGCCATTTTGGTTATTGCCTTTTGGCCAGGGGTTTTTATCATAGTGATTTCCGGGAAGCGAAAGAAATTCTTGCAAAAGCGACGAAAGTTTTCTACATTATTCCGAAATGCGCAGAGTAGCAAAGGCGACTTGTAATCAAAATAATTAGAATTTTGAAGAATGATCTAGAAAAAAACCCTTTAACGTCTTTCCCTGAATAGAACCAGCGACAAAAAGCAGATTTTGGCCTTTGAAAAAGAAGGCAATCCAAATTATGTTCACTATTTGCCTTTTGCAAAGGCCAGCGTAGCTCAGATGGTAGAGCAACTGACTTGTAATCAGTGGGTCGGGGGTTCGATTCCCTTCGCTGGCTCCAGGGGTATAAAGGGAGAGGTTCCCGAGCGGTCAAAGGGAGCAGACTGTAAATCTGCCGGCGAAGCCTTCGGAGGTTCGAATCCTCCCCTCTCCACCATGTGGCTGATCGGTCGCAATGAGCGACGAGCGGCGAAAGTAAGATCGTCCGAGCAGGTGCGGATTGCTGTTTACCCCATAGTCGGTCCTTGTACTCTCAGGGCGGGAATAGCTCAGTTGGCTAGAGCGTCAGCCTTCCAAGCTGAGGGTCGCGGGTTCGAATCCCGTTTCCCGCTCCAGAATTGCTGCTCTGGTAATTGCCCCACTGCAGAGATGTTGCGTGTGCACCGAAAGGCGGATGTCCATGAGATTCATGTTTGCGGCTCTTCCTTCCGGACTGCAGTTGAGTGCACCCGGGCCCACGTAGCTCAGTAGGTAGAGCACATCCTTGGTAAGGATGAGGTTCACCGGTTCGATCCCGGTCGTGGGCTCCATCTTGCTAAGATCTCGTATGAGTCGATGAATACCCGGACGGAGGTTAGAGATGGCGAAGAAGAAGTTTGAGAGGACGAAGCCGCATGTGAATGTGGGGACGATAGGGCATATTGATCATGGGAAGACGACGCTGACGG
>JAGVAP010000109.1 GCA_020060215.1 Deltaproteobacteria bacterium | reverse complement strand
CCCGGGGAACAGCAAATGGGCCGGCCGGTACGACGAGGGCCCCGAGTACACCTCCCAGGGCGCCTTCTGCGGCGAGACCGACACCCCGAGGGCGGAAACCCTCCTGATCGCGAACCATCTCGTAGACCAGTACGGGGTGGACAACCTGGAGATCGGGAGCCTCATCGCATGGGCCATGGAGCTCTATGAAGTCGGCATCCTGACGAACAAGGAGACCGACGGCCTGGAGCTGCGCTTCGGCAACGACGAGGCGGTCATCGAGATGATCGAGCGCATCTGCTTCAGGAAAGGGTGGCTGGGAGACGTCCTGGCCGACGGCGGCGTCCAGGCCTCCAAGAAGATCGGCAAGGACTCCTTCAAGTACCTGATCCAGGTGAAGGGCATGAGCAACCTGCACTCCGACGAGCGGGCGACACCGGCCCTCGCCCTGAACATCACCCTCTCCTCCAGGGGGTCGGACCACCTGCGGAGCAGGCCGGCCATCGACCTCTACCACCTCCCGCAGGAAGTGATGAGGAGGATTTACAGCAGCCCGGTTCCCTACGACGGACCGCTCAGCAGCGAGCACACCGAGTATATCGGCAAGCCCTGGCAGGTCTTCTGGCACGAGAACTGTTACATGGCCGTGGACGCCCTCGGCATCTGCAAGTACCACACCACCTTCCTGGGCGCCACCCTCCCGAACTTCGAGGACTGGTCCAAGGTGCTCTATTACAACACGGGTCTCCAGCTCACACCCAAGGAGATCTGGGAAGTCGCCGAAAGGTGCAACAACATGGAGCGGCTGTTCAACCTGAGGGAAGGTTTGAGCAAGGATGATCCGGAAAAGGGCGACGTGCTCAACCCCCGTTACCACAACGAACCGACCCGCCGCGGAGCTCCCGATGCCATCGGCCGCGTCATCGAGAAGGACAAGTGGCTGAAGATGCGCGCGGAATGCTACGAGCACAAGGGCTGGGACGAGAACGGCATCCCCAAACCGGAAACCCTGAAACGGCTCGGCATCGACAAAGAGCCTTCACACCTGGTGTAATTCGGGAGGAGAAACCATGGCGAAAGTGCTTTTTATCAATCACGAAAAGTGCACAGGCTGCAGGCTCTGCGAGCTCGTGTGTTCCGTATCCCACGACGGGGTATCCAACCCCGCCAGGAGCCGCATCAAGGTCATGAAGTGGGAGGCAGAAGGGCTCTACATCCCCATGTCCTGCCAGCAGTGCCAGGATGCGCCCTGCATGAATGTGTGTCCGGTCAAGGCCATCTCGCGCGATGAGTCCATGGCCAGGGTGATGATCGACTATGACAAATGCATCGGATGCCGCTCCTGCGTGGCGGTGTGCCCGTTCGGGGCCATGTCCTTCAACACGATCGACCGCAAGGTCTTCAAGTGCGACTTCTGCGACGGGGACCCGCAGTGCGTCCGGTTCTGCGACATGAAGGCGGTTGATTTCGTGGATCCGGCCGAAGTGAGCATCGAGAAGAAGCGAAACGCTGCGGAGAGGATCAAGGCCGCCGCCAAGGAGGCGTCCGTCCTGGCCCAGGTTCACTGAACCCTTCGGCCAGGGTCTGTTCTCCTTTGAACCGAAAAGAAGAGGGGCTCAGCCGGTACTCCCCGGGGGCCCCTCTTCATTTGGTGTTCGAGTATCGAACGCCGAAGGTCGAAAGAATTCCCGCTCGCAAATGAACTTTGCTGCCCTGCTGCGCCGATGAAAAGGGTCTTGCCTTCGAATTCGAAATTGGACATTCGACCTTCTGCGGTCTCCCGGGGTCTACCCGCCCGAGAGCAGCAGGGTGATGTGGATGGCATCCCCGTCCTTCACGCGTTTGGCCATCTCGTCGGGGTATGCGCTCGCCCCGTTCACGTAGATCTCCAGGAGCGGATTGAGCCCCCCCTTCTTGCCGTAGAGGCTCCCTGCCAAAGCCGGGTACTGTCTGACGAGATCTTTCAGACACTCCCCTACCGTGAACCCCTTGGTCTCCACCACCTCCGTGCCGTTGGTGTACTGACGATGACTCTGGTGAATGTGTACCTTGACGCTCACTCCCCTTGCCCCCCTGTTTTCAGATGACCGCAGTGGTCGCAGTTTGGATTTCTCTTTACACTGAATTCCATGAACTTCGCATCGAGCCCGTCATAGAGCAAAATACGGTTCGTCAGCAGCTTCCCCTTCCCGATAAAATACTTGATCACCTCGGTCGCCTGGATGACCCCCACCACCCCGGGGGCCACTCCGATCACCGGGAACCTTTCGGGGGGAACCGCCTCCCTGTGCATGCACCGGAGGCAGGCCGTCTTACCCGGCAGGATCGTCATGACCCTTCCCTCGAACCCGCGTACGGCGCCATGGAAAAAAGGGATCCCCCGGTCCACGGCCGCCTTGTTGAGGGCAAACCGCGTGGGCAGGTTGTCCATCGCATCGACCACGGCGTCAAACCCGTCGATCAGACCGGACACATTTGCGGCCGTAATGACATCCGAGATCGTTTCGACGGCGGTATAGGGGTTGAGGCCTTTCAGCTTCTCGGATGCCGAGTCGACCTTTTTCCTTCCCACATCCTTTTCCCAATGAAGCACCTGCCGGTTGAGGTTGGTCGTGTCCACGACGTCGCAATCCACCAGCCTGATCGTCCCGATCCCGGCAGCGGCAAGATAGATGGATATCGGGGAGCCGAGCCCCCCTGCGCCGGCAACGAACACCTTGGCTTTTTTCAGGAGCGCCTGTCCCGGCTCTCCCATCTCCGGGATTTGGATCTGTCGATCGTATCTTTCCCGTTCCCTGTCGTTGAGCATCCGAAACTCCGACCAAACGCCATTCCCACTGATTTCATCTGGTATCATAGAAAGGACGTCCGATAAATGCAAGAAGAACGGAATGGGTCCCCGAAAGGCGTTTGCTTCCATACCCTGCCGCGATATAAATGAATGAGCGGGTGGGGAGGGGTATCGGATCGATGAGACATACGAAGAGAATGGCCGTCATCGCGAGCTACTTTGCCGGTGAGTCCTACGGCCTCCTTGGCCCCCAGATGGCGGCCACCGTGATCGAAAACCATACTCCCTACGAGTGTATCGTCATTGCAGCGGACCGCTCGGACGACAAGGCATCGCTCAAGCGTGCCCTCCAGGACTACTTCGGCCCTCATGAGTTCGTCATCGGGTTTTCCACGTTGAGCGGAAGGCAGGATCTCTTCGATCTGGCCGGTGAGCTGAAGGAAGAGGGCGCGATCACCATCCTGGCCGGCCCCCAGGCCGATGCGGATTTCCTGGGTGAAACGCAGTGGCGGTCCTATCCTCACCGGTTCCCCGGCCTGTCCGATCGCTTTTCATTCGCGCTCCATGGCCCGGCCGAACAGATCATCGAGTTCCTCAATCGATCCGGGACCGGGTTTTCCCCGGAGGGTCCCGGCTTTCTCCGTCGCGACCGGACCTTCACGGTCGTCCGAAGCCCCAAGAAATCATGGGACGAGAGATTCCTGATCGACGTCCGATGGGGAAACCTCTTTCGCCTGGAGCGGGGAACGCTCGTCTCCCACAGGGTCGATACGGCCCAGGTCCTGCAGCACATCGGATGTCCCCATGCTTCCCGTCCCGAGACGGTTGAGCTGGCTTACCCGGCCTATTTGGACGGCGACAGAGGCCGGAGAGTGCGAGTTTCCCTGAAGGGCTGCAGTTTCTGCGATGTGGCTGTCGACAAGGGTTTTCACGGAGCGTTGGATCACGATGCGGTGATGCGACAGATCGCCGGCCTTCCCGATGACGGCGAGGGGCGGAAGATCGCCTTTGAACTCATCAACGAGAACCCCGTCCCGGGGCTTCCCCGTATCCTCAGGGAGGCGGAATCGAGAGGGATCTCCCTTTCGCAGATCAACCTCGCCCTGAGGGCCGACTGGTTGCTCCGATCCGAGGATCGGCTTCGGGAGTCCCTCGGCCTCGCCAGGCGGATGAGGACCAGGATCCTCTTGTCCTCTGTGGGGTTCGAATCGTTCGATGACGGGATCCTGCAGAACCTCCACAAGGGATTGACCGTGGAGACGAACCTGAGAGCCGTGCGGTTGATCCGTCGGTTGAAAGGACTCTTTCCTTTCCAGTGGGCGTATTCGAGGGCCGATGGGGCGGTTCACGGGTTCATCCACCCCACCCCATGGGATACGCCGGAAACAGCCGCCAACATCCAGAGGATCATGGATCGTTTGGCCCTGTCGCAAGACATCCTTCCGGGAAAGAGCGTTCCCCTGATCATCCATCACGCCTCCGCCCTGGCGGACTGGATCCGGGAGATCGAGCTCCGGGAGGATATTCGGTTCAAAAGATTTGGATCCGTGATCGGCTGGTGGGAGGAAGCGCTCCTCGGAGAAAAGGGTCCATCGACAGGCAGCGCGGAAGAAACCCATATATCAATTGACACCTAAGGTGAACTCTTCTATATTCCGCCGCGAATGGCAGGATCCTGCCTCATCACAGGCCCTCGTGACGAGACGCCCCTGACCACGAGAAAGGTGGTCTTGAGTCAGGCATTGCGATGGTGCGTTTTGAGAGACAACCATGGAAATCAACAGAATCGAGCTACTCTCCGTCGGAATCGACGTCGGCAGTGCAACCAGTCATCTGGTCTTTTCAAGACTGCTCCTCGTCAGGGACGAGTCTTCTCCCACCCTCCGCTTCAACATTGAGGAGAGAAAGATCGTCCATGAGGGCAGGATCATCCATACACCCTTCCTGGAAGACAAGACCATCGATATCGAAACCCTGACGGACTTCTTCAGGGAAGAATATGAGCTTGCGGGGATCGATCCTGCGGAGATCCACACGGGGGCGGTGATCATCACCGGAGAATCGGCGAAGAAACAGAACGCTCCGCAGATCGCGCAGGCCCTTTCCAGGGAGGCGGGGAAACTCGTTGCGGCGACCGCCGGCCCGAACTTCGAGAGCCTTCTCGCCGCCATGGGATCGGGGGCGACCGCCCGATCCAGGAGCCAAGGCAACGTGGTCATGTCCTGCGACATCGGCGGGGGGACGTCCAACCTGGCCATATCCAGAAAGGGGGAGGTTCTGTCCACCGGCTGCATCGCGGTCGGCGGCCGATTGATGGCCCTCGACTCCGACATCAGAATCCGCCAGCTCGCCGACCCGGCGGTTGAAGTCATGCGGCATATCGGCATGGACTACCGGATTGGAGACCGGATCCCCAAAGAGCACATCGGGCAGATCGCGGCCAAGATGGCCGAAGTGCTCATCGAGGTGATGACGGGTCCTCCCCGTTCGCCTCTGGCCAGGAAGCTCATGATGACCGAGGATCCGGACTACTCGGTCCCGATCGATGAGTACATGTTTTCCGGAGGCGTGGCGGAGTTCATTTACGGGAAGAAAGGGCGCTACAACGACATCGGGAACATCCTCGCAAAAACGCTCCGCTCCCTGTTTCCAAGGCTGAAGTCCCCGGTGGTCGAGCCCCTCAACAAGATCAGGGCCACCGTGATCGGCGCCGGGTCCTACTCGCTTTCGGTGTCGGGTTCCTCGGGTTTCATGGACGAAAAACTCACCCTTCCCATCAGAAACATCCCTGTCCTCCGTGTAGACGTGGAAGAACCCAAGCTCAGCGTGGAGCATGTGGTGACCAGGGTAAACATGGCCTTTCAGAGGTACGACCTGGTGGAAGGCCAGGAAGTGGTTGCCCTCTTCTTCAAGGACCCTGTCCGGGTGAATTACTCTGACCTGACGCTTTTTGCGCGAGCGATCGAAACCGCGCTCCCCAACTCCATCCTGAAGAAGATCCCCGTGATCCTCATCTTCGAAAGGGACATCGCCGCCGGCGTAGGCAACGTGATGCGAAGGGAGACCGGATTGAAGAGCAACCTGCTTGCCCTGGACGAGTTGTCCCTCAACGACGGGGACTGGATCGACATCAGCGAACCACTCGTGGGCCGCCAGGTCTTCCCGGTCACGGTGAAGTCGCTGGTCTTTCCCACGAGCTAATGTCGCGCCTCAGAAGTTCGGCGAGAAAAGACCTCATTTCGGACAGAGTGAGAAATCCAACATTCCCCGGGTGCTGCAGGATCTCTCCCCTGCATGGTTTCGAGACGCAGCAGGCGGATATCCAATGGATGTCACGGCCTTGCTGCCGGGGGGAAATACACGGAAAAGACCGCGCCGCCGGAGTCGTAGCAGTCCTGCGGTCTGCTGCAGTATCGGCACTTGCTGATCTGGCCCGGGCACTCGTCTTTCTCCTCCGGCATGAAACGGCACCGGGAGGAGGCCATATCGACCAGCAGTCCGTATCGGTCGGAGAAGATCTTCATGCGAAGGAGGTCCGCCCCTTTCCCCCCTGCGCCGAAGTCAAAGGGTCTCTTGCTGGAGTAGCTCTCCATATCCCTCGTGCTGAAGAACCCTTCGAAGATGCGCCGCTTCGCCGCATCCGGGATTCCAATCCCGCTGTCGCGCACGCGCAGGAGAGAGCCGTCTCCCTTCTTCAGAACCTCGACCTCGATCTCGCCTTCGTCCGGCGTGTTTTCGACCCCGTTTCGGACGAGTCCGTCGATGATTTTTATGAGGGCCTCCTTCGGCAGAAAGACCTGAGGGACCGGCTCGATCCGCTCGGCGATCCGGAGGTTCCGATGGGCGAAGAGCGTCTTCAGGTGCTCCAGTCTCTTTTGCACCTCCTGGTCCAACTGGAGCCTCTCCGACACAGCCTCGGCCGCCCCGAAGACCTCATCGATCTTGCGCCTGACCTTGTCCAGCACCTCCGGGCCGCCCGACTCCCGGGCGATCAGCACCGCCAGTTCGTCGGCACAGTGGTCGAACATCCTCGAGATGGAGGAGTAGACCGTCTCCTTCCGATCCGCCATGATGTCCTGGGCCTCGAACTGGATCTCCTTGAGTCTCTCCAGGTGCTTCTCCGCCATGACCATGATGGATTTCCAGCTGTCGTCGGGCAGATCCTGCAGCTTCCTCGACAACACTTCAAGGGAGCCGGTGAGAACGGCCACAGGTGTCTGAAGTTCGTGGGAGAGGTGGTTGATCGCCTTGTCCTTTGCGGGGTTGTACAGGGTATGGCTCAGCATGGACCTGAACCTGTAGACCGTCCTCCCGAGGTACCCGTTTCTCAGGGTCCAGAAGTCGGAGGGGATCTCGGAAGAGTAAATCTTTTCACTCCTTTGCTCCCGCCCCAACCGTTTGATGGAGAAGATCAGGAGCCGCAGCATCCTCCGGGTCTCCCGGGGGAGCCCCTGGAACATGATGCCGTAGCCGTGCACCTTCTCCCTTTCGCCCGATCTCCTCACGACCTTGCCCATGCAGTCGATCTCGGCGCCCCTGCAGTGGATCTTCAGCATCACGAGGGAGCCCTCCTGCAAAACGGCCCGGGTGCTCACGAAGCACCCGGTTTCAGAGATATCGACCGTGGTGCACGTGTGCGAACCCTGATCGGTCAGGATCTGGGTCTCCAGGCTCACCCTGTACCTGGCCGCGCTCTCCCACCACCGCAGCCGGGGATTGAAGTAGGGAGCGTAGACGTGCTTCTTGAGAAAGAACGCGGACATGAACGTCACGACAGCGATAAAGAGGAGGACGGTCTCGAGCTCATAGTTGGGGTTGACCGAGTACACGTAGAGGTTGTAGGCGATCAGGGTTGCGGAAAAGGCGATAAAGAGATACCAGCCCCACCTTCTGACCATATAGATGCCGACGCCGGTCACGGGAAACAGGGCCAGGATGAGCCAGTCCGTCCAGACCAGGTGGGACAGGATCCCGGACTCGCCATGGACCGGCAGATCATTTACAAAGGCTGCCTGGAGGACATTGCCGACCGGTTCGAGGACATAGAAGAGGGCAATCAGGACAATGGACAACGGTCTTTTCTTCATGTCATCTCCCGCAGTCAGCCGTTCATCACGCCCCCAGATCGTCCAACTGGTCAGGATCCGCGATTCTCGGGTTCCTGAAGTTGAGGAGGTGCATCAACTCATGGCCGAGGACCGCCTGATTGATCACGACCCTTCCCCGGACGACCTTGCCGAAGATCCAGATCTCGTTGTTGGAGGTGGCGTAACCGACGACCGGGGACCCATAGGCGGCCGCCCGTTTGTAGTGGAAGAACTGCCTGTGTCCCACGATGTGGACTTTTACCCCGCCGAGCTCTATGACCTCGTTCAGATCAGGGGAGTCGTTCAAGGCCGCAAAGGATCTGTCAAAGGTGCGGAAGCCTTCCTTCCTGACATCCGTCGCAAGGGGCACACAACCGGACAGGTACACCAGTGCGCCCAGAATGAAGGGATGGAGGATATAGCGGCAGCGTCTCAAAGGATTTCACCTCCCTTGGATCCAGACATCGGCACGGGAGATGGAATCCTTGAGGGGTTTCAGAAAACGTCAGGGGTGCGCAAGAAACCGGAATACGGGGGTTTCGTCGAGCTCAGAGGTTCACGACCGTGCACCGTCTATTCCGCCACGAACCTCAACTTCCACTCCCTGCCCCTCGAGCGGACTCCCACATGGTCTTTGTCGATGGAGGTGACGGAGAGCCCCTCCATGGATTGGCCGGTGCGGACGATGTGACCGTTTATGACTGCGAATCGGCCCTCGGGGGTCTCCGCCCAGACGATCGCCTCCAGCTTGTACTTTGCGTCCTCCGGTTGGGGTTCCGGCAACGGTTTCGGCGGTTGTTCGAGGGCCGGCTCCTCCTTTCTGACAGGCTTCGCCTCCCGGATCACCTCCTCTATCGGCCTGTCCCCATTCACGGCAGGGGCCGGCGGAGGAGCCGCCTCCCGGAGTTCCCGGGTATTCTCAAACCTTGGGGTCGCGACTGCGACCTCCGGCAGTGCGTTTACAGGGGCCTGCACCTGTGGCGCCGGCGCAGTCCGATCGGGCGGCCTCCTCTTGAAGTGCTCTCTGTTTTCGTAGGCGAACCACGCCGCAAGGGCAAGGACGACCAGCAGGGCCACCGAGGATACGGTCCTGTAGACGACCCTCGATCCCCTTGCGCGTCGGCTGACGGCCTTGCGGGTATCGAGGCCCTTCGCGGCCTCGGGGGTGAAATCCAGTTTCGGCGACTCCTTCTCGGCCTTTTTCAGCGCCTCCAGTATGGAGCTCAATTCGTCTGCCTCCTGTTTGTCTCAGTCTCTGATCCGCGGGATGGCCAGGGAGCTCTTCTCTTTGTAGAGCACGATCTTGGTGAGGGGCCCCACGATCCCGTCCACCCGGATTCCATGCTTCTCCTGGACCGCCATGACCGCCCCTCGTGTCTTCTCGTCATAGAAAGCGTTGATCTCGACGTCATGGAAACCGATGTCCTGCAGCAGCATCTTCAGGGCGATGATGGACTCCCTGGACGCCCCCATGGGAATGGTCCCGGGATAATCGAGGAAGTCCTTCCACAGCACATAGGAGACCCTCGCCCACCAGGGCTGGACATCCTCAAGGCGCACCCTGATGTCCTCCCCCGCCTTCACCCCCCCAAGCGTTACACCGCCCCCTTCCATACGGATCAGGGATAGGTATCTCGGGCCCCCGCCGTCCCGGACGTCGAAGGCCAGGACTGCGGGGATATTCAGCTTCTCGAGAAATCCCCATTCCCCCTCCAGGCGGTAGACCAGGAGCCCGTTCTGCCTGGCGGCCAGTCTGAAGTAGGCCTGGTCATCCTCCAACCCCTCCAGATAGGGATTGACCTGGGCCCCGGCCGACCAGCGCGAGAGGGCGGACCTCATCGCCCCCGACCGGGACTGCGCGCGCGTGCTCCCGGCCAGAAGCCCGCCCAGGTCCTCCCTGGCCGTCCATTCAGGGGCTGGGAGAGGGGGCGGTTCTTCCTTCTCGGACGTGGCGGGCGAAACCAGGGCCTCCTGGGCCGGGCGCGGGTTCTCCGTGGGTGAAGCTTGAGAGACCTCGGTTGTCTTGGCCCCGTTCCCGGAGCGGAGGATCGCCTTTTCCGCCCGGAGAAAAGAAGGCAGCTCAATGCGGCCCGGCAGGTAAAGCACCCCCAGCAGACCGGCACAGACCAGCGCGGCCGGGACGAGCACCCTTTTCCGGGGCCGGACGCGGAACCGGTTGATCTCTCCTCTGCTTGCCAGCTCCCGCACGGCAGCCCTCGCAATGCCGGCGGTCACCTTCTTCCGGTTCAACCCGAACGCGGTCAAGAGGGCCCGGTCGCAGGCGATGTTGATCAACCGCGGAATGCCTCCGGCGTACCTGTGGATGACCCCGATGGCCGGGCGTGTGAATCCGGCCTCCTCTTTTTGAGAGGCCACACGGATCCTGTGCCGGATGTAGTTCCTGGTCTCCCTGAAACGAAGAGGGTGGAGGTTGCAGCTCAAGGTGATGCGCTGGCTGAGCTGGCGCAGCTCCGGTGAGTCCAGCATCGCGCCCAGCTCGGGCTGGCCGACCAGGACGATCTGAAGGAGTTTGCTTGTGGTGGTCTCGAGGTTCGACAGGAGACGAAGCTGCTCGAGTACCTCCTTGCTCAGGTTCTGCGCCTCATCGATCACCAGGATGACCTTGATTCCCTCCACCTTCTTTCGCAGGAGGAACTCGTTCAGATGATCGATCAGCTCCTTGGAGTTCTCCGCCCCGGACGGGATCCCGAACTCCTGGTTGATCGCCTTGAGGAGCTGCAGGGAATCCAGCTTGGGGTTGAAGATGTAGGCCGCTTCCGTGCGTCCGTCCAGGTTCTCGAGGAAGGCCCGGCAGATCGTGGTCTTCCCGGTCCCCACCTCACCCGTCAACTCGATGAAGCCGTCTCCCTGGCTGAGGGCATAGGTCAGATGGGCCATGGCCTCTTCGTGCGTGCGGCTCAGGAAGAGGTAGGCGGGGTTTGGGACGAGCTGAAACGGTCTTTCTTTGAACCCAAAAAAGTTCTTGTACATGAGGACCCCGAGAGGGTGAGAGTAGTTAGTAGTTCATGGTTCATAGTTACGGGTTGACAGCTCATGTGAACATCCACTGGATCCCGTTGAAGCAATTCCCGCTCCTAACGAATCCCTGTCAACGAACTAACTGGTTTTGCTCTGGACCCCCCTGCCCGGCTTCGCGTCGGCATAATGCCTGTAATGGGCCTTCAACCACTGCTCGATCGTGGCGGAATCATGCCTCACATCGACCCTGAGGATGCGCTTCTTGGGCGTGTTCGGTCCCTTGTAGACATAGAGCCGCGCCTTTCTGGAGAGTCTCACCGAGTAGACATCCTCCACCCCCTGGTACTTGTGGATATTGGCGCCCGGCGTGGACATGGGATCCCGGTCGAACTGGATCAACCCGTCCACCAGGCCGCTGAAGAGCTCATTTCGCTTGAAGTAGATATTCTCCAGATCCTCCACCGCGTAGTCGGTGATCTCGCAGTTCTTCAGGAGATTGCCGATGATCTCCTTCACATTCTCGAATGCCTTCTTTTCTTCGGTCCCCTCGAGACGGGCGCTGATCCGGGCCTTGTCCTCCTCCACCCGTTTCACCTCTTCCTCGAGCAGGGACTGGTATTCCTGGTGCTCCTTCATCTTGTTTTCCAGGTCCGTGAGCTGCCGGGCCACATGCTCGCTCTTGCCTACATAGAATTCGATCATCTTGACCAGATGGGTGCCTGTGACGGGCTTGGGAATGAAGTAGGTGTTCGTGAAGGCCTGGGCCTCTCTGATGGCCTCCGAATCCATGCCCGTCAGGAGGATGATCGGGACATAGGGGTATTCCTCGCGGATAAAGGGGATCACCTCCACGCCGCTCAACCCGGAGTCCTTGAAATGGATGTCCAACAGGATGAGGTCTATGGGATCGTTCGAGGTCTTCAGGTATTCGACCGCATCCACCGGAGAGAAGAAAGACTTCAGCTCCCCCAGGACCTCATTCCGCTCCAGGTACACCTTGATGGCGCTGTGGACCTTCTCTTCATCATCGACAAGCACGATGAAATAACGATTCCCCATCCCCTGTTCCACCTCTTTCTCAGGACTCTTACACGAATCTTCGACTCGCTGCAGGAGCTTGCTCCTACAAGGAGAATGCCGCGAGAAGTTTCCTCCTCGATCAAACCGGCCGCCTCACGCCGCGCAAGCCCTGGCGCTGCGGGCAGAGCGGCGCGCGGCCCCCGCTGACTTGCGGCTCTTGCACGCTATCCCTCGTGCATGGGCATTTCCAGCCTAACCCGGAACCCCCTGCCATAGTCCGTGGTCACGTTCTCTCCGCTGACGCCGAATCCCATACGGTCCGAGAAGAACTTCACGAAGGTGGTCCCCAGTCCGAACCTGCCCTGCTTGGACGACGGGATCGGCTCCCTGAAGACCTTTCCCAGATATTCCTCTCGAAGCCCGCCCCCGTTGTCTGTGACCTGGATCAGGAGATGGCTGTTCTCACATGTCAGCTGGACCGAGAGATAGGGGCGGAAAGAGCGGTACCCCTGCAGATCCTTCTTCATGAGATCGATCTGTCTGAGCTCGATCGCCTTTTGGGAATTCTTCATCAGGTTCCGGATGATCTCGATCACCTTGAAGGAATCGCAATGGACCTTTCGGCTCATCGGAATCCGGACCGGGTCCACCTGGAATTCGATCTCGTATCTGCCGGAGAGCGGCTTCAGGTCGCGCTCCAGTTCCCTCTCGATGGTCGCGGCGAGGGTCCCCACCTCCATGACCACGGGGTCGAAGATGAGTTTCTTCTCAAGCCCCTTGAGGTGCCTGAGAATGGCCTCCTGAAAAGGCTCGATGATCTGTTTGTAGATGTCGTTTTCGCGGTCTGCGGGAAGGTCATTGATGATGTTGTGGATCTGAGAACGCCACGTTCCCTGGAGGAAGAGGAGTTCGTCCTTTGCATAGTTCGATTGGGCCACGATATCCTCGGTAATCTTTTTCTCCGTGACCAGAAACTCCAGAAGCCTGGCCTTCTCCCGCTCCTCCTTCGCCTCCAGTGCCATCTTTTCCCTGGCCTGGTCCGCAGGAGACTTCTTGAAGATCATGAAGATCATCAGCAGGGTGAAAGTGATGAAGATGAACAGAAAGGAGCGGCTCAGGAACAGCCTGGGGTAGAGGGTGCCCTGGGAGAATAGGGGCTTGGAATAGATGAAGGTGAAGAAAAGGCTGAAAAAGGTCACATACACGAAAGTGGCCTTGCCGCCGAGGAGCCATGAGAAGAAGAGGCTGGATACGACCAGACCGAAGGCGAAGAGAAAATAGCGCTGCTCGTTTTCCTCGACCTGGTCAAAGACGACAAAGGCAAGGACATACACCAGGAACAGCGCCAGGGTGAGGGCTACGAACCTCTTCCTCGACGCAAGGAGTTCCGTAAAGACTTGGAGGTAGCGGCTCTCTCTCAATGAACACCCCTGCTGCTACGCTGTCTTGATTCTCGAATACACGCGTTTCATTCCGATTTGGTGTTCCATGGACGCCCCCGGGAAGAGGCCCCACGCCGATGACGGATCACAGGATCATGCGGTTCCGACCCCTCATGGCTCATGAAAGGCCTGTACCTGATAGGTGGAGATCTCCAGTTTTCCCTTCTTCCATTCGTTTCCATCGAGCCCTGCCTTCAGACACAGGTGCATCAGGAACTCCTTGGCCTCGGGCAGCTGCTCCCACACCTGAGGGAGAAAGGTGGCCTGATGGAACCCCTTCTTGAGGATGACCCCGTCCACGCCCGGCCTCAACTTCCTCAGGAGGTCCTCTGCATCCGAATATTCGAGGGGTGCAGGGTCGGTCAGGATGCTCACCTCGATCCTCACCCTTTCCCATTCCTCCAAGGTGAGCGGCCTGAACCGCGGATCACGAAAGGCGGCGTTGAGGGCATTGACCCGAACGCCTTCGATCAGCGGCTCCTGCGGTGTGATGTGCCCGATGCACCCTCGCAGGCCCCCGCCGATGGTCAGGGTGACAAAGGTGCCTCGCTTCTCGTTGAAAGCCGCGCATCCTGCCGGATCGGTCTCGTTCTTTTTCCGATTGAGAAGACTCTCCTCAATGGTCCTTCTGGCCACCAAGAGGAGCTGTTTCCCGTCCTCTTCGGTCAGCCTGCCTGATCCTGCCATGTCACCCTCCTTTCTCGATTCATGTTCAGCCCCGACCGCCCCCTTCTTCCCGGCCCGGGGTCGGACAGAGGCCTGAGGAGTTCATGGAGAGCCAAACGAGAGAAGTGAAAAGCTCAGGAACATTGAGAGTTTCCGCACGGAACCTTTCTCCTCGTGTCCGGTGCATCAATGTGCCCCATTCATCGGAATTTGTCAAAACGAAATCCCCCCGATGCAGGCCCTGCTTCCGCCACCAGACGAAAAGACACCAGGAGGAATATGGTTTTTCTTTGTGACTTGTTGCCTTGTGGCAGATCTTCTCTGCAAATCGCAGGGGAACCTCGACCTGAGAACTCAGGTTCACCATTCCCTGCATTCAGGTGACGACGACCGTCGATGAGGATTTCCTCATCGGCAAGGCGGTCTTGTTGCCATCCCTCGTCATCTTCACTATATTGATGGACGTACGACGGCCGGCCGAAAGAACTGCAAGACCGCTGCGCGGGAAAAGGAATGCACATGGAATCCCTGAAGATGAAGAAACAGAGAGCCAACCGCATCTACGAGATCCTCGACCCCATCTACACCGATGAGAAGACTGCATTGAGATACGAGAACGGTTTCCAGCTGCTCGTGGCGGCGATCCTCTCCGCCCAATGCACGGACAAGCGGGTGAACGAGGTGACGGCCGTGCTCTTCAAGAAGTACAAGACCCCGCAGGACTTTATCAGAGTGCCCGTCCCGGAGCTGGAGGAGGCCATCAAGCCCACCGGCTTCTTCAGGAACAAGACCAAGTCGATCAAGGGCTGCAGCCAGGGGCTGGTCGATCTCTACGGGGGTGAGGTCCCCTCGACCATGGAGGAGATGCTCAAACTCCCCGGGGTTGGGCGCAAGACGGCCAATGTCGTTCTGGGCGCGGTGTTCGGGGTGCCCGGCATCGTCGTGGACACCCATGTGAGAAGACTGGCCTTCAGACTGGGACTCACGGAGAGCGACGACCCGGACCGCATCGAGAAGGACCTTGAAGGCCTGTTTCCCGAGGAGAGATGGCGCCGCTTTTCGGACCTTCTGATCTACCACGGCAGAGAGGTGTGCAAGGCCCGAAAACCCGCGCATGCGAGATGCGCCGTCTTCACCCTTTGCCCGTCAAATGACATTTGAGCGCAGGATTCAGTGAATGCCCTTTTCAGTTCCGTACTTTCAGGTTGTTACGGAAAACGTGGACTTTGGTTTCGACCGGAGCAGCGATTAGTCGAAGAGTGCGTCCTGGTGGTCTTCTGGAGCTTAGGATTATCCATGAGTTAAATCGTACAACTCCTTCCATTTGCTACAAGGCGAGGGTCCAGGCTGATATTGCCTGGAGGGTGGTCTTCCGTCCAGAAACCAGGCAGGCGCATCTTCGCCCACCCTTCATCCCGCAACTACGGCCTTTCCTTTTCTTTTCACCCCCTCCGGTGCTACAATGAGAAAAATTTGGAAGAAAAGGATTCGAATGGGTACGACCAGAAGAAGATTCGTGAAAGACCTGGCAGTCGCCGGTGCGGCGGCTGCCGTTTTTCCGGCCCTGTGGGTCCCCAAGGCGAGAGCCGCTTGGTCCCCCGGGACCTCGGTTCATCCGAATATCCGGGACCTCCGGGTCGTCTCCATCACGGACCCGGCCATGGCAAGGCAGGACACCCCCGGCATTTCATGGGCAAGACAGGAAGAACTGGTGAACCGGAAGGTGGTCTGGGAGAACATGGATCGGCTTGCATGCGGGCTGGTCTCGACCGACAGGCCGGAAGAGGCATGGAGGTCCATCTTTGTCAAGCCCCCCCGGAAGTCCTGGTCGGAGGCCGTATTCGCGATCAAGACGAACCACATCTCTCAGCAGCATACCCGGAGTGCGGTCATCTCCAGGGTTTGCCATGCGGCCGTGAATATCCTCGGAGTGAAACCGGGGAACATCCACATCTACGATGCCTGCCATGGGAGCTCCATGAAGAGGGAGACCCCGTTCAGAGATCTCCCGGAGGGCACTCGCATCGAGAACACCTGGGGGGGGTCGGACACGATGACCTCCGTGCCGAAGCCATGGGGCAACGGGGGCAGGGAGGCAAAGTGCCTGGAGCACCTGGTCAACGGCACCGTGGATATCCTGGTGAACATCTCCATGTGCAAGGGACACGGCTCCAACTTCGGCGGATTCACCATGACCATGAAGAACCACTTCGGCACCTTTGACCCGGGACACGGACACGGGCTGGGGTCCCTGGAGTACCTGCTCGCCATCAACCGGACACCGGAGATCCTCGGGACCATGGACCCCCGAACCGGTCAGGTCCGGTACCCGAGGCAGCAGCTCTGTATCGTGGACGGACTCTGGGCCAGCAAGCATGGGCCGAGCGGAAACCCCAGCCACCAGACGAACTTCATGGCCATGGGCGTCTTCTCCCCCGCCGTGGACTACCTTGTCGCCGCAAGGTTCCGCGCAGAGAAGATGGGATGGACGGTCAACATGAACGCCGCACGGCGCATGCTCACCGAATTCGGCTACAGCGAAGGAGACCTCCCGGAGGGGGGAAGACTGATCGAGGTGTGAAGGACGAACATGACCAGAGGGTCAGCCCAGCCGCCGGCCAAGTCCGGTTTGATCGAACAGGAAACCTTACAGGGTGTCAGGTGTCGGGTTTCGGGTGTCAGCCCCGGTCGTCCATCCATTTCCTGACACATGGAGTCTGAGACCTGAAACCTCTCATGGATCGAGGGACAAGGGAGGAAAGACGAACATCGAACGTCCAACATCGAACGTCAGATGGAAAGCACCGAAAGACCAAAAGCCTGTAGGAGCTAGCTCCCGCTTGCGATTCCGCAATACGGTACTCTATGCCGGATCTACAATGGCAAGTGAGAAGCGACAAAGGACCCGATGACTCATGGCCAAAGACAGCTTTCCTATAACCCCGGCCATCCGCGTCCTTAGGCAGAGCAAGGCGATTTTTACCCTGCGGCCCTACAAGTACGAGGAGCGGGGCGGCACGAGCGTGGCCGCCCGGGAACTGGGGATGGATGAGCACCGGGTGATCAAGACCCTGGTCATGGAGGACGAGCAGGGCAGCCCCTTTCTCGTGCTCATGCACGGGGACAGGGAGGTCTCTACCAAGAACCTGGCGAGGACCATGGGGGTGAAGTCGGTGCGGCCTTGTGATCCGGATACCGCGCACCGTCACACCGGCTACATGGTCGGAGGCATCTCCCCCTTCGGGACCAGAAAGAGACTCCCGGTCTATGTGGAGGAGTCGGTGCTTCATCTCCCCGTACTGCTCGTGAATGCCGGCAAAAAGGGACTCCTTGCCGAGATGGAGCCGCGGGAACTTGAAAGGGTGCTGAACCCGCTCCCCGTTCGTGCGGCAATCGGATGAGGACGATGAGAAGAGGTCGCGACCATCATTGAACACCACTCGCGAAACGCCGGCCGTGGAGGAGAACGGGATCGGGACATGGGCGGTCGTCGAGAGACTCCGATGCCCGGGGCTCACCCGGGAGGGTTCCGAATTCGAGACCCTCAGGAAGGATCTGCCCCTGCTGGGGGCCGTTCTCCGCTACAAGAGGGGGAATCGGCATGCGTGGCTGATCTTTGTCGGAGGCACCGGGACAGGGAAGTCCACCCTCTTCAACGGACTCTGTGAAAAGAATATCAGTCTGACAGGGGTCGAGAGGCCCAAGACGGGAGGTCCCGTGGCTTACGCCCATAAGGACTCCGCCATCGGCCGGGATCTCCCCCTTCAGGAGACGAAACTCTCCGATCTGGATTCGGCCGAACCTGCCCAGCCGGTCTCCGGGGCTCCCGGCCGGCTGGTCATCAGGACCCACGAGCGGGAGGAGTGGCGCCATCTGATCCTGGTGGATACCCCGGATCTGGACAGCGTTGAACTGGCCAACCGCCGGATGACGGAGGACCTGCTGCGGTTCTCCGATGCGGTGATCTTCGTCTCCAGCGAGGAGAAATACGCAGACGAGATCCCCAATGCCGTGCTGGCGCGCATCGTGAAGTCCGAGAAGAGCTTCTTCTTTCTCTTGAACAAGGTGCGTCACCGCACCTCGGGTACGGAGGTCATTCAGACCCTCCGGCTTTCCGGGATCTCTCTTCCAGGAGAAAGAACCTGGCTCATCCCCTACATCACCCCCCCTGCGCCGGAACGGATCATCGCCCTCCCCGCTTTTCAGGAGTTCAGGAACCTGCTCCTTGAGAGCACGTCCGGGGAGCGCTTCCGATTGCATCGGGAGAAGGAGCTGGCCTTTCTCCGCAACGAGCTCCGACAGGGCGCCGGCCGGATGATGGTTCTCCTCCTGCAGGAGGATCAGGCCGCACAGACCTGGCTCAAGCGACTGGAGGAGATCGGGAACACGGTTTCAGCCGAGCTTACGGAGGCGTTGAGAAGAAAGTATATGCAGGAGAGCCGGGATTACCTGGGGGAAAAGGTAAGGACCCTTTTCGCCAGGTACGATGTGCTCGCCGCGCCGCGCAGAGTGATCCGGCAGATCCTGCTCACCCCGTTTCGAATGATGGGACTGGGAAAGGAAACCGGGCCCAGGTTCTCCAGGGAGAAGCTCGCGCAGATCCGCAAAGGGGCCGACTACAGGCCTGTCTCCAGGGCAGTGGAGAAATTGCACATCCGCGTCCTCCAGGAGCTCTCCCCTGCCGATCGCTCCGCCCCCCTCTTTGCCGCCCTTCGGGAAGAGGGGCTTGCGCTCAAGGACGGGGAGATCTTGGAGGCCCTCGACCATGCCTTTGAGGAGCTCGATTCATGGCTGGAGAAGACCTTCGAGGATCTCGCACGCGGGATCCCGGCCGCAAAGAAGTGGGGGATCTACTCCACCTCGGTCCTCTGGGGCATCATGATCGTTTCCATGGAGGTCGCCGTGGGCGGGGGTTTTACGATCCTGGATGCAGCCATCGGCTCGGCCCTGGCCCCGTTCGTGACCAAGGGCGCGGTCGAGCTCTTTGCCGCCCAGGAGATCCGCAGGATTGCCAGGGAGCTCGGCGAACGCTACCAGACCGCACTGACCGCCCCGTTGAGAGAGCAGCACGATCGATACGCGCTTTGTCTCCGGGCCCTCATGCCGCCCCCGGAGGCCATGGCGGAGCTGGAGATCCTTCACGCCGGACTCTTGAGGGAAGAGGTCAGGGGGCCGACCCGGAAATGAATCGCCCGATCGAAGAGATTCGCGACCATGCAAATCAGATCCTCGCACTGATCGACCAGGGATTCCCCTTCTCCCTTGGGCCTGAAGAGAGAAAGACCCTTCTGACCGAGGCGGGGAAGGTCCTGCGCAAGCTCGACTCCATCGAGCGCGACGTCCTCAGCATAGGGCTTCTCGGCGGCACCGGCGTCGGCAAGTCCACGATCATGAATGGTCTTGCCGGGATGCCGATCGCCTCGGCCAGTCACCGCCGACCGCATACGGATCGTGTCCTCCTTTACCGGCATGAGCGAAGGGACCCTCTCCCCTCCCTGAAAGAGAGCGGGATCCCTTTCCGTGAGTTCACGCACGGCATCGATTCCATAGAGCGGATCCTGCTCTGTGACCTCCCCGACTTCGACAGCCTTGCAGCCGAACACAGGGAGCGCGTGATCGCTTTTCTCGACCACCTGGATCTCCTGGTGTGGGTCGCTTCGCCGGAAAAATACGGGGACGCGCGGTTTTACGAGTTCCTGGGCGCGGTCCCGAAGGCGAAACAGAACTTCGCCTTCGTCCTGAACAAGGTGGACCTCCTGTTTGAACCGGACGGTCATCGGGTCGGTTATGAAAAGCTCGACCGGGTCGTTTCTCAATTTCGAGACCACCTTCGGCAAGTCGGAATGGACGAACCCCTCCTCTATGCCGTTTCTGCAGAGCAGGCCACGGGGCAGGGCCGCGCGCAGTCTTGGAACCAGTTCCCCCTGTTCAGGCAGTATGTGTTTCAGCAGCGGGAGGTCAAGGAGATCAGGGCCATTCGATCGGCCAACCTCGATCTGGAGCTCGAGGGGATATTTTCCGTCCTCCAGAGGGAAGCCGTTCACCTCAGGGCCTTGGTCCTTTTCCTGGACGAAGCCCTGCAGGATCTGGAGGCCCGCAAGTCCTCCCGGTTCGACGATGCAGGAAAGGTGATCTCCTCCTGGCTGGAGGACGAATGGAGAACCATGCTCCTGCAAGGCAGGGGTTCGGCACTGGTAGGCCCCGGCCAGGCCATCGACCTTCTGATCAGGGAAATCCGCGGCCTGCGAGGAGATGCAAGGACCGCTTCCGCCGAGCCCTTTGGGTCGGCCCCGCCGGAAGGTTTGCTCTCCACGTTCAAGGCCCAGCTGGAAGAAACGGGTGACCGGATCAGACGGCATATCCTGCTCCACGGTCTCCCCGCTCCCATCCTGGAGCGCATGGAATCGATTCTGAACGTCTCGGGACGGGCGGCCTCCTTTGAAAAGGCCCTGGCCGGCACCGTCCCCGTTCGCCTCCAGACTCCCTCCGTACCTTCATTCCCGGCGTTCAGGGGCCTGCAGCACCTGACCTATGGGATCCTCTTTGTCCTGTTCCTGGTGGCGATCGGAGGGGGCGAGGCCTGGGAGGGGATGATTGCGAGCCCCGGTTGGAGGAGCGGCCTCCGTCTTCTGGCCTCGTGGATCCACGCCCTGTTCAGCACACAGGGGCTGGCCGCACTGACCACTTACCTCCTCCTCAACCTCTTTCTTGGATTCCGTTTTTACCGCCGCCACCGAAGGAAGATGGAAAAATTGGCCCGGGAAGCGGCGAAACACGGCACAGAAGCCCTTCTGGAGGTCTGGGGGAGACACCTCCAATCCCTTGCCGAAGACCTGGAGGAGTTCAGGTCCGATATCCGTGGCAAAATCGATGTCCTGGATGGAAGATGGGAATGATGGAATACTGGAATGGTGGAACTATGGGTAAGAGTTCTTCCTCGTCCTGAACTCCTGGTATCGCACCATCCTGGCGAGCACGTTCACCGCCTCTTCCGGGGTCTGGTAGAAGACGGGCTGGAAAGGCTTCCCCTCCAGGTACCGCACCGTGCCCTCCTGGGTCCTCGCCAGGGATACACCGATGACCGGCTTTCGATGGACCGCCATGAGTTCTGCGATGCTGGCCACATAAGCCTTCTCATAGTCGCGGCTCGCCTGTTCCAGCCGTGCCAGATGGGATGGATCCGCAGCAGGCTCGACCTCACGGGTCGACCGCATCAGCAACTGCACCAGCTCCTGGCGGCCGATGATCCCGAGGCTGATGACGGCATCCACGCCGTCCCACTTCAGAAGCTCCTCGACCGCGACCAGCGGCACCTGCGGATCATGGGACCCGACCAGGTCGATCGGATTCCTCCTGCTCCAGAAAGGCGGCAGGTAGGAGCCGATGGTGCGAACCATCTCCCCCGGGATATCAGGAACCTCGAGCCCCTTCTCATTGCATTGATCGGCGGTCACCACGCCCCAGCCCCCTCCGAGCGTTACGATCCCGACCCGGTTGCCCCTTGGAAGAGGTAGGGATGAGAACCCGGCCGAGAGGTCGAGGAGTTCGGAGGGAACGGATACCTCGAGAAGCCCGGCCTGTCTGCATGCTGCAGCGAACACCGCCGTCTCGCCGTGCATGGCCCCGGTATGGGATGCCGAGGCCTCCTTCCCGGCCCCGGTTCTGCCGCCCTTGAGCACGATGATGGGCTTGGTTCGGTTGACCCTTCTGGAGACCTCCATGAAGCGCCGCCCGTTCTTCACGCTCTCCATGTAGAGGATGATCGTTCCCGTATGGGGATCGGATTCAAGATACTCGAGATAATCGCTGCACGCGACCATGCCCTCATTCCCGGATCCTGCGAACAGAGAGATGCCGATCCCCTGACTCCCGGCCCAGTGGATAAGCTGGTTTCCCAGGTTTCCGGACTGCGACACGAACGCGACCGATCCTTTCCTCGGGCGCGAATGTGTTCCCGTGGCAAAAAGCCCGGCATGGGGACAGAGAATCCCCATGGTGTTGGGGCCGATGACGAGCATCCCTTTTTCCCTCGCGATCGACACCAGGTCTCTCTCCAGTCTCCTGCCCTCTTCCCCGGCCTCGCTGAAACCAGAGGTGACGATCACCAGCCCTTTGACCTTCTTTTCCCCGCATCCTTCGACAATCCCCGGTACCGCCTCTGCAGGCGCTGTGATCACGGCGAGATCCACGGACTCGGGCACCTCCTCGATCCGCGCGTAGGCATGAAGCCCGCACAAGGTCCCTCCTCTCGAATTGACCGGATACACCTTTCCCGGGAAGCGGCCTGCCACCAGATTGGATAGGATCATCTGGCCCCACTTCCCCGGGACGGATGACGCACCGATGACCGCGACCGAACGCGGGTAAAAGATCTCTTTCAGCGACAACGGGATCCTTCCTGAGAACTCGTCGTGGTGCGATTGGCCCATCTTCATGCCCCGAGCTGGATTCGAAAGAGGACAATCTAGCCCTGAATGAGATTCAGTTCAAAGAATTTTGAAGGAAGGGGGTTGCCGGTCGTGGTTTGCGGGTCGCCTGGTTGCGGGGTGGCTCGCGACTAGGGGATGCATGCACCTGGTATCATTTCATGACCGGCATTGGACAAAGGTCCCGACTCGCAAATGACGGGGGACAAATGACCAAACCAGACAAAGCGCATGTGGTCTGTGCAACCCAACAACGAACTACAGAGAGCCAACTCTTCTCGTCAGGTAGTCAGCTTCCGGTAGATCTCCGGGACCCTGAGGGGAAGTTTCGAGAGGTCGTCGATGAAGACATAGTTGGCAGGACCGTACATGTGCGAAAGGTAGCTGTGCTCCGACTTGTCGATCGTAACACAGAAGGGGTGGATACCGGCTTGCTTGGCCTCGATCAGGGCCTGGCGGGTGTCCTCGATTCCATAATCCCCGCTGTAGCCGTCGTAGTCGTCGGGTTTGCCGTCGCTCAGGGTGATCAGGAGCCGTGTGCGCGCCTCGATCTCGCTGAGGCTCGAGGTCAGATACCGGATGGGGGGACCCAGCCGGGTGTATTCCAGTGCCCGCAGATTGGAGATGCGCCGCTTGATCTCCTCCCCGTAGGGTTCGTCAAAGCCCTTGATGCGAAAGAGCTCGCATCGCTTGCGGGTCCTTCCCGAGAAGCCATAGATGGCGAACCGGTCCTGAAGCACCTGCAAGGCCTCGCTCATGATGAGCAGGGCGGCCCGCTCCAGGTCATTGATCCACCCGCTGGTAGAGCCACTGAGGTCGATCAGGAACACGGTAGCGATGTCCCTCTGGACGGGGCTGACCCGCACAAAGAGCCTCTCCGACGGATGAAGCCCTGCCCGGCGGTCATGGTAGGCCTCGACCGCCGCATCCAGATCCACCTCGTCTCCTTCCTTCTGCCGGCGAAGCAGGCTCCGGCCGGTCCTGATGCGCTCGAACTGTCTCTTGATCCGCCGCACCATGCCGCCGTATCGGGTCAGCGTCTCCTCCGCGAACTGGAGCCCCCCGCCTTCGGCAGCGGTTTCCCTCAGCAAGGCCCATCTCTTTCGGTATCCCCGTCTCCGGTAGTCCCACTCGTCGAGTGCATGGATACCGGGTCCGCTTTCCGAGAAGGCAAAAGCGGTCCCCTGGGCCTGCTCCGGCGGCACATCCGGGTATTTTGCGAGGGGTCGGAAGTAGTGGCCGGACATCTCGCTGGAGACCGTCAGGTAGGAGCTGGGGATGGAGCCCAAGTCCTCGTAGATCTCGTCGATGATCTTCTGGAGTCCTTCGGGTACAGGCGTGGGATTGCCGTTCACCAGCAGCTCACGGGGAACCGTCTGTCTTTTTTCGTCGCGGCCGGCGGCTGCCCGGTACTCCATCCGGGGGACTTCGACCCGGACCTCACGGGGCTCCGGCAGCTCCCGGACCAGTGTTGAAAGGGTCTCGCGGAAATTCGTCCTCAGGGACTCTCGCCTCCTCCTTCGCCCTATTTCGGCCTCTTCCGGCCGGAGTTCGCCGGCATAGGGAAGGGCGGAGACCTCCTTGTACCGGCCGGAGAAGGCCTCCATCAAGGCATAGGCCTCGGCAACAATCCGGACGACCTCCACCGTGGCTCGTGGCTCCCGCGTCAGGGAGAGGAAGGAGCGGGCGATGCTTTCAGCGGCATCCTGCACCGCCGCCTCGATGGCGGTGTTCATCTTTCCGGAAAGCCACCAGGAGAGGAGGGTCTCCATCACCCTGCTCTTGGGGGAAGGATGCTTCGTCCCCCTTCTTTTCCTGGCCAGGGCCTTCTTGATCCTGCTGAGATCCCGGTGGAGTCCGGGGAGCTCCCGCTCCATCCATGTCTCGATGCGCATGGTGTCCGCCAGGATGTACAGGTCCCTCGCCAGCCTGGGCTCCGGGAACAGATGGAAAAAGCGGGAGAGGGAGGGGCTCTCGTTCGGCCGCAGCGCCCTTTTGAATCTCGCTGCGAGCCGCCTCTCCAGGTCGTGCAGATCGTCCGGCTTCACGAGAAATGTCCCCAGTCGAATCTGGGCGAACTGGTGGGTCACCATGATCTTGTAGAGGAGAAAATTGGCCTCGTCATCCACGAACAGGTTGATGCGGTCAGGGACATGGACGCTCATGAGGTCCGTGTAGAGAGATTTCCCCCCCTTTAGGGCAAGGTCTTCCCGGCCAAGGCCGCGCAGGTAAGTCGAGAGCACACCGTAGGCCCGGTCGAGTGACAACCCCGACCCCCAGTGGAGGACGAAGAGGGGATGATCTTCCATCCTCAGGATGAAATCCCTCGCAGGACTTACACCCTCCCTGTCGTAGATATCCAGCCCGATCCCGACCCATCTGGACAGGTCCTCCAGGGCTATTCTCTCCAGGAGTTTCGGGAAGACCTGCAGAAAATGAAAGGCCAGCTCGGCCCGGACGCTCGAGAGGATTCCGGCATGGTGGAGCACGGCAATGCGAACCTGCTCAGGCTGGTCGTCCAGGACCCTCCCGATTCCCATCTCCTCGAGGTCTTCCTCGTAGTAGATCCTCGAACTCGTGTAGAGGGGGACGGGAAGCAGGAGAAGGACCTCGTTCTCGACGTTTTTTCGTTTGCTTACATAGGCCATAAGGGACAGGTTCCAGGGTTCAAAGGTTCAGATGTTCAGGTTTCGGAGGTCCAGGGCCGAGGGTCGAAAGGACCTTTGGACCGGCGGCCTGCAGCGCCGGCGCTTAAGCGGCGCGAGCCGCAGGGAGCCGGGACCTCAAGAACTCAAAAGAGAGACTTCACCATCTCATCCATCGACATCTGCATCTCTTCATCGTCGGTAAGGGTGCCGGTGATCGCGGCCCGGCAGGCCTCCCTCGGCTCGATGCCCGAGATGATCAGCTTCGCAGCATGAATGAGGAGCCGTGTACTGGCACCCTCGTCCAGGCCTCTTTCCTTGAGGTTCCTGGTCATCTCCCCGAGTTTCCTCAACCGCCTGCCGACTTCGAGACTGATCCCCGATTCCCTCACCACGATCTCCACCTCTTTGTCCTGCTCGGGGTAGGCGAAGTCGAGTGTCACGAAGCGCTGCCTGGTACTCGGCTTCAGATCCTTCATGATGCTCTGGTATCCCGGGTTGAAGGAGATGATCAGCATGAACTCCGGAGGCGCCTTGATGACCTCGCCCCTTTTTTCCACCGGAAGTATCCGCCGGTCGTCGGCCAGAGGATGGATGACGACGGTCGTATCCTTCCTGGCCTCCACGATCTCGTCCAGGTAGCAGAGCGCGCCCGACTTCACTGCCCTTGCAAGGGGGCCGTCCGACCAGATGGTTTCACTCCCCCGGATGAGGTACCTCCCGACCAGGTCGGCTGAGGTGAGATCGTCGTGACAGGCGACCGTGATCAAAGGGCGTCCCAACCGCCAGGCCATATGTTCGACAAACCGCGTCTTGCCGCAGCCGGTCGGCCCCTTGAGAAGCACAGGCAGCCGGTTTTCATAGGCCCTGGTAAAAAGGTCGATCTCGTTCGACAGGGGGAGATAAAAAGGCTCGCTGGCCACGCGGTAGTCTTCTGACGGCTTCGCCTGGGAAATCATCGAGGTCACTCCATCGGATGCGATAGGAACAAGTTAAGCCTGATGGACCTTCTTTGCAAGGGAGCCCGCAGGCCCGGTGCGGCCAGGATCATCGAAGAATCCCAATTTCATCGGGGACCCCGGAAACCGGTGGGGTGTTTCTCTCAATTGACAATCCTGCTGCGCCCCTATATGGTTATTCCCCAAAAACCAAACGGAAGTCCGAACATGGATGTGCTGGTCACAGGAGGATGCGGGTTCATCGGCAGCAACTTCGTCCGGTTTCTTCTCCAAGCCAGAGAGGATGTGCGCGTCATCAACCTCGACAACCTGAGCTATGCCGGAAACCTCGCCAACCTGGAAGGGGTCGAAGACCGGTTCGGTGAGCGATATCGATTCGTCAAGGGGGACATCTGCGATGCGGCCGCGGTGAGGGACCTCTTCCACCGTTTTCCGCCTGCATGGGTCGTCCATTTCGCAGCGGAATCCCATGTGGACAGAAGCATCCTGGGCCCTGAACCGTTTATCAGGACCAACGTCCTCGGGACCTTTCATCTGCTGGAGGCGGCCAGGACGACGTGGCAAAAAGACCGCGACCGGATGCGCGGCAGGAGGTTTCTCCATATCTCGACGGATGAGGTCTTCGGCTCCCTGGGTGAGTCCGGCTTCTTCACCGAGCGCACACCCTACGACCCGTCGAGCCCATACTCTGCAAGCAAGGCATCCGCCGACCATCTGGTGAGGGCCTACTTTCGTACCTACGAATTCCCATCCATGGTCACGCACTCGAGCAACAACTACGGGCCATACCAATTTCCGGAGAAGTTGATTCCCCTCATGATCCACAATGCGGAGAACGGGATGGACCTTCCGGTCTACGGCGACGGCGGGAACGTCCGGGACTGGCTCTACGTGGAGGATCATTGCAGGGCGCTCCTGAGGGTCCTGGAGAAGGGGGTCCCGGGTGAGACCTATAACATCGGGGGAATGGCGGAGATGAGGAACAGGGAGGTGGTCGAGATCATCTGCAACGAGCTCGACCGCAGGCTGGGTGTGCAGGAACAAGGGCCCCGAACCCGCCTCATCCGGTTCGTGCTCGACAGGCCGGGGCATGACCGCAGATACGCCCTCGACACATCAAAGATCCGGAGAGAGCTTGGATGGAGACCTTCGGTCTCTTTCCGGGAAGGTATTGGGATGACCATCGGCTGGTTCCTGGACAACCCCCGATGGGTGGCCGGGATACAGGACGGAAGCTACAGGGAGTACTATGCAGCACAGTACGGGGACAGACTCAGGCAGCGGTGAGAAGCCCACCAGGGGAATCATCCTGGCGGGCGGGCATGCCACGCGCCTCTATCCGATCACCAAGACCATCAGCAAGCAACTCCTGCCGATCTACGACAAGCCCATGATCTATTACCCGCTTTCGGTCCTCATGCTGGCGGGCATCCGGGAGATCCTGATCATCTCCACCCCTTCGGATCTGCCGCTCTTCCGAAAGCTCCTGGGAAGCGGAGAGCAGCTGGGACTTTCCTTCAGCTATGCGGAGCAGCCCCGTCCGGAAGGCCTCGCTCAGGCATTTATCATCGGCAGGGAGTTTGTCTCCGATCACCCCTGCTGTCTGATCCTGGGAGACAACATCTTCTACGGCGACGGCATGGGAGAGAGTCTGCGCAGGTCCGCTGCATCCGCCGGCGGGGCCGCCATCTTCGCCTACTGGGTCAGGGACCCCGAACGCTACGGGGTGGTCGTCTTCGACAAGTCTGGAAGGCCTTCGGACATCATCGAGAAACCCAAGTCCCTCGTCTCCAACTGGGCCGTGACCGGCTTGTATTTTTACGATCAACATGTCTCGGAGATTGCGGCCACCCTCAAGCCGTCCGCCCGCGGCGAATACGAGATCACGGACCTGAACCGGCGCTACCTGGAGATGGGGAGACTGCACGTGGAACGACTGGGAAGGGGAATCGCCTGGCTGGACACCGGAACCCATGAGTCCTTTGCTCAGGCCACCCTGTTCATCCAGACCATCGAGCAGCGCCAGGGCCTGAAGATCGCCTGCCTGGAGGAGATTGCCTTCCGAATGGGATATATCTCCAGAGGACAGCTGAACGAGATCGCCTGCAGCATGAAGAGCAGCACCTACGGCGAGTACCTCGAGCGGATCGTGAAGGAGGCCTCCCAGGGGTAAGATGAGATTCCTCCCCTCCCCCATCCTTCCTGAAATCGTGGTGATCGAACCGGATGTGTTCCAGGACGACCGAGGCTTCTTCATGGAGTGCTACCACCAGGAGAAATTCGAGCGGGCCGGCATCCGCACCCGGTTCGTCCAGGACAACCGTTCGCGCTCCCGCAAGGGCGCGATCCGGGGCTTGCACTATCAGATCCGTCAACCCCAGGGCAAGCTGATCTGGGTCCCCCATGGAAAGGTGTTCGACGTGGCGGTGGACATCCGGAGAGGCTCACCCACCTTCGGCCGATGGATGAGCGTCGTCCTCTCAGACGAGGAGAAGAAAGGCATCTACATCCCCCCGGACTTTGCGCACGGCTTCTGCGTGCTCAGCGAAGAGGCGGAGGTCTTCTACAAGTGCACGGACTTCTATTCCCGGGAACACGAGCGATGCATCCGGTGGGACGACCCGGACCTCTCCATCCCCTGGCCGACCGAAGCTCCCGTGGTCTCGGAAAAAGACAGGACCGCACCCCTCTTCAAGGAAGCGGAGCTGCCGCAGGGATGAACCAAAGAGCGCTCACACGGAGATCTCCAGGGTAAGGCTCGGGAGGAGGCGTCGGCCTCTGGCTCCATTCTTGCAGGAAACCATCAACGAGAGATGATTCCGGACACCAAGATGATCAAGATGCACGAACAGGCCGCAAGGCTCCAGGGAAGATTCCCGATCGACGAAAGAAAAAAGGTCGGCCTCTCGGTCATTATCCCCGTACACAACGAAGAGGAGAACCTCCACCCCCTCTACCATGACCTGACTTCCGCCCTGGAGCCTACCGGACAATCGTACGAGGTCATCTTTATCAACGATGGTTCCACGGACGGTTCCGGGGAGGTGCTGAACGCCATCGCCGGCGCAGACCGCCATGTGAAGGTCATCCATTTCCGCAGGAACTTCGGACAGACCGCGGCGATGATGGCCGGGATCGATTACTCCTCCGGGGATGTCCTGGTGACCATGGACGGGGACAATCAAAACGACCCGGCCGATATCCGAAGACTCCTCGAAAAGCTCCAGGAGGGTTATGATGTCGTAAGCGGTTGGAGAAGGGACAGGAAAGACAGGAAGCTCCTCAGGGTCTGGCCTTCCCGGCTGGCCAACTGGCTGATTTCCAGGATCAGCGGCACGGAGCTGCACGATTACGGATGTACCCTCAAGGCCTATCGGAGGGATGTGTTGAGCGACGTGAAGCTCTATGGTGAGATGCATCGATTCATCCCGATCTACGCCCGGTGGCAGGGCGCCAGGGTCGTGGAGATGGTTGTGAACCATCATGAGAGGCCGTCGGGCAGGTCCCACTATGGGCTTTCCCGAACCTCCAAGGTGATCCTGGACCTGCTCTTGATCAAGTTCATGGACCGTTATTCCAGCAACCCCATCCACCTCTTCGGCGGTTTCGGGCTCATCAACTTCCTCCTGGCCTGCGTGTCTTTTCTGCTCATGCTTTACTACAAGCTGTGGGGGGACAAGACCTTCATCGAGACCCCTTTGCCCATCCTCACCGTCTTCTTCCTTTTGATCGGGGTGACCTCCATCTTCATCGGCTTCATCGCCGAGATCCTGATGAGGACGTACTATGAGTCCCAGCGGAAGAGGCCTTACTCCATCAAAGAGATCGTCCAATAGTCATGTGCGGTATCTGCGGTTTCGTCGGGAAAGGCGATATCGACATCCTCAGGAGGATGAACCACGCGCTCGTTCACAGAGGACCGGATGCCGAGGGCTGCTGGCATGATGCCGGGGAAGGGGTCTATCTCGGCCACAGGAGACTCTCCATCATCGATCTCGAGGGGGGAGCGCAGCCCATGTGGTCCGGAGACGGCCGGTTGGGGGTGGTTTTCAATGGAGAGATCTACAACCATTCGTCCCTGCGAGTGCAACTGGAAAAAGAGGGGCACAAGTTCTTGACGGATCACTCCGATACGGAGGTCCTGATCCACGGGTATCGGGAATGGGGATTCCATCTTCCCGGCAAACTGAACGGCATGTGGGCTTTCGCGCTTTATGACCGTGAAAAGAAGCTCCTTTTTCTGAGCAGGGATCGGTTCGGGAAAAAACCGCTCTTCTACTCCCTTCAGAACGACACCTTCGCGTTTGCGTCCGAGTTGAGCGGTCTCATCAAGCACCCGAGCATCCGGGCTGAGGTCTCCCCGAAGAGCCTCAAGAAGTATTTTGCCTACGGCTACATCCCGGCACCGCACTCCCTCTACGAGGGGGTATACAAGCTCCAGGGGGGCTCAAACCTGCTTGTGGACGTGTCCGCTGTTCGAATTTCAGCCCAAAAGAAATACTGGGAGTTCGTCCTCGAACCTTTCGACCATATCCCTCCAAATCCCGAAGAGGTCTGGAGTGAGCAGCTTCGCGCCCTTCTCGAAGAGGCCGTCAGAAAGCGGCTCATGTCCGATGTCCCCTTGGGCATTTTCCTGAGCGGCGGCATCGATTCGTCCGCAGTCACGGCATTCGCCGCCAGACACCTCCCGGCAGGCCGGTTAAAGACCTTTTCCATCGGTTTTGAGGAGTCGAGTTTTGACGAATCCCGGTACGCGAAGGCCGTGGCGCGATCGTTTCAGACGGATCATCATGAGGAACGGCTGTCTATCGAAAGAGCCCGCGATCTGCTCCCTGACATCGTTTCAAGGCTGGACGAGCCGATGGGAGACAGTTCGCTGCTGCCGACCTATCTGCTGTGTCAATCTACCAGGAAGCACGTCACCGTCGCCCTCGGGGGGGACGGAGGAGATGAGCTCTTCGCAGGATATGATCCCTTCAGGGCTCTTGGCCTGGCGGAGCTTTACACTCGGCTGGTGCCTCGTCCCGTACACAGGGGAATTGCACTCTGTGCCGGCTTGCTGCCGGTGTCTCACCGAAACATGAGTTTGGATTTCAGGCTCAAGCGGACCCTCAGAGGGCTCTCCTTCCCCAAGTCCCTGTGGAATCCGATATGGCTGGGACCGCTTTCCCCCGCAGAGTTGTCGGACCTCTTCCTTGAGCCGATCGATATGGAGGAGGTCTATGAAGAGGCCATCCTCTGCTGGGACTCCTGCAGGCAGGAAAACCTCGTGGACAAGACCCTCCAGTTCTACACCAGGCTCTATTTGCAGGACGACATCCTGGTCAAGGTGGACAGGGCCAGCATGATGCACTCGCTGGAGGTCCGCGCCCCCTTTCTGGACAAAGACCTGGTGGATTTCGCCCGCAGGATCCCGAGCTCCTACAAGTTCCGCCATGGGCAGACCAAGTACATCTTGAAGAAGGCCCTGGGACCGGTGCTTCCCCGCCATATCCTCTTCAGGGCGAAGAAGGGATTCGGGGCGCCTATCGGCAGATGGTTCCTGGAGGAATCACTCCGGCTGCAGCCCGGCGGCTTCCAGAAGATCATGAACAGATGGTTTATTGAAGCGTATGCCGCGGACCATCGTGCCCGCCGAAGCGATCATCGTGCATTTCTCTGGAACCTGTGGTTGCTGCAAGGGAATGAGAATACTCTTCATAAACTATGAGTATCCCCCCATTGGGGGTGGGGCTGCCACGGCTTCCTGGCACATCGCCAGGGAGATCGCAAGAAAGGGCCATTCTGCGGTGGTCCTCACCTCCGGATTTCGCGGGAGATTCGGTTGGGAGACGGAAGACGGTGTTGCGGTCTTCCGCTCCCGCACCCTGAGAAAGAGACAGGCCGAGTCCACCCCCGCTGAGATGGCCTTGTTCCTGTTCACGGGCGGACTGGTGTTGCCGCGTATGCTCAGAAACGGCGCATTCGATGCAGCGATCGTATTCTTCTCCATCCCCTGCGGTCCGCTGGGTCTGCTCTGCAGGTTCCTGGCCCGGGTTCCTTATGTGGTCTCGCTGCGAGGCGCCGACGTCCCCGGGAACGAACCGTCGCTGGAAGCCATGCACCTGCTGCTGCAGCCTTTGAGGAGAACCGTCCTGAGGCACAGCCGGGCCGTCGTAGCCAACTCCGATGGGCTCAAGACCCTCTCGGAAGAGAAGGATCCTTTCCCGGTGCAGGTTATCCCGAACGGCGTTGACACGACCTATTTTTTTCCCGCACCCGACAGGAGAGATCCTGTCGTGAGATTTCTGTTCGCCGGGAGGTTCAGGGAGCAGAAGAACCTCTTTTTCCTCCTGGAACAGATGGACGGACTGGCGTCCACTACTTCCAAGGTGTTCGAGCTCCACCTCGTGGGAGACGGGCCGCTCAAGGAGGACCTTGTCGCCTATGGGCGGTCTCTCTCGATCCGGGAGAGGATCCACTGGCATCCCTGGTGCGACAAGGACCGGCTGCGCGACCATTTTCATCATGCGGACTGTTTCGTTCTCCCTTCCCTCTATGAAGGGATGCCTAACGTCGTGCTCGAGGCCATGGCCTGCGGACTTCCCGTGATTGCAAGCCGTGTGATCGGCAACTCAGAGGTGGTTCTCGAGAAGAAGACGGGTTTCCTTTTCCCCCTTCAGGACCCGGGGGAACTGCAGCGAATCGTCTCCACCGTTTTGGAGCGGAGGGAATCGGCGAGGATCATGGGTGAAGCGGCCAGAGCTCATGTGGAGAGATGCTTTTCCTGGGAGAAGGTGAGCATGCAATATCTGCAACTTCTTGAAGGGCCATTGATCTCGGAGCCGCTCGACCCGAAGGCCGATTCGTGGCACCCGAGAGCAAGATGAGGCCATATCATCGACAACGATCACCCCGCAGGGCGAGAACACCAGCATGCTCATCTGATCGTGAGTAAACTCTTGGACTCCAAGGCGGCTTGTAGTATCGTGGCATCGTTTTGCCCAAACCAGATGGTCATATGATCAGGAGTTTCAAAAGGGCTTTGCAGTGATTCAGGAACTGAACAGCTCCCCGTTCTTTGCCGATGCGGAATATATCACACTCAGGCTCTTGAGACGTTTTCTATTCAGGAACGGCCTTCTAGCGCGAGTCCCTTTTCTCCTCCCCTACTATAAACCGAGTGAGAACGAGACATCCCCGAGTTTGATCGTGGATAGATACATTGAACTCTGTGCCTCGAAGGGCCTCGATCTCCTCACCCTTTCAATCCTGGAGATCGGACCCGGAAGAACGAACAGCGTGGGGTTTGAGTTCATGATGCGTGGTGCACGTTCCTATCGCGGGTTCGAGCCCTTGGCACCTTTCGCTGCTCGCGCGGATGAGAAGATGAGGAGGTCGATTCAGGATCGATGCGGTCTTTCGGCCACTTTCCCGTTTGCAGCGGCAAACCGGGTTAAGAGCTTGGACGCTATTGAAGAAAAATCGATCGACGTAGTCCTCTCGAATTCTGTTTTGGAGCACGTGCAGGACCTCCCCGCGTTGATTGTCGGCCTTAAGAGGATTCTCCGGCACAATGGGAGCATGGTCCACATCGTGGATTATCGAGACCACTTTTTCAAATACCCCTTTCACTTCCTACTGTTTTCTCCCGAACAATGGCACCGGTTTCTGAGTCCCGGCGACTTGACTCGCCAGCGTCTCCGCGACCATGTCAAGGCGTTTACCGAACAAGGCTTTCGGGTGGAAGTGCTCGACCGGGAGTATGATTTCTCCTCCTTTTCCAAAGTGAAAGGCCGGATCCACAAATCTTTCGTGGATTATACCGAAGACGAACTCGCCGTCACCTCGAGTGCATTTTACGTGCGGGCAGGCTCATGATGAACCACTTGGTTCGCGCTATCCCCAAACTGGTTACCGCTTCGATCATTTGCTATTTCAAGCCCGAGTGGGTGGCTCGGCGTCCGATCCACCTTCAAGTCGAGCCGACCACTTACTGCAACCTGGATTGTCCCCAATGCCCACGCCAGTCCTACATAGATGCACCCCGTCACATGACGTTCAATCGGTTCAAGGACATCATCGATCACGTCCGACCGACGCATCTCACCTTAAGCGGTCAGGGAGAGCCCACGCTCAACACCGAACTTCCCCGGATGATCTCCTATGCCCGAAAGCGTTCAGTGAACGTCAACACCACCTCCAACTTCGTTGCCGTGACGAAGCGACAGATGGAGGAAATGATAAGCAGCGGACTGAACCTGCTGAACGTCTCATTGGATGCCGCAACCAAAGAAACCTACATGGTCGTTCGATCCAAAGATGCATTCGAGAGGACCGTCCACCATCTGACTTCGTTCCTGCAGATCAGAAGGGAGATGAAGAAAGAGAACCCTAAGGTACGCCTGGCCTTTGTCATCCAGAAGGCGAACGTGGAAGAGATCGACTCTTTCTACCTTCTCGGGAAGCAGATCGGGATCGATGCCGTCTTGTTTCAGGTCTTTTCCGATTCGGCCATTCGCAACAAGAGGGAACTGATAATGGGTATGGATGCCGAGAAGATCTATTCCGGACTGGAGCGCGTTGCTCAACAGGAAAAAGGTTACGGCTTGCCCGCGAGCAACGCTTCCTATCTGATGCAGAGAATGGACTACCTCTCAAGAATCTACGGATCCAAACCGATCAACATGGCACGGCACTGTCTCAAGCCATGGATATCCGCCTATATCACAGTCGAAGGAGACCTGAGACCCTGCTGCAGTTTTGGAGCGAAGCGGATGTCGATGGGCAACATTTTCCATTCAACCGTCTTGACTGTCTACAACAGCACGCCCTATCGGAAATTCAGGAATCAGCTGAAAGGGGGAAGAATCCCGGATCCGATCTGCGCCCGTTGTATCGCGGAAACGCCATTGGAAATCCTGAAAAGGAGCCGTTGGACACCGGGATTCATCCGGTCATAGCCGGACGGCCGGTTTCACGGATCTGAGAAGGAATCTTTTCGTGGGAGCACCCAAAGTCACCTATGTCGTGGCATCCTTCAACCACCAGGAGTATATCGGCGCATGCCTCTCATCGATCCTGGGCCAGGCCCATACTGACCTGGAGATCGTCGTTATCGATGACGGCTCGACGGACGAAACAGCCCCCGTGCTTCGGGAACTCGCCTCACAGGACAGTCGTATCTCGGTATACTTTCAGAAGAACATGGGGGTCGTCCACGCCCGAAACAGAGGTATGCGCCTGGCGCGCGGGAAATACTGCTCCATCGTCGATTCGGACGACACGTTGCCCCCCTATCGAACCGGCCGTCTTGTTGCCGCGCTCGACGAGGACCCAACAATCTCGCTGGTTTTTGGTGACGCATGGCTGATCGACCGACAAGGTAGACCCATAAGCCGCTTTTTCGAGATTTATCCGCCGTCCGGCGACCCGGGTTGGATTAAGAGCGCCGTTTTGTTTTCGACGTACTGCTTCATACCCGCGATATCGGTCATGTTCCGCCGATCGGCTTTCGAAGCGACCGGACCCTTCTGGGGTTCAGCCGCGCATACGGATTACCTGAAATGGATAGAGATGGGACTGTTCGGTAAGATAAAATGTCTGACCGAAGAGCCGATGGGTCACTGGAGGATGCATGACAAGAATATGTCCAGGGGCCATGGAAGAATACGCGCCGAGCAGTATGAGATGCTCCTGGAAGGTCTACGCTGCTTGGAAGCCAAGTATCCTGAACTGACCAGGGGCATGGGGAAGAGGACCGTTCAGATGAGATTCAGCCGCTGCCGTCTGATGGCGGGTTTCTACGCAGGGCTAGACGACGACTGGGACACGGCCCGGATCCAATTGGCTGCGGCCGTTTCCGAGTACCCATCGCTTCTGAATCTCACCGCAATGGTGTCCGCCTTGCCGCTCATCAACGTGTTCTCAAGGTCCATGTATCGTCTCGCTGCAAGGATCAGGCGTATCCCCCTTAGGGCATCCGGGGACCGAAGACAAACTGGATTGATATTCAAATGATTCGCCGAATGCTCCGCCCCATGGCTCCCGATCGTTTCAGAACCCTCATCTTCTTCATCACATCGAGATGCAACCAGTACTGCCCGAATTGCTTTAACAGGGAGAATCTCAACGCAGCGGATGATCTCAAGACCGGTGAGATCATCAGGGTGTTTCAAGCCCTTCCTCGATTTGAAACCCTTCTCTTGTCGGGTGGAGAGCCTACCCTCCGGGAGGACTTCGCTGACATTGTGGATTACGCCGCCGGCCACAATCGCATCAAGAGCCTCAGTCTCCCGACGAATGGTTTCGATGTCCACAGGTGCATCGGTCTTTTAGAAGGCCTCAGAGACCATCCGGAACTCCAATACGTCCACTTTGCCGTGTCCCTCGACGCGATGGGCCGGGCACATGACCAGCTCCGCGGGCGGAAAGGGGCATTTGAGAGGGCGTGTGAGACGCTGAGGCAGGCGATTGCCGTGGCCGAGACTGCTCCAGGCAAGATCGCCGTCTCCATCAACACGGTCATCGGGATACAGCCTCTGGAAGAGGTCATGTCGCTTCTTGATTTCGCGGCCGACCGCATGCCTCAGGCCCGACACTCCTTCGAACTGGCAAGGGGTATGGGTGTACTGGTATCTCCGCCGTTCCAAGAGACACAACTGAAATCATTTCATGAGCGCGTGATCGGGCGGAAGGCACGGGCAACGCACCCTTTCACCATTTCATTTGCCGAATTGGCAAGAGAGCGGCGGAGATATGCCCTGCAGAGGGAATTCTTCTTCCGGTCCGCCGCCTGGCCCCGGATTCCATGCTCCGCCGGAAGGACCATCTCGGTCTTGGATGCGAACGGGGATGTTCGCCTGTGCGAAATGAAAAAGCCCGTGGGTAACGTTCGTCAAACGGATTACAGCATGATGAGCATCCTGCAGGGACCCGGAGTGAGGAATCGAATCAATCGGCTCCTCTCTGAGAGGTGTTCGTGCACGCATGTCTGCTTTCTTTACGAGAGCATGCTTGACAGCCCTCATTTCATGTACGTCGATTTGCCCATTAGCATGGTATCGTTGCTGGCTTGCAGGAGAGGGACTCCGAAGCGCCATTCTACCCAGTGAAAAGGTGGTCACTCCGAGTATTCTCATGGTCGCATATTCCATCATCATCCCGACGTTCAATCGCTCCCAGGCGCTGAAGCGGACCATCACGGCCCTGGCCGAACAGCGCAACGCCCCACCTTTCTCTGTAATCGTCGTCGACGACGGCTCCACGGATGATACCCCTCAGGCTCTCCGCGACCTTTGTGCTTCACTCCCTTTTTCCATGACCGTCTTAAGCCAGGAGAATGCGGGACAGGCATCTGCACGGAACAGGGCGCTTGAAGTAGTCGATTCCGAGTTTGTGGTCTTCCTGGGCGACGATATCATTCCAGAGCCCTGCTGGCTGGCCGCACACGCACGTGCTCAGAAAAAATACGCAGACAGCAAGATCGCTGTGTTGGGCTTCACGGATTGGCCGGACGAGCCGTGGGTGAATGATTACATGAGGTTCCTCGCACCGTACGGCCTCCAATTCAATTACTCCGGACTCGCAGACGAGGAGCTACTCGATTTCGGGTACTTCTATACATCCAACATCTCCCTGCCGACTTCACTCCTTGGCGAGGAGCGATTCGACCCCGAGTTCTCGGGTTATGGCTGTGAAGATCAGGAACTCGGATACAGACTCCAGGAGCGAAACGGAATGAGAATACGACTATGTCTTAGCGCGAAGGCCTTTCATTGGCATCCGATCTCCAGGGCCAAGGCCGTTACCAGGAGCCGGAGCGCCGGAGTGGCCATGCGAATCGTGACAAGGAAACATCCGGAGTTGCTAAACAGCAGGTTCTTCCCTGGTCCTCCTCTCCTGATTCTACTTGCATGCCTGTCCCTCTACAAAAGCAGGGTTGCTCTGATTTTCTCTAGACAGCTCTACTGGAAGGCCGAACTCTACTATCATAAATACGCCGGCTACATCTTCGGCAGGTGAGTTGTGCATTGGCTATACCAAGAATAAAGACGACCGCCAAGGTCTCGATCAGTATCCTGCTGCTGACTTTCTTTCTCTTCTATTCCGGTTTCGGCGGAATACTCCAGGCGCTCCTTTCCATTCCGGCCTGGGTTGTACTGATCTCCTTTGTTCTATACTTCTCCTCACTCCTTGTCAGCTCAGCCAAATGGAAGATCCTGCTCGAAAGCCATTCGTTTTCCGATCTGGTCGTCTTCAATATGATTGGCCTCTATTACGGTATTCTTCTGCCGGGTCAACTGCCGAGTGAGGGGGTAAAGGGATACATGCTCATGAATTATTCCGGTGATTCAAGAAAGATATTCGCCTCTATCCTGATGGACAGGATCACGGGCCTTATCGGTTTACTCGTTGTCGCGTTTGCAGGCATACTCTTGAGCACGCAGGACTTTTCTCGAGGGTTTCTCTTGATCTTGATGGCCGGCACCTTCCTTTCTGTCGGTGTTTTCCTTTCTCTGAACTCCAGGCCTATGTCCGCTCTGGCGGACAGAATTCTCTTGCTGCTGTCGACCAGGGTTCCCCGAATCAACGGAATGACCAGACAGGTCCATCAGATACTCTCCGATTGGAGAACCTACTACAGCAGGCCCTATCTTTTGTTCACGGCTGTCTTGTTGGGCATCATCTATCAGTGCATATCCGCCTTCGGGACGATGATCGTAGCAGAGGCGATAGGAATTCACCTTTCTATAACCGATTGGTTCTGGGTGACGGGTGTTGTGGCCCTGATCCTGTTGGCACCTTTTACCATCGGGGGACTGGGGTTGCGGGAAGGAAGCTACATCGGCCTCCTGGAACTATTCCATATCGCCGGGAGCAAATCGCTGGTCCTGTCCTTGGTGTTGTTCTCGATCCAGGTTGTAGGCGCTCTGATCGGGGGGATATTGATGGTGAGGGTGGTTTTGGGAAAACGGAGGGCAGGAGGTGATCAGGGGCTTCCATGATTCACCAAGGCGAACCACACCTTGAACCAGTCATGAGACGTGGAGCCCCTTGCATCCACCACGAGCCGAAAAGCAACCCTCCTGTGAAGGAAGGCGCTGAGGTCATAACGGAATCTTTGCCACCTGTTCTCTGAGACCTCTTTCCTCAAGAGCAGTAGGTTCGTCCCCGCCGAATCCAGGGATAGGCGGAAGTCAACGCCGTTCGAATCGAGAATCGCATGGTCGGCCAGGGCGTACTCGAGAACCAGGGTTCTATGCTCCAGCTTCTCCGATCGAATGATGAGGCAAGTCGGCAAAGACACGGTATCCGGATGAATGTGTACCTGCCCCTCTCTCAACCGCCCCTGGACTCTTTCTGTAAAGGGGAAACCAGACCTGTCTACGGATCCGAAGTGATTCTTTCTGTTCTCATAACCATGCCTCAGCGTGGGATGGAACAGCCCCGTTCTCATCTCCTGAAAACCGCCTTTCCATTCATTCACCCACACGTACGGCACATCACTCCTTGCCTCCACAGCGTGACTATCCAGGTTTTCTCCCAAAGACCACACATGGCCCCCTTGATCGCGAGGAAACGCATCCGACAAGGGAGCAGATAAGAGATTCAGCACAAGCACAATGATCGTCAGTTCGGGGACATAGACCCCTTGCGCCGTGCGAATCATACCCTTATTACCCCTTTTCCCGGGGCTGGACTCCTTCGCCCTGCCAGCTTTATCGCAAGAAGAATAACCCCGAACGCCATCCACCCCAGTGCGCTGACGGATATACCGGCAATCAACAGGACGGGCCGGAAAACGAGCCGGATTTCATGAGTCCCTTCCTCCACGGGTATGGCCCTCATGATATAATTCGCTCGAATGACCGGTGTCTCACGGTCATTGACATAGGCCTTCCATGACGGATGATAGTTTTCCCCGACGATCACAAACCCCTTTTGGGAGGACGATACCTGGAGGTCGATCCGGTTGGCCTGGTAGTTCACAATGTTGACGGACCACGGTCCACGAATTCTCGCGCTCGCATCGTCTTCACCGAACCCGGAGGGCGGTGGTGTTTCCAGGATCACCCTTTCCCTGAAATCTTTCCTCGAAAACCCGGCCATGGCGCCATAGATACCCTCTTTGTCCTTCAGCACCACGAACCCGGGGACGAAAAAGGCGCGGGGGAAAGCCCCTTTGTTTCTGTAGATGTTGACCTCTTGCCCGTAGACGAGTTCCACCTGTTCAGAACGGATGGAGATATTCGGGGAGGTCACAAGATACTTAATGTTAAGAAGGTCCATGAGCGGAGACCCGAATGATCTCCAGAAAACCCATCTGCTATGCTGCTCCGGGAGCGGTGCATCGGACCCATGCTGACTCAGATGGAGGTAGTCGCCGTACCGTTTCGGATAAAAAGACGAGTACCCGCCGCCGTCCTGAATACCGAAAGGGACAAGACTGTTATGCAGAAAGTTGCCGTAAGTAGCCACCCTGAAGATGTCCCGATCCTCACTCAGGAAGCGAATGCCCCCTGTTACGGGGTACTCGAGCTGCCTTGGTGATGCCGTGTTATAGGCCCAGCCGAAGGACATGAGGTCGTAAAGGATAATGAAGAGCAGAAAGTACTGAAAGACTCTTTTCCCGGACAAGGCAAGGGCCGCCAAAAGGTAGATGGAAAGGGCGAGAAGGAGCAACGGCTTCAGGAGTATCGGAGAAAGTGGATGAAAGAACTCCCTCATGGAGAGAACGACCGTCTCCGGGTCGAGTCCTTTTATGGAGCCGGCTGCCCACTGTAGCCCTTGTTCAGTCTGTACATAAAGAACGATCGAGATTGCAAACAACAGCACTGCAAGCCAGAGAGCGACGGCCCACCTCCTCCTTGAATCGGTCTTGCTCAGCACCATCTGACTTCCCAGGGCCGCCAATACGCAGAGAGAGAACCCAAAGACATACAGGATGCGAGTCGGCGTGGATAGATTCAGGCTCGGGATATACGACGCAAGCGGACAGTAAAGAAGGCTTCCCATGGCCATCGAAATCGCGGTGACCGCCGTAATGAGATAGAACGCAACAAATCTCTCCCTTAAGTATGGCACGCATGCCAGGGCCAGGAGAAAGACCGTAACACCTCCATAGATGCAGAGTTCGTTGTAATTCGCATAGGACCGGGCCCCAGGGGTGAAGCAGAGAGGTAAAGCCGGGCTCCCGAAAAAATCGGGAAAAATCAAGGTAGCAAGATATTTCACCGGCACTATTCCGATTTCATTAAAAAGCGCTTCACACGAAAAAGGCACCCTTTGCGAACCCTCATAGCCGGAGAGGTGCACCGAAACGAAATTGGCCGAGATCACCAATGCCGCCCAGAATGAGCAGAAGAGGAGCGCCATGCCTTTCCAGTCGATCCTGGACGCACCTCGAGAGATGCGTAAACATCGGAAAACGCAGTAAGCACCGATGCACAAGAATTGGTAGATCAGAAGCTGTGCATGATGGGCTGAAAAGGAAAGAGCCAATGTAGCGATCAAAAACAGATAGATGACCCTCGATCTCCCTTTCAGCCATCTCTCTATCAGGTAGAGGGTCAGGGGGAATGTGAATGCCATGAGGTAGACGTTTTCAAACTCGAACCACACCATCAAATACCCGTTGAACATCCATGCCGCCGCGCCCAACAGAGCCGATCCAGATTCGAGTCCGATCTCCCTCAGGTAAAAGGCCATGAAGACCCCCGATGCGGCTAGATGGAGCCAGAGGAGAAGGTCGTGGGCCGCAGTGATCGGGAGGAGAAGATGGGCCAAGTAGAATAGCGGATAGCTGGGAGGGGCATACGGGAGTCCCCCTAACAGCGCACTGTTCCAGAAGGGAAGCACACCGTTTTCCAGACCTTTCTTGAGATGGTAGGAAAAGGAGTAGAAGATATTGACAGGGTCGCTGATGAGTGTGTTCAGGGGCCGGGGGGACTCCGGCGAACCCCAGGGGGCAAAGCTCTGCAGGATGTCGAAGGCGTAAAAGGTCTTCCCTTGGAAGATGACCGGATAGAAGAACAAGGTCGCCAAGGCAGGGGGCAACAGCACTGCTGCCAGCAAAGACCAGCGCCTCGGGCCCCGCAAATGACGGCTGGAACCCCTGTGTTCAGGACCCCACATGGATCTTCCTTTCCATTCTATAGATCAGGATCGAGCCCACCTGATCTATCGGGGTCAGCCGTCGAAGGTATTCGGATAGCGGTCCCAGGTCCACATACAGGGGGTAAAGGTTCGTTGGGCTGACGGCGACCAGGTCTCCCTGGTGGAGGTTCGCGTCCGAAGAACCCCGGCCAGGAAGGATAAAACTGGGCAGCGGCTGATAGCGGATGCCATACCATTCCGGGTCGGCGGTCCCGAAGTAACTCAGCTTAATTTCCTCGATGTTTTTGCTGTCCATGTACTTCTTGAGTCCCTTCAAGTCCTGGCCCCAATCCAGGTTCGAATCCACCAGGTAGCGGTAACCGCCCTTCGGCCCCCCTGCCAGGGAGTTGAAGTAACTCAAGTAGTGGGGGTAGACCCATGCCGTTTCCCCCGCGTACCACAGCACCAGGCACCCAAGGACGACCGCCCTCCAGGTTTTCCCGCAAAACCAACCAACGGCTTTTCCTGAGAGCACGATCAGGAATGGGAATGCGGGAAGGAGGTAGCGGAGTCCAACATTCACCTGCGTAAGGAAGGAGAAGGAAATCAAGATCATCGCCACGGGTGCAAGCAACCAAAGGGATCCGGATTGATGGAACCCCCTCACTGCCATGAAAAGACCGACAACGAAAAGGATCTGGGAAGGAATCGGTTCCTTGATCAAAAACGCGAAGAGATAATAGTACCACCATCCGCCTTTCTTGGAAACCTCCCCGTTTAGAAACGCGGGGAATCCTTCTCCGATCATTCGGCGCTGCGACTCGATACCCGAGATATAGGGTGTGAGATCGAATTGGTAAGATAGAGAGAGGACGAAAAGGGCGCAAACGAGAACGGCCCCGGCGTGTAGGACGGGCCCTTTGCCCAGAAAGCCTTTTCCCCCGCCGAGGAACGACCTCGAACGCAATCTTTCAAGGACTGCCAGCACGACCAGGAGGGGGATCCAGATTACCCCTGCGTATTTGCTCGTAAGCGTGAGCCCAAGAGCCACCCCTCCCGTGATGATCCGCACGACCGATGGGGAGCGGGTGTTCTGCCAAAAAAGGTAAACCGTCAGGAATCCGAACGTACTCAGGCACAGATCCGCAGTGATCAGTCCCGAATGGGCCAGGATGTTCGGGCTCAGGCAGTACAAGAACAGGCTCAAGAGCCCCCCGCCCGTGCCATAGAGGGAAGAAGCCCAGACATAGACAAACCAGCCTAGCAGGATTCCCACCCCGATCATCGGGAGGCGGGCAAGATTGAGAAGCGTGTCGCCGGAAGGGTCGCTGGTCTTCATCAGGCATTGCCCGCGGCGAACACCGGAGAGGATATCCGAACTGCGCCCCTCATTGAAGCAGGATGGTTCCAGATCCGTGAAAAGGAGAGGCAGGCTGTGAAGGTAATAGGACAGGGGTGGGTGAAGCATGGAGGAAGGGATGTCCCACTGCCGGTTTTTGAGGAGGTGATATCCAACCCCCAGGTAATGGGTCTCATCCCAGGTGGCCGATTTCTGTGTTATGGTGCCCAGGGACAATAATGTATAGACGGCCAGCAAAGCAAACGGCAGAATTCGTTTCGAGATAACCTCGGTCATTTTCCCCCTTGTCCGAGCAGACCAATGCGCTCCTCCGCTTCCCGGCGATAGGGGTCGGATGATCTGGATCGCCTGAGGAACTCGCGGTAAAGGCTCGCCGCCTCGTCTTTTTCTCCAAGAGCCTCTTTTGCCTTGGCCAGGGTAAAGAAGTATCTCCCCTCCGGAAGTATGGAAATGGCCCTCTCGACGGCCGCCACAGCCTCATGGCCATTTCCTTTCATCAGAAGGGCGAGGGCCCAGTTGTGCAGCGCGTCTGCACTCCCCGGGTCGATCTCGAGGGCCCTTCGGTTGTGGCGAACGGCCTCGTCATAACGATCTTGGGAGAGCGCGATCATCCCAAGCAATACATGGAATCTGGCCTGGGCAGGGTATGTATCCGCAGCCCTGGATGCTTCTTCTCTGGCCTTCTCGAAGTTACCGTGGCTCCAATAGGCTTTTGCGAGATAGAACTCCTCCGTGCCCGTCCCCACTGGCCGAGGAGCATAAATGGAAAGCGTGAACAGGAGAATGGAAGCGACCAGGAGGCCCATCGGCTTGAGAATCTCTTTCCCTCCGATCCAGTGCAAGAACCGGTCCACACCAATACCCGCTCCGAGGATCAGGAATGGGACTGCAGGCATCCGGAACCGCGAAGAGGTGTAGAACAGCAGGATGGTGATCAAGACGGCGACAATCGGCAAGGCCAGTACGGCCCCCTCTTTTCTCTGCATAAGGGCCAGTGCGAGGCCCGGGATCCCCATCCCAAAGACCAGCGCAAAGGTAGGCAAAGGCCATCGATCGATGCCGGATAGCCTGGCATACATTCCATAAGAGTGGTTCACGGGGATCTCATAATTCGTGACAGTCCCAAGGGCCTTGTTCCACAAAAGGGTGAGGACTTCCCGAGGGTGCTCTTTCAAAAAGGCCCAAGTCTTTCCTGTCCAGTAGCGGGAAGACTCCTTGGCGCTGAGGGGTCTCCCCACTCTTCGTTCGGCCTCTTTCTGGAAATCCGTTTCCGAGTCCTCGGGATGGGGCCTCGCGAACGGGGGCACGTTGTATCTCCCCGTCAGGTTGTCGGGATTGTTGGAGCTGTAGAGAAGCCGCCCGGATTGCGAGTTCATCCAAACCCATTCTCCACTCACCCGGTAGTTGCGAACCGCCCCCGGAGCCAGGAACAGCGAGACTCCCAGGAGAAAGCAGGCTCCATGCACCAGGATAACGGAGGTCCTGGGTTTTTGATGGAACCAGTACAGGACCACGCACAACGGGGCCAACGTGAGCAGGTTCGCCTGCATGTAGGTCAATACCGCGACACAACCGCCGAGCAGGAACCATCGACCTGTCCGTTCCGCATGGAGCGTGTGAAGCAGGAAGATCACGAACAGCAGCAGCAACGTGATGGATACCGTGGTCTTCAGGATCAGCAGCGTGTAGAAAAAGGAAACCTTGTACCCCGCGTAGATCAGGCCTGCCGCGATTCCCGCCCGGATGCTCCAGACTTTTTTTCCGAGATAGAAGATCAGGACTCCGTTCGCGGCGTCCAGCGTGATCTGAAGGATACGGACAGATTCAAGGCCCTCTCCGAAAACCGCAAATGCGAGTCCCAGCAGATACCCGTAGAGGGGGTCCATAAAGAAGACTCGCTCCTCCCCCAGCCAAAAGCCACTTGAGATACGGGTGCCCAAATCGATATAGTAGGACTCGTCGAGAACGGGGTAGGTCAGCAGGGGGTTAGCGCCACTGCGGATGTAATAGACTGCCCTGATAGCGAGTGCAAAAAGGAAAATGAGAAAACCGATCTCCCTTGGTCGCAAGAACAGGTTTTTCATGGCATCTCATACATCAACGAGCAGCCAAACTCAATCGAAAGTTCCAACACCTACCTTTGAAGAAAGGTTTTAGAAGATGCGGATTGCCTTTGTCATGGAAGAACGGCAGGTGGCCGAACCCCTCGGGCCCATGTACCTGTCGACTCTTTGCCGAACCAGTGGCCATGAAGCAAAGCTGTTCTTCGCATCGGACCGGGAGTTTATCCGAAGGATCCACTCCTATGATCCTCAGGTGCTGGCCTATTCCGTTATCTCAGGCAGCCACAAGTCCCATTTGCGGATCAACCGGATTTTGAAAAGACTGCTGCCTGCGTTCTCCATTTTCGGCGGCCCCCATACGACCTTCTTTCCGGAGACCATTCACGAGATTGGAGTGGACGCCATCTGTGTGGGAGAGGGGGAGTATGCCTTTCTGGATCTGGTCAATCGCCTGTCGGACGGCCTCGAGATCTCAGACATCCCGAACCTCTGGATCAAGGATGGGGACAGGATTATTAGAAACCCCGTGAGGCCTTTGGTATCGAATCTGGATGAACTTCCCTTTCCGGATAGAGAGCTCGTCTATGCGTCGGACCGATACTTGCGGGAGAGCAAGATCAAGAGGTTCATGAGCAACCGCGGTTGTCCTTTCCGTTGCACATACTGCTTCAATCGGTCGTTCAAGGAGATATACAGGGGGCAGAAGACCATCCGCTGGAGAAGTGTGGACAATGTCGTGGAAGAGATCGCTCGGACCAGGGCAAGATACCCTTTGGAGTTGGTCAGGTTCATAGATGATATCTTCATCCTTCCGCCGGTGGAGTGGGTGGAAGAGTTTGCGTCATCTTACCGGAGGCGAATTCGCCTGCCTTTCGTCTGCAATCTGCAGGTCAAGCTCATCAAAGAGGAGAATATAAAACTGCTGAAGGAAGCAGGGTGCGTGGCGGTCTACATGGCCATCGAGGCTGGCAACGATTGGATGAGAAACCTCCTGCTTGAAAGACAGATGACAAAGGAGGAGATCGGCAAATCCTTTGATCTGGTCCACAGACATGGGATCTCCGTCGCAGCAGAGAACATTCTTGGTCTTCCCGGAGGATCCCTCGACATGGACATGGAGACATTACGGTTGAACATCCGGTGCAGGGTGGATAACCCGGTTTCAACGTTGTTTCAGCCCTACCCCAAGACGAAGTTGGGAGAATATGCCCAGGAGAACGGCTACTTTGACGGGGACCTCGATGATCTGGAAAAGAGTTACTTCGGAAAATCCCGAATGGTGTTTCGGTCCAAGCAGGAAAAGAGAAAAGTAGAAAACCTTCACAGGTTTTTCGGGTTCGCGGTGACCCACCCAGTGTTCCTCCCGCTGGTAAAGGCCCTTATTCAACTTCCCCCCAACAGGTTTTTCGACCTCTTCCACCGGCTGTGGGACAGCTACTGCAAGAAGAAGCGGATTTTCAAGATTCAATTGGGTGTGAGGGACTACCTCTTGGCCATCCAGAGGGTGCTTCGTTACTGATCAGGATTTGCTCCCCCTGACTCCTACAGGTATTTCGGACAGCTCCAAGCCGTCGAAACCCAGATCGGTAAACCAACGGGTCATTTCACGGTCACTGGAGGTGTTCAGGTGTTCCGAAGAGAGCCAGTTGAAGATCATATGGGCCCTCTCCTTCCACTCGATCGGTCTCCTCTCGAGGCCGCTCCAAAACCAGGCCAGGTCGAGGAACGGCACCAGGGAGTGGCTGAGCCAATATACGGCGGCCAGGGGTAATTTCACGGTTATTCTTCTCAATTCCTTGTTGAAAAACTCGAAACCAAAAGACCTCTCCGGGTTGATCGTGACCGACAAGTATCCACCTCTACCAACCAGAGAGGCAAGGGAGCGCAAAGAGGTCCATACGTCCGGCACATAGTGCAGAACACCCTTGGAGTAAACGTAGTCAAAGGACGCTTCCTTGAAGGGAGGGTGCATGATGTCCCCCTGAACGATGTGCACGTTGGTCAGTGCCCGGTTTCGATGGGAAGCCTCTTCAATGCCCCCGCTGAAATCCATCCCTACCACCTCTTTGGCGCACCGGGCAATACTGCGGGTCAGTCTTCCCGTTCCACAACCGGCATCGAGTACGGTCTTTCCCTGTAGGAATGAGATGTCCACCGACATACGTCGGAAAAAATCCTGAAGTTCCTCTTCCTCCGAATGACCGTAGATCCGCTCCCCATACCGGAAGCCCGACCACTCCATGTCAAAGGTCGTCTTGGTCCTTTTCTGTTCGCTCTGCTCGGGGTTGAACCTGGGCACGGACTTCAGAATCCCGAACCGATGTCCCGAACCGCACGTGAGCTCTCCTTGCCGGACGTCGAGTCGGTAGCACTCGGCGCAATGGGCATAGGCAAAGGCTATGTTGGATGGATCCAAACTCTGGGAGGAATACTGGCAGAAGTCGCGGCACCCCGGGAAGGGCCCGTCCGGTCCACCCAGACGGTCCTGTTCGTGCACCCTGAGCCGCAGCCCTTTCCTGCACAGCGGACAACACAAAATGTCCATCAACCGGCGGAGCAAGGACTCAACCCCCCTTTGCAGTCGCACTTCTTTTCTGGAACAGGGCTATTCTGTACATAGAGAAAAAAGGGGAGTCGAGAGGCCAGTTCTTCACAGTGGCCGGGGAAAAGAACCTGTGAAGCCTTTCCTCGAGTGCAGAGGCGGTGTGGTAGTGATCTTCAGGCTTACGATACCCGAGTGCACGCCTTCCGAAACGGTAGAAGAGATTCTCGGTTGGGGAGAGGAAAAGAAGACGGCCGCCCGACTTCAGCACCCGGTAGATCTCGGACAGGGCTCGATCCAGCTCCCTGAAATGCTCGAGTGCGGAGAGGGCAAAAACGAGGTCGAACGATCCGTTCTTGAACGGGATCGAGTTCCCGTCTGCCCGAAGAAGGGGGGTGTCCAACCCGAAATGCTTCTTCAACCTGGCAGCGGCCTCGGTGTGAAAGTCAAATGCGGCGGCCTGCATGAATTCCCGGGCGAGGGTCGGCAGCAGGACGCCGTTGCCGCAGCAGAAGTCAAGCACCCTGAGTCCGGAGCCCGGCTGGGCCAGCGAAATGGCCGCATCCAACTTTCCCCAGTTGATGACCCTGACCAGTGGATTCCGGGCGAAATAAACCGGGGAGTCTACGTATACCCCTTTCGAGAATTCCTTCAAGGCCTTTCTGCCGATCCGGCCGACCCCTTCCGATGAAACCCGGTCTCCAGAAATCAGGCTCTTGATCAACACCCAGAGTCCGGTTGCATACACCTTCAATTTGCCGGGGGAATCCACATTTTTCAAAAAGCGAAGGAAGACCTTCGGTCGCAGGTAGACCGCCCTGTAGGCCCTCTTCTGGAGATCCTTCATTTCCGACAGAGACCTGCCCTTTGGAACATAGGCCAAGCGACCTGATGTCCAACCACCGTGGGTCTTGAAATCGGACCAGTCCCCCGCGCTCAAGCCACCATCCTTCACCGCCAGTTCCCACATCTCCGTCCCCGGGAACGGGGTGCATAAAGTGAATTGAGACCACTCGGCGTCGAGCCGCCTTGCAAAGGAGATGGTTCTGAGGCTCTCCTCCCTGGTCTCCGTGGGAAGCCCGAGCATATAGAAGGCCCGTATCGTGATCCCGATTCTCTTGGTCAGCGCAAAGGTCTGCTCAATTCGACCCAGAGTGATCCCTTTGTGGATCAGGTCGAGGAGACGCTGTGTGCCCGTCTCCACACCGTAGCTGATCTGCCAGCATCCAGCCTCTTTCATCCTCCTCAGCAGGGCTTCATCCACCGTGTCCACGCGGCTCTCACACGTCCAAGCGATCCTCTTGGAGAGGCCCGACCGCACCAGCCCGTCGCAGAGGGATTTCAGAAACGACTTGTTCAGCGTGAGGGTGTCCGCCTCCAGATTGATTTCCCTGGCGCCATACCGATCGATGAGAATCCCGATCTCCTCGAGGATCCTACCGACCGAGTGGTGGCGGACCTTTCTGCCGAAGATGCGGCAACAGAATGCGCAGTCGAAAGGACACCCTCGCGCAACGCTCACCGTGTAGGCTTGGTTCGATTTTGTCCGGCTCCTGGTCATGTGGTACGCGTCCATGGGGAGGAGGTGTCTTGCCGGCATGGGCAGATCGTCCAGGTCGGCCACGGGCAAGGACGGAGGGTTCACGCGCACCTCTTGGCCTCTGCGATACGCGAGACCCGGAATGTCCGCCGTGGAGCGGCCGCTTTGCAGGGCCTCGACGAGATGCAGCATCACCCCCTCTCCCTCGCCCACAACGCAGAAGTCGATTTCGGGATTTCTTTGGAGGGTCTCTTCAGGCAGGATCGTCGGATGGGCCCCTCCCACGACAATGGGCATCTTCGGAAACGCACTCCTGATCGTGCGAACCACCTCGATACTCCTTGCGTACATGGGAGTGAGCATGGTAACCCCGGCGATCTCGTATCCCTGTCCCTCGATGCGGGACGGGATCTCCGCTGCCCACATCCCCAAAGCGGGCGCGTCCAGGATGGCGGCCTCGTGGCCCGATCGCTCGAGGGTCGCCGCGATATAGGCGAGGCCGAGGGGCTCGTTCAAGGGACCGAACCTCCCGAGGTCCTTTCCATAGCGTTCTTCCGCGCTATAAGGAGGGTTGACGAGCAGGATCCTCATGCTGGAGCCTCCTGTGATAACATCGGGCCAGAAGCCACTTGGCTGCGTTCAGAACCCAATCCTCGACCCATTGCCCATATCCTTCAAGCCCCCCGGATGTCCAGCGGTTGGGATGCACCTGCAGGTAGATCCTCTTGAACCTCCCCTGCCGGATCGCCTCGGCCAGCTCCCGGGTGTGTCGAAAAGAAGGGAGTGGGGCTATGGAGTCGGGGGCGAACCGATCCCGCAGGTTGAAGAGCGTGCGATTCCAACCCCGGCCCGTATCCGTGAGGTATACGAGATCCCTCTTCGCCACACTGATGTAAGCCTCTCCAAGAAGGCCGAATTCCTGAGGCCTGTGGTCTTTCCAGAAATCGCGATTGTCCCACCGCGAAAGCGGACTGCCGTGCATGGACGCGGTTTTGACGTCTGCGATAGACCTCAGCCGATCGAGCTCCCGTCTGAAGATCTTCTCGGCAAGGTCGAGTCTCCCCCTCGCCTTGTCGAGGACCTCGTAGTGGTATCCGATCTCGTGTCCCATGGCGGCGATCTCCATGACGACATCCGTGTTGAAGACGCCGGGGGTGACGCGAAAATAGTAGGTAGATCGTATACCCCGCCCTATTTCGACCTCGGCCATGCGCAAGGCCCGGTTCGGCCTCCGGTCCACGTCATGCCTCAGCACAAAAAAGGCAGGGGGAGTCTCCCGCTGCCCGAAGTAATCTCCTACTGGAAAGACCGGCCGCCCGCTTTGGCCTATTTCCCTCAGGAGATCCTCATAGTCACGGATTCTGAAGTCTATGGCCACTCCCCTGGAAATCCCTCGTCTCTCCCTATCGCAGGTGCTTGTTGTACTCCATATCGAACCACATGCCGAAAAAGAGGGTCTGCAGACCGCTGATCACCGTAAAGACCACGGCCATGGCATTGATCCCCGGAATGACCCCCGTAGTCCCCCACATGTAGAAAAGCCTGATGATCAGCGGGACGCTGGCCGTCAGGAGGAAAAAAGAGAAGATGTAGAAAAAAACCAGGGGATGAAAATCCCTGATCACGTATTTAAAAAACAGTCTCTCCCAGAAACCCTTGAAGAGGAGCCATGTGATCCGGGGAATGACGCTCCTGAGCCGGATCCCCGACTTCTCACCAATGTTGTACACGGGTGTCACGTGAACATCCCTGACCCGGAAGTCGTACTGGTTGAGCTTGATGAGCATGTCGTTCGGCATACCGTACCTCTTGTAGATCCGGTCCAGGTCCAGTCGCTTCAACACGGGAAGAGACACGGCGGTGTACCCGCTTTGGGAGTCTGCAATATGCCAGTAGCCGGATGCGATCTTGGTCACCAAAGATAGGAAAGAGTTCCCGAGATAACGGTAATGCGGGATCATGGTCCAGGCGTCGCCCTGAAAAAGCCTGTTTCCCTTCGTATAGTCCACCTCGCCCTTCGCCACCGGGTCGATCACATCGATCAGTTCCCGTGGATCCATTTGGGCGTCCCCGCCCATGACGGCGGTGATATCGATTCCAAGATCGAGCGTCTTCTTATACCCGGTCACAATGGCCCCGCCGACTCCCTGATTTTCGTTGTGGCTGAGGCAGCAAATGCGGCCGTCCGCCTCGGCAGCCCTCCTGACCACATGAAGTGTCCCGTCCCGGCTGGCGTCGTCAACGACGATGATCTTGTCCACAAATGAAGGAACGTTTTTCAGCGTCTGCTCGATCAGCCTCTCTTCATCGTACGCCGGTATCACGACGGCAATCGTCTTTTTCAGATGCATTCCCGAACCCTTCGTAGGAGCACGATCGGCGCTCGCGGACAAGGTATTGCGGTGACAGCAGAATTTTGTCCCTATCTGTATAGGACATCAAAGTAGAAGTCAAGGGGCCGATGTGCGGCACCCCTACAGCCTCCATGCCCTGAGACATCCTACACGGACTCCTCGGTTGCAAGTTGAAGATCTTTTGCATAAGATCCCAGCCATGTCACAGGGATTGGAGGACATCTCAGAGCGACGTATGGACGCAAGAGCATCACATCGATCTCTCGTGATGTTGCCCTATCTCCTCTTGGCCTCCCTTACCCTGGCGGCATATTGGCAAGTGCGGGAAAATGATTTCGTCGCGTATGACGACCCTGAGTACATCACCCAAAACCCCCATGTGAAATCCGGCTTGAGCATCGAGGGGATCGGCTGGGCCTGGACGGGTGTTCATTCCTACAATTGGCACCCGATCACATGGCTTTCCCACATGCTCGATGCAGAACTGTTCGGTATCAATCCGGCAGGGCATCATTGGACGAGTGTCCTGTTCCACACGGCTAACACCCTTCTGCTTTTCCTTTTCCTCAAAAGGGCGACGGATTCTTACGGTCCAAGTCTCTTGGTCGCGGCGCTCTTCTCGATACACCCCCTCCATGTTGAATCGGTCGCATGGGCCTCGGAGCGAAAGGATGTACTCGGCGCATTCTTCTGGATTTCGGCGCTGGTCGCGTATGAACGATACGCAAGAGACAAGGACGGGGCGAATTACCTTCTATGCCTGTTCCTGTTCATCCTCGGCCTCATGTCCAAGCCGATGGTCGTTACCCTCCCGCTGGTCTTGCTGCTGCTCGACTATTGGCCACTCGGAAGGACGGGCCGGGCCGCGGGCAGAGGTTTGGGGGTTATGTCCTCTACGTTTCGGCTCTGTTTTGAAAAGCTACCTTTTTTTCTCTTTTCTGCCGGATCCTGCCTGCTCACATATCTGATCCAGAAGGGCTCCGGCGCCGTCATCTCACTTTCCGACCTCCCCATGCTGAATCGAATGGCCAATGCCGCAGTTTCCTATGCGACTTATGTTCGCAAGATGTTCTTTCCTGTGGATCTCACTTGCCTCTACCCTCATCCGGTCCACGGCATCAGCATGCGAGAGGTCTTGCTCGCCGTCGCATTCCTCATCGCTTTAAGCGTAATCGTCTTTGCCCTCTTCAAGGCACGACCTTATCTCATCGTGGGATGGCTCTGGTACCTCGGAACCCTCGTCCCCGTGATCGGGTTGGTTCAGGTGGGGGCCCAAGCCTTTGCCGACCGCTACACGTATATCCCTGCGATCGGAATCTACATTATGGTCTCCTTCACCCTGTTTGAAGAAGTCCGAGGAAGGACTCTTCAGAAATCGCTCGTTCTCCTCCCAATCATCCTTGTCCTCGCCCTCCTGCTTTTCCGCGCGAGGGATCAGGTGGAATCCTGGAAGGACACCGGTTGCCTTTTCGGGCGCGCCGTTCAGGTGACGGGCGGTCATTATCTACCCCGTTTCCATCTCGCGAAATGGCTCGAGGAACAAGGCAGGCTCGAAGCAGCCTATGATCAGCTCAGAGAGGTCATTGATGCACGGCCGGATTACCAGACCGCCTATCACCACTTGGGAAATGTCGCGTCCCGCCTGGGGAGGATCGAGCATGCCCTCGCCCACTATTCCACTGCATTGGACATGGATCCGTCGGATCACAAGAGCCACGTAAACATGGGCACGCTGTTGCTCCGGATGGGCAGGAATCGGGAGGCCATGGATCATTTCTCGGAGGCCTTGCGCGTTCAGCCCACCGACCCGATTGCGGCCGGAAATCTCGCTTTCGTCTTGAGGAAGCTTGGGGAATCTGCTAACTCTGAACCCTCTTCTCAAGGGAGGAATTGAGACTACAGTTTGGATTTATGAAAAACGAAGGTCGATGGGGGGTCGCCTGCGAAAGGGGTCTCTTTTCAAGAACGAGCGTCATGGGTACAGGTTTTGCAGAAGGGTAGCGAAGGCGGGCGGACGGGGGGGCTGCCACCATTGATCCCACGCAAGGCGGCGGATTGGAGACCACCGGGTGGCTCTCCGCCCGCCTGGGCCTTGGACTGCCGCCAATGAATTGGCAGCGACTTTTCGTTCTTGAAAAGAGCCCTCCCTTTGAGCCAGGTCATGATCAAGTCAGTAGAGATTGAAAAGCACTCCTCCCTGCTCATGTCGTTAATCCTGGTCGTCGTAACCCTCTCGGTATACTGGCGCGTGGGGGGCCATGACTTCGTTACCTATGACGATTACGAGTATGTGGTGGAGAACGCCCGTGTCAAATCCGGACTCTCTCTTGAAGGTATTCACTGGGCCTTCACTTCCGCACATGCGAGCAACTGGCACCCTCTCACATGGGTCTCCCATATGCTCGATGCCGAGCTCTTCGGCCTGAACCCTTCCGGCCATCATCTCACGAGCCTGGTTTTCCACCTCCTCAATGCAATGTTCCTGTTTCTCTTTCTCCGGAAGACCACGGGGGCCCGATGGCGAAGTCTCCTGGTCGCTGCATTGTTCGCACTCCACCCTCTCCACGTGGAATCCGTCGCATGGATTGCGGAGCGCAAAGACGTACTGAGCGCCACTTTTGGGATGCTCACTCTGATCGGGTACGAGAGGTATGCACGGCGACCCGGTACCAGGATCTACTTGTGGACGATCTTCTTGTTCGCGCTCGGTCTCATGGCCAAACCGATGTTGATCACCCTTCCCTTCGTTCTACTGCTCCTGGATTACTGGCCCCTAGGTCGCCTGGACCCTAGAAGGCCGGGACCCCGGATCTTCCTGGAAAAGATCCCTTTCTTTCTCCTCTCCTCGGCGTCCGTGTTTATTACCTATTCCGTGCAGGAGAGGTGGGGGGCGATCTTTCACGAGATCCCTTTGGGTCAGAGGATCACGAACGCGCTGATCTCGTATTGCGTGTACCTGGTCAAGACGTTCTGGCCCCAACCACTGGCATTTCACTACCCTTACCCTGTGGAGAATTTTCCTTCCTGGCAGGTCACGGCCGCCTTCACCACGCTGGCCGTGCTGACTTATCTCTCATTCCGGTTTTCCTCGAAATGCCCCTTCTTGACGCTGGGATGGCTCTGGTATGTCGTAACATTGATTCCGGTCATCGGGTTCGTTCAGGTGGGCAGCCAGGCGATAGCCGATCGGTATACCTATCTCCCGCTGATCGGTCCTTTCATCGCCCTTTCCTGGGGTGCGGGCCTATTGGTGGGCACCTCCGTGGGACTGAGGTCGGTTGCCACTGCTTGGGCATGCTTCCTTTCAGCCCTGGTGATCGTGACATGGAATCAGATCGCAACCTGGAAAGACAGCATCACGCT
>JAGVAP010000119.1 GCA_020060215.1 Deltaproteobacteria bacterium | reverse complement strand
GGTCAGGAGAATCGTGGCGGATTCGGTTCCCATCTTTCGGGTTGCGAGCAACAGGACCACCGTGATGGCCAGAAGGGCGCCCAGGAAGGCCGCAAGGGGCACGCCCAGATGAAAGCTGAATCCGAACAGGATCCCGAGGATCGCGCCAAAGGCCGCGCCGCTGGAAACACCCAGGATGAAGGGATCTGCCAGGGGATTGCGCAGGACGGCCTGGAAAACCACGCCCCCCAGGGAGAGAGCGTATCCTACAAGCCCGGCCAGGATGATTCTGGGGAGTCTCACTCTGAAGAGAATCAGGGCATGGGGGTTTTCAGGGTCCATGGCGCTTTTGAGGGATTGCCAGAGATCCGCTATAGAGACCGATGCGGTGCCGATCAACAAAGACCCTGCCGAGGTGAGAGCCAGCAGGAGCAGCAGGACAAGGGAGACGGTTATCACCCTTGCCGGAGTCACCGGCCTTTTCAGTGCGTCCGCTCCAGCTCTTCGTTTGTAACCCGCTTCTAGTCCCATTCCACCTCCGGGTGAAGCATCCTGGCCATGCGTTCGATCCCGACGAGAACCCGAGGCGAGGCTCGATCCGTGATATCCGAGTCGATCAGGAAAACCCGACCGTCCCGGACGGCGGGGACGGCCTTCCACCGCATCCACTCGCGGCGGGCCTCTTCGAAACGTCCACCCCTTTCCATGGAAGAGATGATGATCACATTCGGTCTTCGCCGGATCACCTCTTCCAGGCCGATGCGGGGATAGGTGAGAGGTTCATCCATGAACAGGTTCTTCCCGCCCGCCGATCGGATCAGGTCGTGATGGAGCGTGTTCCGGTTCACCGTCATGATAGGCTTCAGGTTGATCTGAAACAGGACGGACGGCCTGTTGCCCAATGGGGTCCTGCCGACCACCCTGTCGATCCTGGCCTGCAAGTCCGCTGCAAGGGCGCCCGCCCTTTCCTCGACCCCGCAGACCCTCCCCACCTCCCTCACGCATTCGATCGCCTGGGCCACGCTTTTCGGGTTGACCACGTAGGTCTTGATTCGGGCCTGCTCCAGCAGCGCAAGGAGCTCAGGCCGGTTCCCCTCCGCGGTGGCCACAACCAGATCCGGCTTCAGGTAGATGATCTTCTCCACATTCATGTGAATGAAACTCCCCACTCTCGGCTTACGGGCCGCCTCCGCGGGATAAGTGCAAAAATCGGTCACTCCCACCACCCGCTCACCAAGCCCAAGAAAAAAGAGGATTTCGGCCACACTCGGGGCCAGGGCGATGATCCGCTGCGGGACCCCGGTGAGACGCACCTCTCGTCCCAGGGCATCCCGGAAGGTCCCTGCAGTTGCTTCGGGTAAAGGCATGCCCAGTATCCCAAGAGCGATCAAACACAGTCCCCATCTTTGAAGCATTGTCCTTACCCGCACTGCTTGTTCATAACCCTCCGTACAGGACCGATCATAGAATGGCTCCGCAACCCCCGGTGACCGGGATGACGTCCAGGGCGTCCCGGATGTGGTCAGTAAAGATCTCCACAATAGATTCCTTGAAGCCGATACCCTGCTCTTCGATCTGCACCTTCAGACCGGCCCGCTCGAAAGCGGCATTCCAGGAATCGTCCCCTCCGGCCAGATCCTCTTTGAAATGGGAGCCTGCCACCAGCATGAAGGGGATGAGCCGGACCGTGCGGACGCCCGACCGGACAACCGCCCGCAGCACCTGTTCTCTCGAAGGGTGTCCCTCGATGACCCCAACGTACGTCCCGGGTCCATTCACCTCTCTGAGAATGGCCTCAAGGGCAGGGTAAGAGGACCAGGAAGGATGGTCCGTTCCGTGACCTACCAGCACCACAGCCTCGTCCCTGCATGAAATGCGGTTGAGGCCGAGGCCCCTGGCCACCCGCCTGTAATCCTCGGGTGAGCTCAACAGCGGCAGCCCGATGCTGGTGCGAATCGGAAGCGATCCGACCTCCTCCAGCAGGCGGTAGAATTCATGGCCCCAGATCATGTGCAGGGACTGGACCACAGCCCATGAATGACCTCTTTCATGAAGTTTTTCCAGGATCTCACAGGCGTTCGGAGCGCCAACGCTGAGTTTTTCCTTCAACCGGTGCCTGACCACACGGGAAGAGTAGGCCCAGCGGATTTCATGCCCCGGGAAGCGCGCGCGAATGAGCTCTTCCATGAAGAAATAGGTCTTGAGCGCCCTGGTTGTTGTCCCGAAGGCGCTGATCACGATCGGTATGTGCATGGGCCCTTTTCCGTCAAAAGCTCAGGTTGATGCCGGTAACGAACCGGATGCCGTCGTCCGGGTATCCGTAGTGTACCTCAAAATCGGTGTCGAAGAGGTTGTCCACCCGGATGAACCACTCCGCTGCGATTCCCTTCACGGAAAAAGGCTGGATGGCTTTCACGTCCACGGTCATGTAATCATCGAGCCGCTGGGACTCCCGGTTTTCGATCTCACTGAACTGCTTGCCCTCATATCGGAAGGTTGCTTCCAGGCGGGTTCCCGGATCGGGAACCGTATATTTCAGGGTGGCCTTGAGCCTGCGCCCCGGCGTGTAAGGGAGTTCCTTTCCGGTTTCCCTGTTCTCGGAATCCTGCATGATGCAGCTCAGGTCTGCGCCAAGGCCCATTTCCATCTGGTATTTCAAAGTGATCTCCATCCCATGACGAAAGGCATTGTCCAGATTGACGGGGCGATAGATCAGGTCGCTGCCCCGTGAGAAGGCGATCAGGTCTCGGGTCTCGGCCCTGAGCAGGGTGGCCTGAAGGACCCGCTCCTTTCCGAACCGATGTTCCAATCCGATATCATAATTCCATACCCTCTCCTCCTCCAGGTCCCGGTTGCCTCGGACCTGATCGATGGAACCATGGGTGGGCTGATAAAGCTGGCCGAAGGTGGGTACCTTGACCGAATACCCCGCATGGGCCTTTGCAAGGGCCTTCTCCCACAGGGCATAGCTCAGCCCACTCGTGAATCCGGGGTTGAAGCCGAAATCGTTGGTGTGATCCATCCGAATCCCCAGGGTGCTGCTGAACGGGTCAAGATGCCCATCACATTGTGCGCTGAGGCCCGAGCTCATGCGGTGATGTTCGCCCGTGAGGGTATGATCCACCGCGTCCCGCTCCAGAATCCCTCCCAGCCGCAGGGCCCACAATCCTTCTTCCTGGGACCAGTTGTTTTCGCCTTTCATCCCGAATCGAACCTCATCCAGGGTGGAGATAAAACCGGATTGGGACCGGTCCCTCAGCGACACCAGGTCGCCGTAGGCCTGAACCGAGTAATCTCCGCTTTCACCGACCAGGCCCTTGAGCCGGGTATCCATGGATCCGCTCTGATACCTCTGACGTGCCCTCGGAGTCGGATTGTCGGTCGGCCCGGGGGCGCCGTATTCCGACCCATAGTATCGACCATCGATTTCGAACCGGCCCGACTCCTGGGTCTCCCGGTCCCAGTGGAGTGTGAGGTTGCCGCTGTCCTTGTCACTGTTCGCCCGCTTCCCGTCCCGGTGGTTTGCCCCTGCGCTGAGCAGGGTGCTCCCCTCCGGACCCTGCAAAAGATGACTGATGCCGGCCTCCGCCAGGCCATAGGAACCGGCGCTGGTCTTGACCCGCGTCTGGCCTTTCTTTCCTGCGTCCGAGGCCCCGGCGAAGTCATGGGTTGCAATGTAGATAGCCCCTTCGGTTGCACCCGGTCCCAGCCAAACCGGAACGGGCGGTTTGAAGACCGTGATGGATCGAACGATGTCGATGGGGATGGTGGAAAGCTCCACACCCCCGTACTGACCGGCGTTCAGGGGCCTCCCGTTCAGGAGCACCAGCACGCCGCCGGACTTTCCGGAACCACGGATGGAGATGCGGGACCCCATGCCCGCAGAGGTGCGCACATCCACGCCGGGCATGGCCTGGAGCGCCTCTTCCATGTTGAGCAGGTTCCGCTTCAGGATCTCGCCCCGTTCAATCACGGTCACCTCCTGAGGGTGGTTTTTGACGTATTCCGAGATCCTCTCGGCCGTCACGGTAATCGCATCCATCACCAACGGGGCGTTCTGCCCGTGGCCGGAGGAGTGCTGGGCCTGGGACGGAGACCGGGTGAGCAGGATGACAAAGAGTATCGCGGCAAGGCAACAGAGTGGTCGATGTCTTTTCCGGCCCCTGCAGGTCCCGGCGACAAACAGCGCGATCAACAAGAGGATGAACAAAGAGGCAAACCATTGGACGCCGGAGGAGCTCATGCGGGTGCGCTCTTCTTCTTTTTGAACCTCCTTCATCCGGTATCCTTCCACAGCGCGCTCTGCGGAACCTGCATCTTCAAGACTCTTTTCCCGGGTTTTGGCATCCTTGCCGGGATCCACGGGTGGGGGTGAATCATCCGGCCTTCTGAAGCCTTGATCCAAGACATCCTGCAGACGGGTGCGGGCCTGTACCTGTTCTTCCAGCTTCCGGCCGGCCGCCTTTTCGACGACCAGCTTGAACTGCTCCACGATCTCGGGCGAGAGCAGCCCGGGAAGAGAGATAATGCTCACAACCATCTGGTTGAGCATCGGGTTGTTGCACGTGTGATCGCAACAGGCTACCCCTTTCTCCACCACGTTCAGGGCGTATTCCGAGGCCAGCCTTTGAATCACCTTCCCGTCAGCATCCCAGTATTCCTTTCGCACCGCCTCCAGCATCCGCGCCGTCAGCGACTGAAAGGCCCAGGGGTTGGATCGATTGAAGAACGCCTTCAACTCCTGCCCGTATTTGTCCTCCACATACACCTCAAAGACCTCCTCCCACCTCGTGCGGTCCACGGAGGTGGGCACGGTGACCTGCCAGCCCCAGAGGTATTCCACGAAGTGGGCCATTTCCCTTGCCCCTGCATAGTTCTCGGCCTTCATACCCTGAATCCATTTGGGGTTCAGGTAGCGGGTGCGCATCTCCCTGCCGATAGTCCTGGCCACATCCTCCACCTGCAATTCATTGGGCTGGCGCTGGAGGGTGATCATGGTGGAAGGGGTATTGCCGCTCGCCTTCCGGATCGCCAGAGAAAGCCCGCCCAGATAGGCAAACTGGTCGTCGTTGTCCAGGGTGCCGTAGATGTTGGATGAGATGGAATGGACCGCTGCATCCGTTTCCCTGAGGTTCTCTGAAAAAACCTGCTGCGCAGCCTCCCCCCACTTTCCCTGGCCGTAGGCAAAACCCGTGTGCTTTTCGTAAACCTCGGCGATTTCATCGTCCTTCTTCCAGAAGCCCGATGCGCTCGCCAGTTCCGAGACCCGGTTGCCATAGGCGCCCGGCGCCTCGGTGAATATGCGGATGCGCGACAACTCCTCGGCACGATCCTCTCCAAGACCGGACTCGCGGAGTCTGTCCTTGATGCTGCGGGTGTGTTTGGCGATGAGGTTCTCGATGTCCGTCTGGGCCGCGGCCTGCTGCACGGCCTTATCCAGGAACAAAAGCTTGTCGGGAAAGAGGTCGCGGTAGAGACTCGATGGATTGATGAGCACGTCAATGCGGGGCCGTTTCAATTCAGGTGCAGGGATCACCCGGGTTCCCGTGACCCGGCCTGCCTTGTCCCACGCCGGTTCCATGCCCATGAGATAGAGGATCGTGCACTCGTTCATCCCCTCGTTTCGGAGGGTCTCCGTGGCCCAGAGCACGACCGCCACCTTTTCCGGATAGCGGTGGTTCTCCTCCATGCCCTTTCGGAGGATGTCTTCAGCCGCCCTCTTTCCAAGCTGCCAGGCAGCAGGGCTGGGGATCCTGTCCGGCGAAAAGCCGAAGAAGTTCCTTCCCGTGGGCAGGGTCTCGGGGTTTCGAACGGGATCGTTCCCCTCCCCCGGCGGAACATACCGGGCAGAGAGGGCTGCAACCAGATGGTCCATTTCCCTGGAGCCGCAAAGGCCCAGATTCTCCCGAACGCTCTTCGGTTCGAGCCTAGGGTTCCTTTCCGAAATGGCCGCGACCGTCTCCTCCAGGGCCTCGGCCGAGGGTGAGCGGCCAAAGGTGTGTAATCCATAAGGGAGCAGGTTCTCCTTGATCTCCTGAAGGTAGTGATCGATCTTTCCCACGGCCTCTTCATCCAACGCCTTGATAGCCAGATCCCTGTCCAGGCCTGTCCGGGCCACGAGATCCCGGATCTCTTCCAGATGGACCTGGGCGGTTTGCCCCCCTATGGAGCGGGCCTTCACATACTGCTGGATCGTTCGGTCCAGTTGTTCATATTCCTGATAGGCCCCCGCCCGCTTGAGGGGCGGCGTCAGGTGATCGATGATCACGGCCCGGCCCCGGCGCTTGGCCTGGATGCCTTCCCCCACGTTATCCACGATGTAGGGATAGAGGTTCGGAATATCCGTGATCAGGACCTCCGGGGGGCAGGAGGGCGAGAGGCCTGCCTGCTTGCCGGGAAGCCATTCGTGGGTGGCATGGGTGCCCAGGTGGATCATGGCATCGGTCTGGAAGCCATGGTTCAGCCACAGATAGGCGGCGACATACTGGTGGTGGGGGTAGAAGGTGATATCGTGGTAGAGCTTCATGGGAGCGTCACTCCAGCCCCGGGCAGGCTCCGGCAGCAGGACCACGTTTCCCATGACCACGGCAGGTATGATGATGTACCCGTCCCTCATCATGATATCCGAGGACTCCACCGGTCCCCACTGCTTGATCACCGCATCCCTGAATCCCTGCGGCAGACTGTCAAACCACTTCCGGTATTCCGCCACAGGGATCTTCACGATCTTCCCCTCGGCAAGCATGCGCTCCAGTTCCCCCGGCGCCCAGGATCCGATATTGAGGCCGGTCCTCAGAACCATGTCCTGTATGGCCTTCTCGCTCAGCTCCGCGCCGGGGGCTATGCGATAGCCTTCCCGCCTCATGCGATGGAGAATTTCATCCAGGCTGCGAAACACATTCAGGTAGCTTGCCCCGATATTTTGTTTTCCCTGGCTGTGGTTGTAGTAGAGAATGGCTACCCGCTTCTCCTGATTGGGTTTGCGCTTGAGGGCTACCCACTTCTTCAGTCGGGGGATCAGGTGTTCCAGGCACTCATGGATGGATCGGTAGACGTACACGCGGCCTCCGGCCTTGGCGCCTTCCGCCGCCACCTTGCCTGTCAAGGGCGTCGGCTCGATGACCCCGGAGATCTCGGGCGTGGCAATGGTCCAGGCCACATCCAGCGGGGGGATGCCGACCGGGTCGGCCCGCCACAAATCGATGGCGATGGAGTAGAGGTTGATGGCGTTCAGCACCGGAACGCCGAGGTCCGCAAGGCAGGCTTTCACCTTGTCGTTGATGGCCGAGTAGAACTTAAGGGAGAATGAAACGACCAGATCGACCCTGGGATGGCGGCGCTCGTCCGGAAGCAGTCGGCTTAACACCTCCTGGTCCGTCCCAAAGCAGGGGAGCACATTGAACCCTGCCCTTTCGAGCGCGGAGATGATGGGGTTGATGGATTCCACCTGGCCCTCAATAATGGAAGAGGCAAAAAACATCAGCCCGATCCACGGCGCGCCAGAATCAAAGCCCGGTCTCTGGGAAAACCATTTGAGGTAGGCGTCATAAGAGTCGAATACCTCCGGAGCCTCCGGATGGTAGATCCCCAGCGATGCCCGTCTTCTGACCGGCTCAAAGGAAATCGCAGGGTCTATGGTCAGGTGCGCGACCCTGTGGATCAGATTCCGGAGGTTATCCTGGGAGAGGTGTTCGAAATAGACCCTCAACTCCCGGTCAAAGACAAACCCCCTTTTCATGAGATCCTCATCGTCCCGCGATCCCCGCAGTGCATAGACCCGCCGGTTTTCCGTCAGGTGGTGATCGATGACGAACTGGCTCAACTCGGGCATCATCACATCCACCACGATGGCCTTTGAGGAGGCCACAAACTCCATGGCCTGGGGGTCCGACTTCAAGTCCTCGTGCGTGAAGGACCGGACGTGGACGCGATCGGGCAGATCCAGTGTGCTCACGGCCCGATGGGCCAGGTAGCTGTCCCCGTCGATGACCAGCAGGGAGAGGTTTTCCGCTCGGATGCCGCCAGCAAACACCAGGACCGTTGCCATGGCCCACAGGATGGCCCTTGGCCATAGGATTGGCGTTCCATGAAATCGCATCGAAAAGGAACCCATGCTGCCTCCTGCGGAGCCTAGCGGGCCTCCATGCGGGCTTTTGCACCCGTTAGAACCGCGTTCACCGCTGACCTGATCACCATGGGCAGGTCGAGATCCCGGACGAGGTCTTCCTCCTGCCCCACTTCCTTTTGTGCAACCTCCTTTGCCACTGCAAGGCACCATTGATGAAACGCTTCCAGGTCATGGACCAGGCCTCTTTCGTAAGCGTCGCTCAGGGCCAAGGCCGACTCCAGGAAACTGCCGTAGCGTGGGTCGAGAAGGATTTCCTCTACGGCGCCGGCCCAATCGCCGGACCGGGCCTTGCACTCGCAATCCACTTTGGACAGGAGGGAGTGGATGCTGATCCGCCGTTCCTCCATTCGCTTGAAAACATCTCTCTTCGGTTGAAGCCCGTTCTGTTTCAGGAGGGCTTCCTGCACGCCGGCATACACGGCCGAGGCAATGAGTTCCCCCATCTTGGTGTGCCCTCCGGCGCCGTCGATGGGTCTGCCTTCACCCTGCACCACAATGATGTTGTCCGTCCCCGTACCCGTGGCCCCATGAACGAGGGGCGTATAGCTGCTTCGGATGTCCATGTCCCACAGGGCCGCGATCTTCGCCTCGGTGGCGGAGACAATGGCCCGGGTCATGGCCCGGGGGCTCAGGGCCATGTTGGTGAGAATCAGGATGTTGATGGTGCCAGGCTCGTAATAGTCTCCGCTGTCGCGGGACATCCGTACCGCATTGCTTTCCGCTCCGGCCGTGACGAGGGCATAGACCCTCATCTCCTTGAACGCCTCCTGCTTCACCGCCAGGTTGTCCATATCCGCACCGGTAAAAAGGCAGCTTGTCCTAGCCTGACTCCGGCCGATCACCCGATAGACTTCCTCCCGTACCTTCTTTAGACCCTTCCTGTGGCCCGGGCACCAGCAAGGTGGAGGGGAAAAGTGATTTCCCACGGTCGTGATACCCTTCCGGTGACCTTCCAAGGTGGAGACCACAGACTGGGGGGAGGCAAAATCGATGATCAGGGTCTTATTCAGGAAATCGTCCTGAGTGCTGTAGGCAACGCGGGCACTCCGGACGTAGGGAAGATCGACCTCAATGGGCCTGGAATAGAGCACCCTTTGCGGTCGAACCCGGTTTTGAGGGACAGCGAATTCATCGCAATAGATCACGGATGCCAACCAGGAGACAAAATACCCGGTGTGGGTGGCGGCCCGGCAGGTGAGATCGCAAGGGAAATATCGAACCTGTCCATTCTTCACCCCCTCCACCTCTTTCCATCCCGGGCGGCTAAAAAACGCTTCCGGTGTTTCACGGCCCCCCCCGCAGCCGTAAATGACCTGTGGGTTGAACCGCTGCCATTCCTCCAGACTCACCGGCACGATGGCCCCTGTCTTCCCCAGCTTCGGGGGAATCCCTCCCGCGGCGGCGATCAATTCGTTCTGAAAGGAATCATCGCCGGGGGTCATCACTTCGTCACGGCCCATGAGCCGAATCACCCGCTTTCTCTTTTCCTTCGAAATCCTCTCCACCTTTGCACGGATCACGGCCAGTTCCTCATCATTTCGGCCGATGATCGCCTCGGCCTCGGATTCACGGTCAAATACCCGGCCCAGCATGCGGATGTTGCGGTTACCCTCCTCCAGGGTCCTGGTGTCGAAAACCAGCACACGGCAGGCGCCGCCTTCGAAATGCTCCCTGATCCGGGTATGAAGGGGGGCCACAATGAGCAGATCGGGCTTCATCTCCTCGATCCGCTTGAGAGACGGTGAGAAGAAACCCCCGGCAATGGTCTTTTCCTGCGCCCCTGGAAGGCGGGTGTCGTGATGGGTGATGCCTGCAACCGCATCCTGGCACCCGATGGAAAAAAGGATCTCCGTGGCCGAGGGCACCAGGGAGACGACGCGCATGGGTCTTTCGGAAATGTGCAGGGGATTTCCCGAGGCATCCAGGACCTCCATCGGATAGGATGCAGCATGGGCGATGCCCAGGACCAGGAAACCCAGGGTCAGCCACACGCAGGTGCAGCGAATAAGAAAGGGGGGACGGGATTCTTTCATGTCTGCCTCCAGTTGCTCTTGTTACGCAAAGCCCTTCTCAGCGGTTACTTGTTTGAGCCGTCATCCGGCACATACACCATGGATCCGTCCTCCAGCCGGTAGGCCACACCCAACCGGGTGCCACGGCCCTTGGCCGTTTCGCGAGTGACCTTAACGGCCTTGATCTTATGCCCCTCCTTGGTGATAATCTCCATCTGTCCATCGGCGGCCTGCTTCACAAGGGTCATGCTGCCCTTTTCGCTGAACAGGTCCTGGAGATGATAAGCGGTGAACAGGGTGATGATCAGTCCCACGATGAAGACCAGCCCGAGATCCAGCAGGTTGGCCATGCCGCTCAGGGGGTCGCTGTCGCTGAAGGCCCTTGCGCCAAAGCCCCGGACTGCCGGTCGGTTCTGCCTGTTTCCGAAGTACTTCATGGCTCGTTCTTCCTTGAGCTGCACGCCAGCACCTCGGTGGCCAGCTCCAGGTTCTTGATGTCCTCCTCCGCCCATCGGCTCTTCACGGTGTGGAGAAGAAAGGCGACCATGCCGATGGCCAGCCCTACCACGGTGGTCGTGAAGGCGATGACCAGGTCCGACGAAAGGCGCGCCATATCGCCCTGGCCCAGGGCCGCCAACCCGGTGCCCATGGGAATCAGTGTCCCCATCAGCCCGAGAGACGGCCCCCACCGCACAAGGATCTGCAGGTGGTCCGTGCCTTTCCAGATGCTCAACGTGGCATCCTGGAGCAGGTTCTCGATCTGCGTCTCCCTGGAAACGCCGTCAGCCAAGACTTTATGGAGCCTGTCGAGATAATGCCGAACCCGATGGGAGAGCACTTTGGCCCAGGCGCCGCTCAGAATGACCTCAGGAAGCGACTCGGGTGGGCACTTCTCCAGACGGGCCCTTTCCATCCACTCGGCGCAAAAGGCGCCCGAATAGAGAACGATCCAAAGAAACCCCGCCAGGAGCAACACCAGCGTCGGATAGAGCAGAGAGGCGGAGACGAGATAAATGGCGGTACTCAGGAAGGCGCCGATTTCGGCCATGTTGACCTCCTCATATTTCCACGCATTTTCAGATACCCGGCTGCGAACAGCATCCCTTGCACCCCGGCTATCGCCAATCCGGTAAGGGGATTCACTTCATGGCTGCCGTGGGAATGGACGGCCAGCCGAAACACTTCTTCCAGCCCCGTAAAGTGGGGCATGATTAGGACGGACAGCAGAAAATAGGCCGCCAGAACCACCATGGCCAAACCCAGTGAGTGTTCCGGCGATGTCTTAGATACTCGAATCCATTCCTTCACCAACAGCATGGATAGAACGCCGAGGCCGACAAAACCGGCGTAAAGGGACAAAGCAGGCCCCAGCACAGCCTGCGGGAGATAGGCCATGAGAAGGGCCAGAGACAGGACCACCACCGTGGCACATACCGGGCAGGGAACGACCAGCACCAACCACCCCAGCGTTTTGGTTCGGCCCGCCTCTCGCGATCTGAGAAGGGCGATTCCCCACGAGAGCATCAGAAAGGCCACGATGAAATGGAGCAGGAGTCCCCCTTGCAGAAAGGCCTGTGTGGCATGAAAATATGTCGGTATGTCTGTCTTTCGAAGCCATAGGACGGATGCGGCAAACAGCAACCCATAGAGACAAAAGGAGGCCACGCAGACCGTCAGGCGCATCCAAAGGCGGGTTTCCCGGGAGAGGGCGTATTGAAGTCCGATGCCCGTTTTTATGGCAAAGATGCCTGCTGACAACAGGATGCCGAGCAACAGGCTTCCCAATTCTGCCGCCATATCGACCTCCACGATCCTCAGTTTCCATGGCTGGGGGGACCTCCAGCCACTATGAGCCTGGCCGAAGACCCCGCAGCGATGCATTTTTTCCTAAAAGGTCAGTTTCAAACCCGCATAAACCCATGTGCCCGGCATGGTGTACCCGCCCTCGGAGTAATCCTTGTCCAGCAGGTTCTCGGCCCTCAGCCACACTTCGTAATGCTTCCAGAAGCGGTAGCTCACCGAGGCATCCACCGTGACAACACTGGGTTCTTCCCATCTAACAGTCCTGAAATTCGGGTCATAAAGGGGCACGATCTTTTCGTCCTGCCACACCAACCGGAGCGTTGCGTTGAGCCCATCGAGAGGGATGAAGGTGGCCGATGCGCTGATCTTGTTTTGGGGCAGGTATTCCTTCTGCAGCCAGTTCCCTGTCACATTGTCCTTGTACTCTGAATCGGCATACGTATATGCGGCGCCGATCTTGAACCACTTGCAGGGCTTCAGGTCCAGAGAGGCTTCAAAGCCCTCTGTGGTGGCCTCTGTGGCATTCTTGTACTTGTTGATCGTGGTGTCATAGATGATGAGGTCGTCGAAATCGATCCGGAACCAGGTAAGCCCCAGGGTGAGCTTGTCGTTCATGAATCGCTGTTCCACGCCCAGGTCAAAGCTCACACTCTCCTCCGGCTTCAGATTCGGATTGCCTATGGTGATGAGATTCCCTCTGGAGAGATAGCCTCCATAGACTTCGTATAGAGATGGCGTTCGATATCCGGTCCCCATGTGCCCATGGAACTTCGCGCCCCACGGCTTGATGATGTAGGCAGCTGAAAACTCCCCAACGGTTTTCGAATCGAACACCTCATGGTTGTTGTTCCTGCCACCCAGGTTGAAGAGCAGGGAATCATCCAGGAACTTGAACTGGCCCTGTGCAAGGAGGTCCCATACGCTCCAGTCGTGGTCATAGAAGACAGGCGTATAAATGCCTGCATTGGGGTTGCGGGGTTCCTGGCCGTGGTAATCGGCCTTGTCATAGTCAGCCCCGAGGGTAAGCGTGAACCAGTCCGTGAGGTGAACGTTGTGCTGCGTTTCCAGATAGGCGGTATCGCCGTCGTAGTTGGATTGGTTTCCAGGCACGACTGACCAGAAATAGTGTCTTTCCGTCTCTCCATAGGCCCCTTTGATCGCATAGTCCCACAGGGAGGATACCCGGTGTGTGAAGGCCATTCCGTACTGAGAGAGCAGACCTTCCCGGTGTTTGTCCTTGTCGGCAATGTTCTTGATCAGGTTCCCCCTGGCATCCAGTGAAGGAGACACCCGGCTGAGGGCCAGGTCCGAATCCGAGTAGAGGGAGGTGAATTCCAGGGCCATGCCTTCCCCGAATTTGACCCCCGCGCCTCCGGTGAACCCTTTGTTTCTATAGAAGTAGTCGTACACGCCGCCGTTCTTCTCCCCGTCCGTGTGCACGTACAATGGATTGATGTCCACATAGAATCGTTCCCCGCCGTAAGAGAGGCGGCCGTTTTCAATAAAGGTGTTGTGGCTGCCCACCTCGTTCCGGAGTTCCGCGCCAAAACCTTTCCCCCACTTCTTCGGTACCATGTTGATGACTCCGCCCATGGCCTGCGAACCGTAAAGCACGCTGTTGCTGCCTCGAAGGATCTCCACCTGCGAGAGGTTGCTCCCGCCGTACAAATCCTCAATGAAATATTGCAGCGTGCTCTGCGTATCCGCCGCATCCCTGAGGGGAAGGCCGTTGTACTGGTACTGCACGTGCTGACCTCCGGCGCCTCGGATGCTTATGGAGGTCCACTGCCCCGGCCCGCCGTTGCGTCTCATGAATACCCCCGGCGTGTTGTCGATCAACTCCGGCAGATACTGCTGCTGGAAGTCCTCCATTTCTTCAGTTGTTACAATGCTGAGGCTCTTGGTCAACTGAGAGACGGGCGTTTCCGTCCTGGTGGCCGTCACAACGACAGGCTCCAGCGTTGCCGCCCCCTGCTTGCCCACCTCCCGCTCCTTGGTTTCCCCGGACTCCACCTGCTGAGCACGGACCTCCAGGCCCCATCCTGCAAGACAGATCCAACCGATCATCCCCAATACATACGCTCCCCTTCTCATGATGTCCTCCTTTCCCAAGATTGGCTCACGTTCGAAAAGCAGGCGAATGGGGAAGATCCTGCCCCCGCAGACAGTCGCAGCCGCGCCCCAAAGCACGGATGAAAAAAAATCCCCAGATCGACTCACATCGATCCGGGGATTCCCAATTTTGTCCTCAAGATCTTCCGGCCCTCACCTCGGTCCACGAAAGAAAGGCCCATGGTTCAGGCAGGTCTTCTGACTCATCGGATCTTCCTACTTGCCGCGCCTTCCCATCCCTTCCAAGCGGACAGTGGCTTGCTGCAGCGTTCGTCCCCGATCACAGCGGCGGGTCCGTCCCCGATTCACACGGGGTTCCCAATTAAGCTCGCATGGAGCGCCTGAACGCAAAAAGCACTACACTAAGCTGCTCGGCTTGTCAACAGCCTTTTCTGATATTTTTCTTCGATAAAGGGCGGGCGATTCTCATCCACTCAGAATTCCGCCGTGATTCGGACCCCGAAAAACCACCCCTCTCGGTCGCCGCCTTCCATGAAATCGTCTTTCAAGTACTGAACGTCCGCCGTTGCGGACAGAATCTCATTGAAGACCAAACGGTAGTATGTCTCGAACACCTGGCCTTTGTCGATCTCCTGGTTCCCCCCGCTCAAGTGGGCATATCCGATGCCGATATTATCCTTTTCCCGGTTCCACCACTTGCCTTTAATGTCGATGCCTCCGGAGTAGAGGTCCTTCCATACGAGGACCGGGCCGTCATCCCCCCAACCGAATCTGATCCATGCCCCGAAAACCTCCCCTAGTTGCTGATCAAAGGAAAGGAGCATCGACTTCTGCGTTTCCAGCTTCTCTTGTGCCGGATCCAGGAAGTCCTTGGTGGTCGTGGCGAGGATCACGCGGCAGTTTCCCTCTCCCAGTGCTGTCCTCGGGTGAAACCCGACCTGGGCAGCATAGTAATTGTAAGAGTTCCCGTCGTCATTCTCGCCCACACCCATGGCCACTCCCTTGACCGAAAAAGGGCCGATTGCCCACTCAACTGCGCCGCCGATGTCGTAAGACGGGGCGAAACCATTGGGTCCATTGACCAGGGCCTCGTTCATGAACTGGGTGAACTCATCGTTGGCGTAAGCGTTTTCATCCACGTAGTCCGTAGCATCGATGATTCCGCCCGTAACTCCCAGCGAATGATCTTCGCTGAACCGGAAGGTGTGCTTGTACCACCCCGTAAGGAGATAGTCCCGATTCCTGCCGTTGATATCCTTTACATCGTCTTCCAAATCCGCGGCCCAGGGCGACAGGAGAAATGGGGATTTTTCGTTCAACCCGTTGCCGGCGGCGAACCCGAACTTGGCAAAGATCTGATCCTTATCGGTAGGAGTGAAACTGATTTCCGGCTGGATGGGAAGGGCACCCCGACCGGTGTTCTCGAACGTATCGAATTCGGGACTGATGCTCTGATACTGATAGGCCCCTGCCAATACCCCTCCGATGGACAGCTTGTCGTTGATCTCGTAGGCAAAAGACGTCAGGCTGCAAAGAACAACGAGGATTGCCGAAAGGGATAGAATTCCTGTCCCCCTAAGTCCTTTTTGCACCCAACCGTAACTCCCTGAACCCTGGTGAATACCTTTACATCTCTTCATCTCCATTCCTCCTAACATAGTCGTCGTATTGTCCTTAATGCCCGATAGAGAAAACAAAAAGGGCGTTATGAGTTTCGGCCCTGTAAGCCGATCTTCATGACGCCCTCACTTTCCGGCGCCTCACGCCGGACCGTAGGACCTATCTCCGCACGATCAAGGTCAGGCGACTTCCGCCAGGACCTCGATCATCTTCTTCCTCAACGCCTCAAGCTGTTTTGACTTGAAGGCCTTCCTCGATTCCTCCAGCACCTGGACAGCCTCCAGGAGGGTTTCCTTCATCCGATGTTTGTGAGGACATCCTGAAATGCAAAGCTGCAGAAGCGGTTCTTGATCCCCGGCCTTCAGGTGATTCAGGAGACACTCGTGATCCTTTAGAATTGACTGGAGTTCTCCGAGATTTCTCGCTAATAGTTCGTAAGCGGTCATTTCTCCCTGTCCTTTCCTCTTGGTTGAGAGCAAACGCCGGACCTGGGGCAAGCCCCCCCGCACCCGCAGTCTTTGTTCTTGCCGCTGAACGACCGATAAAACCACCGGCCCGTCAGCAAGAGCGCAGATCCTAAAATGAGAAGAGCGAGGACGTTTTCGAACATGGTCGTCCCTCCTATCCGATCCCGATTCCAAGCAGGGTGCCCGACTGAAACACGAGCGTCGTCAGCACGTAGGCCAAAAGCGTGAGCCCCCCGAGCTGGAACAATGCCCACCGCCATGAGTTGCTCTCCCGCTTGGTCACGGCGATGGTGGCCATGCAGGGCGCACTGATGAGGCAGAAAAGCATGATGCAAAAGGCGACCAAGGGGGTATAGGTGTTTCGAAGTTTTTCCCTCAGCGTTTCCGACTCCTCGTCCGCTTCGCCTACGGAGTAGACGATGCCCATCTGGGCGACGAAGACTTCCTTTGCGGCGAAGGCGCCGATGAGCGCTGTGCCGATTTTCCAGTCAAATCCCATGGGCTTCAGGATGGGTTCCATCGCGTGGCCGATCCGGCCTGCGATGCTGTGGAGAAGCGCCGCCTCCGCTTCTTCATTGTCAATGGAGGCAAGTCGCTCGGTTTTTCCGTCCTCCCCAATATTACCGGCTTGGACTACTTGCCGTGACCTTTCAAAACGAGCAGCGTCGTCATCAGGCAAACCAGGGAAAGTTGTCATCGCCCACAACAGAATCGATATGCCGAGAATGATGGTCCCGGCTTTCTTCAAATAAAGCCACCCCCGTTCCCACATGTGGATCAAGACGCCCTTGAACGTCGGCATGCGGTAGGGTGGAAGTTCCATGACAAAGGGCACGGATTCACCCTTGAGGATGGTGCTGCGAAGGAGTTTGGCGCTTCCCATGGCAAGGACAATACCAATGATGTAGATGATCCAGAGCATGGGGGCATGCCACACCTGGGGGAAGAAGGCCGGGATCAGGAGCGCAAAGATCGGCAGCCGGGCCCCGCAGCTCATGAGCGGGATCACGAGCATGGTGGCGAGCCTGTCCCGCCTGTTCTCCAGGGTACGGGTGGCCATGATCGCCGGCACGGAACATCCGAATCCGATCAGCATCGGGATGAAGCTCTTGCCGTGCAATCCGATCTTGTGCATCAGGCGATCCATGATGAATGCGGCCCGGGCCATATAGCCCGAGTCTTCGAGAATGGCTATGGCCAGGAATAGCAGAAGAATGTTCGGGAGAAACACGATCACACCTCCCACGCCTCCGATGATCCCGTCCGACAACAAGGATTTCAGAACGCTGTCGGATCCTTTCGGCCACCACGTTCCCACGGTTTCACCCCCCCACTTGAACAACCCTTCGATCCATCCCATGGGAGGCTCTCCCAGGGTAAAGGTCAGTTGGAACACGAGGTACATAATCCCTAGGAACAGGGGGATCCCGAAAATTCGGTTCGTGACAACGGAGTCGATCCGGTCCGATACGCTGCGGCGGATTTCAATGGTTGAACGCACCGCCTCCCGACACGCACCGGAGATGAAGCCGTAACGCCTGCCTGCAATGGTGATCTCCGGATGCTCCCCGAGCACCCGATCAATATGGGAGGCGCTCTTCTCGATCTGTTCCCGAAGGCTTGAGGAGCGGATCCTTTCGTGAAGGTCCGAGTCATATTCCAGAAGTTTTACCGCCAGCCATCGGGGACTGTACTTCTCAGCAGGAAATTCGTTTGTCTTCACCATGGATTCGATCTTCGCGATCTCCTCTTCGATTTCAGGGCCATAGTCAATGGGGCTTTTCCTCTGGGTTGGCGGTTTCGAAGTGGATGTGGAAACGACGGCGTCCAGAAGTTCCTCCATCCCCTCCCTTTTGTGGCCCACGGTCCGGACAATGGGCGCGCCAAAGAATTGCGACAGCTTTTCAATGTCGAACTCATGGCCCCTGGCCCTGGCCTCGTCGCTCATGTTGAAGGCAAGGACCAGCGGCACGCAGAGTTCCATGAGCTGAACCGAGAGGTACAGGTTTCTCTCCAGATTTGAGGAGTCAATGATGTCCACAACCACGTCAGGCTTCTCTTCGATAATGAAATTCCTGGCTATCACTTCTTCGGCCGAATAGGCTGTCAGGCTGTAGGTCCCGGGCAGGTCAACAATCTGCAGCTCAAGATCGCCGTGTCGGCGGTGGCCCTCTTTTCGCTCTACCGTGACCCCGGGGTAATTCCCTACATGCTGGCGGGATCCTGTCAGGTTATTGAAAATGGTGGTTTTGCCGGAATTCGGGTTCCCTACAAGGGCAACTACAATCCTGCGGTCCATAGGCTCTAGCAGTCCTCCTCTTCAAAGACGAGTGTGAATTAGTCAGCGCATATAACCTTAGTCGCACCTAAACTGGATTACAAAAAAAATTCATTTGACCTGGATCTTCTGAGCCATTCCCCGTCCCAGCATGATACGGCTCCCCCCGGCGGAAACGATCAAGGCGCCTTGCGACGCGTTCCGAATCACCTCGATCTCCATGCCGGGCACCAGGCCCATGGAGATCAGCCGGCCCACCAGACCATGCCCCGCATTTACGGAAACGAGCTTCACTTTTCTGCCTGTTTCAACCATCGCCAATGGCATCGTATGCCTTCCCAGTATGTCGAAACGCCGGTTAAACAAGCTCGACCTCGATTCCCTGGGCCTCTTCTTTTCTCAGGGACAGGTGGTAACCCTTCACCTTGATATCGATGGGGTCCCCCAGCGGAGCAATACGCTCGAGTTCGATAACCACACCTGGAGTGACTCCCATTTCGAGAATCCTCTTGTTTGTCTCCCCCCGGGCTTTGACCTTCAGGACCTTGCACTTCTGTCCGGGCTGTAAATCCTTCAACTTGGCGATTCCCATCGCTTTTCGACCTCCTTCCCCTTTTCTCCTCTTAACGTCTTCGAGACACAACAATATGCATTTTTCGCAGTTGTCCTGACTCCCACCATGATCGCACTGATAGGCAAAACCTGCGATCCATTTCCCTCCCCCCCGCGGGCAGGTGTCCACGAATTCGACAAATTCGATAAACCGCTCAATGATAATCTTCGGAATCGAATGCTCCATCCGACAGGCCGCTTCGTCGGCCGCCCCCTCCTCCACGGCGAGCACCTTCACGAAGAAATCGCGCAGGACCTCGTGCCGCCGGATCACGTCTTTGGCGAGGGTCTTGCCCCCCTGGGTGAGGGTGATCACATCGTATGGGGTATAGCGGATGAGTTCCTTTTCGGCCAGAGCCCGAAGCGCGCCTGTCACGGAAGCATTGCTGACCTTGAGACGCTTGGCTATGTCCTTGGGCCTCACCCCCTCCTTTTCGGCAATGATCTGAAAAATGGCCTCCAGGTAATCTTCCAGGCTGGCGGTCAGTGTGTCCCCGAGCATCATGCCTCTCCTCCGGTGTCACCATCCACTTTAGGAATGCCTAACAATTTACAGGACTCTTAAATCGGTGTCAAGCCTTTTCTTGATAGGCGCTCTCTTTCTCGGTTGTGCTCTCCTCTGACAGGGAGAAATGCTTCAGCCCCGATGGAGACACAGGATACATAAACTTCCCCGATGTAAAAAGACGTTGACACATCGTTTCTCCTATGAAATATAATCCTATGTTAATATGCATTTGAAGATGCTTAGCACGCTTTTTTAGAAACACAGTCTATAGCGATAACAAAGCCACGAAGGCAGAGGGTCCCATAGGGCCATTGATCTTCGTGGCTTTTTTTGTCAGGTGTCGATTGATGAACCAAAGGCTTCTGGCTCTTTTACTCATCGGGGTGTTCGCCTTCGTTCTCACCCTGCCCTGTCAGGCACAGGAGAAACTCGAACAAGACACGGACAAGGATGGGAAGGTGGACCAAATCGCCCATTTCGGCAAGGACGGCAGGATCACGAAGCTGGAGATCGACACCAAAGGGGACGGTACCATGGACCGTTTCCAGTTCTACGAGAACGAACAGGTCATCCGGGTTGAGGTGGACAGCGACCACGACGGGAAAGTGGATCGGAGGGATCTTTTTGAAAATAGGAAAAGGATCCGACACGAAAAGATATCCCCTGACTCCGGCCGCATCATAGAAATCATCGAGTTCGACGACCAGGAGCGCCCATTAAGGATTCAGAAGGATACAGATGGCGACGGACGGTTCGATGCCCTCTATCGTTTCAAGGACGGAAAGATCTCACACGCCACCAGGGAATTGGACGGCAAGGCCAGGGTCACGGAAATCTATAAAGATGAAAAGCTGGTGGAGCGGAGGCACGATGAAGATGGGGACGGCAGAGAGGAGAGGATATATTTCTATGACGAGAACGGCTTGCCCCTTGAGAGCCATCACGACCTGGACAGGGATGGAACCCAGGAGACCCTCCGCACTTACCGTGAGGGGAAACTGATCGAAGAGAAGAGGGACCAGGATCAGGATGGGCGGTTTGAGCTGGTTACGCGGTTCAAGGACGATCAGCCCTCTGAGCAGATGAAGGATACGAACGGAGATGGCCGCTTCGACTTGGTGACCCATTTCAAGGATGGGAAACCGTCCCGCCAGGAAAAGGACGCGAACTTCGACGGTAAGATGGATGTCTTCCTCGAGTTCGACGAAAAGGGCCAGCCAGCGAAGATCAAGGAAGACACCCGCCACCAGGGTCGTGTTGACAAGATCAGACTCTATCGCAACGGAGAACTGATCGAGGTCTCCCATGACGAGGACGGAGACGGCTTCAGGGAGACGCTCACCCTGTTCAAGAACGGTAAACCCTCTCTTCAGACCAAGGACAACAACAAGGATGGGAAGCCCGATGTCAAGGTTTTCTTCAACACCCGGGGCGAGAAGGAGCGGGTGGAAATCGATACGGACCTGGATGGAAGAGCCGACACCTGGGAGTACTGCGAAAGGGGTGAAATGGTCCGGATGGAGGTGGACAGGGACGGAAACGGTAAACCTGAAGTGCGTTACTCCTACCAGGGAACGGCCCTGAGGTTGAAAGAGGTGGATGAGGACGGCGACGGGAGGATCGACATCAAGGAGGAGTATGACGCAAAGGGAAAACTGACAAGGAGCCAGGAACGGTTCGAGTCCAGGGATCGCCTGGACATCACCTGGTTCTATGATGAAAAAGGCACGGCCTTTCGGGCCGAGAAAGACAGGGACGGGGACGGCCGGCCGGACATGTGGCTCTACTACGAGAACGGCAGGCTGTCCCGTCTCGATGAAGACACGAACGGGGACGGGAGACCGGACCTCTGGGAGGAGTACGACGGTTCGGAGGCCCTGATCCGACGATCGAAGGATATCAACCTGGACGGTAAACCGGACGCCGTGGAGGAATGCAAATCATGATCACCGACTTATCCGCTCTTATGTCCAAGGGGGGCGTGCTGATGCCCTTCATTCTGCTGTGCTCGGTCATCGCACTGGCCATCTTTCTGGAGAGGATCATCCGTTTTTCCAGGCTGCGGGTCCGGGGGGACGGCTTTGTCGACAAGATGGTACGCCACCTCAATGACGGTGAAGAGCACCAGGCCTATGAGCTGGCCCTTGCCACCAACACCCCCATGGGCCACATCCTGGCCCAGGGGATGACGGCCAGAAACCAGGACCGGGAGACCCTAGAGACCGTTCTCGTGCATGCCACGGACGAGGAGGTGAGGAATCTCTCCCGCTACATCCAGGCCCTGGCCACCATCGGGAACATCGCCCCCCTTCTGGGCCTCATGGGGACGGTGCTCGGCATGATCAAGGCCTTCATGGTAATCGAGCAGATGGGCGGAAAGGTGAACGCCTCGGTCCTGGCAGGGGGGATCTGGGAGGCCATGCTGACGACCGCCGTTGGCCTTGCCGTGGCCCTCCCCACCATGGTGGCCCACAGCTACCTCACGCACCGGATCGACCGCTACGAGGCACAGCTCCAGGACGGCACCGTCGAGTTCATCAAAGTGCTGGACAGGAAGCGGTGAAGGAGACCTTTATGCTGGTCCACAGGAAAAAAAGGGAAAGAATGCAGGTCCAGGCGCCTCTGACCTCCCTCATCGATATCGTTTTTCTCCTCCTGATCTACTTCCTGCTCACCACCAATTTTATGGTGGATGAGGGGATCAAGATCAAGCTGCCCCAGGCCCGTGCCTCGGCCCCGCAAACCGAAGATGTGATCACGGTGTACGTGAACGAGCGGGGCCGAGCGTATCTCCGGGAGCGCGAGGTGCCCCTGAACGAACTTTTTGATCGTCTGAGGGAGATGATCGGCAAGGAAAAGGACAGGCTTGTGGTCATCCGAGCCGATCGGTCGGTCATCCTCAACCATGCAGTGAAGGTGATGGACATCGCCAAGGCGGCCGGTGCGGGCAGATTGTGCCTGGCCACGGAAAAGGATCTGTGATCGGTCCATGAAGGTGCGCAAGGGATCCAATCGGCTCTTCCAGGTGCTCTTTGTGATTTCCGTGGGAATACACAGCCTGGTGTTCCTGCACATTGCAGGAATTTACAGGTCCCGGGCACTGAGCTTTATCGAACTGACCCTCCAGGACATGTCGAAACCTGTGGAGAGAAACATCCCTCGGCCGAGGCCCCGTCCGAAGGATCAGCCCGAACTGGTCGACCCTTCCAGGCCGAGGGTGGAGGCCCACCTCCCCCCCTTGAAACCCATAAAGATGGAGCCTATGGAATCGGCCCTGTCCGATCGACTCATGGAGAGGATCGATGTCGCGTCGGTGCCTCAGGTGCCCGGGGCCGCCATATTCTGGGACGGCCTGGGAAAGGCGGGCTTCTCTTCCATCGGGGATTACAATACGACCGATGCCTACCTTGAAATGGTGCGCCTGAGAATCGAGAAGCACAAGCAGTACCCCTCCCAGGCCAGGGCAGCCCACATGGAAGGCAGGGTCACCGTTCGTTTCACCATCATCGCCGACGGAGGGGTCCGATCGGTTGAGGTGTGGAAGTCATCCGGCAAGAAAGCGCTGGACGATGCAGCCCTCCAGGCGGTGCAGAGGGCCGGGCCCTTCCCTGCCCCACCGAAACATCTGTTCAAAGGCGACATCCCCCTGGAGCTCACGATCGCATTTGAGCTGACGTAACTGCCAATTTCTTCAATTTCACCGCAGCCTGACCGCGGGAAAGAAAGGAGGTGATCCACAAGCAACAAATATGATTCAGCGATTTGTGCAACAGAGGAAGAAAACAGAGGGAAGGCAGTCGGTCCGGCCAGGAATCCATTGGCTGCCTTCCCCGTAAACGTCCCCTCAGGGCTGAGGGAAAGTCCGGTGTGTATCCTACCTCCGGAGCGTCTCTCTGTCAAATCGCCTGCCTTCGAGCCGACCAAGCCTAGGTACTCCCGAGACCCGCATCAGTTTCTCTTTGGAGTCCCTTCGGGAAATGTATCGCCGAGTCGGCAAGGCTGAGGGGTCCTGTGAATCATTCGAGAGATTGGGAGGAAGACGATGAGAAATCATGTCCGGAGTATTCTTTCATTCACCATGATCATGGTTTTGGCCGTCCTGTATCTCCAGGGCCCGGCCCATTGCGCTGAACCGAGCAAGGTTCTCAAGCTCGACGAGATTACGGTAAGAGGGCAGTCGAGCGCCATTTCACCACCTCCCCCTTCGGCAACCATTATCACCGGTGAGGACCTGAAAGACGAGCATTTTGAAAAACCCCTGTTCATTCTGGAAAAGGTTCCAGGGGTGGCCATTCGCGACTACGCTCAGGGCGCAGTAGGAAGTCAGATTATCATGCGAGGCGTGCAACTAGGGCATCTGACGGGGGCGGCCTTTTTTGTGGACGGGGTTCCCCTGAACGAATCCACCTCTCACGGGGATGGGTATGTGGACCTCAACTCCGTGATTCCTGAAGATATCGATTACATCGAGGTTATCAAGGGTCCTTCTTCGGCCCTTTACGGCCAGTTTGCACGGGCCGGAGTGATCAATATCGTGACCAAGCGGAGGGGTAACTTCAATCTTTTCAAGATTGGGGGCGGCACCTGGGACCGGCAGCGCTTTGCCATGTCCGCAGGTCGAGAGGAGGAGGGGTTCAGCAAGGTTTTTGCGGCCGAGATCTACCGCCGCGAGGGAGCCACGGAGCACTCAGAATGGTTGAGGGGCAATTTCACCGGCAAGCTCGGCTATGATTTCAGCGACCGGCTCAGGGGCGGCCTCGCCGTGAACTTCAACAAGTCGGATTGGGATCACCCGGAGTATCTCACCCGGGCCCAATGGGATGCAGGCGACTACTGGAGCACCAATCCATCCATGAATAACCAAGGCGGTGGCGAAAGGACCCGATACGGCGCCAGCAACAACTGGACCTTCGATGTGACCGATGACGATTTCCTCAACTTCATGGTTTACGGATACAGAAGCAATCTCACCCGCTACCGAGACCAGACCGCCACGGTGAACGAGGAATACCATGACAGGGATATCTACGGTGGCAGTGCCAGCTATGTCTGGAACTCACTGATCGAGGGAATGAAGAACACCCTCACTGCCGGGTTGGACGGGCAGGTTGAACTGACCCACACGATCAATGCACAAAATCCCAGCCGAATCCGCACGGCCCGTGAGATCATTACCGTGGATGGCGATTCAACCCTGAATACCTATTCCCTTTATTTGCAGGAACAGATCACGCCTACGGAAACGTGGCGGATCACTCTAGGCGGCCGCTATGACCACATGGACGGCGAACTGCACAATCACCTGACGGCAAGGGACACCAGCATGGAAGATCATAACGTCTTCAGCCCCAAGGGCTCCCTGGAGTTCACCCCTTGGACCGGGTATACGTTCTTCTCGACCTACGGAGAGGGGTTCAGGCTTCCCAACGGTTTTGACAAGTTCACCTTCCCCGAATTGAAAGAGGAAACCTATGTGCAATATGAACTGGGGTTGAAAGTCACGGTGATCCGCAATCTTGACGCCACCCTGACGGGATTCATGCTGGACGTTGAAAACGAAATCGTGACCGATGTGGCCGCAAACACCAAGAGAAATGAGGGGAATACGCGGCGAAAGGGAGTCGAACTGGCCGTAAATTATTCCCCGGTGCGGTATCTCCAACTCTACTGCAGTCCCTCCTATACCGAAGCGAAGTACCGGGAGTACATCAACAACGGCGTGGATTATTCGGGATCGGAGGTTCCTTCCATTCCGGAGTGGCTCTTCAGCTTCGGAGCCAAATGGGCCCCGCCCCAGGGCTTCTTTGCCGGAGTGGATTATCATTACGTGGGAGAGGGAGCACTGGAGAGCTACGCCTCGAACTTCGCCGGCATAAGGAAGAAGACCATCGACTATGGAGTGACGGACGTCCAGCTCGGATACAAGTACAAGATCTATTCACTCGCATTGGATCTGACGAATGTCTTTGACAAAAGGTATCCCAGTTATGAGGCGGCGAACAGCCTCCGAACAGGCGATCCGCGGGGAGCATTTCTGACCTTCTCCGTCAGTTATTGAGAAAGGAGCGTGTTGAATGAGAGTTCCATTCGCGAAGCGATTTATCTTGAGTTTGGGCGCGGCATTAATCCCGGCCATGGTATCTTCTCATGCCCAGGCCCATGACCTGTGGGTGGAGGCCCAGAACCACACCTTGCAACCGAACCAGGTGATTTCCGTGGCCTTGGGCCTCGATCACTGCTTTCCTGCACAGGAATTCCTGCCCGAGGAAAACCTGGAGGAAATCTACCTTCTGGATCCCCAAGGGAAGAGAATCGGAATGAAAAGATATGATGTCAAGGCCCTGAAGGCTGAACAACCTGTGAAGCAGGAGGGCATCTACCTGGTCGGGGCAAAGCAGAAGGCACGATTCTGGACCAAGACGACCGAAGGGTACCGTAGCGGCCAGTCCAAGAAAGGATTACAGAATGTCATCAGTTGCACCTATTCCGCCAAGTTTGCCAAGTCGATCGTGCAGGTGGGCGGAGCCGGAGGAGGCTCGGTCTCCCGTATCCTGGGCCATGAGCTGGAAATCATTCCCTCGAACGACCCGGGGAGACTCCATGCGGGAGGGAGTTTGCCTGTAAAGGTGCTGTTCAAGGGTAAGCCGCTCCCTTCCTGTCAGGTGTTTGCCACCTACATGGGATTTTCCACCGAGAGGAACACCTTTGCTTACGCTACCAAAACCAACAAGGAAGGCACGGCAAAGATCAAGATCTTCCATTCGGGTGTCTGGCTGATCGCCGCTTCCCATGCGCAGGCTCATCCGGATCCAAAGGAATGCGACGAGGAGAGGTTTTCATCCACCCTCACATTCGAAGTGAAATGATGAAGCATTCGGCTTCAGTTCTTATTGCATTGTTCCATGTATTCCTGGCGGCAGGCCTCCTTTATGCCCACGGTGTACAAGGCTCCGTGGAAAAAGGGGGCCTGGCCGTCACGGCCCGCTATGACACCGGAGAGGTTATGAGCTATGCCAAGGTCAGAGTTTCAGCCCCCTCCGCCAGGCTGCCTTTTCAAACGGGAAGAACGGACAGAAATGGCCGATTCTGTTTTCGCCCCGATGCAGCAGGGATATGGAAAGTCGTTGTAGATGACGAAACGGGACACCGGCTGGAGGTGGAAGTTCCGGTGAATGAGGACCTTGCACTGAGTGATCAGCAACCCGGTCGGAAGGGGGATCAGACGGGGCTTTCCAGATTCGAAAAGGCCCTGATGGGGCTTTCGATCATTTTCGGCCTTGCCGGTCTTTATTCCTGGTGGGGTGTGCGCAAGAGAACGGCTTTAATGAATAGAGATGAAAATCATGCCGCCTCTTCTCGCATCGGTTCATAGCCATGCACATCTCTGAAGGCATTCTCTCCGGTCCGGTGCTGGCGTCCGGCGCTGCCATGGCGGCCGTGGGCGTCGGCATCGGGCTCAAAAGGCTCGACTACGACCAGGTCGCCCGCGCAGGGATCCTTTCGGCCTGCTTTTTCGTGGCCTCCCTGATCCACGTGCCGGTTGGCCCGTCCAGCATCCACTTGATCCTGAACGGCATCCTAGGGCTGCTGCTGGGCTGGGCCGCCTTTCCGGCCATTCTGGTGGCATTGCTGCTCCAGGCCTTGTTGTTTCAGTTCGGCGGTATCACCACCCTGGGGGTTAACACTGTCTTAATGGCCCTGCCCGCGCTGCTCTGCTATGTCCTGTTTGGACGCTTCATGCACAAGAGCCCGATCTGGGCACTCACGGCCTCATTTGCCGTGGGTTCGTTGTCGGTGCTCCTCAGCGGTGTCATGGTCGGGCTGGCACTGATGTTCACCGAAAAAGGCTTTTTTGAAGTGGCTGGACTGGTTTTGGCAGCCCACATTCCGGTGATGATCATTGAGGGGATTGTCACCGCTTCCTGCGTGGGTTTCCTGAAAAAGGTGCAACCGAACCTGTTGCCCGGTCCTCCGGATAGCGGTTAAGACATGATCAGCGAAGCCTTCATGATCGGCGACTCCCATCTTCACCGTCTTGATCCACGGCTCAAGATCATCGCTGCCACGTTTTACTGCCTCGTGGTGGCCCTCGCGATGCGCTTCAGCGCGCTGGCAGCGGCCCTGCTCTTCTCGTTGATTCTGTTGGCCTTGACCTGTTTGCCCCTTGGAGCGGTCGCCAAACGGTTCCTTCCCCTAAACGGTTTTGTTGCCATGTTCTGGTTGGTGCTTCCATTCTGCGTTCCTGGTGAACCCCTGCTGCACTTCGGTGCCTTGCCGCTCAGCCATGAAGGTATCCTGCTTGCGGCACGGTTGACCTTGAAGTCCAATGCCATCCTGCTCGCCCTTATTGCCCTGCTGGCCACCTCAAGCGTTGCCAAGCTCGGCCACGCGATGGGTCTGCTGAGGGTACCCGACAAGCTCGTGAATCTACTCCTCCTGACCTACCGTTATATTTTCGTCATTGAAGAGGAATACCAAAGGCTGCGCCGCGCCGCAAGGATTCGCTGCTTCAAACCCGGGACCAACCTCCATACGTACCGGACCTATGCCCACCTAGTCGGCATGCTGCTTGTCCGGGCAGAGGCCAGGGCCGAGCGGGTTCAGCAGGCCATGCGCTGCCGGGGCTTTCACGGCAGGTTCTACTCCCTGCATGAATTGGCGTTTACACGGCGAGATCGGATGGGGGCGACGGCTCTGGGTATGGCGGTTACGGTGATAGGGATCATGGAATGGACGGCCATCGCATTGTCATAGAATTGGAGGGCATCCACTTTGCCTATTCACAGGAACGCCCGGTTCTGGACGGCGCGGATTTCCGACTCAACGCAGGCGACAAGGTCGGTTTGATTGGTGCCAACGGCAGCGGCAAATCGACCCTCCTGCACATCATCATGGGCCTGGTGCGACCCTCCTCGGGAACCGCGCGTTTGTTCGGCAGTCCAGTCCGCACCGAAGCCGAATTCCGCCGTGCCAGGACCAGGATCGGGCTGCTGTTTCAAAACGCAGACGATCAGCTTTTCAGCCCAACAGTTCTGGAAGACGTGGCATTCGGTTTGCTCAATCTCGGGCTCACGCCGGGAGAAGCCTGCCGGAGAGCCGAGAAGACCTTAGAGGATTTGGGTCTTCTCGGATTCGAGGATCGGGTCACCCACCATCTCTCAGAGGGCGAGAAAAGGCTGGTTGCCCTGGCCACCGTACTGACAATGGAGCCCGAAGTGTTGTTGCTGGATGAGCCGACCACCGGATTGGATGAAAAGACCCGCGAGCGAATCATTCAAATCCTCCGCGGTCTCGACGCGGGATGTATCATCGTGTCGCACGAATACGATTTTCTTGCCTTGACCACCCGGACCACTTACCGCATGCAGGACGGCAAGGTCGTTTTCGACAGCAACACGGCGGCAAACTGACATGGAGGCCAATGATGCAGGAATCGGATGTCTTTGAAAAGATCTATCGGGAATACCTGAAAGAAGTGTCACGGATCGATATGGACTCGGTGAAGGATCGGCACGGGTTGAATGTTTCCGGGGGAAAGGTCGTCATTCCTTTCTATGGCGTGCCTCATCGAGTATCTCCACAGGGGATTCGGGACAACCAGGGACTCAGGCCAAGCCACTCGGTGACAGGAAAGTCTCGATCCTGTAGGAATTGAGTGAATTTCCACGGGCGGATTGTTCGCGGTTTCTGATCAGGGGTACATCGTATTTTGCTGCCACGAAGGCGCCTTATCCCAGAAGGGAGTAGGGCACTCAGTGAGCGGCCCTATCCGCCCGATTCCGCCCTTGGGCGGGGGGTCTTCCCCCGGATTGCTCCGGGGAAAGACCCTTCAAAAGGAGGGTATAACCGGCCGGCAAGGAGTGGGTCTTATCCTGCGGCCCATGGAAAAGATCTCATTGCTTCACCAATGGAGACGAGAGGTAGGGGTTTTCTGTCTGCAGGTAGTTCGCCACGTAGTCGTGCACCGATTCTTCCAGTGACCCGAAGTCCAGGGGGCAGCCCGTCTCCCGGAGTCGATCCACGTCTGCCTGCGTGAAGTACTGGTAGCCGCCTCGCAGCGGTTCCGGCATGTCGATGTACTCGATTTGCAGCGGACGCTCCATGGCGGCAAAGAGCGCCCGCGCCAGATCGTTCCAGGACCGCGGCCGGCCCGTTCCCAGGTTGAAAAGCCCGGTCACCTCTCTGTGTGTCAGGATCCACCACATCACGCGGATGCAATCCTTGATATAGACGAAATCCCTCATTTGCTCTCCGTGTGCAACGCCATGGCGGTAGGACTTGTAGAGCCTCAACCGCCCGGTTTCCATAACCTGCTTGAAGGCCTTGAACGCAACGCTTGCCATGTCACCCTTGTGATACTCGTTGGGGCCGAATACATTGAAAAACTTCAGGCCGACGATGCTCCCGAGGAGGCCGGTTCGTTCGGCGTACAGGTCAAAGAGATGTTTGTAATACCCGTACATGTTCAAAGGGCGTAGATCGCGAAGATCCCCTTTGTCGGAAAAGCCCCTTTTCCCGTCGCCATAGGTGGCGGCGCTGCTGGCATAAACGAAGCGTATTCCGCGGAAGACGGCCCACTCGGCAAGGATGCGGGTGGACCGGTAGTTATTCTCCATGAGATAACCGGCATTGGTCTCCGTGGTGGAGGAGCAGGCGCCCATGTGCACAATCGCATCAGGAAGATACTTCAACCTCCCGGCCGCCACGCTCTGGAGGAAACCGTCTTTATGACTATAGTCCGAATAGCGAAGACCCGCCAGATTCCTCTTTTTTTCATCGACAAGCAAATCATCGACAATCAGGATATCGTCTATTCCTCGTTGGTTGAGCTCCCACACGAAGGCGCTTCCGATAAAACCCGCACCTCCTGTAACAATCACCTTCTTCATGATGGCCTTTTCCCGTTCACGTCGGCTCGGCGTACAGAGGGCCGCCCGATCTCTCTATTCCATCGTGCGCAGTTCTTCTCGCAGTTCCTCCCTCAGGGGGATCAGGACGGTTTCCATGGCCGAGCAGACTCTCTCAGCCTCGGATTCAGAGCCTGAAAAGGCGGCTCCTCAATGGTCCCCGAATAAAGAATTTGCCTGAAGTCCTGCATCATCCTTGGAACAAATGGCTGTATCCACTCGCTGTTGCTTCTCTTCTGATGAGCCACTCCCGGCGGGCCTTCTTTCCCTTCTCGACGGCGGATTTCAGAATTCTTTCCATTTCTCCCTGATCCACTTCGCTGCGCCACTCCCCATAGACCTGCATGATTTCATCCTGCAAATCCCTGTCGCTCACGTTCCTCTTCACGTCCGCTTCATTCAGAGTCAGGTCGCCCGTCAGGAATATGAGCCCACGTTTATTGATGCAGGAATATGTCCGCCCCGTAGTCTCGTCTACGGTCTTTTCATCAACGAGCATCATGTATTGCATGGCATCGTGGAGATCTTCCCGGACCAGGACACGCGCGCCGTTGTCCCTTCAGAGGGCAGGCCGGGTCATAAACAATCCCCTTTCGTGCAGATTGAAGACATTCGGGGTCCTATATGCTGGATGATACATCACAAACCACCCCCTGGGCGTTTTTTCAGGCGGATACAAAAGGTCTTTCTCTTCCGGCGGCTTCATGCGGCTCATCTCCTTGCCTGGTTGATGGCCTCAAGGGCCCTGCGCAGGCACTGGTTGCTTCTGGATGTCCATTCGATCGATTGTCTTATATCACCTGCGGCATCACTGCATCCCGCGTCCTCCAATAGAGTGATCAGCGACTCATATTCCTCCTGGTGGTGCTCATTATGGGAGATCCAACTCTCCAACCTGATTCTTGCCTTTTCAATAGCATCCATGACGACTCCCCGCCCGGTTTTCGATCCGAGGAAGATGCCATAGAGGATCTGTCCCCGGAATTCAGCGTTCATACGGAGGACCAGCGATCGATCCTTTGCCGTTATTTGAGAGCGTTCTCCAGAAAGAAGGGAACTTCTTCTTTATCCTCCATGCCTATGTAGCAGCCAGAATCAGATGGAAGGTCCCCCTTTTCTTTCATTGCGTGAATAAGTAAGCATCATCCAAAGCGACTCAAGGAGCGAGGCGAAGTCAGAATGGATATATCCCCGTAGAATCAGTCCGTCGCTTCACGATCGTGATGAGCTCAGAAAGTACCCGAGAGGGTCATCCAGGATAAACGCGACCGCCAGTCCTGCTTCTCCAAAGAGACGGAGCATCTCCTTTTCCTCCGGCATCCTGTCCATCTCCACAGCCGTACCTGCCTTCCGGTGCGTGTCGTTGATTTCTTTGGAGTTAATGAAGTGGAGGACGACCAATCGCCCGTCTGGTTTGAGAGATCTTGAAAGAATCCTGAGGGTCTCTTGTTTGTCATGAAAATGGGGTAACACCGGGTGGCACAGGATGATATCGTAACCTTCCTCCTCCAGGGGGAAGTCTTCCACAGGGCTCAGGTGAATCTCCACGTTCCCCCTTCCCGCCATCCTGCGCCTGGCCTCACTCACCATTCGGGCGCTGATATCGAGGGCCACCACACGCCCCGCTTCCCCCACGTGTTCTGAAAGAATCTCCGTCAACCGACCCGTGCCGCAACCCGGTTCCAGGACCTTGAGCCCTTTCAGCGATCCCGTGTGTTGGAAGAAACGGTTCAGCTTGGCCCTTTCCTCCGGGCCGTATTCTGCGGCGGCCCAAGGGGCGTGCACGTTCTCGTCGAAGTAGGCTGCTTTCGCCTTGTAAAGCATGGGTCTCCCAGATCAAGAAGATCTCACCGTGAAGAGCGACCGGGTTTTATCGCCTGCCCACATAGCCCGGGACCTCTCCCAGTCCTCCGAAATTCCCCGCCATCTCCTGATAGACCGACTTGCCCAGGAGAAATTCATAGATCTGGTCCGCCCTTTCGTCCGGTTTGATATCCCTGAATTTTTCCGGGTAGAGGATCGTGCCAACTGCATAAGCATCGGCGACCACCGTACCGATGTTGGTCAAGTACCATTTGAACGAATGGAGGATGTACACCTCTTTCTTCGTGAACGCCTTCAACCCAAGATAGAAATCCGGTTTCTTCTGGTCATCCTGCCGAATCATCGAATTCTGATATGTCATGGAATCAATGGGCATCCTCTCGGCCCCAAAAAACGGAAAAAGCCATGACCCCCCTTTTCCCCTTCAAGGGAAAGTAGCCTTCATAGCTCTCTACAGATCAACTCGAGTCTTGAAGTTCCTAAGGGGCTTCGTGCCCCGTTTGTCTCTTAATACATATCCAGTATCATCTTGTCAAGCTGCGTGCGTCCACTGCTGCGTCGTCCCCTGTTCATTAGCCTCCCTTTCCTTCCAGCCATCCGATACGCGCCTCGGGAAATGGATCGATGGATGCGGAGTACGGCTTGATGTCCACGAGGGCGGAACCATCCAGTGCATCCAGGCCGCTCACCTTCACGAATCGACCGTCGAGGTGCGTGCACCTCTCGACGTCGAGAAGCCCGGGTTCGTACTCCTCGACACAAAGTTTCATAGCTCAGTGCTCCTTCTCTTACGTCTCCTGTTCTATGTCTCTTCGAACACGATCTTATGGTTCACCAGGTTCATGACCTTCAGTCTTCCGTGGACGGTCTTCTGCTCCCCGAAGATGTTGACCAGACGGAACTGCCTGTCCCCCTCGGGAAGGACCTCGTCCACGGATTCCAGGAGCAATTCCTCCTCGCCGTTCCTGAAGAAAAATGCACTCGCTTCACACATCCTTCAAAACCTCCTTCATGTGTTCATTTATCATGCTCTCAACCAGGTGAGGCAGGGGGTCTCTGCTTACACCGACAAGATGGATCTTTTCCTGGTGCAACGGCAGAAGAACCTTCCTGACGGGTGTGGACGTGATCGCTTCCGCCATACGAGGCGTGACCTCTCCCATCATGGCGTTGGGCCAGGTGATGGAGATCGGCCCCACAATCAGGTCCGCAAGCTTTACGGTGCATACGACCGGATTCTCTCCCGTAGCGCCTCGATTGGCGCCCGCTCTCAGCATCTGCGAGGTTGCAACCGCGTTCGTGCCCAATGCCCATATTTCCAGGGACTCGCCCCATCTTGCCCTCAGGGCCTTGATGATCGTCGCGCCGATTCCGCCACCTTGACCGTCGATAACACAAATACGTTTCATGAATGGTTTACCTGCATCCTGTCTCCTCCGGGGTAAGTCGAAAACATGCTCCAGAGATCTCTGATCCTACTGGTTCCAAACCTGGGCGTAAGGATCTCCACCCGCCACCTTGTCCGCCGGATTCGGGGGTTGAAAGGGTTAGCAACAGGAACGTTACGACAAAGAACAGCAGCCTCCTCCAGACCGCCAAGAACCTCATCCCGTGCCTCCCCATATTGAAATGGGGCCGTGGACGATCTCTGAGACGAAAAAGCCACGACGGTTTGCAGGGGTTCCCCGCGCAGACCTTCGTGGCCTCGTTCAGTCTCTTTGACCTGCTCAGAGGGGGATCTCTATGAACCGGGCGGAACCCCCTCATGCTGTGTACCCTACATGACCCATTTGACCCTTCATGGATCTGTTAAATGATGCTTATGGGTCTTTTTCTTTGATCCTTGCCATGGTCCCGCCCTGCTGTCAATCTGAATTTGATATGCAGACTCCAGAGAGAGGAGATGTAAACCCTCGGTCTGCCGCATCTCGTCCCCAACTGGCGGAGACGTTCGGCATGGTATGGACCTGAATCAAGAAATTTTGATCGGACCAAGTGAGGCTGGCTTTTTCTGGAGTCTCATTCGAAGCCATATAGCGTACTTGCTGACGGAGCACGGGCGGCTCAAGACGGTGAACCGAATCGCCGATACTGCTAACTCTCGGCGACCTCTCCGTTCGCTATGATAATTGAGACCGGCCGTTCTCCAGTGTTGTGATGGTAATAGCGACTAAATCTGATGTAGTCAGAATCAAGGATAAACAATACCGAAGTCGAAGCCGTGGATAAGGATAGAAACTTTTTTCTTCGAATCGCATCCCCAAGAGGCTGCGATACCATCCCATCAGGTGTAAGTATCATTTACCCCCCAAACCTGAGATATGTCTGACTTGCACGGACCTGCACTCTTTTATAACAGTCTGAGTTCGAACCCCATGCCCTTCAGATCTTCTTCCTCAGGCCTTTCACGATAGGCATTCCTCCCTCCACCCCGCCGTCTGTGATTACCTTCCCAAGCCCAATGACGCCGAGACTCTATCGTTGTCGAAACGTTGATTTTACCCCAAGAATTGCGTCTACCACCCTACCCCTGACGGTCAGGTCATAGCGTAATCCGGCGAATTATTATAGCCCCCTACCCCCCCATCCACACCTGAACTCTCCCAGATGAGCGAAGAGATCCTCGACCCGAGTCGAGAAGGAACAAGTCTGTCCAAACCCATTTCACAGAAAGGAGGTGAATACTTATGGCCTATAAAGTGTTGAACTGGAGTCGAGAGTTCAGGGGCGCACCGCGAGCTGGAGAACAAAAACCGTGAGCTTCAGGATTTTGCCTCCGTTGCCTCCCATGATCTATCGGAGCCGCTCAGGAAGATCCAAACCTTCGGGTCTCTGCTGGAAGCGAAATTCAGAGATCCAACCGATGGTGGTGAGGGGGGATTACCTTCACGGATGACAAGGGCTGCAAACAGGATAAAGAATCTCCTCGATGCCCCGCTCAACTACTCACGCCTGGAGACAAGAAGGGAAGAATTCAGACCCGTGAGGCTGAACAAGAGCGCTCACTACATAAAAACCCTACCCGATGACCGCGTTCAGATCCCCTCTTCTACATGAACCTTGCTCCTACTGCGCAATTTAGATGACCATTCCCATCTCATTTCCAGTAGCATGATCGTTTTACCGCACATGAAAAGGAGGACGGGACCAATGCTGCATCGGCCCCGCGCAGATGAAAGGATGTTGTCCGTCCCCAGATTGGAAACGGCAATGGGGAACGCCCCGGGTTTTCTCGACGAACTCAGAACCTTTCACGACATCTTCGCGGACTGTTTCGCACGAAAGGAATTGAGGGAGCACTTCTTCCGCTATATGGTTGGCCGGTTCCGGCGGTTGGAGAGACAGGTCGACCCCTTTCCGAAGAGCGGAAAGATCCGGGCCATGCAGCGGTTTGTGAGCGAGGCCGCCTGGGACGACGAGCGGATCCTCGAGAAATATCGAAGTTTCGTACGAGATGATTTGGGCGATGAGGAGGGCGTTCTGATCTTCGATGAATTCGGCTTCGACAAAAAGGGCAGGGAATCGGCGGGAGTCGGCAAGCAAGGGTGCGGGAGATCCGGGAAGGCGGAGAACCGGCAGGTAGGAGTGTTTGCCGCGTATGTTTCCCCCAAGGGTTATGCCCTCGTGGATAAGCGCCTGTACGTGCCTCCGGACTGGTTCGGGGATGAATGCAGGGACCGACGGGTGAAATCCGGATTTCCAAAGGAAGCCCGGTTCCGGAGCAAGGCCGAACTCGCCGCGGAGATGCTCAGGACCCTTTCCGCAGAGGGGCGGCTCCCTTTCCGCTACGTGCACTCCGACTCCGCCTTCGGCGCGCAACCCGCCTTTGTTGAAGCCGCGGAAAGCGCTGTAGGGGCCGGCTACTTCATCTCTGCGCCTCCCGAGACCCCCTGCTATCCCATCCTGTCCGTTACGGCGGTGAAGGGCGGCTGCCGCGGCGATGCCGAACGAGGAAGTATCCGCAAGAGGGCGGTGGAACCCGTCCCCATCGCCGCTCTCGCACACGAAACGCCCGACTTCTTTTGGTATCGGCGTAAGATTGAGGAGGGCGCACGGGGCCGGACGGAATATGAGTTCTCCCAAAGGAGAGTTGCATTGCCCTGGATCAGCGGACCCCCCAAAACCGTCCTGCTCATCCTGCGGCGCACCCTTGGCAGGAATCCGGTCTACAGCTACTTTCTCTCCACCGCGCCGGACGAGACCGGGTTGGACACCTTTGTCTTTCTGAGCGGGCTTCGATGGGTCATGGAGCAGATCCTCGAGGAGACGAAGAACGAGTTGGGGATGGCCCGCTACGAGGTACGCAAGTTCCGGGGTTGGCATCACCACATTCTTGCATGCATGCTGGGGCATTTCTTCCTCTGGCACAGACAAATCAGGATGGGGAAAAAGAGCAGGGTCTACTATTTCGTCCTTCGCCTCTAGGGCTTGGAACAAAGCCCCCTCTCTTCCCCTCGGGAAAAGCCCTGAACGAAAGGGCCTTCAGGAGACTCCCTTCCTCGTATGGGGACCACAAGAGAGCCTTTCCCCTCCCCCCGAGCAAAGTTGCGTACTGGAATCCTACCCTGCCATAAGACCCTCACTCTTTTTTCTAGCGATATAAGATAGATACCCGAAGAACGGAGATCCGGAGGCGCCGCTACAGCGAATCCGCTCCCCTATTGGGCATTTTCTCCCGTTGCGCATACCTGCTCTGCCTACTATGGTCGCCCTTGTTTATGCTTCTTGCCGAAGCAGCTTTTTGCCAAAGGGGTGTCTTGATGAAGAAAAAGTTCTTGCCGAGAAAGGATCTGGAAAGGGAGTGCCGGAAGGAAAAGAGCCGGGTGAGGGAGCGGGTTGCCTCAGCCGAACTGAGTGAAAACGAATCCAGGCTTAGAGAGATCGTCGACCAGGTCCCCGGGATCGTTTTTCAGTTTGTGCTCAAGAAAAACGGCGGACATGCGATCACATACGTATGCAAGCGCTCCCGGGATCTGCTGGGCCTGAGACCCGAGGAGATCATGGAAAACCCCGAGGCGCTCCTCCATCTGGTCTCCCCGGAAGAACAAGAGGGGATAGGAGGAGCGGTGCTGGAGTCCTCCAGAACCCTCCACAAATTCAGGCGAGATCAGGAATTGGATCATGCCCCGTGCAAGTGGCTGAGGGTGGAGGCGACTCCTCGCCATCTGGCGGATGGAGCGACCCTGTGGAACGGGGTCGCCTTGGACATCACCGACCGGAAAACGTTTGAGGAGGAGATCTCGCGAACGAGGACCTTTCTGGACCAGGTGCTGGGAAGCATTCAGGAGGCGGTCTTCGTCATCGGCCCTCCCCGGCGGATCGTCCGGTACTGCAACCCGGGCGTGAAGCGGCTCTTCGGGTACGAGCCCCAGGATCTGATCGGGCGGACCACGGAAAGGCTTCACCTGGATTCAAAGGGCTACAAGAGGTTCGCTGAAACCAGCGAATCGGCCTTGGAGAAGGAGGGCTGGTTTCAGACCCGATACGAAATGAAAAGAACGGACGGAAAAACATTGATCACCGAGCACACGGTAACGCCCATCTGCGGCGGGCGGGGATGGCAGGAGGGGGTCGTGAGCGTTGTCCGGGATGTCACGGAAAGGGAGAGGGCACAAGAAGAGCTTCGCAGAGTCAACAAAACCCTGGAGACTCGCGTGAAGGAGCGCACCGCCGAGCTGGAGCGCAGAACCCGGGAGCTTCAGGAATTCGCCTTTGTTGCATCCCATGACCTGAAAGAGCCGCTCCGCAAAATCCGGCTTTTTGCCGAACTGCTTTGTTCCAGGAAGCAGGATAGGATGGATGAAGAGGGAAGGGATTGCCTCCGGCGGATGGGGGAGACGGCCAACCGGATGCAGAGTCTTCTCGATGCCCTTCTCAGCTATGCGCGCACAACGGCCCACGACAGGGAGTTCGCGGATGTTGATTTGAATCGTGCTGCCAAGGAGGCGGTCGCCGACCTGGAGTTCGCGATCCAGGGGGATGGAGCGAAGGTTGAAATCGCCCCCTTGCCTGCGGTGATCGGAAACGCGGAACAACTCCGGCAGCTCTTTCAGAATCTCATCGCAAATGCCGTGAAGTTTCGCCGCAAGGAGGCTGATCCTCGGGTCAAAATACACGCGACGAGCCACAAAGAGGTTTACCGGATCCTCGTGGAGGACAACGGGATCGGGTTTGACGAGAAGTATTTGGAAAAGATCTTTCAGCCTTTTCAACGCCTCCACGGGAAGAGCGAGTATCCGGGGACAGGCATCGGCCTCGCCATATGCAAGAAAATCGTGGACCGCCACGGCGGGACGATTACGGCCCGAAGCGCGCCGGGAAAGGGCGCTACCTTCATCGTCACCCTGCCCAGGAGACAAACAAAGGATAGGAAGGCGAAGGGGCAAGGCCGATGACCACAAAGGCGACCTATGTGCGTGATCGCTCTACTCCGGACCAAATATCCCGACTCCGGTGACCTCCTCCATGCAACGCCTCCAGTCTTCGAAGGTGGCGGGCTTCTCGATGTAGGAACATCCCCGGAAACTACGGCAAAACTGGGATGCGACGCCTACCGCCAGACTCGGATCTGCAGGATGCACCCATTTCAGAGGCGATTCATAGACTTCAAGATGACAGCCTTCTCGACACCGCTCCTGCCGGGGTGATCCCGGCACCCACAGTCTTCCGGCAACATCAACATAACCGTCGACATCCCTGCTCCAGTCTCCGATCAGCCTTGCCAGAAGTTCATCCATAGCGGGTCCCTTGAGAAGGGCTACGGGTGACAACCGGGACGAATCCCCTCGCGCAGAGCGAGGGCGGTTTGAATGGCATTGAACCGAAACAGCGAGCGCATTCCCCGCAGCTTGCTGTGGGGGAGCTTCAATTTAAGGCCGCTGAAAAGGTTGGATTTGGTCTCATACTACCCTCGAAAGAAGCAGGCTGCAACAATGTTCCGAAGAGAGATCTCGCGCCGGGATGGTCGTGCCTCATTGCGGACATGACCGCCAATACCTATAGTAAACGCAGGGACATTGGAGCAGCACTTCCAGAACAAGGCCCGAGGGCTCATGGCCCCCCCCGGAGGCTTGGCGATGGCGCGAATCCTGATAATCGATGACGAGGCGGGAATAAGAAGAGTAATCAAGCTCTTCCTGGAAAAAGAGGGGCATGAGGTTATCGAGGCTTCGGAAGGAAATTCGGGTCTGGATCTCCAGCGCCGACACCTGGCCGACATGGTCATCACCGACCTGGTCATGCCTGATCGGGAAGGATTCGAGGTAATCGTCCGGCTTCGTCGCGACTATCCGAAGACAGCGATTATCGCAGTATCCGGTGGCGGCATGCTCGGGCAGGAGGACTACCTTCTTAAGGCAAGAGAATTGGGGGCCGACGCCACCTTGCAGAAGCCCTTCACCCGGAAGGATCTGCTGGAAACCGTAGCAAGTCTCCTCTTAAAAAGGAGCTGATATTTCCCGGCAGCCTGCACCCCAACGTTTCGCCCAATCATCGTTTGGGGTCCCTCTCTCCGGGCTTGATCTTCTCCTTCCATCTCTGATCAATGAAGATTTTCTACTCAGCAGGGGGAATGCGATGCCTATTTCTCCAGGATCGAGAGTGGCCATCATGTTCGCAGCGATTGAGCGCACAAGAGATGCATCCCCTAGGAGATGAATCCGATCGATATCCCGATCCTTTTCCGGGGTACCACGCGGACCAGACCAGGATCTATTGCCTGGGGAATGCGGGCGCCGAGGCCAATGAGATGTACGATGGAAAGGCGAGGGAACGAAATGAGCCGAATACGCCCAGGAAGATCGTATTTGGTCTTGGCCCTGGACCCATGCTATTGTCAACCTTCAACCCTGCCGTGAATTCGCCCGATGCGGCAATTTAACCAAGACGAGATTGAAGGAGAGCGATCCCATGACCCTCACGAAAGACCGGATCATCGAGTCAGTCCAGGAAGAGCAAGGCATGCCGAAGACCAGAGCCGCCGCGGTGGTGGAAAAAACCCTTGAGATCATCAAGAGCGCCCTGGCCAATGGGGAGGATGTCCTCATCTCCGGGTTCGGGAAGTTCAATGTCCGGGAGAAGAGGGAGAGGGTGGGGAGGAACCCCGCGACAGGGGCTCGGCTCACCCTGCCGTCGAGGAGGGTCCTAACCTTCAGTGTCTCTCCTGTCCTCAGGAAGAGACTCAACGGAAGCGGCCAAAACCGATACAGGCCGGTTCTTCGACAGTCCCGTTTGACGGCAAAATAGAGGGATCGAAGCAATTTCGATGACACCATGGCGTAAGCTACCGTTTGATGCAATACTGTTTGTCCAAGGAGCGTTGATGATGGGATCTACCGGTGGAAATCAAAGGAATTTGCCGAGAAGTACCCTCGTTCATTCATCTTCAAGCTAATGACAAGCCGGTCTGCCGAAGGGACATTGTCTTATGAGATCCTGCCTGGAGCCGATTTGTCGAAGTACATTGAAGAGAGGTCGTCTGCTTCAGTGCTACAAAGGCCGTGAACTCGGGTAAGACAAGGGGGGGCGCCGTCAAGAGACATGGGGGTTCCATTGAGAACTGAGGCCAAAGGGTGTAGGGAGTCGAATCTAGGACGGAGACCATCGATCCCGAGGAACCCGCCTGAGAACTGCACGCGAAAGATACGAAATGACCCGAAAAGATCATTGGGAGAAGCTTTACTCATCTAAGCCGCCTGAAGTCCTCGGGTGGTATGAGCCTCATCTACAGACCTCCTTTGCCTGGATTCAGGAACTGGATTTGCCTCCGGAGGCTCCAATCATCGACGTCGGTGGAGGGGCATCCACATTGGTCGACGACCTGTTGAACGAAGGGTACCGCTCAGTCACGGTTCTCGACATATCCGAGAAAGTCCTGGCCTCGGTCAAGGTGAGATTGGGAGAAAAGGCAGAACGGGTTACATGGTTGAATGGGGACATCACTTCGATTGATTTGCCTTCGCATTACTATGAAGTGTGGCATGACCGAGCGGTGTTCCATTTTCTCACCGAGCTTGAGGAGCAGCGGAAATACAGGGTTAACCTTCTAAAGTCGTTGAAGCCGGGGGGACATCTGATTATCGCTGCATTTGCACCTGAAGCCCCGCCCAAGTGCAGCGGGCTTCCGGTACATCGCTACAGTCCCGAGCAGTTAGTGGAGACCCTTGGGGGTGAGTTTGAATTGAAGCGTCACAAAAAGGAATTGCATATTACCCCGAGTAGGGTCGAGCAAATGTATCTCTATTGCCATTTCCGTAGAACCGCCTGACCAACAAGAACGGAAGAATTCGAGGCACACCGGTCTGATGAGGTATCGGACGAATGACCGTTCACGAGAGAGGCGAGTCTGGCCCGGTAGCGGGATTCGCTCAGCATCCCTGCTGTTTTCATTCGGGAGTTGCGATGGGAACTCTTACTCGGATCATTATCTACGCCCCGGGAGCGGCACTGTCATGGCTCGGGCGGCAAGGTACCCGTGCGGTCGCATCCCTCATCTTCATAGGGATCGCCTTTCCACCGATCGGCTCCCTCCTTAGGCCCTTTGTCACCGAAGCGGTCTTCATACTGTTATGTATTGCGTTCGTTAACCTGGACGGGGCAGCCTTTAGGAGTTATCTCAGGCGTCCCATGATCGTCCTTGGTGCGACCGCCTGGACTTCTCTGGTAGTCCCAATCGTTTTCGGTGTGATTTATCTGGCGTTCGGCCTCAAGCACCGCTTCCCCGATCTCTTCGTCGCCCTTATCTTGCAGGCAATTGCCTCTCCATTGATGGCGGCTCCCGCATTTGCCTCGCTGATGGGGCTCGATGCTACGCTTGTGCTCTGCACCATGGTAGCAAGCACGGCCCTGCTACCCTTTACTGCGCCCCTTTTCGCCTATGCCTTCATAGGGCCTGCACTTACACTCTCCCCTTCGACCCTTGGATTGAAATTGATCGCGATCCTCGGAGGCTCCGCTTTGGTCGGTTTGATGGTGCGTCGGATCGCCGGCTCCAGGGCGATCGAGCGGCAGAAGGAAAGGATCGACGGTTTGAACATCCTCGTCCTCTTCGTCTTTATCGCAGCCATCATGGAAAGCGTCGCCCCTCGCTTTATCAGCACCCCCATGATCACAGCCGGTCTCGTTGCCCTTGCCTTCGCAGTCTTTCTTGCCGTGGTTTGCCTGACCACCCTGGTGTTCGCATCCGCAGGACGGGAGCGGGCTCTTACGCTCGGCTTCATGGCCTCTCAACGTAATGTCGGGCTGATGCTCGCTGCAACGGGCGGGACTTTGCCTGACCTCACGTGGCTTTATTTCGCCTTCTGCTATTTCCCAATGTATCTCTCGCCGCTGCTCCTCCAACCTCTGATGCGCAGGATTATCGCCCAGGCGCCTGCCCTCCGGGGCCTTACGAAGTTCCTTTAGCGCTCTGACCAGCCTGTACTCCTTTTCGCCAGCCCATCTCGCCACCTTTGTATAGCAGAACCTGTTCTTGAAACGTTCCAGCGAAAGCGAGCCGTCATCGTCTAGGCATGTCCGGAGGTCAATCTGAAAAGATCAATAACTTTCAGGAAGGTCCCAGGTCCAAGGTCAAGAGAAGCGGTTCAGGGTTCAAAGTTCAGAGGTTAACAGGGGGTAACGACGGATCCAAGGTGCAGATCCCTGACTGGGGTTAGCAAATCAGGCAATCTGGATCGGGACCTGCTCGTATAAGGCCCCGGGCCGGTCGGGAAAAAGCACGCCGCGACGGCCGCTCAGCTGGGTTAAGGAAGGGGCATTTCAGCCGGTCTTCTTTAGCATTCTCTGGTATTGGTCATGCGTTCCGATCCAGAACCATAGCAATCCCTCAGGGATTTCGATCGCAAGGGCACGGTAATGGGGACCAACTCTCACGGAATAGTATCTGCCAATCGTCTTCAGGTGCAGGGAGGGATGTCGAGGGTTTGATTTCAGCCGGGCGTAGCACTCGTCTGCCAACTTCCGGATATTCGCAGGCAGGCGTTCATAGTTGTCCCAAAATGAATGGGCGGCAAAGTGCCTCAAAGCTCTTTCGTCCTTCCGGCCTTATGCTCTGCAATCGCCTTATCTGCCAACGTATCGAGTCGGCCGGCCAGAACGTCCTCTTCAATCTCCCTGTCCCATTCATCAGAGTCGTACTCGCGAAACCACTCCCTGAATGCGGCAAGCTCCTGCCGGCTGAGTCGCTGGACCTTATCTGCCAACTCTTCCACTCTTGTCATGGTTTTTACCTCCGCCCCAATTGTACCATGCGCGATCACCTTCGTCACGGGGCTAACAGGCTCCGAAATATTCCGGCGGTCCAGCATTGCCCCGGTTCTCCCGTTTCCAAACGCGTCCATTCCTGGGCCAAGAAGCAAACCCCCCGTCTCCTTCTCAGGGAGAGGGGACGGATTAGTCCGGCTGAGAAACGGGGGTAATGTAAACCTAAGGGGATCGAAGAGCAATCATTTTAAAGAGGGGCAGGGTCCCGGGTCCAAGGTCAAACAAGTCATGAACAGCTACATGGGGAGAATCGGGCTGATCAGCCTCGTTGGCCGAGCCGATCAAGGCCTCCCTTTCTCTTGCCCCTCTTTCCATAGTTACCAAAATCCGCAGTCGCTCTCAGAAAATCGGTCATAATCTTCCTTCGCTTCCTTTTCCCTCTCCAGCTTTCTTTCGCAGCAGATCGTCACAATAATCTTTTCTCCTCTTCCAATGTCTTATCGTGCATGTTCCCCTCTTGAAGTCCTCGGAGGCGCGCTCGGTTCATCCATAGAGACACTTGGCCCGGCCCCGGGCCTCTCCCCATGTTAGTACATATCCTCCGGAGGCATAGGCGGCGCCGCCAGCCCTTTTTTCTCCTCGGGTTTCTCGGCGATCAATGCCTCGGTCGTCATGAGGAGACTTGCCACGGAAGCGGCGTTCTGAAGCGCAAACCGCGTGACCTTGGTGGGGTCGATGATCCCGGCCTTTACCAGGTCCTCGTACTCGCCGGTTTCCGCGTTGAAGCCGAAGTTGCCCTTCTTGCCCATGACCTCCTGCGCTACAACAGAACCTTCAAACCCGGCATTGTTGGCAATCTGCCTGATCGGCTCCTCGAGGGCGCGTTTCACGATGTTGAGGCCCAGCCTCTCTTCGCCTTCCGCACCTGTGTTCTCAAGGGCCTTGATCGCGCGGACCAAAGCGACGCCGCCACCCGGAACAATCCCCTCCTCTACCGCTGCACGTGTGGCATGGAGGGCATCCTCGACCCGCGCCTTCTTCTCCTTCATCTCCGCCTCGGTCGCCGCGCCCACGTTGATCACCGCAACACCGCCTATCAGCTTGGCCAGCCGCTCCTGGAGTTTTTCCCGGTCGTAGTCGCTCGTCGTCTCCTCGATTTGGGCCCTGATCTGCTTGACACGGCCTTCGAGCGCCTTCCTGCTGCCGCCCCCGTCCACAATGGTCGTGTTATCCTTGTCGATCGTGACCCTCCTGGCAGTCCCCAGATCCTCCATTGTGATCTTGTCCAGCCGAACACCAAGCTCCTCGGTGATTACCTGTCCTCCGGTGAGGACGGCGATGTCCTCGAGCATGGCCTTGCGTCGGTCCCCGAACCCAGGCGCCTTGACCGCGGCGCATTTCAACGTCCCGCGGAGCTTGTTGACCACGAGGGTCGCCAAGGCCTCGCCCTCCACGTCCTCGGCGATCAGGAGAAGAGGCCTGCTCGATTTCGCAATTTTTTCCAGGATGGGGACCAGGTCCTTCATGACGCTGATCTTCTTCTCATGGATGAGGATATAGGGGTCTTCCAGGTGTATCTCCATCTTTTCCGGATCAGTGACGAAATAAGGGCTCAGGTAACCCCGGTCAAACTGCATCCCCTCCACGATCTCGATCGTCGTCTCCATGCTCTTGGCTTCTTCCACCGTAATCACGCCTTCTTTGCCCACCTTATCCATGGCCTCTGCGATGATGTCGCCGATGGTCTTGTCGTTATTCGATGAGACCGTGCCCACTTGCGCTATTTCCGTCTTTTCTTTGATGGGTTTGGAGATCTTCTTAAGCTCTTCCACGATAGTGGCAACCGCCTTATCGATTCCGCGCTTGAGGGCCATTGGATTAGAGCCTGCCGTTACCAGTTTTGAACCCTCCCGATAGATGGCCTGGGCAAGGATGGTGGCCGTGGTCGTCCCATCTCCCGCTACATCGGATGTCTTGGATGCGACCTCCTTGACCATCTGGGCGCCCATGTTTTCGAACTTGTCCTCGATCTCAATTTCCTTGGCAACCGTCACCCCGTCCTTGGTGATGGTGGGGGCGCCCCACGATTTTTCCAGAACCACGTTGCGGCCCTTCGGGCCTAACGTGACCTTCACCGCGTTGGCCAGTGTATCCACTCCCTTTATCAGCTTTTCTCGAGCCTGCATGCTGTATCTAATTTCCTTCCTTGCCATCGTTCAACACCTCCCTTTATCACTTCTCTATGACTCCGAGGATGTCGTCCTCGCGCATGATGAGATGTTCCAACCCGTCGACCTTGATCTCGTTTCCAGCGTACTTGCTGAACAAGACCCGATCGCCGGTTCTTACCTGAAGGGGAATGCGTTTCCCGTCATCCCCCGGTTTTCCAGGTCCAACGGCAATCACTTTGCCCTCTTGGGGCTTCTCCTTGGCCGTATCCGGAATGATGATCCCGCCTACGGTCTTCTCTTCCCCTTCCATCCTCAAAACAAGAACTCTGTCGTTCAAGGGTCTGATATTCATGTTCCCAAAAACCCTCCTTTGGTATGTTATAAAGGCACAACTTCGTTCTAAGTAATAGATATTGGTGATGAATGGATTAAGCATTCATCGCATTTTTTCAAGTCCCGCCGCTTGGCGGGTGGCTGCGGGGAATGCGCTCGCTGTTTTCGGTTCAAGTCAGGTTGGGGAACGTTTCCAGGCGGATGAGTATTGATCGGCAACTTGGAAGAAGTTGATCGTCTTATTTTACGAATGACTGAACAACAGGCTGAAGCAAGCTGCTGCCGCCCCGCCACGACTGTTTGATTTTAAAATTCCCGTCTACCGCACCCCCTGGATTCTCTCCCACCCGGCCTGGCACTCCAGGCAGCGGGTCGAGTAAGGCAACGCCTTTAATCGCTCCGGCCGGATCCAGCTCCCGCAGTCCTCGCAGCGGCCGTAATCGCCTTCCTCCATCCGCCGCAATGCTGCTTCGATCTGCTGCAGCTCTCTTGCCTTCAGCTCGACCAGTGATAACGCCGTACTCGCCATCAATTCGGCCATGGCGTCGTCGACGTGATCCTTGATGGTCTGAACCAGGTTCTGATACTCCCCGCTCAGATCATTCTCAAGATCCTCCCTGATCTCGTTCCAAATCTCCCGTTTCCGCTCGAGCAGGCTCTCCGCAACAGCCCTCATTTCTTCGGAGTCCAGGCTACGCCCTCCCTGATCCCTTGAGTCCATATCCATCGATCCAATCAATTGGCTTCATCCTTTTCCATGATCAAGCACCATCAGAGTCCCTGAGAACTCTCCTTCATCAACTCGCTTTCAGGCACCGCCGGCAGTTTCAAAACATCCCAGAACCTAATTCCCAGTCTCTCTCAACACACCGATACTGCACTGGGCGCCCACCCCGGTTCGCAAGCGGTCGCCTACCGGACCGGGAAATAAGTGGACTGGACTTCAGTGGGTCTTGATTTCGATCTTCTTTTGCGATGCGTTCTCCGCCTTGGGCATAGTGATGGTCAAAATGCCGTTCTTAAAGGAAGCATCCACCTTCTCGTTGTCCACCTCGCTCGGGAGGCGGAAAGTCCTCTGGAAACTGCCGGAGTAAATCTCACGACGGTAGTAGTCTTGTTCTTTGGTTTCTTCCTCTTTCTTCTTTTCACCCTTCAGGGTAAGCAGGTCCCCGGAAACCTTAAGGTCAATGTCTTTGACCTCAAGGCCCGGCAACTCCGCCTTCACAACGATGTTGCCGTCTTTCTCGGCAATGTCCACCGAAGGCTGCCACTCTTCTGCTCTGGACAGGGGCCCAAAGGGCTCGGAGAAGAATCGTCTCATCATCTCCTCCATGTCCCCACGGAAACTCGCCAATTCCCTGAAAGGCCTCCAAGGCTTTAATTCCAAGGCCATAGATAATTTCCTCCTTTACCTCAAATGTTCGGGTGGCAAATTAATCATTGCTGCAGGGTTGAAAAGTGGGGGAGAAGTGGGAAAAAACAGCGCGATAAACGCTGATTTTAAATACCATTGCGTACGTGGTTGGATATTGCCAGAACAGAAGAGACCAGGGGCGAAGCGATGAGGTGAGATCGCGGCTTGAACAGGTGCGAAGCGCCATTCAACAGGTGCAGATTCTTTCACCGCTGTCGGCACAATGGCTGAGTCCTCCTGATCTCCCCGACCGCAACCGAATTATCCCAAAGGGAGATGCTCACCCGCTCCCGCTTGCCGGAGCCAAAGATGCGAATTGCACTTGGGAAACAAACCCGGATTGTGACGATGGATTTTCTAAATTAACTTAGGAAACGAGCACTGATCTTCATAGGTTCATGTCTCCTATTCATAGATCGTTTCCTTGCCTCCTGTCTCTTGCCGATCGAAGCACAGCGCAGATCCCGCTGCTTCTTAGCGGGACTGCCGACTCCTCATTGCCTGCCGAACAACCTCCCTTCCTGGAACACATGCAGACATGCATCGGCGACCTCCGGATGGTATAGCACACCCCTGTTTCTCTGCATCTCCTCCATGGCCTTTTCAATGCCCAGAGCCGGCCGGTAAGGCCGGTGCGATACCATGGCCTCCAGTACATCCGCCACGCCCACTATCCTGGCATCGATGAGAATATCCTCTCCCTGGAGCCCATGAGGATATCCTGACCCGTTCATCCTCTCATGGTGCTGCAGCGCCACTTCGGCAAGGGGCCAGGGGAACTCGATGCCTTTCAAAATATCAAAGCCGCTCTGCGGGTGCGTCTTGATGATCAGGAATTCCGCTTCACGGAGCGGGCCCGGCTTGCTGAGGATCTCCGCAGGAACCGAAATCTTTCCCAGGTCGTGGACAATGGCAGGGGTGTATGGAAGCGCTCATCTGCCCTGAAGCGGGACAGCATGGGCAGGCTCTGGATGAGTAAATTTACAGTTTTACACCTCGCCTTGCAGCAACATCTCGATAAAGACCTTCCCGATTTCAGGGTCAATCTGGGTTCCGGCCACCCTTTTCAACTCCTCAATTACCGTTTCCTTGCTCAGACGTTTTCTATAGGCGCGGTCAGAGGTCATCGCATCATAGAGGTCCGCGACGGCAAGGATCCTCGCACCCAACGGGATGTCCTCCCCCTTCAGCCCGCAGGGATAACCGTTTCCCTCATACCTTTCATGATGGGCATAGACACTAGGTCTAATGTCCCAGGGGAAGTTGATATCCTCAAAAATTTTCAGACTGTATTCAGGGTGCTTCTTCACTTCTTTCCACTCCTCATCGTCCAGTCTTCCGGGTTTATTAAGGATGTCTTCCTGAATGCCGATCTTCCCGATATCATGAAGGATCGCTGCCACCTCAATGCCTTCTGTCTCATGAAGGGACAGACCCAGTTTCTTTGCTATCTTCACCGCACACCTTGCCACTGCATCGGAATGCCCCCTGGTGTAATGGTCTTTTACCTCCAGCGCAGACGTTAAGGCCCGAATAGTGCTGAGGTAACTTTCATGCAGATCTTTATACAAGCCGGCGTTTTCAATGGCAGACGCCGCTTCATGCGCCATGGTGGAAAGGAGCGTTAAATTATCCTGCGTAAAGGGTTCGGAATCTTCTTTCCGGTTGAGGTTGACAATACCGACAACACCCTTTTTGGTCTTTAAAGGGGAGCAGATGGAGTTTACCTTAGCATACTTCATCCTGCCCTTAGCTTGCGGACTATCCACCTTTCCATGAAAGACCAGGGGTTCGCCGCTCTGGGCCACCGTCCCCGCAATACCTTCCCCTACCTTGATCCTCGTCTTTCGGATGATCTCTTCATCCAGACCGTGCGCCCTTTTTATGGTTAAAACCCCTTCTTCCGGGTCAAGAAGCATCAGGGAACCCGTGTCTGCTTTCAGCGTTTTGACGGCACTGTTGAAGACAGATGAAAGCACCTCATCCAGGGCAAGAGAAGAGACTGTCGCCTTTACGGTCTCATAGAGGGCAGTCATCTCGGTCAGCCTTTCACTCAACCTCTTGTTCAATTCCCTGATCTCAGCCAGATAGCCCTCTGCCCTGGAATTGATAAATTCAGTGTATGCCATGCCATAGGCCATGATCCCTTCCATAAGCACGGTGAAGGAGTCATCAATGGTTTTTTCCGGATATGTCTTTTCAGCCTTGTTGATTTTCCTTAGGGCATCCAGATGCATTTCAACTACAAGCTCAGGACCTATCCCCTTGTTCATCATCTCCTTGCCGAACTGGGCGACATGGTAGAGGTCTGTCTCCTGGCCGGTCTTCAGGTACTCACCAAGGATCTTTTTATAGCTAAGACTTAACTGGTTATCCATCATCATCCTATCATTCATATACACAGACCCTTTCCCGCCCCTCTGCCTTGGCCTGATACAATGCCTCATCAGCCATTTTAAACAGGTCCGACTCGGTCATACCTCCCCCGGCATAACCAGCAACCCCTGCGCTCAGCGTTGCCCCTGAACAGTCTCCCTCCACCTCAAACCTGTGTTCTCTGACCTTATCAAGGATGCGAACGGCTGATTCAAATGCCTGCTTCTTATCGGTTTCAGGCATGAGAATAACAAATTCATCTCCCCCATACCTGGCCACAACATCCGTCCGCCGTGAAGTCTCTTTAAGAATCTTTGCCATATCCTTGATGACTGCATCTCCAGCAAGATGCCCGTAAGCGTCGTTTATTCTTTTGAGGTTGTCTATGTCCATCATCACAAGCGACAGGGCCCGTTGATATCTCCTGGCACGCTGAATCTCTTTACTCAGGATCTCATGGAAATGCCGCACATTAAAAACCCCTGTCAACCCGTCCGTTATGGACTGCTCCCTGAGGCTCTCATAGAGCCGCAACTTTTCAAGCGCCAGCGCAAACTGGTTGGCTAAAATAGAGGCCATCTGCTTTTCCATCTCATCCAGGTCGGACTTCCCATCCCCGCGTGCAAGCCTGATTTCCCCGATCTCCTCCTTTTCTGTTTTTAAGGGAATAACGATAGGGAAGCGTCCCATTGCAGCCTCCCTCAAACCTTTTCCCTTGGCGGTCCTGAAGGTCATCCCGCCGGCTGTCCTTTCTTTCAGGTATAAACATCCGTCTTCCATGTTGAATATCTCGGCGGACTTATCCACAATGAACCGGCACAGGGAGTCCATATCAACAAAGGCATTGAGTTTTATGCTCACTTCCTGCAAAATGGTTAATCCCTTCAATTCGACGTAATGCCCGAAGGCAACCTCATAGGGGGATATGACCTCAAGGAATGCCCTTAACATCTGGAGGACTGCTGATTGTGGGGGTAAAGCGTTCTCTGTTGATATCCTTTCCAGCGACGCAATATGCATGGCAAAGAGATCACCAGGGCTTGTTCCTTCGTTCATTAGCGCCTTACTCAACTCATAGAGTCTGTAGAGGCCGTTCTCCTTGCCCTCTTTCAGGTATTGGGCTAATGCGACCGAATATTCCTCGCGTCTTTGATGACGGACCATCTTTTCACTCTCAGCCGCTTTCATGGGTCCCCGTATCCTGATAATGCTTGTATGCCATGCCGTAGGACATCATAATCTCTAAAAGCACCCTGAAGGACTTGAGGACAACGCCTTTTTCATCAGATAGAGAGACATCTTCAAGAACCTTCTCAATGCTCTTGTAATGCGTCTCTATGATATCCTCAGGCCCGATCCCCTTCTGGATAAATTCCTTGCCTAAAAGGGATACATTATAGAGGTCTATCTCCTCAGGCGATTCCAGATAATTCCGTAACAACTCCTTGTACTCGCAGCAAAGATTATTCTTTCCCATCCTTGATTAGCCTCCCATTTTATCCTGCCGGGCCACCACAATGGTGAGGTCATCTCTTTCCCTGCCGAATTCAGCAGCGATCCTCTCGGCTATTGTCTGGGGATGCTGCCCAAGGAATTCCGGCGGATAAAGATTCAAGTCAAACTTTGTGGATATGCCGTCCGAGTGAAGGATGATGAGGTCTCCCGGGCTGTAAGGGAAGTCCTCTTCCCTTACCTTGCGAAGATTGTAGCCCAAAATGCCGTTTATGGAGACCGGCCTGATCACTGTCCGGCTCTTCACCCTCACTTCGATGTTTCCGACCCCGGCATATCTTAATACCGAACGGTCCGGGTCAATCAGCGCTATCCCTATTGCTGCGCCCCTGGTCTTTTTCAGCTCCTCATGGCATCCCTTAATGATTTCCGTGAGACCTTTCTGATAATTGTTTTTTATGTACTCTACGGCTGTGTTGGAAGCAGCAGCAGCATCATCGCCATGGCCGAGACCGTCCATCACGGCAACGAGGACCTTGTTCTCGAATTCCCTGATAAAGTACGCGTCACCGCAGGAGGTTTCCCCTCTTAACGCCCGGTTCACCACGCCAAACTGCATAAAGACCTCACAGCCATTTTCTTACCGATATCGTCGTCCCTTTCCCGTGCGCGGATTCTATCTCCATCTCGTCCATCATCCTCTTTGCCCCTGACAGCCCTATGCCTAATGAACCTTTGGTGGAGTATCCGCCCCTCAAGACCCGTTCAACATCCTCTATGCCCGGCCCCTGGTCAGCAAAGACAATCTCCAGCCCCCTTCTTTCCCCCTGAGAGACTGCCCTGAGAGTAACCGTGCCTTTCCCTGCATGAACAAGGATATTCCTGGCAAGTTCCGAGACCGAGGTGGCAATCAGGGCTGTCGCTATCGCTCCGAAGCCCATATCCCGGGCGCACTCCATCGCCATCCGTCTGGCCATACCCACATGGTGTTCCTCTTCGATAGATATGACCTTCCGGTCCTCATTCCTCTCTATCTCAGCCATTTCCTGATCGTCACGGCAGTGCCTTTTCCCTTCTCGCTCTTTATCCCGAACTCGTCCATCAGCCGTTTTGTACCCGGCAGGCCCTGACCCAGCCCCCTGCTCGTGGTGTAGCCGTCCTGCATGGCCATTTCGATATCAGGGATGCCGGGCCCCTTGTCCTCAGCCACAACCTCGATTCCCTTTTTGGCGCTTTCGGATAAAGCCCTGATAATCACCCTGCCCGTTCCTGCATACAGGTAAATATTCCGGCTGAGTTCTGAGACAGCAGTGGTGATGCGGGTCTGGTCTGCCAGGCCAAAGCCAAGCTCTTTCGCCATCTCTCTGGCGATTTGACGGGCAAGGACAACATCCTCGCTGCCCTTTATGCCGATCTCTTTAATCTTCTCCATCGCCCGCCCCTCCCATACCCTGCAGCAGGGCCATCCCCTTCTCCAGATTAAGGGCTGAATGCACCCCCTTCAGTTCCAGCCCCATCTCCTGCAAGGTGATGGCTATCTCAGGCTGAATCCCCACCAGCACAGTCTCCACGCCCATGGTCTTTGCCATGGTGGCGGTATCAGAGAGCATTCTTCCGAGAAAGCTGTCCACCACGCCTACAGCGCTCACATCTATCACCAGACCCCGCGGCTTTGTCTCAAATATCTTCTCCAGGATATCCTCCTGAAGCCTGATGGCCGTCTTATCATGAAGCTCCACCTGAATGGTGAGGATAAGGGTATCGCCCATCTTCAATATCGGCACTTTATCCATCTATACCTCCATCTTCGTCACTTTGACCTTCAACTTCCTAAAGGCCAGCTCCAATCCGTCTCTTAGACTTGCACGGGTGGTAACGCCGCTCAGGTCAACCCCGAGGTGCACAAGGGTCTGGGAAATCTGCGGGCTGATGCCGGTCAGGACGCATTCTGCGCCCATGAGTTTTGCTGCCTGCATGCTCCGGAGCAGCCTGTTGGCCACCTCGGTGTCCACAGCAGGCACGCCTGTGATGTCCATGATTACAATAGAGGATTTGGTGGCTACAATGCTTTCGAGGAGATTTTCCATTATCTGCTTGGCCCTGGCGCTGTCAATGGTTCCGATAAGCGGAAGAATCAGAATCTCATCCCAGACCTGAATCACCGGCGTCGAAACCTCCAGAAGGGACCTCTGCTGTTCCCTGATGACCTCCTCTCTTCCCTTTACATAGGTCTCAAAGGTAATGAGGCCTAATTTGTCAACGAGCACGGAGAAATCAATGGCCGCCTTCAGCAGCGCTTCCGGCCGGTCGCTGAACTCTTCCTGAAAACACCTGAAAACAATGTCTTTGAGTGAGAATACGTAGCCTGCCGTCTCTGACGGAGAGAAACCGAGGGAAGCCCTGGTTCCAGAGAGGCTGCCCAGAAACCTGTTGACCTCATCATACTCAGGCGCGGTTATATCTAAATTTCCGCCTGCCACAGCCCTGGACAGGATTCCCATGAACCGGGCCGACTCCTCCCTCAGTTGTTTTTCCGTGATCAACCCTTTTTTGAGCGCGGTGACATCTGCCTGCGCCTTTGTCCATCCATCCAATATTTCCCTTTCCTTTTTTGCAAATACTTCTGAAATACCTAAACCCTCTTTCTTAGCCATCTTTCATCCTCCTTTCTTGATTACTATTCGCTCGCATTCCCCCGCAATCCCGCCCCGGCGGGAGGGGAAATGCACTCGCTGTTGCGGTTCAGACCTCGGGTGCTGGATAACTCCCAGACTCTTTCGTGGCAGGCATCTCCAGCTTTTCCAACCTTTGCTCAATCCTGGCAAGGGAATCAACAACTTGATCATTTTTTGCCCCCCGGCTGAAGCAGGGGTTATTCACCCACCAGTCCATGCCCATCTCCTTGGCCTTATCCACGGAGCAGATCACCAGGCGAAGCTGAATGGTCAATAGCTCCACGTCAACGAGGCTGATCTTGATATCCCCCGCTATCACGATGCCCTTGTCCAGAATACGTTCGAGCAAATCAGCAAGATTTGTGCTCTCTGTAGAGTGCTGCGCGGCGCGTTGAATAGGCACTTCAGGTCCTCCTTTTCAAGTAAAATATCTCATGCAATATGCGGAGACTGGAGGGCGAGGGAGTCTTGGAGGAGTTAGGGTACTATTGAACAGGAATGGATTAATGCAGCCATTCCTACAGAAGTCTCCCAAGAGGTCCAAGATCGATATTGAGGTCCTCCTCATCGAGGCCGAACTCTTTTCTCATCCTCTCAATCTCCTCCGCCTGTCTCATCAAGGTCACACCCACCCTTTCGATCTCATCATCGCTGAGAGAGCCTGCTTCGATTCGCCTGATCGCCTGACGTTCCACAAGTTCATGAAGGAGTTTCACCAGTGTAAGGACCAGTTGGCCCAGTCCGTTCTTCGCCTTATCCCGGTCGAGACTCAATCGGGCGCATTGTCCCTTCAGATCATGGGATGAGCGAGGCAACGACGCGCTGCTCTGCATCATCACTCTGGAAAAGTCACCTAAGGCTTTTGACTCAACCCCGGGCTCTTCTTTGAAGCTCATTGTTCATGACCTCCTGCCCTGATCCTTTCCTTGGTATCTCCTCTAAGCCCCAAGCTCACGGCCGGGGAACTACAGCGATTTGCAGGCATAGACTCATGGAGCGTTTCTATGGAACTCACCACAACCTGAAGCGCAATATAGACAAGGTCCACGTTGGCGACTGAAATCATCACCTCTCCGAAAACCACGGCGCCCTTGTTAAGAACGCGATCGATGGCCTCGCAGAGGGAAAGGTGCTTTGTTTCATCGAGAAAAGAATCTTTCAAAAGTCACCTCCTCTGAGAACACTGGCTTAGGCAACAAGGTTCCTCTCCCTTGCCCCCTCTTTCCCTCCCCGGTTGTAAAGGACCTCTCCCAACTCGCCAAGTCTTTGAAGCCCGCGGGGCTCATCCAGGTGATAAATCAGGGTCTGAGGCGTCACGGAATATCTTCGCTGAAGCTCCTCCTTGACTCGCGCCTCTCCCCGGCGAAGGGCCGAGCACAGAGGGCATTCAGCGGCCGGTGTCGCCTGATTGAGAAACAGCATCTCTACACTCACCCCCATCCGTTCGCAGGCGGTGACCAGATCGTTTGTCTCCTGATAAGCCATCTCCGTCAGGTGGGTCACGGCGTAAATTGCGGACTGTCCGGAATCCCTCAACGTGGCTCGCAGCAGTTTGAGGTTTTTGGATATCTGGATCAATCGCTGCAAAATCTTGGGAAGTCGGAACACGTTTTTGTACTTCAAGAACAAATTGAAAACCACTTTGAGCCACTGCTCGATAAGCTCGGGAGTCTCCAGGAGCCGGAGAAGGTGTCCCGTCGGCGCCGAATCGAGGATGAAGACATGATATTGACCCTGCGCAAGAAACCCCATCGCTGCGGTCAGGGCCATAACCTCGTCGAGACCGGGAGGCGAAAGATCCATCACCCTCTCCATCACCTCGCGATCAAACGTTAGATCGAGATTGGCCGAAATGGCACCGAAAAACCTTTCCAGCTCTTCTGTATATTGCTTTTTCAGGGCTTCGAACTCTGCCTGGGCATCTATCTCGATGGCAGTAAGCCCGGGAGCAAGCCGGGTGGGCGCGGGCCCGATCGGTGCATTCAGGCAGTCTGACAGGGAGTGGGCAGGATCCGTGGAAAACAGCAGGACCTCGGCCCCCTCGGGGTCCCGCGCCATTCTGAGAGCCGTGGCGCAGGCCAGAGTTGTCTTGCCTACCCCGCCTTTCCCTGCAAAAATCAGAAGTCTCTTTTCAGGAGCAGGCAGATTTCCCGAATCCTCCACTCTGGGATGCCCATTTGATTTCCCCCCTCCTGCATCGGCCGCAGTGAGAGGCATGGCGGGCAGGGATTTCAGATGCGCCAAGGAGAATACGCCCTCCCAGAACGTGTCGAGGGGGCCGCTGCCGCGTATCTCCTCCGGATACATGGGGACCCCCCAAAGAGAGCACCCTGAACATTCGTCGGAAAGCTGCCGGATCTCTTCTATCTGGCCGGCCCGCTTGTGCACGCATGTCGCACAAGTATTCTCAGGGTAGACCTTGTTCACCACGATGTCGGCAACAGGGATCCCCAGCCTTTTGAGCTCACTCAGTAAGAGGACCGTCTCACGGACGCTCAGTTCCTCTGCTAACGTGACGGGAACAAATCGGCAGTATACCGGGTCGCTCAGCAGGCCCTCCGCCTGTTTGACCGAGGCAGACAATTCCAGCAGGAATTCGTCGAGTTGATCCCGCCGATAGGCGCCACCGAATAATTGCTTCATGTAACGATGTTTGGCCAATAATGCGTCCAGTGCCTCGAGCCATTTCTTGATCAAGACCGGCATGGCCAGGAGTCTCAGTGTGTGGCCGCTGGGCGCGGTGTCCACTACGACACGGTGATACCTCTTTTCCCCCACCCACTTGGCGATCTCGAGGAAGGCCATAAGCTCATCAAGGCCGGGCAGGGAGAGGTCCAGGAGCCGGCTGATATCTTCTTCATCAAGAAATGTACCGCGTGAGACAATCTCACGGAATCGCTCGCTGTGTTTCTCCTTGAAGGTCGAGAGGCATGCCTGAGCGTTGAGTTCGACAACCTCCATATTATGGGCAGGGGAAAAACCGGCCGTGCTGTCGGCCAGTGAGTGGGCCGGGTCTGTTGAGACGAGCAGGAGGGATCTGTCAGGATGGTTTCTGGCCCATCTCAGGGCGGTGGCCGTTGCGCAACTTGTTTTTCCAACTCCGCCTTTGCCCCCGAAAAGCAGCAGTCGGAAACCATGGTCGCCTAAGAATGAAGGGGCAGTCCTCATCGTTTTTCCATTATTCACTATGGCTTCCGTGTTCTTGTATTTCATCCATTCGGTCGAGGAGTTCTTTTTCCCTGGCGTCGAACTCAGCATCGGTGATTTTCCCGGTCTCGAGCAACATGTACAGCTCACTCAGTTCTGCGGTAATAGCCTCAGCCTCGTTCTCCACCTCCAACCGGGCAGCGTTATACAACTCACTGAAGACCCATAGGATGCCGCGCGCAGGGGAAAGCAATATATCGTCAATGATAAACATCTCACCAATTGAATAATTCTATTGAAGATGGAATATTTTGACCCGAATCGCCAATCGTCAATACTTAAGGTCTACTTCGACGAAGTTGTGAGGGGCCCATGGCCCGTTGTAGTCGAAGGCATAGTCGTTGTTGAACATGCCGGCAGCTTCCAAAATGCCCTTTTCGAAAGTCTTTTCCCTTTTCTTCTCCCGTCCCACAAGGCAGGCCAGATTCATTACATCATATTCGTTGCGGCATTTGTTTCGTTGAATCTCGAAGCAGCACTGGGAGAGGATATCCGCTACCTCTTCAGTGTGATTCTCCCTATCCTCACTTAACATGTGCTCAAACATCCGCCCTAACTCGATCTTGTCTTCCGGTGACGGTTCCCGGTGGGTGCCGAAATATCTGTCCCGCGCAGATCTGAGTTCAGGATGGGTATTGACGAAATAATCGAATATATTCGGAACATCCCATGTGACGCGCAACCCCATTTCCACTTTATCGGATACGCGCTCAAGTTGTTCCAGAAAGGCTTCCTGGTTGAGGGAGAGGATCTTTTTGATGGCATCGGCGCCGTCTGCAATGATACCGAAGGACATGGGCAGGGGGGTGTTCTTTTCCATCAGCAGCTTGAGCACCGCTTGATGGGCGGCCAGATGGCGACGTTCCGGGCGGAGCTTCTTATTGGGAACATCGCTCACAACGGCTGAGACTTCTCCCCCGGGGATGGTATACAGGGGGCCATCTTCGATCCCGCGTGCCCCGTAGTCTCGCTCCTTGACCCCGGCTACTACGGCATACAAATATCTCCCCTTATCGTCCAAAGATCGATCAGCCATTTCCTCAACCCATCCTTTCATTTGGGTTCACCCCTCTCATCGCACTCGTTCTCACATTAGAGGGCCTTTTCAACAGCCTCCTCGATGGAAGGGGGCAACGGGATATTTTCAAGCCTGACCGATCTGAGTTGCCCCTCCATGGTTCTGATCTCGAGCATCGCCCTGCAGGCCAAACATCTGATCAAGCCCTTGTAATCGTCGTAGGCACTGTCCAGATCCACCTTGTGTCCGCAGGAAAGACAGTTTATTTTCATCCCCTATTCCACCTCCTCTTTGGTTTTCATCTATTTCCTGCTCTCTCCTTATTATTGTTACTACTAATAACAAGGCTCAGTAGGATATCTTGAATCCCCCTTTGTCATGAGCCGGTGGTGAGGGCGATGGCCTTTCGGTCGTATTCCCGGGGCGGGCATTGCTACGCTTGATCGTGCCTAAACCTTCCAGGAGTTCGGTCTTCTCAGCCTCGATTTCCCGAAAGCGTGCATCTATATTCTGCACACGGATCACCGCACATTCCTTTTCCTTGCCCCGCCTGGACTTCTCCATCTCAAGGGCCCCAATCCTCAAGAACGCCTTGTAAGGTTCCGATACCTGATCAGACGTTCCAGAGCCCGTTCGTATGTTCTGCAAGCCTCGAATAGCTCTCTTAGGTGAAGGCATTTTCACATTCCTTTCTATGCTCGATAGTCTGCGGGTTGCCTCTGTTCTCCGCCTGTTTCTTTCCGTCGCCGCAGACCTTCTGTATGGCCTCCCACACGATATTGGGCATGAGCGCCTGGCCCCCGCGAGTCACCTTTGCCGTGTCGGTGTTCAGGACATCGCGGCATACACGGACGAAAATGGGATCGTCGGTTCGGGCGTGCCTGCCAAGACTTCCAACGATTCGGGCGATGGCAATGCTGGCCCGGACCGTGGGCCTGTTATTGTTGACACCGGCGCCTCGTATTTCACGCACGATGTCCACAATAATCTCGGCATCCTGCTCTTCAAGGCCCGACTTGGCTATTGCGACCCGAACCTCCGTCTCCCGGTCAAAATGGCCCAGGTTGATGGTGATGAGCCGATCCATCAGTGCGTCCTGGGTCTTGTGGACGCCCGCGTACTCCTCAGGATTGGAGGTGAAGATGGCCCGGAAATCGGGATGCACTCGCATGTATCCGTTTCCGGTTTTTCGAAGCTTTGGCAGGTCAAGGACCCCCTCCCCCAAAACGCTCAGAAGCGCATTATTCGCCTCCGCCCTTGAACGGGTGAACTCATCATAAATGAGTGTATATCCGTTCTCGCAGGCTGTCGTGAGTCGATTATCTTCCCACACCGTATTCAGATGTTCTTCGGTCTTCAGGACAGAGTGGATGAAGTTGTCATAGAGACTATACTTGCGGTATCCCGAGTCCCGTCCAATGAGGTCGGAACTTCCAAACTCGTCGTCTCCGTGAATGAGAGTGACGGGTCTCCCCAACTGTGCGGCAATATGATAGGCGAGTGTGGTCTTCCCTGTCCCCGCAGGGCCGGAGAAGTGGACAGGATACCCCACTTCGAGATAAGTGAGGGCGCGCTCCGTCATGTCCTCGACATAGGAGGTGTTAACGAATCCCTCGCTCGGCTCAGGAAGGACGTTGTCATTCGGGGTCGAAGTTCTTTGCACTTCTGAGATGACTCTCAAGGTCTTATTCTTCATCGCAATTTCTCCTGCAAGAAAAACGGCTTGAACGCCTCGTAGTCACAATCGCTATCTGCTGTATTCTTTTGCCCGCCTGATCCATTCCTCCATGTCGGCCTTTTTTGCCGATATCCCCACAATCTGCTCCAACTTGCCGGGGGTTCTTCCGGCCAGCTGAGCGAATGTAGAAATCCCTGCCTCGTTCAGAAGCTTGCTCCTCCCTGGACCAATCCCCTTTATCCTGGTGAGGTCATCCGGAAAAAGCTCCGCCACCCGTTTCTCAGGCTCTTTGCGGAGGTTGTTTTGAACTGCGGCTTTCGTCTTGGGCATCTTCGACCTGCCATCGGCAAGCGATGAGCCGGACCATGCCCTGCGGGCGCCACCGAGATCTTCCGCGATACCCTCAAGAAGATCTGATATTTCCTCCTTCAGAACGGCGACCGAATTCTTCACCTCGGAAAAGAACAGCTCTCGCTCCGCCTTTGCGTTCCTGCTCATCTCGGCATGTTCCTCCCGGAAACCCCCTTGCATATCGGCCACGTCGTCTTTCAGCTCCACGACATATTCGCCAATCTCGGTCAGGAAGCCCAGGAGGTCCGCTTTCATTTTTCCGGTCATCTCGGAACGGTCATCTCGGAATCCTTCCTTCAGCTCGGCTACATTGGCTTTCAGACCTGAAGTGAACATCCCCAGATCGTGTCGCAGCTTCCTGCTCATCCCGGCGTGTTCCTCCCGGGAATCCTCCTGCATGTCGGCCACGTCGTCTTTCAGCTTTGCGACATATTCGCCAATCTCGGTCAGGAAGCTCCGGAGATCCGCTTTCATGATTCCGGCCATCGCGGAACGGTCGTCTCGGAATCCCTCCTTCAGTACATCTACATCGGACCGAAGCTCAGCGACGCCCTGCCCCAAATTTGCTATGAATCCCTCCCGCTTGTTGCGCAGGGCCTGTATTTCGGTGCGTAGTCCTGTCATGTCCTCAGTTAATCGGCCCATGTCCTTTCTCCTTTCACGGTTTCAGAAACTAATTCAGGGATGATCTTCCCGTGAGGAGCAACCACAGGAGAGGCCCCTCACGAAAAGATTGCCCGCTACAAGTCATCACGCAGGGGCGGCAGCGGAAGCGGTCAGGCCAATGGCCTCTGCATACTTCAGGTATGTTTCCACTGAAGCGATCACTACCCTTGCCTCGATGGACAGCAATTCAATCCCTACCAGGGACACCTTGGCCCAAGCATCAATCACGATACCTTTGTCAAGGATCCTGTCCACAACTTCAGCCAAACTCGAGGAATCCGTCGTCTTCTGGACCTTTGCCATGATGGTTCTCCTTTCTTGTTGATTTCGGTCTGGTCACGATTACGTTTCTTGCCATAAGCATGCATGCGATGATCTGTGAGTGCATCGGTCATGCCAGCCTCTCACTGTTCCTGGGATGAGAGGGGGTTTTATGGTAAGTGACGAAACTTAGAGACCATTCCGCGAAGAGGGCAGGGAGCTTGAGGTTCAAACGCGACCAGGTGGTGAATTTAATCTATGGAGCGTGCTCCACCCTCGATGGAATCCTCTCCCCATACCAGGCAAAAGGAGTTCAAGAGCGACGCAGGATCCCGACTGTCCTCAGAATCTCCGAGTGATTGAAGGGCTTGGCTATAAACTTTGAGATCAATCCTTCTGACAGTGCCTCCTTGACCTTTGCGTCGTCCCGGTAAAAATAACCTGTTATCATCACAATGGGAATGCGGAGATCAATCTCCCGTATCTGCCGCGCCAGATCAAGCCCTTCAATATCGGGCAGTTTTGCGTCAAGGAAAACCAGGTCGACGCGATTTTCTTCCATCAACGTGAGGGCCTCTTCTCCGTTTAGCGCCTTTATTGACGGCATCCCTTCCTCCTTAAGAAGGTGTTCCAAGGCCCAACACATATCCGATTCATCATCTACAATAAGAAATACCTTTTCTTCGCGCTTCATCCGATCTCCAATAATTCGGGGAATCCAGTCCGGTTGAAATTATGGAATACGGTGATTCCCGGTTTTCTGCTAAGCAGATGCACCCGCCTGTAAAGTGGGCAATCTCACGGTGAAGGTGGTCCCTTTTCCTACAATGCTATCCACCGCGATCGCGCCTGAGTGCTGTCTCACAATGGAATAGGATATGGAAAGCCCCAATCCGGCCCCGGTTTTTGCAGTGGAACCTGTAAAAAATGGGTCAAATACCCTGTCCAGCTTGTCTCCGGCGATGCCGTGGCCTGTGTCTGTGACCTCAATGAATACTTCTCGCCGCTGCCTTTCCACTAAGATGCTCAGCACTCCCCCATCCGGCATGGCCTCAATAGCATTCAAGAAGAGGTTAAGTAACAACTGTTGAATGAGGCTGCGAATGCATGTGATCAGAACGGGGTCATCGGGCAGATGGGGTTTCACTTTGACCTTTTGAATTCTCGCCTGGTTGTCAACCAACGCCAGTGTTTCCAGAATGAGATCGGACAGGTCTATCTTCGTGAACTCCCTCGTTACCCCGGGGCGGGCAAACCGTAACACATTATCGATAGTGACAGACGCCCTATGAATACTCGTATGGATCTTGTCCATGCATTCCTTACGAAACTCCGCAGAGATATGATCATCCATGAGAAACTGCGCGGCTGAAGAACAGATTGCAAGAGGATTTCTGATCTCGTGAGCGATCCCTCCAGCCATTACACCCAGGGCGGCAAGTTTCTGTGACTGAAACAGCTCCGCCTCCAACATGCGCTGTTGAGTGAGGTCCCTCCCCAGCGCCAGGATTCCTTTTGTTTTGGACTGCTGGTCTTTCATCGACGAGAGGACCCAGGAGACATGAATACTCTTCCCCTCCTTGGTCACCACATCCGCCTCGGCAGCTTCCGGTTTCTTCCCAAGCTTCGCATCGGAGATAACCTTCAGCATCGCCTTCCGGTCTTCTTCGATGATGTGTTGGTGAAAGAAGCCGCCTTCCAATTCATTCTGCGTGTAGCCGAAGATCTGTTGTCCTGCAGGGTTCAGGGTTAGGATTTTCCCTTCGTTATCCATGGACATGATTATCTCGGCGGCGCTCTCCACGATACTCGCCAGGTGCCGTTCAACCTCGCCGACTTTTTCATGCAATCGGACCTGCTCAGTGACGTCGTCCATGAGAAGCATCACAGTCTCAACAACCTCACCCCGGATGACCGGGAGCAAGCGGTAATAGTAAATCCTGATGGGTACTCCAGGCGCCCGATACGTAATTCTCGTTCCCTTTCCGGGATCTCTGCCCTGGAAAACCTTCCGGATTTCATCCGTTAACTTGATGCTGTCGAGAATGACAGATGGCAAAAGCTCCTCCACGCTGCGCCCCAGCGCCTGAGACTCACTGAGGTACCCCCTTTTCAGGAAATTCCGATTTGCCGAAATGACGCGCAGGTCCCGATTGATCAGCAGAACGGACGAGGGAATAGCCTCTAGAAGCATAAAATAAAGCTCTTCATAACCCTCAGAGAAATTCAGTTGTTTCAAATCAGGTCTATTGGTTCTCATGAAGGGATCCTCTCCGTTTCCTCATTGCCGGGGAAGCAAGAGCGGTCATAAGGATGATCAGGCAGGACAAAGTTGTAGGGGGGCCATGGCCCGCTCAAAAGAAGCTTTGCGGATTCCGCGCAGCTCAGGCGTCGAAATACCTCTCGGAACTTGCCTATGGATTTTCTTGGTACCAGAAAATAGAGGGATAGCATCGGATTGCGGAATTCTTGATTCAGAATTCGGGATGAGGGCGTCTCCGTTTTGCATTTTACGAACAGCCCTGAGAATGCGACGTAGAATCGTTCGATCACGTTTTCCATTTCCTTAGTCAACCGGTTCTCTCCCGCATAATGAGTCTTTCGTGCTGCGAGATAGGCACGCCCGGAGATTTCAGATTTCAGATTTTGGATTTTTGATTTTGGAATGCTTGACGCTAAGCGTGGGCCGCGATCCGCAATCATCATACGGATTCCCATCTCCACGAAGCCTTCCAATTCCTTCAGAAGCGACTCGTATGGCCTACGATGTTCTTTAAGAAACCTGATGATCGCGGGCTCTTCCTCAAACAGACAACCGTAACGCATTGGGACAACCCCGCATATTGCAGGATCGGTGTGAAAAGATTCAACGACCTTCTTGTAAGAAAGAATGCGGGGGATATCGGGGGCGAGCTCCCCGGGGTCGATTCCAGAGACTGCGGCGCTAAGGATGCTTTCAGAGACCAGAAATACGGGTCGATCATCCACCCCCGGAAGTGGCCTGGGTCTTTGCTGTTCCCGGCTGCGGAATATGCAATACATCAAATATCCCATCACGCCTCAATGACTCCAAGGGAAGGCCTGAAGCTATAGGGGGGCCATGGTCCTGACAGTTGAAAGAAGAGCCCCTGCCGGGCATGTTCTTCATTTGACCGATCGATCTGAATTCGAAAATCCTTTGCTGTTTTCCGTTGTACCAGGAATGCCCAGTTCACGAGCATCTCCATATCTCCGGCGGCAAGGGAGAGCAGACCGCGTTCACAAGACTCACAGGCATGGGAGTTCAGGCCTTTCCATGTGTTTTGAAGTACTTCTTTCAGGAAGCCGTTCAACTCCTTCTCGGCCGCGCCGCGGATTCGCTGTTCATGGAGATAACGCCTCCCCGGGGAGAGCGCGGCGATGCGCCCCGCCTCCCTGGAAAGGAGAGCAGACGACAAACTCTCCTTGGCCGCTGCCCGGTCAATCAACCCCTTGACGGACCATTCGTCCCTCTCAGCCACCAGATCCAGAAACTGGGATATTTTGCCGCAGTGCACATGTAAAAAACCTTCAAGGGCTTCCGAGGACGAAAAAACGGTTCCGAACCGGACCGGGAATACCGGAGAATGGCGCATCACCTGCTCCACCACATTTTCGTGGCAGGATACGCGAGGTCCGAGCCATGACAGGTCCTTCATTCTCGATTCGGCTTCGGGGCCACAAAACTCCTCAATAGACAATCCGCTCGACACAGCAATGATGTCTTTGAATGGCCATAATGAAACAGGATGTCGATCATCCAGGCCGGCGACCTCAAGAACCGGCAGCCTGTGGCGTCGTGCAAAACAGAAAAGGTAAATGGCGCTGGAATCATTCGACACGTCGTTCATCCCCGCTGTGTTCGATCCTTTCTCATCCCAGAGACTGGATCCGACAAACCTGCACGATCTCTTTTGTGGTTTGACAAATCCATGGTCCCTCACTTGATCTCTTCTATGGTATGAGATAAGTCTTCCCTCCGAATCCGCAGGTCGGCAGGCTTGCCGCTCTTTTCTCCGGCCTCCCCCTGCACTGCTCGGCGAAGAGCCTTGAGCGCAGCCTTATGGCAGACCCCGGCGATATCCGCGCCGCTGAACCCCTCGGTCCTGGCGGCCAAATCAGCAGGGCTCACCCCTTGAGCGACGGACTTGTTACGAAGATGTATCTCGAAGACTTCCTTGCGATCTTTTTCATCCGGCATGGAAATCTCCACCACCTCATCAAACCGTCCTGGTCTGAGCGCTGCCGCGTCGAGCATATCCATCCTGTTCGTCGCTCCGAGCACCAGGACCCCCTTCAGGTCTTCGATCCCATCCAATTCCGCCAGAAACTGACTGAGCACTCTCTCCGCCACATGAGAATCCGATGAGCCGGCGCTCCGAACGGGAACCAATGCATCAATTTCATCGAAAAACACAATACACGGCGCTGCCTGCCTTGCCTTGTGAAACACCTCCCGCACCGCCCTCTCCGATTCTCCTACATATTGTGAAAGCAGGGCCGGGCCTTTCACGGAGATGAAGTTCACCTTGCTTTCGGTGGCAATAGCCTTGGCCAGCAACGTCTTGCCGCACCCGGGCGCTCCCGATAGGAGAATGCCTTTCGGCGGCCGGATACCTGCCTGATCGAAGAGATGAGGATATTTCAAGGGCCAATCCACCGCTTCTACAAGACGGTCTTTGACCGCCCCGAGGCCCCCCACGTCCTGCCAGCGTACATCAGGGACTTCAACGAACACCTCCCGAATGGCGGATGG
>JAGVAP010000038.1 GCA_020060215.1 Deltaproteobacteria bacterium | reverse complement strand
TCAGCGATCGGTCAAGGCCCTCAAGAAGAAGTACCGTCACATCAAGGAAGATCTTCTCACCCAAATCAAGGCATTGGAGGAGAATCCATCTGCCGGGGATCCGATTCCAGGCTGGAACAGGGAGGTCTGGAAGACAAGGGTCGCCAGCTCCGATCTCAAAAAGGGGAAAAGCGCCGGCTACCGGCTGATCTATTTCTGGAGGGTAGACGAAGTGAAGGTCTACCTCCTGACGGTCTACTTCAAAGGGGAGAAGTCGGATGTCACCAGGAGTGAGATAGAGACACTCCTCAAGAAACTGAACCAGGAGATAGAATAGTGGGACACCCCTTGCTTGACCAAATCCGCTCCCTTGACTCGGTTGTCAAGAAGGGGGATTCAGTCAAGCGGGAGGTCTCAAGAACAGGGTGCGTATGGGGTGCGTTCTGCCGGTAGAAAATGTTACATTTTGCCGCATTTTGCCGTTGTAACATGTTGAAGTTATTGAAATAGCTAAATTAATATCCGGCTCATAACCCGAAGGTCGTTGGTTCGAATCCAGCCCCCGCTACCAGAAAATCCAAGGGGTTAGCTGCAACAGCTAACCCCTTTTTTTCGGCCGGGTGCGCGGGGGGTGCGGCGGTGTCTCTCCTCAAAACCTCCTAAGCTGGTGTCCGATGAAAGTTATTCTGCGACAAAATGAAATGGAAAATGCGACAGAATTTGCCAAGCAAAATTTGAGCGCAAAAAACCTGTTCGATTCAGGTGGTTAAATCGACAGGTCAAACTTACAGCTTATTTTTCAGTTATTAGAAGTTGGTGATCAGCAGCTCTTTCCCTTCTGACCAGTCCCCTTTCGGAGCAGAGTATTTCAAAACTACGGGCCGAATCTTGAACCGGCCAAACGTCTCCCGCATCTCGGGAAGATCGTTGATGCTCAAAACAAACTTGCTTCGAATCTGGCTCAGCTGCTCGGCCATTTCCTGGTAATCCGAAAGCTCCAGATTGTGTGCGTAAAAAGGCGCTCGATAGTAGGGCGGATCCAAATAGAAAAACGTCTGAGCCTTATCGTATCGCATCAAAAATTCCTGCCAGGGCAGGTTCTCAATCGTCACCCTGGCCAACCGCAAATGTATAACGGAAAGCTCTTCCTCAATCCTCAGCAGGTTTATTCTCGGCCCTCGCAAAGGCCCTGCGCCAAATGTCCGGCCCTTCACCCTTCCGGCAAAGCAGTGGCGCTGCAAATAGTAATATCGTGCCGCGCGCTGGATGTCGGTAAGCCCGCCGGCAACCTGCTGCCGTTTAAAATCATCGAACCACTCGCGGCTTGTAAGCAGCCATTTAAACTGCTTCAAGAACTCCTCCAAATGGTGCTGCAGAACCCGGTAAAATGTCACCAGATCGCTGTCCAGATCATTGATCGTTTCGTACCTGCTAGGCTCTTTCCTAAAAAGCACCCAGGCAGCGCCGGCAAACACTTCACAGTACGCCTGGTGGTCAGGAATCATTTTGATAATCGTTTCCGAAAGCTTGGACTTTCCCCCAATGTATGGCAAAGGACTGTTCACTGCTCTTAATCTCCCCCTGCAAATCTGCCTAATGCTTCGCGAGCCCCGTGCCGATATTAAGCACGGGAGCAGATCGTCTTGTGCGGTTGGTCCGTTGTTGGCGCAACGGGTCAGTGGGGATGCTGCAATCATCCTCGCCTGCTCCTCAGTTTGTCACTTCCGGAACTGCGCTTATTCCGAAAACATCCTGCTTAAGTACCTCTGCCTGATCGTCAGTAATAATTTCACCTAATGTGGCGGCCTCATCAACAGTCGCGTTAAGGTGGATAAGCAAAACCAAATTCTCGGCTTTCTCGACCCATTCAATCACTTTGGATCTATCTAAGCCTTCGGGATAACCCTTCTTACCACCACCATAAATGACATCCAGGCCATAGCGGTCAGTATAAAGAGGACGATTCAGTAGTTTCCCATTCTTGTCGACGTAGGGTTGTTCCTGTAATTGTATCCTTACCCAAGGCATTCCCATGTCTCCAATCTTAATCGTTTGTAATAAGACACGTTTTTGAAACAATCAAAAAGTAAAGACCCATGTCAATGGGACCTGTTCCGGAGATGGTGGGTATAGACCGTATGCCCCCTGTTTGAGCAAGAAAACCGTCGAAATTGCCGGCAAACTGAGCCCGTTTTGTAGCTGAAAACTCAGACCATTTAGTCACTAAGGTCGTGGAATACCCAATCCGAGTAAAAGTGTTGTCAGACCAGAGATAAACGTAATAAAGAGTATTTGCGGAGAGAGCGTCACCAATAGCTTGAGCCTCCTGTGAATGCCCACCATCATCGAGGTAAAAAGTCAACGTGCCGGAGTTGAGATCAGCAGCAATTTGCGCATTAGTATCCCCATAGACCCACGACATGAACCATCCAGTCATATCTGTGCCAGTTCGAATTTTAATAATAATCGTGTGACTGGACTGGCTGGCGAGCATGCCGTTAAACCCGCCTTCAGGCCACGTAAAGTATGTCCCCCCCGTAGCCGTACGGTAGTAATAACCCCCATCCAATACAGCAGCGCCGATTCCACCAACCTGCGTAAGTGTCCGGTTGGCCTCTGAAAGTCCCCCCCCCTGCCCCACCTCATTGGCTCCGGCGCCGCCATCGAAAATCCAAATTACTGTACTATCGGAGTCCCCCCAGCCGGCCTCGTTAGTTTGGCGCCATGTGGCCAACGATGTCTCTGGTGCAAGATCGGCCTGTTTTGCCATCAACTGAGCAGGGAGAATCCCCAATGCTTGAGCATCTTCCACCGCGCTCAAGCCAAGAGCGTGAATAGCCGCCAGCCCGGCCATGCCTCCGCCGGCTAGGCGAAAGCAGTTCAGCAAAAATTGGCGTCGTGTTTGGTCTCGCATTAATTGGCCTCCACTGTGGGAGATCCGCTCGTATCGACATTGTACGTGCTAACGCCGTCGCTCCAAATCACCAGCTTTTTCTGCATGGCGGTTCCGGCGAGAACATACTTGGAGACTCCGGGAGTGCAAGGGGTATTGCTGTAAACGGTGTCCCCGGCTTCTCCAACGTGTATATAAAGCGTGGTCCCGTTTTCGGCGGTATCGTCCCTGTTGAAAAACCAGAGATTTTCTCCTCCCCCAGGGGAAACAACGTAAAAGGTCTGGCCGGAATCTGGTGATCTGGCTATGTTGCTCGCGCCCGTGACGGAGGTATTAAAAAGGCTGTTACCTGAAATCGTCGTATCTCCAATACTCGCCACTGCAAGGCCATTAACTTTCACGGTCGCAACCCCACCGCGAAATTGGAACCCGCTCACAGTTGAAAAATTCCCGGTAGTCGCATTCATGCTTACCGCGTCCACCTGAATTGCCGTCTTACCTTCAATTACCGGATCGCCTGGGCTGCTCCATGCAGAATATCCAAAAATGGATCCGATAATGCACGCGACGCACGAAAAATAAATAACGAGTCCCCTTGCATCCTTGATACGCTCCTTCATATGCTCCTCCATCGCGTTTATGATCCGTTTCCGGCCCTGGAGATCTCCACAACCGTGTCCGAACCAATGCACTCGAGCACGATCCGATCGTACTGGTTGTCCAGGCTAAAATCCACGCCCTGCAGCTTGATGTATATGCCGTTTTTGACCACCACGGTCCTAGCGTCGTTGGCCGGCCGCAGCGTCACTTGCTCTCCGTCAGCCAGGCCCGTAATCTGCACAAGGTCGTCACTTGCCGCGCTCTCATAAGTGTCAACGCTCCAGGGACCCTTTCCGCTCATCGCCGCGACGCCCACATCGGACAACGTCACGCTCCTGACCTTCGGCGATCGCCCCCGCAGCACCTCTTCCCAATCCGTTCCGTCCCGCACGAGCAGCAGCCAGTCCTCGCTGTCATCCATCGTAAAATCAGCGTCGTTTTTCAGATGGATCTGGCCGGCGCCCCCTGCTGCGTGCTTAACCACCACCGTTCTAGCGTCATCCTCGGGATGAATCAGCAGCAGCCGCCCGTCCGGATGATTCGTAGTCACGATATTGGTCAGGTTATCGCTCGCCGCGTCCGTTTCGGTATCGACAGAATGGATCCCAAGGGTCGGCGTCACCGATCCTGAGCTGATTGTCAGCTCGCTTTCTGCGCTCCCACCCAGCAGCTCGGCAATGACGTCGCGAACGTCCTCCAAAGCCGTCTTCTGCTCGCCCACGGTCCTTGCCGCATTTTCAATATATCCCGACGCCGGCAGTGTGCTCATTCCATTCCTCCGCTAATAGCCCTGTACCTGGGCATCGATCAGCCCGGATGTAAGGTTACCGTTCACATCAAACACGTGCACCAGTGGACCAGTTTCGCTTTTGTCCATCACTTTCGCAAAAATTCCACTTCCGCCGTCATCCTGCAGCGTAACCATCACGTGAGTAATATCTCTATAAGTCTCCGTTATAGGCAGCCTTGTTCCGCCCGATCCTATTGCAACGTCATCGAGCAACTCCTCAAGATCCGGAACATCCAGTTTTGCGGCAAAATCGCGGATGACGCCCTGCACCACGCCGGCGCCGGTCACAACCTTAAACTCATACTTTTGCCTCGTCGCGTCGACCTTGCCCGGCCAGGTCTTGAACTCTTCAGCCTCTGCCCAAAAGGTGTCCGCATCATCTCCCCAGAAGGTGGCTGAGTCGGGAGTTTCCCAAAACAGGCTGCCTCCGGCAGTACGGTAAAGCACCTCGTACGGGCTGCCCTCGATGTCATAATCAAGGGAGATCCCGCCCGGCAAATCCTCGGTGTTGGGTGTAAACTCGCACACGTAGCTCATTTCCAAATAATCCGCGTCCCAAAACACCGCAGACTGATCCGCATCCCAGAAGACCACGCTGTCGCTCTCCGGCCAAAACAGCGTCAAGGTGTCGGCCTCCAGATCGGTGCCGTTCACCGTTCCGTTTTCAATGGTGCCCGGAAATCCCTCCGCCGAAAAGTCCTCGGTTACCACCACATTGGCAACTGCCGGGTCGCCCAGGTCTTTCACCAGTACCGCTGCGTTCGTGCTTCGGTTGCCGGCAACGTCCTCGGCTTTCACCATGATTGTGCGCGTTCCCTTCGGCAAACCGTCCAGGTGAAACACCGTTCCAGCCCATAGTCCGTCATGGGCGGCGGTAGCGTCTTCCCAGCTCATTCCAGTGCCGGCCCTGTGGCGCACTCTAAAACCGGCGAAATCAAGCGGAGGAGTGGCATAATTCCACCTGAGCACATTCCCCTCCACCCATAACCTTTCAACGTCCGGAGGTGGCGTTGTCTTGCCGATCACGGTGTGATCGTGAATGCTTGTCCACTCGCTTACGCGGCCGTCGTGGATCTTGTAGCGAATCCGGATGTCATAGGTCTTGCCCTCAGTCACACCCGCAATGTAAATCTGCGGCACGTAATTCGGGAATGTGAGCCTCTCCCAGGATCCGTCCGAGTCGTCCAAGCGGTAGTCCACTTGCGTCTCGGCAATCTGGTCAAAAAGCCTGCCGCGCTGATATTTAAAAACAATGAGAATTCTCGGGTGAAAAACGCCGTCCGTCCCGCGCTCCAGCACGCTCTCCCCGGAATCGATCCGATCGATGATAGGCGTCCCGATGACGGTGAGCACGTCCTGCTGCAACGTGATCTGCGAGTTAAATTCGGGTATGGTTCCCTGGTCGGCAGTCTGTATCGCAGGAGAATAATCGTACGCGGTAATGCGAGCATTAAGCCCACTTGAAGGCTCGATGCTCTTAATGATCATCTCTGCGCTCTCGAGTCCCGATAACCCAAACAATCCGAGGTCGCCCTTCGCCGGCGCACTTTCGAGAATCACCGGCGTCTCAAAAACAAGCGCAGTCTGATCACCCGGATCCGTTACTACGGGGCAGAGCAGGCTGCTGTTATCGGCCTTTCGGAACCGAATGCAGTACACCTTTCCGGACACCATGCTCATGATGGAGTCCATCGTTACACCGGTCGCATGCGTGCCGTTATCCTGCACGCTCTTCACGCGGCCCCAGCCAATGCCGATCAGAAGAACATCATGGCTTGTCCTTACCAGATCCCCTTTGGTGCAAACGATGTGCTCCACGTCCGCATTCCAGGTATAGGTCTCCGGCCTGAGGCGCGCCTGCGCGAGATGGAAACGACCATGCATCCAAACCAGGTCCGAATCATCGATTCCGGGCAGCTCCAATTGCTCAAACCGGGTAGCATTGGCTTCGCTATATCCGTCGTCGTAGACGACACGCTCATCTTCCTGCCAATCCTTATTCTTGTTGGGGAAACGGACCCGAAAGGCATGTGGCATATCGATGAAGGTTTTCTTTGCGGAAAAGCCCCAGGAATTTCGCGGTGTGAAGTGCTGCCGGGGAATTGTCTGAGCACGCTCCCACACGACACCCCGCTTTCCGTTCACGTAACAAGGAGATGCCCGTCCGGCCGACGCTATCTCCTCCAGGATGTCTTCAACGCTTGACCTGAAATCGATAGGCTGGTTGTAGGCGAAACCCTTGGCAGTACAGAATTCATGCCAGTCCTGCAACCCGTCCAGGTCGACCTGGGCGTCGCTCAGCGCCCGCTTGTTTGCCGAGCCCTGAAGCACCTCTCTGTAGAGGCTTGCCGGATTGCTTGTGGTGCGCTCAATCCATGTGCTAGTTCCGGGGTTCCAATCTCTTATGATTGAAGCACCGACCGCATTGAAAGTGTCCACCACCCCATTCAGCTGGTCCGACGCCTTGATCCTGACTGCCACCAGGGCCAGCCCGGTCATATTGATCGGATGAACGCTATGAATCGACCTGAGTGCCGTCCACTGCACCGTATCCACGATAAGGGAGTCGTTTGTATCGGCAGTGGTCCTTCTCAGCCGAACATCGTAACGTCCTGTCTCGACCGAAATCCGCTGAGTCTTCCTAATGGTGGATCCGCGCTTTGCCGTGGTCGAAATCGTGCCGGTCGTCCACACACCGGCCCCGGCGACGGAGTATGCATACTCCACCGCCACCGTCCGCGACGCCTCCGGATCTTCCCCCTCTTCATAGCTTTCCTTGAATTGAATCAGCCCGCTCGGGAAGGTGATATCGAACGAGATCTCATCCGTATCTGCAGATGTCGTTCGCGTGTACCATCCGCCTGCAGAGGTCAGCCGAATATTAAGGGTCTGCTCCTCGATGTCATTGCTGAAAAGAGTGATCGGAGTGTCGCTCGCGTAGCCCTGTTTGACCTGGTATTCCACCCCGGTGAAATTGGCAAGCGGCGTATCCCCTATTTTCATATCCGAGATCTCCAGTGGCCCGTAGCCCAACACGAAAAGCATCCGCAGGTACTGCTCGTCTCCGGCGACCTCCGTGTACGGATCTGCGCCATAGGGCGGGATGATCTTATGCCGCCCCAGGATCCGGGGAACCGGCCCGTATCGGTTGCTCTGGTTTCTGCCGCCCGAAAGGGATGGACTCTGCGTTATACCCGCGCGGGATCCCCGTTGCCTGCCTACGCCGGGCAGTTCTGGAGTCCGAAGAGAAAGGCTCGGCTGTTTGGGTGGCTTTGCAATAGCCTGCATGACCAGAGCGATGGCGGTCGATATGGCCACCATGATCAGCGTCTCTATCGCTATAATTTCGACCGCATAGAGCGCTACTGCCACGATGAGAGGGATTACCGGCGGTTTGGGCACAGCCCTTATGACAATGAGCGAACCGGAAGGGGGGACATAGGTATTATGGGCATCGGCCGGAAGCGGCATGCCGTCGATCTGCACCACCGCTTTGGCCCGTTTGATTCCAACCTTTTCGATTATTTCCCTGACTGTGAGGCTTGCCGGAACCCACAGCTCAACAATTTCGCAAGAAAAGGGATGGCGCCTGGCCACAACCCGGTTCATGATGACAGTTGCGGGAAGGCAAAAAGCTTTTTGTATTTCCAGCCCCTTATTCATTTTCGGGACAATACCTAAAAAAACCGGCAATTCGTCTATTCCACCTGGCGCCGTTCAGTCGATCCAAACATGCTGCCGTCCCACGGGTTATGTGTATCATCTCATTTCGAGCAGTCATCACTCCAACATGCCAGGGTTCACCCATTAACCTAACCAGGATTGCATCACCTGGTCGAGGTTCGCTCACTTCTACCCACGGAGCCGACTCCCTCTTGATGATCCGCGAAACCTCATCCCTGTCCTCTGCAGTCGAGTACTCCTCCGAATAGGAAGGCAGCGTGATTCCGAGCTGCTCCTTGTAGATCAGCCGCAACAGTCCCCAGCAATCCAAGCCGTCTCTTTCGCGACCGTGGTCTTTATAAGGAATGCCGATATAGCTGCTCACGTCAAACATCAGAACACACCCGGAAATGTGCTCGGGAGAAAGCTGTCTCCCGGATACGGTTCGTTCATAAAGGTCGCAAGGGTCAAATCACCCTGGATGGTCATGGCATCATACTGGGCGTTCCGAAGCTCAAAGTTTGGAAACTCCGCCTCAATCGTTTCCGGATCCGATGCCAACACCACCTTTATCGTCACCTGCGGCACACTGCTCAGGCCCCGGAGCCACGCAACGAGTTCCCTCGACACATTGTCCACGGCAATCCTTGCCCTGGCCGCCCCGCTTTCCGGATCGTCGGGCAGCACGATGTCAAACGGCCATGCATAATAGGTATTCCCATCGTGAACAGTGTTAACCCCGTCACTGGAAATACGGATAGGCTCGGCCGCCCCGGTAGAAATCTCAACGAGTATGATGAACGCCTCGCCTGTTTCCTGCGCATTCACCGCCTGTCTGAAGGTTAAACTGGTATTCCTCACGGCATAATCTCCAGGCTCAAATCCACCGAATACTTGCCACCGCCCGCCTTCGTCCACTTCGGCTTTTCAACAAACCGAAACTCAACCGAGGCTCCCGTTCTAGGGCTTGTCCAGTAGAAACGCTCGGCGCCGCCCTTGAGCGTGTCCACATAAAATTCATCCAGTGTTTCCACCTGGGCGGCCGTCATAATCTGTTTTCCCTTGATAGGCCTTACCCCTGCCGTATGCCTGCGCCTTATCTTGGCCGGGCCCGCATCCATATCCGTCCGAACAATCAGGTTTGGCGATTCTTCTTCATATCCTCTTTGCAGAACCTTTTGCGGTAAAGTGGCCGGCCAGGTGTAGCTCATCACCGCCCTCCAACTACAGGGGCTGTGCCGAACGTGCTGCGGAGCACCTGAAAAAGCGGCCCTCTCCCCGACGCCACGTTACCGGCTATTTTCTGCTCGAATTTAACGACGATATCCTCGCCGCCCGTTTCATTCTTGCTCCGACTGGTGGCAACTTCCCCGCCGTTGTCGCTGATGATGGTGATGTTGGTTACAGGCCCTCCACCACGAGGGTATACCCTCTCTCCCCTTTGCAAAATCGCCGGGTACTCGTCGGACATCAGGCCGCCATGAAGTCTTGGAGCATTGCGAAAAAGTGCGGCAGGAACGCGAACCTTTGGTCCGCCGTAACCTACAACACCCCCGGCATGCAGATATTCCGAATTATAGGTTGCGGCTGAATCATAACCGGAAGTCACAGCAGATTGCCCTCCGCCTCCGCCTCCAAAATAAGCGCTTTCAGCCATGCCCACTGCGCTCATCGCCGACTTGACCCAGCCTCCGCTGTTATCCTTCCCGAACATGAGCTCCCTGGTCACCTGCCCCAAATAGTCCGATATGGCCCGCTGTATGCTTTGCAGCACTGCAGTTGCATAATCCGCCAGACTATTGAATTGGCCCGTCATCACATCGAAAAACAAATCGCTGAAATTCTGCTCCATCGCCTCGGCGGTGCGCTCGCTCAGTTTGATCATGCTCTTGGACACTTCGTCCATTTTCTTCAGCTCGTCATCCCGTATTTTTTGGTTCACAATGGCCAGCTCGCCCAACCCCTGGCTGCGCTTCACCTCCGCGTCCCAGGCTTTATCCACGCCGTCGAGGTAGTTTTGCAGCCATTCCTCGCGGTCCTTCTCTTCCTTTTTCAGCGCGTCTTCCTTCCACTGGGTTTCCACATTTACCAGTTCGCCTATGGCCTCATTTCTCTCCACCTCTCGCTTCCATGCCGCATCGACATTTTTCAAATAGTCTTTGAGCCACTCATCATCATAGATCTGCCCGCCACCGCCTTTACCTGTGCTACCGCCGCCGGCAGGCTTTTTGGCTTCGAGGTTAATGAGCGATCGGCTCACAAGCTGCATCGATTTGTTAAGGGCTGCAATGCGCGCTTCCACCTGCGCAACGCCGTCAGGCCCGGCCGAAATTCTGCCCGCAGGCGTGTTCTTGAGGTAATTCAGCAGCCGTTGCTCGGCCTCGATCTGTTCGGCTATTTTGATCCGCTGATTTTCGAGCGCCCCCTTCTCATCGGGCGGGGTAAACATCTTCTGCCAGTACTCCGCAGCCTCCCGGACGACTGAAGACAACTCTTTCAGCGTTGGGATCATGCCGGTGGAAATTGATAGTACAAGCTCGCCCAGCGCCTCTTTTGAGTCGCCCCAGATATTGGCAAGCTGCTTCCAGGGGCCTATTCCGGTGTTCGCCAAAGCCTCGGCCTGGCCGCCTACCTGCTTTTCGATTTCGGTCAGAACCCCGACAAATCCCTTGCTCTTGAATGTGGCGTCGTCAACGGTGATCCCGACGCGCCGCAGCTCCCCGGTCATACCCATACTCGCCTTGCCAAGCATATTTGCGGCCTGCACCGTATCCCCACCCATCAGGGCGGCCAGGTCTGCCATTGTTTTGCTTGTTCGAGGAAGGAGATCGTCGGTGATGTCCTTGTACGTCAGCAGGAATTTCTGTCCTTCCACGATTGCATCGTCTTCAAACGTGGTCAGTTCCTGCAGACTTTTTGCGGTATTCAGAAGGGTGCCCTGCAGCTCGGGGGTATAGCGCCCCATGCTGCGCATGGCCTGGGTCATTCCGGCCAGGGCCTCCTGGCCTCTTCCGGCTTCCGATACCCATCCGGCGATTTGTGACTTGATTGTGCTGAACGCGAAATATCCGGCCGCGGCCTTAATAGCCTTGTCCCATTCAGAGGTGAGTGATTTTGCCGCCCGCCCCTGTTTGTTCATGGACTCGGTCAAATCGTCGTGCGACTGCGCCACCTGTTTGATTTTCAGCAGGCCGGTCGAGGCATCGACTTCAATCTCGAATTGCAGCTTATTCGCCATGCTTTCCTTTTATCCCTTCGGATCCCGGGTCAGGCATATCGTCCCTTTGCCGCTCAATCATCGCGTGTTCCAGCGCGCGCAATTTTCTGAGAATAGTAACGCTCATCTCAATCTCAATCGTCTCTGCTACTTTCCACACTGCATTGTAGTCGAGCCCCACGAGCCCCATGCCGCCCGTCCGCCACTGGGTTCCCGACATCGACCAAAGGTCCCAGGCGTCCTCGTTCTCCTCCAGCAATTCGGGCATGCACGCTCTGCAATCCGGCTCCCTTCCGCTCTCCTGCCAAAGCTCCCGGCACACGTCGCAGTCGGGCTTTTCCCATACCCGCTCTGCGACCTCGATTAGTTTTTTTCAGCGTCCGCCGATCCAAAGGTTTCATTCAAAATCGCCACCAGCGTCTTGAACGATGCGTGCTGCGGCAGCTCCTCCAGCATGGCTATGTCGCCAGGCGAGAGTACGAGCGCAAACACGGGATCCATCACTTCATCTGCGGCTGCCGAATTGAGATCATGCAGAATAACGCCTTGCTTCTTGAGCGCCTTCACTTCTTTGCGAAGCAAGGCGCGTACCTTTATGGTTTTTTCCCCCACTTTAACTTCCGCCATCTTTCCCCTCCGTTTTGATAAGTTGTCACAAAATACGTTTTATTTTGACCCTGGACCCGGGACCTTCCGACCTATACCAGCACCATCCACCCATGCATCCGGCCGCTGAACGAAAGCCTTCCGAGCCCGCTCTTGTCCGCGTTGACGTCATAGCTGGAGATCTTCGCGTGACTCAAAAAGGTCGGCGCCCCGGTTGTGTAGGTGGGCGAAAAATACCCCGTGGTCTGGCAGGGCTCATAGTAGCTGGTCGCATCCACGTAAAAGCGCAGATCCGTCACATCCTCGCGATCGATGTGCGCCTTACGCATAGACTCCTGCCCCGTCTCATCGTCCGGCCTGAGCCATCCGTCGAAACTGAAATTTCCGTCCTTCCAGATGCCGTCCGTAAACGACTCGTGTTCCTGATCGAACTCGGTCGAATCCAACTCCTCCATCGTGGGCGGAGTGAATTTCCAGGTTCCCATGCCGAGCACTTTGTCGCTGCCTCTCGTAACCTTTTTCTTTTTTCCGACTTTTACGCCCATTTCACCCTCCCTTTAATCAACCCATTTGTACCGTTTAACTCGCCGGTAAAGCTCATATGTGGCCCTGTTGACGATCATCAGCGACAGGTGCCCGATATCGACCGCCGTATCTACCAGGAGGTGCATCCCCTTGGCTCTCATCTTGCTGCAGAACTCGATGTCCTCCCCCACCGGTTTCCCTGCTTGTGTCCTGGTGGTCTCGAACCAGGGCCTGGGGATCTCCGTGAAAATTCGCGCGCGGTAAAGGATGCACCCGCACCCCGTGGCGTCCACCTCCACGAGACCACCGGAATAAATCTCCTCATCGGGGACATGCTTGTATTGGCCCTTCTCCCCTCGGTAAAGCAGTGCATCGAACGGAGGATAGCGCCTGTGGACCACGCCGCCGATCGCGCCGACCTTTCCCGTCATTCCGGAAGTCTTCAATCCGGAATCCAGGTCTTCAATCCCCTCCAGCAGCCTCATCACCGTGTCCGGCGGATACACCTGGTCCGTGTCCATCATCAGAATATGCGTGCAGCACTGATCCAGCGCGCGCTCGACAAGCGCATTCCGCATGGTTTCGATCGTCCCGGGATAGTCCGGTACCAGCAGAGTGAAGTCAGGCTTGTCCATACAGGTAAAGCTCACCCAGAACTGCGTGTACTCCTTTTCGTAGGTCACCGGCAGCGCGATCGCCAGCTTGAACTCGCCGGCCATAACCTCCTGCGATCTCTTCCAGAACAGCTCCCGGTCATGCCAGAGATTCTCCTCGGAGTAGACCCGCCGGTAATCGTCGTCCGTCTCAGCCCCGGTCACATCCGGATGATCGTGCACAATCCGCGCGTTCTCCGCCCAAACGTACCGCCCCAGCTTCTGTACTCGAATGAGCAGTTCGTTGTCGCAGTAGCAGTGCCGGTACCCGGTGTGAAAAAATTCCCCGCCGATCAGGGGCAGCAGCTTCTTATGCCCCATCCAGTGCGTCATGAGCTTGTTGCCGTCGTTCCTGCCATCGTTCAGCCCCACCAGCCCCCAACCGTCAGGAAGTCCGGCCATCGCCTCGAGGGCGGCCTGCAAGAACCCAGGCTGAGGAATCGTGTCGTCCCCCAGGAACATGACCAGGTCGAACCGGCTCAGGTTCGTTAGCATAGCGACCATCCGCGGGCAACCAATGCGGGCCGGATCTCCGTGCGACACGATTTCAACCTCCACGCTTCCGCCCATCCTGGATTCTTCAGCCCTGATCGCCTCAATACACCGCTGCGCCTTCTCCGGCCTCACCACCGGAATAATGACGCTGACTTTCGTCCCTGTCGTCCCTTGGGTCCCTTGATTCTCAGTCATCCACCACCTCTATCGTCTCCAGGCTGATCTCCGCATAATGACAGAGCACACCGAAAAACATCCTCGGCTCTATCACCTCGGCCTGGGCATAATTGGAGTCCGTCACAGTGCCGTTCAAATCCGCCTTCTCTTCGAACTTCTCGCAGATGCGCTCCACGGTGTTCTCAAACTCGATTGCGGTCGCATCATCGTCCCTCAGGCCAAAGACCCCGCGAAGCATCCACCGCCTGGTCCTTCGCACACCCTCATCGAATTCTGATTCTTCCACGCTCCTTTTTGCCTGAGCGATCATCCACCCGTTTATTTCCTTCTTGCCGTCTGCGGTTTCGTGCCGGAAAAGCGACATAAACTTGTCCCGGTCCTTGGCATGCCGCACGTACTGGTGCACAACGCCCACGCCCTGAACGCTTGCAAGTATCGCCGCGATCTGGTCCCTGATCGCATCCAGACTCATGAATTGAGCCTCCTGGTCACACGGCCGCCGATCGACGTCAGCTGATCCTGCACCCAAGCTTCGTTCTTATCCCAGGCCTGCTGAAACATCTTCGCCCCGTCCGGGATGCTCGAAAAACCCGACGCGCCGATTTTCCGCGCAATCACGAAAGCGACCGATCGCTGCTCTTTCTCGTCCGTTATCCCGAGCTTCGACCGAACCCACGGAATAAGCGCCGCGATCGGAGGCTGGGCCTTCCCGGGTCGCCGCCCCAGCTCGATCACCTCGCCGTACTCGACCGGTGTCCCCAAAATGCCCCTTACCCGCATCCCCGTCGACACGGTCTCTCCAAAAATATTCCCGGCCAGTCCCGCATCGCCGCCCACACCGCGCGGAGTGCCCTCGATCGTGTCCTTTTCGAGCCTGGCCATAACCAGGTCCATCACAGCCTCAGTCTCTTCCAGAGTCACATCCGGAAACTGTTTCGCGAGCTCGCGGAGATCGGTCAGGTTGTAGGTGATTTCGATTTTCATTCTTGCCTTTTCGCTTTGCGCTTTGCGCTTGCATCAGTGCGAAAGTCTTGTCCGGTCCGTTGCCGGCGCCGCAGCCGTCACGAATGCCGCCGCATTCCCCTCTTTGATCCCGATGTGCTCGTCATACTCCGCCTGGTATTCCTTTTTCATCCGAAGGTAGCGCTCCGACTTTCCGGCATGGTTCACGCTGTCCGCGTTAATGGTGCTGTCCTCATCAGTGGCGTACGCCGCAGCGAGCATCTTGCAAAAGTAAGCGGCAGCCAGGGCCTGCACCGCCTCTTCGTCGGCATCGGGCACCGTGCACTCTTCATCCGTGCACACATGCATGCCGGTATAGGTAATGCGGATCTGCTCGGTAGCGGCCGGCGTGTCGTCCAGAAACCGCAAATACGTTCCGGCCGGCTTTTTGTAGATTTCGACCTCATCATCCAGGAGGAGATCCGGGTTTTCATCCGTGTCGTCGACCGGGTACTCCACCGTTTTTACAATGCTGAACTCATCGCTCCAGTGATCGAGATCGCCGAGGTCATATTCAAACCCGCCGTCTCCGGCGATGTCTTCCACCACCTCGCGCGGCCGGTGCTTGCTATAGGTCTTGATCGCCTTCGCGATCGCCTTGATGATCTCGGGCTCCCCGATCGGGTGGTTATCCCCGGGCACCAGCTTTTTCACTTCCCCGATGTAGTCCTGCCGATTCGCCATTTAGTTTTTGAAAACCCCCTCGATCTCGTAGGTAATCGTCTCATTCCCGTCCGGTCCGCTCACCACCTGCTTCATCCGCAGGTATTTCCCGAAATTCGTAATCTGGTACGCGGTCGCGCCCGTGGCGTTTATGCCCGAAGCGATCGTCGAATGATGGTAATAGGTGCTGTTGTCTTCGGAGGTCTCTGCGACCAGGCTGAAACTGGGGACCCCGCTCACCCCCGACACGCTCACCAGGATGAGCCCCTCCGTGTAGTTTTCAACGAGCATCCCGGTAGAGTATGCCGTCCCCGCCGCATGCGTTGCAGCGCTCGCGAACGTTTTGTCCCCGACCTTCCGGTCCGCCCCGAAAACCGTCCCCGCCAGGGCCAGAATCAGGCCAAAGCACAAAGCCGCTGCCGCCGTCCTGCCAAAGTTCCTTGTTCTCATGACCCAACCCCCGCGCTTTCCCACAATCACCCCTCTACGGCCCTGTTTCAACCCTTTCTTCCCCCTCCCGCAACGGGGGAGGGGGAAGAAAAGAAAATCACTCCCACTGCCCCGCCGCCACTCCCGATGTTCCGGACCTGGGCATCTGGGTGTTGACGATATAGGTGTCGGTTCCGGTGGTCACTCCGGCTCTCACCGCCTCCTGGGAAAGCGGGCCCGCAGTGGCCATGTACTGGCTGACTCCCGTGGTGGGCGTTTGAAAAACCGTAACCCTGCCTTGAACCACCTTGTCGAGCAGAAGAGGCGTCCCGATCGGCGTCACGCAGTTGGAAGACTCTGTGCCAAGGCCGGCAGGCATTCCGCTCAATATGCCACGCGTCACTACCTCCACCTTGGCGCCCGAAGCCGCCGTGTTTCCCGCAAACCCAACTGCGGGTCTTCGATCGGCATCGTCCGCGTCCGCCTTGTAAGCTTTCCCATTATACCTGTTCAGCGCGATCGCATCCCCAATCGTAATGGCCTCGCCGGCCGTTGCCCCGAACGACTCCCACTTCTGCACCCAGTGCTTGTTGGTCGTAAACGTCCCGTTCGCCGCCCAGGCATTATCGGGCGTCAGCGCCTGAATCTGGGGCGCAGGCGGCCAGATCTGCGGAATCACCGACCAGCCGAACGCAGCCACGAAAATCCCGATCATCAAAATCATTGCCAGGCTGACCCTGTTTCGTCTCATGAACTTCATCTTCCTGCCTCCTTTTCGATTCCGTTTTCGAAACCCCTTTCCCCCTTCTTTTGAAAGGGGGATTAAGGGAAATTTGTTTGGTGTTTTCGCTATGCGCTATGCCCTATGCGCTCTGCGTTTTACGCCACCACCGCCTTGTAAGCCCCGCGATAATCCGGCAGCTCGCACTCATACTCGTGCCGGATCTTGTAATCGACCTGGTCGCGCACGAACATGTTCCCGGTAGTGGGCACGTCCGCCACGAACATCTCCGGCTCCTGCTGACCGTTCAGGAACGCAAGCTCCAGAATCTCCACCTCGTTCGGATCCGCGAACATCATCCAGTCGTTCGTGTCCGTCATGAACGGGCACTCCACCATCCCCTCGGGCTTAAAGAACCCGTACATGGGGTTGGCTTCAGTAAGGTCATCCGTTGCCGGCTGCCACTCGTTCAACGCCTTGACCGTCCCGTAAAGGTCGCTCGGGAACGCCACCGTAACGGGCCTCAGCTGCAGCCTCTCTCCGGATCCGGGCTCGGTCATTTTTGCCATCGCCACCTTTGCGGCCAAAGCCGAGGCAATGGCATAGGCGGTCGAGCCGAGGTTCCCGTGGTCCGCATGGAATATGGCCTTGCTGTCGCCCTCGTAGGTGGCATTGTCAATGAACTTGTTCCAGCACCTCTTGGCCAGCGTCCGCCTGGCGGCCCTGGGAAGCCGGCTGATGATCTTGGTCACCGCCCTCATGTCGTCGTTGATGATCATCACGCGGGTAATTGAAATGATCCCGCCCTTCTGGTTCAGGGCGTAGTCGATCTTCTCATCGGAGAGCTCGCCCAGGTTCGGGTAGGCCTCCACCTCGGTCCCAACGTCCGGCAGATCGCCGTAGTAGCCGATCCGCACCGATTCCATCGTGCGAAAATCGCGGGCGTTGCGGATGTTGGGCCCCACGATCCTCGAAATGCCGTAGTCGGGAATCTCGCGGTAGTCCTGAATCATGCGCCGGTAAAGCGTGTTCCCCAGCACATAAGCGAAGGTGGCCGAGCCGAAGGCAGCCTGAAGGCGCTGCGGCGCGTTCGGATCCAGGTACCCGCGCACCTCGGTGTCCCCCGTGATCTCCACGTATGCCGCACGAAGGGACCTGAAAGCCGGAATGTCCCTGAACTGCTCCCCAACCTGAACGCCGAAGAGCGAGTCGACTGCCGCCTGAAGCTTTTCGGTCGAGTCGCGGCCGGCCCTGATCGTTCCGCCTGCACCCGTCACGTTTCCGGATCCGAGCAATTTGTCGATGTCCTCCTTTTCCTCCTTGATCGCCGCCTGAAGATCGGTCAGCTCAAAAACCTTGTTCTCGAATCTCTTGCGGAGCTTTGCCTGGGTGGATTCGGGCAGCTTGCTCGCGGTGAGCTCCTTGTCGAGCGTCATGCCGGCGGCCAAAAGCTGCACCTTTTCAAGATCCTTGCTCTGAACGCCCGGTGTGCCCATCGCTTCGACCGCAGTTTTTACTGCCGCCTGAATTTTGCCGTCCAGGTCGTCCCCGGCCCCGGGGTTTGCTGCAGGCGGCTGAGAGAGCAGGCCCAGCAGTTCCTCCTCCGTCACGGTTTCCCGGTTCACCTTTGCGAATAAGTCCGGCCGCGCACTCTTGAGCGCAGCCAAAAGCCGTTCCCTGTTCATAACGCTCTCCTCCCCTGGCGCATGAGCTGCGGCCAGTCTGATAAATTTGCCGTTATTGGTCGGGTCGTAAACCACGTCCACCTCGACCGCCATGATCTCCACGGGCTCCTTCACTTTCTTGCCGGCCACGACCTTGGTCACCGCCTTGGCCGACACATCGTGCGAAAGCCCGAACAACGTGGGGTTGCCGCGCTCGTGGCTGTCGACGAGCCCGTCCCTCAGCCACCCTGCGCTCTTGAGAATGTAAAAATCAGCCTCGATCCCGGTTCCCGTGTCCACCGGATCCTTGAGCCAGCCCACCAGCTCGCGCACACTTTTTCCGAAAGGCTTCTGCGATGCCAGGTGCTGCGACTCGTTCAGCGCGAACACCTTGGCCCCGTCGTAAAGAGAAAGCGCCGCAACGAGAGGTCCCTTCGGCCAGTTGATCCGCCCGTCCTTTCCCAGGCCGTACTCCACCACCTGCACGCGCCACTTGTACCCATAGTCCGGATCCGATGATGCGCCGGCCGCAGCCAGAATCCGGGCCGCCGCCTGCATGGGGATGTAATCGACCTTCCGCTGAACCGCCACGGGATCCCCCAGCGTGCACTGCCCGTCCATGATGGAATACGAGCGTTTGAAATAGAGCGAGCCCTTTCCCTCCGGTCCCTCCACCTCGTAAATCACCGAGTCGCTGTATAGCTCCACCAGGTAAAGGTATCCGTTGTGAATCGCCTCCAGCGCGTGCCTGACCATTTCGCGGATCTGATCGAAACTGAGCATGAAATTTTCCTCCCGGAAACCTTATCCAACGCGGGCCGTTTGACCGCTCTGATTGGTTACTTTTTCTCCTCCAGTTTCGGCACGCGGTATTTCTTCCCGTCCTTTGCCACGATCACGATCTCGCTGCCCACCTCCTTCCAATCCAGCACGTCGTCCGGAGTCATCGCCCTCACCACCGGGATGTGAACGATTCTTTTTTTGCCGTTTTCATCCTTTTCCTGTTCCTTCGAGGTGCTGAACTTCAGCCCCGCCAAATACTTTTTGTCGATCTTTTCGCCCGCCATTTGACACCCTCCTTTTTGATTGTTTAACGCTATGCTCTTTGCGCTATGCGCTTTGCCTCTTTAGTCCCACAACGCCCTCGGAACATACGTAAATTGCCGATCCTCCGTCTCTACAGCCTCCCACTCCTCCAGAGTGAGCACGTGGCTTCACCCGCAGTTGACCACTTCCCTGGCCGGCAGCCCCGGAGCGTGCGGGTAGGGAATACCTCCCGGAAAATTCTGGTCCAGGTCCACCTTCACACCGTTCAAAGCGGCATGGTTCGGTCGCGGCCTGGCTTTCCCGGATGAAATCCACTTTTTCTTCCAAGGCAAATACGGATTGCTCGCCACGGTCCCCTTGGCGCGCGCTTCCCGGGACATGCTGTTCACCTTGGCCATCTCCGTCCTGGTGATCGCCTCGGCCCGGTGTGCGATGCTGGCAAATGTGCTCTTGTCATCAAGGCTCCGCCCGATTTCCTTCATGACCTGGAAGGATGTTTTCTGCCCCATTACTCCGGATATGATCTGCCCGTTAACCTGCTTCAAGGCATCCGCGCTCAGCCCGTTGACCAGGTCCGCGCTATACCCCTGCGCAATCTCGAGAGCGGTCCGCGAGATCTCCGGCGCCGCGAGCCTGAACCCGACGTATTGCAGGGGAGAGTCAACCATGTCGATTCCCGCATTCCACATGTTGCCGAGCGCGCCGTTTTGCTCCGACATGTACCTCAGCCTGAACGTCTCGATGGCGCGATCCACCGCTTCCCTTAACTGCGGAATGTGGTAGGCATCCCACTCGGTAACAGCCACCCGCGCCGCGATTTCCGTGCGCGCCTGTTCGAGCAAAGCCAATACCTTCTTGACCTCGCCATCCTGCAGCTTCCCCACTCCGTCGAGCAGCTCTTGAAGTTTCTTGTTGTACTGTCTTTCTTTCTTTGTCATTACTCTGCGCCTCTGCGTCTCTGCGCGAGAAAACTATTCTTCATTCGTTGCGTCTTTGCGCGAGGCAATCCTCGCCATCACCTGCTCCACGATCGCATCCATGCCCTGGTAGTCCTTGGTTACATTGCCGTCATCACCCGGCTCCTGCTCCTCCGGATCGTACTCGTACCCGATGAAGGCCAGGAAATACGCGAACGCCTTGGCAGCCTCTTCCTTGCCGATCCAGCCCTGCACCTCGGCGGCAGCCAGCGCTGCCGCAACCTGCTGCAGCATGGTGGAAAGCTTGGCCACGTCCTTGTCGGAGATCTCCGGAGTCTGAATTTCATAGCTGTAAAGTTCATCTTCCGGAACACTTGTCAGGTATCGGGCATTGACCGCGCAGGTGATCACGTAATCGAACATGAGCTCCAGCATGTTCTTGATCTTCTCCTGCCTGCTCGCAATGATCTTCCTGGAAGGCGCGTCCATTTCCGCAGCCGTTGCCCTGTTCACATCGCCGCCGCCCCCGAACCAGTGCTCAGGCAGCCCCAGCGATCCCAAAATGTGGTTCCGGTGGAGCCTCGCAGCCTTTTCGGCATCATAGGCTTTCAGCTCGGGCGCTACCGCCTCCGACTTCACCTTTTCGTTGTGGATGAACGCCCCTCCGGTTTTGGGCGGCTCGTACCGCTTTCGCTCTTCTTCGAGTTTTTTCTCGTCGGCACCTTCAACCGTAATGTCGTAATAAAACGCATTGAACCGGGCATATTTCTCCGATGAGTCATAGAGAAACTGCTCGTAACCGTCGAGATGATCGGCCACAACGAACAAATCCGATGTACCTCGCATCTCATTCGTCAGTGCGTTAATGGTGAAGTAAAAACACTGCCCATCGGTGAACGAGTCGCGCAGCTCCTGGCCGGCCGCAGAGAGAAACGCTTCATTTTCATCGTCCAGCACAATTTTGAGTCTCCGCGCCTTGCCCCCCAAAGCCGAGCTGACCACGAGCCCCACCTTGATCTTCACGTTTTCCGGGTCCGCCTCGATTTTCTCGATCTGGGCCGGATCGATATACCCCAGCCGCACCCGTCCGGTCTGCTCTGCAATGAAAGCCGGCCAGCACTGCTCGCCATAAATCCCCAGCTCCCGCACAAAGTTTTCCCAGTGGATGTCCATTCTATTCACCGGGTCGTTCCAGAACGTGTCGAGCAAGTCCTTCACATCATCGTTCTTGCAGGTATACGGCGAGCCCTTTGCGGCTACGAACGCGGTCACCACCTCGATGATCCACTTGGCCATCGGGTTCGTCTTCCAAAGCCAGTAAGCCACCTCGATGGCCCGGCCCTGGTCCATCATGGGCAGCTCGCGGGTAGGTGACCCGGTGAGCCTTCGCCAACCGATCTCGTTCAGCTTCAGGCCCACCGCAGCAGGCAGCCGCTCTGTAACCTGCTGATCGATCTCACCGCTCAAAAAGTTCCGTACGAGAAAATTGCGAATTCCCATTGACGCTCCTACAGATACGCAGGCTGGCAAAACGCAACTTCCAGCTCCCAGCCGTATCCACTGTGCATGTAAATTTCGGTCGTTGACAAATGCCGGTGACCCAGCTGCATCTGAACCGTCTTGGGGTTCGCCCTTCGCCCCAACATGTTCGTCGCAAGGGAATGTCTCAATTTATGGGGATGGACGCGCTTATCCAGGTTTGCCAGTTTTGCGAGCTTTTTGATGAGACGCCGGAGAGCCCACGGCGTATACGGTTCGTTCTTTCGCAGCGTGGTAAAAAGAAAATCGTCCTGCTCTCTCTGGTATTGCTGCAAATAGGCAAGCAGCACCGTCACGCAGCTTCCGCTGATAACGCACGCGCGAGAGCTTCCGCCCTTTCCCTCTTCGATCCGAACGCGATTGTTTCCAAAATCGATATTCCGGACTTTCAATCCGCAAAGCTCTCGGTTGCGGATCCCGCTGGAGGCAAGCAGGCTCACGATCGCCTTTTCGCGGATATTGCTCGCAGCCGCGATCAATACCGCGACTTCCGCTTCGCTCAGCGCACCGCTGACCAGGCGGCGTTTTTTCTTTGGTCTTTTGTAGCTGACCTCGATGCCGAGGAATCCCATGTAATTCTCGACCGCGAGCTGAATATTCCTGATGTGCGTTTCGCTCTTGCCGCTCTCATAAAGGGAATAGACAAACTCCGAAATTTCTTCCTTCGAAGGCATCAGGCAATCAATGTCGCTCAGCACCCTGGTTATGATTCTTGCATAGAGCTCACGCGTGAGGGGCCGCAAACCGCGATCGATCAAAAGGTGCGTTTGAAATTTCTTGATCTTCTGGTCCAATTCCTGTCGTTCCATTTCATTGCCCTCCAATTTTGAGATTTGACCATGCCCGGTGCGAGAGCTCTCAAGGCCAAAGGGAAGCCCCCGGCTCCTCGCGAATACCGGACTCTCGTCCGGGCACGAATTGGTTATCGTTGCACCTGCACCCTTGATTTTGAGAATCACATTTTGCAGGAATGAAAACATCGTTACCTTTCCTTCGACTATTCAACTCACGGTAGTTGTTTTCTCAACGCGCGGAGTGCCTATGGAAGCGGACCCTGTAAACGTGGTGGGCTTGTTGACCGTCATGATGCCGGTGTCCGGATCGTAGCTAATCAACCCATAGAGATAGTCTTTCGACGCCGCCAGGCCAAACAAAACCACGAGGATGAGCCCAAGTGCGAGGATCGTGTTTCGTCTCTTCGTCACTACCAGCCCCTTCGTGAGCCGGTTGGGTTCCCCTGTCAACGCCCTAAACCTGATTCCGCCTGTGCTTACCGCCATTTTTACCCTCACAATCCTGGAAGCATGTGTCCAAAGATCCTGCCGCCGCGCGGCGCGTGATAATCCTCTCTCGCGTCCTTCGGAGGCGGAGCCACGGCCGCAGTGATCAGGCCGCTCTGAAGCCCGCTGATTGCCATTTCCGATGCGTCCGGACCGTCGTCGTGCACCGATTGAGTAAGCAGATAAATGAACTGATCCACCAGCACGTTCTGGTCGCTGTGATTTTTTTCAAATTGAATTTTCCCAAACTCCCACAAATACGCGCAGGTCCCGACAATGCGCCCTTCCTTGTTGGTGTTATGCTGCACCGGGATCCAGGGCAGATACCGCCCCACTTGTTTCGCGTAGTTCTGGATGGCCTCGTGCAAAAAGTCTTTCAGCATGTTCTCTTCGATGAAGACGTTCGCGCTCTGGTATTCATCCCTCTGCGCATAGGCTGCCGCGAACATCTCCCCGATCGACCGCTTCTTGAGCCAGGCATGGAGACACCGGAAAACCATTTGACTCGGATCCAGCCCCCAGGTGACCACCGCGCGAAAGTCGTTGTTTTCTCCGGCCCTGGCCGAAGGGTCGACGGCAGTGGCGACGAGCAGAGGTACATTCACAAGCTCGATCCGCACGAAGTACTTGGCCTGCTCTTCCGGGAAAGGCGAGCCTTCCACCGCGACCTTGTTCATCATTTCGCGGTTGAAATCGAAAGACCCCATGTCCTTTCTCTTCGCAAGAAGCCGCTTCATGGACCACCTGGCCGGCCACAAGGGCCGCGCCTGATCGGTGTCCGGATCCAGGATGGCCTGGTACACCTTCGAAGCGTACAGCGGGTCCCCGGTCTCATCGTCCTTCATCGCGATCAGCTGCGCGATCGCAGAGCGCGGGTTGAACAAGTTGCCCACCATCAGGGCGTTGTACCCTTCGCCCATCGAACCAAGAACCGAGCCCCGGATCCAGCTGATCAGTCTCTTTACGCGCTTCGGATTCTCGACGTTCTCATCGTTTTCAAGATCGTCAAAGCGCACATAATCAGGCCGGTGCGGTCCGTTTTTGATGCCGCGGACCTTGTCCTTGTGGCCTCGTGCCATGATCAGCACACCGGTCTTCGTCTTGAATTCGTCGTCCGACCAGTTCTTGGATTTCAGGTTCCCGAAGTCATGTCGAATCCTGACGTTTTCCTCCAACTCCAGCTTGATCGACACGGTGAAGGCCTGGGCCTGCTCGTGCGTATCGGAGATGATGTAACCAAACCAGATGAGCCGGTGGCAGATGACATGGAGAGGATCTCCGAAGGTAAAAAACGTTGTCTTCGCATGCTCCCTGGGCGCGCCGATCAGCGCGAACTGGTCTGTCAGCTCAGTGAACCCGACCCACTCCTTGTGAAACTCGCCGAAAGCAACGGTGAAGTAATGCGGCATGTAGGTGCGCATGAAAAAAAGCTTGTCCCACTTGCTCCTCTCCACGCGCTCGCGTTTCTTGGCCGGCGTATCGTTTTCGAAGGGCGAAACGCTCTCCCGGATGAAGAGCCTGAGCTCCGCAACCTGCTTGTCGTACTGCCCTTCGGTGATCTGTGGCCGCCTACGCATTGCCATGCTTCAAGCACTCCGCCTTGAACGCTTCCGTCATCGCGTCGATATTGACCGCCAAGACCTTCAAGCCATCGGGGTCGTTCTCCTTCAGCCACCCGGCGATCCACTGCAGGTTCTCCAGAAAAACTTTCGGTCGATCGATTTCCGCCTGCGCAACCTGTTCCTCCTTCTTCGCCCCCCTCTGCGCCAGGGCCTCCAACCGCACCGCCGCGTACACATCCTGAGGGTCCAAAGAGCCCATCGCCTTGGCCACAAAGGCTTTCCGGAGCTGCAGGGTGTTCCGCCGAATGTCCTGGAGCGTAGCTTTATGCTCCCGCCGCTCATCGGCCCAGCCGTCTTCCGCAGACCAGCGCTTTACCGTGCTCTCGGGGATCCCGGTTTCTTTGGCGACCTGGTCGAGGGTGAGGCCGTCGAACACGTAGAGTTCTCTGGCCCGGTCTTTAAGTTCCTGCTCGATCGCCATTTCAGCGCTCTCCCAATTCCTTTTTAAGCGCGCGGATCTCCGCGTTGACCTGGAGCAGATCGATCTGCTTTAGACCGAAATCAGCGGCCTGCTGCACGATCAACTCCCGGTCCAGCTCCTCCACGGGCTCGGTCGGGTCCAGTGCATCCCTGAGCGATTTCACAAGGCCCTTCAGGAGCAGCCGCAACCGCTCAGCTTCCTGCTTCTTTTCCAGGAGCTTCCCCTGAAATTTCAATCGTTCGCTCATCCTACCTGCACCCCTTTCGCGTGCTTCTCCAGCCTTATCTGCGGGCAGAACTGATTCTTCTCCACTGCATCGCATGTGCGCTGCCACGCCTGGGTGTTCATGATCACCACATCCTTGAGATCGCCGCTCAACTCGACAAATTTCTCGACCAGCCGCACGTTCGCCTGGTACATGCCGACCACACTCTCAAATCTTTTCCGGTAGCCGAACCCGAGCATCAGAGCCATGATCCAAGGGCCGATGATGATCACAAAAAACAGCATGCCGAACGGCCAGCCGGCCATCTTGTCCATCAACCCCAACAGCGAAGTCAGTGCCGTGATCTGATCCGGACTCATTGAACTTTTCCTCCCGATGCAATTTGAACAATAGCGCTGTCCTTGCCTTTGGATCCTATAGTGGAGCCGAAGAAGTACACCATGCTTGAAATCCAGGCAGTGCCGAGCGTGCCCAGCATGATATTCAGCAGGGTCTGGTTTTCTTCCGGGATAGTGCAAAAAATGTGGGCCGCGATCACACTGAAGAATCCGATGGTCAGGATATAGGCGAGGTTGGCCGGGGTCCTGTCCTTGAGCGCCATTTGCCTTTTCCGGGCGCTATCGCGGTCGTCAGCATGTATTTTTTCAAGGTCGATATCCGCCTTCCGCATGGCGATCTTAAATTCGTTGTCGGCCTGCCTGAGCGCCAGAAGGGTTTCGGGAGTGGCTACCTGCAGGGCCTGCGCTATGCGAGCCTCTGTCTCATCAGGCTTTTGGGGGTCGTTCTCTATTCCCAGCGCGCTGCAGATCGCCGCCACGCCCATGCCCGCAAGCGGCCCCCCGAGCGCCGTTGCAATCCCCGGCGCAACCGTCTTGACAATACCCTTCCAGTCAAAGCCCATTTCACAGCCCTCTTGTAGGAGTCCCGCTCGTGAGCGGGACGATCCCTTTCAGTTCAACGCCCTTCTAACCCACCCGGCCAGAAACCGGTCATTCCGCAATTTCAGGTAGTTCTCGATCGCGAGCAGCTTGAACCGGTCCAGCAACCAGCCCTGGTTCGGATGGCTGTTGATCGCCGCGAGGCTGATGTCTCCGAGGTGTCCGTCGACGTCCAGCCACTCGCCCATGCTGCTCACCACTGCCCGCTGCATGATCATGGCGGCCGGCTTGGGACCCACGTTGACGGCGATATCGAGCAGCTCGGTCGCCAGCTCCAGGTTCGAGATCTCGCCGTAGCGGTACCGCAGCCACCAGTCGCGATAGTAAATTTCACAAGCCTGCTCTTTCGTGAGATTGGCAATGTCGAGCCCTGGATAAGAGCGTTTCGAGATGCCAAATTTCGTTTCCCCGCCCTTGTCATGGGGATCGTCGACATATCCGCCCTCGTTCTCGAGCACTTCGCGAACCGCCTTCAAAAACCGCTCGTCATCGATCTTTGGATCGTTTGCTGACCTCTGACCTCTGACCTCTGATCTCTGGCTTTCTGCTCTCATCGATTGATCCTCGAGGAAGCATTCTTCCTCTTTCCGAAAACGACACTGCCTTCGAAAACACCGCCCTTTTGCGCGTACACGTTAACGCTGCGGAGCTCCTTGGTCGTGTTCGCGCCAAACCGCATCAGCATGGCCGCGTCATCCATGTTTTCGGCCTCCAGCTCGACCGCGAAACAACCATCGAATTCGATAATTGCCACTTTCATGTTTCCCCGTCGGGAATCCAGGTTGTTCAGTTCATGCTCACCCACGCCAGCGAAGTGCATGGCGGCGTCCCCACAGAAAAGAAATTGCCGACACATTGCGGCCTGCGCAAATAAATGGGCGGAACCGTCGCTCGGGTATCTTGCTGCTGCAACTGCTTCCTGACCTTGCGGATCCGCTCCATGAAAGTTGTCGCATGTTTCATTTCATTGGCCTCATCTCGTTGATTTGGGGGTGGATCACCGGATCACCACCCCCGCCTGCCGTCATCATGCCGCCGGAACTCCGGCCCTTAATAGCGCCAACCCGAACGGTGCAGCTGGTTTCTCGCACAGGGGCCTTCGGTTTCCGCCGGTTCGGCCTGGACGGGTCCCCCGTGCACCCCGTCCGCCACACGCTTTCCAGTTACTCCCAGCCGCTTCTCTTTGTTTGCGTATACCCACGAGGCATGCTCCCCTCGATTTTTTCGTCACGGCCCAAATAAAAAGGCCCACAACTCGGAATTCACCGAATTGTGGGCCTCCAAGGGCCGTGATTTCACGCTGGACCTTTCGGTCTGGCTGCTCTAAGGCTGCTCTCAGCGTCCAAGTTGTGTGCTTACTCTATGTCATTTCCTTTGTCAAACACTTTCTTATGTGACGCGCAGTGACCCACACGGGACGTCGACAGAGGTTGCTGCACGGCACCTGCTGGGAAAAGTCCGCATCCGGCGGAGGCCCCTGCCAGTCAAAGATGCGTTTTCCACAAACCGGACATGGTATCGGCACAGACAATGGCTTTGCTACCACCTCCCGAAGATTGACAAACTTAGGCATTCCTTCCGTCCCTTTCGTCCCTGTGGTCCCTTACGGCATTGCCTTCATAAACTTCTCTTCTCGTATCCAGTCGCTGATCCGCTTCCCCGTCTGTTCCTCTCTGACATCTGACCGCTGATCTTTGACCTCTGGCTCCCTGGGCGCCCCCTTTTCCCGCGCCGCCAGATACCGCTCCCTCTTGGCGAGCTCCTGCGTCTGTTCGGTCTGCACAATGGTGATCAGCACTTTTTTCAGGTACGTGTGACTTTCAATAGGCTCAGGCCATCGCTTGTTGCACATCCGCTTAAGCCCTTCCACAATGTTCGGCAGGGTCACCGCATAGGTGCGCTTCTGGTGTTCGAACTGCTTTTTTTCGAACAGAGCGGCAACCTCCATAAGCAGCCGCAGGTACTTCTTTGGCTTCAGCCTGAGAGGCACCCCGAAAAGCTCCACGTACTCAGACGCGAGCCGGCTGTGTTCCCCGAATCGAGGCTGCAGCCTGATAATGTCGAGCAAGTCCTGCTCGGCCGTAGCTTCTTGCATGCTAAACTCCTTTGTGCAATGCGGACATCTCATATCGATCTCATTCAACTCACGATAGTTAGATAGCTTCAGACCCCGTACTTTTCCTCAATAGTGCGCCTCTCCAATTCGTCTTTCGGACCTTCCGTGAGTTGCCTGATTCCACCAGCCTCGAATATCTGGTAGAAGGTGCGGCCCTGCGCGTCCTGCACACAGTACATGAACATCTGGGCCAGCTTCGCGGACCCTGCTTCAACCTTCGCCAGCATGACCTCCACGGAGTCTTTTTCAATCCTCCATGCAACCCGCTTCGCCTGCTCCATCGTCTTATAACGATGTGGAATCTTGGGGTTCCTCTTCATGGCGTCGAAAACACCCTGGACGTTTGGATTCAGATAGAAAGAAAGAAGCCCATGAGGTGTATTGATCCTGAAAGAGATCGCGGTGGGCCTCCGATCTTTGTCGTAATCGACCATGACCTGCATAGCTCCCGCATAGGCCAGCTTCATCTGTATTTCCAGGGCAGATTTTGTGAAGTCAACTTGCGTTGTGTAATTCAAAATGGGCATTTCCGTTTACCTCCTCCAGCGTCCGACGTGCTTGTAAGATCGCACCACCCTTACGTCTCCTCAGTCCCTTGCGTCCCTCTGCGTCACTGCCCCCTTGCCCCTTTTCTCCCAACAGAACTCAGGATCCGGCTCCGGCATCATGACCCAAAACAGCTCCATTCCCTCGTCGCCGTAGTGTTCGCGAAACAGAGACAGTGCCTGCACGTAGCAGAAATAGGACTGGTTAGGGGAAAGCCCGTTCGCATCAACATGTTTTTTCCGGGTGGCTGCCGCCTTCAATTTTCCGAACAGCTCATCCAGTTCACGGCAGGTTTTCTTTTCGCAGCCCATCACGGTCACCTCTCTTTAACCTCGGCCTGCGCCAGTTCCATGCCACAAATCAGCTTGCGGAGCTGTTGCAGTTGATCCGATGCCCCGATATCATTCTCTAACGCCTCTGCAATCTGAAGAGCATACTGCTTGGTCGGATGGCACCATAGCCTGCGGCTGACTCTTCGCCCGTTCTCGTGGAATGCCGTACAGATATAGAGGGCATATCCTGATATCCCCGTCCGGGTCTCAGCATCAAACCATTCCCAGGTGAGCCGGTCTTTCGTGCGGTCACCAAATTCCTCGATCGCCTTCCTGATCGGCTTTGTCAGCTGTACTATCCCCATTTCTCACCCCTGCATATAGGGCCAGATGTGCCCCAGCATCAGGCCGAAGAAAAAAGCGCCAATGTACTTAACCAGCTGCTTCAGGTTCCAGTCCTCCGGCAACTGCCGCATCACACCACGCTTTATCGTGTAAATCTCCATTGCCGCCTCCATTCTCGTCATTCCGGCAGGCTCTAAGCCGGAATCCAGGTCTTTACGCCTTTGCCGTCAGCTCCTCATACACCCGCGCGATCGCCTCAGAATGCTTCCCATCTGTGCAGAGCACGGCAACCGTATTCACGAGCTCAACAGCCCTGGCCAGTCTGGAAACATCGATATGGTATTCTCTGCGTCCCTGCGTCTCTGCGCGAGAATGTCCTTGCTGACCGCTGTCATCTGACCTCTGACCTCTGGCCTTGCGCCTTCCCGCGCTGATCGCATTACTTCGGCACTGCTTGCAGGCATAAACTCTTCCATCCGTGGTAACAGTAGCTGGATTAACCCCGCACTTCGGGCAGCTAAGTGTACCCCCCCCCTCAACTTTTTGCTTTTCCATCACAATCTCCTTCTTTGCGGCATCCCTGGGGCGCGTCACAATAACCCCTCGCAAACAAGACTCCTCAACATCCACCGGATCCGGCAGCGCATACCGCTCGCACCCGTCGCACGAGACCTGGCGCGCGTTGACTCTCGCCGCCTGGTCCAGGCATTCGCTGTAATGCCGGCATGTCCACCGTCGAACCATCCATCACCACACATTTTCGGTGAGATACTTGGCCGCCTCTTCAAAAGCCTCTTCGTACCCCGCGCCCATTTGCTTATATAGCTCCTGCCGCATCTCGAACGGCAGCGCGGTATAGCACCGATAACAGAACGATCGCTTCGGATGCTTCTCTTTCCCGCACAAACACTCATTGCTCCGGAGCTGCTCCAGGTACCACATCCAGTCCCTGCTTTTGCCGCCTTGGCCTTGCTGACCTCTGCCTTTCATTCCGGCCTCCTGCAAAGCTCCTGGCTTGCCAGGTCGAACAACCGGACCGCCCGATCGAAATCTTTCGCCGCCTGGTCGAACCCGTCCTGGTCGCGCTTTGTGGCGCACTGCTTCATCCTCTTTACAGCCACCCTGGCCTTCCTGCTTCCCTGCCTGCACAGATGATCGTGCTTCACCAGCCTGAGATCCCTCTTCCTCATGGACTCCATAGCCGCTACATCCTCCCTGCCTCTGGGAACCGTTGTCTGATTTCTTCCTTCTGCGCATCATTGTGCCGCTCGCAGATCGCCGTCATCCCCCGCTTGGGGCCCCAACCGGTCTGAGTATGATTTCCCTCGGCCAGGCACCACTTACAGAACATAGGAAACCTATGCGCAAGCCGCTCCGCCGCCGCCTCGAACTCCGCCGCAGTGCCCGGGAACAGCAGAATCTCATTCATGTTCTTCCACTGCTCCTCTTCTATCCAGTCCAGGCCCTTATCCGTGTTCATCCGTAAAGATCCGTGTCCCTTTGTCTTTTCAGTGCTCCAGCGCCGACGCCAACGCGCTCAACTCCACGCTCTTCGCCTTCAGCCCCTCGATGATCTGGTCATACCGGTCCTTGGGCACCAACACGCTGCCGTACTTCTTGCTGATCTTTTTCAACCCCTCGGAAAACCGCTCCGGATCCGCCGTCATTTTTTTTAAAAAAACGTCCACAATCTCGATCGCGGTGTTCACTTCCTTCTCATCTGCAGCCACCTTCAGGCCCGCTTTGTCCACGAGCTCGTCAAACTGAAACGCGATCTGGGTGACCATGTCGACCATCGCCGATTTCTTGCCCCGGCTGGCCTTCACCATGCCCGTCAAGCCGCGCTTCCGGAACGTCTCAAAAAAGGCATTCCCCTCGCTTCGGCTTTCCCCGATCCAGTACCCGCCGCCCTTGCCGGCCGCCGAGTACACAGGAATGTTGTGCTCACAGAGAAGATGATTCTGGAGGAACCGGATCCCGCGTTTCCACTCCTCGAGGAACCACGAATCAGACGGCGACGACCCCAGACGCACAGCCAACCGATGAGCGAACGCATCGGCCGAGATGCAGTTCTCGCGTCCCACGTGATCCACCCAGATCACCGACAGAAACGCCCCCTCCACCGCAGTGAGCGGTATTTTCCGGTGCTCCCTGGTCTTCGGATCGATCCCCAACTCCGACATTGCAATCATGACAACCTCACTCCTCGCGCAGAGCTGCAGAGAGTTGACAAAAGTTGACAAACAATGAGCCCACGAAGGAGCGTCCCGCACGCTGCCATTCTCTTATAGGAGGCCAGACCGTCTTTATTTGCCCCCCGCTGGCACGTCCCCAGGGTATCGTTGGACGGTTCATGCGCTGCGTCGTTTTTCATGCCCGGGTCGCTCCTTCGTCGATTCATTGATTGCGATAGTTGGATAACTTCAGGCCTCAAAAATGACTGGAAGTCGCGCTTGCACCTCAGCAAGGAGAGGGATCATGATTTCCCGCATCTGAGGATGTGCCGCTTCGGAAGTTCGCAATTTGAAAATGTGCCGCCACTCACGGAAGTTCGCCGTGACAATGATCTCGGTCTTAGTGCTGTTCGGGAGAACACTTCTTGCCATCTGAGGAGACCAGCCCTCTGTGAGCAAGTTTCGATAGACGGCCTCTGCCTCGATCATGGCAGTGAACCATTGTGCATCAGCGGAATACTTTTTCGGTGTGTCGAGTGCGGTGTACTCTCCGGGGAAGAAGGCCGACCACGGCGGAATCACAAAAGAAACTCCGCCTTTGTAATTACAATACCGGGTGCTTTCCTGCGAGAATGCGCATAGTCGGTGTCTCACTAATTCATGTGTGACACCACGATCACAGATGATCTTCACCGTCATAGCCGAGTGCTCGATCACGGACTCATGGCCGTTCTTCAGAATCGCTTGACAAAAACGACTGGCGGAGTCCTCGGTGATCCGGCTCTCAGATTTGTAACACGTCCTCCCAGCCTTCTCGATCAGAGCAAGGGATTCCCCCTCGCCAAAATCACCCATAATGTCTAGGATCTCAAAACTTGGTTTTATCAGTCTCATTCAGCTCTCCTTCTTGATTATGTAATGGATGTACAATCGCACTTACGTGCCCTGCACCACCTTGATGTCTCCCCGCTCCATCATGCTCCCGATCACGGCCAGCAACCTTTTGAGCCGCACAGCGTCACCGCACCACCGGAGATCGTCCACTCCGCAGATCCGCCGCACCAGCCCGCGCAACCGGGTCTCATCGAAATCCGAATAGATGAGCTTCTGCCCAATCCGTTCCTTCAGGGCATCTACCTGCGCCTGAGCGCTCTGTGCCTTGCTCTTCGGGGTCCGGCTCGGTTTCCACCCCTTGCTCTCGAACCGTGCGATCAGGGCCTCCAGCTCTCTGGCAGAAAGGGCCGCAGAGCTCGCAACGCCGAATTCCTCCCGGAGAATGAGCCGGTACAGATCGTCATCGATGCCCAAATCTTTGAGCGCAATGTGTACCTTCGCCAGCAGCGCCCGCCGGATACTACTCATTTGTGTAGTAGTCTTTTTCATGACTTCCTCGTCCCCAAAAAGGAAAGCGAATCGATTACAACCGTTTCCGGCTTTGGCCGGCCTGCCATTTTCTCGGCAATAACGGCCTTGGCGTCATCGTAGTCGCCTATGCCCCATATTGGAGCGCTGCGCTCCAGTATTCCGTCGAAGTGGTTGATCACGCTGGAGTTAGGCTGGTGTAATGCGTGGAAGTGATATACATATATGGCCTTTTTTCGTCCCATAGCTCACACCCCCTGCGTCTTTGCGCCTCCGCGCGATCCCCTCACGAATTTCAGGAAGAAGTCATCCCGGTTCCTCACCCGGTACGCAGCCTCCGGCCTCCTGGGCCCCGGCGCCCTCCCTGCCGGCTCGATGTCTGCTGACTCGATCAGCCTCCGGACCAGGGCGCACACATAACTGTGCTCGGCATCGCTCAGCACGTGGATATCCCGCACCGTAAACAACCCCTTGACGTGCATGGCCCGGTAGACCTTCTCTCGGACACCGAAGCCCCAGGTGCGCTCCGCAACGTATTCATACACTGCTTTCTCGACCCCGGACCCGGGACCCTGGACCTTCCTGACCTCTCCCGATTTACAGAAATCCCTGAGCGCGCTGGTAATTTGCGGTTTCCGGAAGTAGTTGTCACAGTCGGCCCGATAGAGATCGTCGGTCGTGAACGTGCCGAGCCGCCGTGCCGCTTCCCGAACCGTCTGCGCTGGTCCCCTTTTTTCTTTGACCTTGGACCCTGGACCCTGGACCTTCCTGACCTCTGACTTATTCCGCCCCATCTTCCTTCACCACCATGTCGATCACGTCGTCGGTGATTTCCCGTAACCCGCTCGCCTTCATAAACCTCTCCACCCGGGCCGCATCCACAATGAGGTAGCGGAAATCGCCCTTGGCATGCTTCAGGAGCTTCGCCGAATGGCTGGGGGTAACGGCCAGATCAAGAGCCTTTCGGTAAAACACCACGATGTCCGCCTGGCTTACCGGCTCGAAGGAAAGCGTCATCCGCACGCGGCTCTTGAGCCTGGGGTCCCTCACCAGTTTCCGCTGGAGATCGGCGACGCCCACCAGCAAAATCGGCGACTTGTGCAGATCGTGGAAGGCCCTGAGCTGGTTCAGGTGCTTGATTGACATCTGGTCCGCCTCATCCACGATGATGATTTTGCGCTTGCGGGACAACTCGTCACGGATGGCATCGATGCAGCTCTGGGTTGTGCTTGGCCGCACGCCTGCCACCGCAAAAGCGATCTCCCGGATAAGCCCTACCGGGCTGAAACGCTCTTCAAAGTAGACGTACGCGGCCTGCGGCATCGTCACCACAATCCGCTCCACAGCAGTGGTTTTGCCCCTTCCGGGAGGGCCGATAACCGCGGCCATCTCGATTCCAAGAGGGGAGGAGATCAGCTCGCTGCAGAGCTCGCTTAACCGCTGAAAATTCTGTGTCGGCAAAAAGAAATCCTTCATAGTGCAGCCTCCTTAAGTCCAAGACTCTCCTTGTAAATATCCCAGTAGGCCCGGGTATCTTCATCCATTGACGATTCGTGCTCCTTCACGAACCCGGCGTCGGCATCGTCCAGATCCCGCCCTTCGGCGATTTCGTTAATGCACCAGGTGTAGCGCTCGGTAAGGTTCGTATGAAGGGGTTTCGGCTTCCGGGGAGTGTAGGCTTCAATCGCCTCCACCTCGGCCGCGAGCTCATCCGCCGTGCGCTCCCGGGTCAGGTCGGTTTGCTCTTTGAGCTGCTTGGCTTTATCCTTCCCCACGATCGCCGCAGCGCGCTCCTCGCTCGGCACCTTGGAGTAAGACAGGATGTCCGGCACTGCGCTGGTAAGCCTTCGGTACTCCAGCAGGAAACCTTTTCGCATCCGGGCTTTCTGCTCGATCTTGCGGGCGGCCAAAGCGTTGTCCTTCATGGAGGAGTACTCCACCGGCTCGGCCTTGCAGATGAACTCGTCATTGTGGAAAACCAGCAACCACTCCGGGTCCATCGGGTCGTACCGGAACTCCACCCGCTGGTCGTGGAGGTTCACCAGGTGGGTAATCTTATTGCTCCACTCCCGTTTATCCTCGTACAGCTCATTATTGAAGGTAATGCGGCCGCGCTTCACGCTCCGGCTGGCCCTGGGCAGGAACACCAGGTCGATCGCCTCCTCCGAAAGCTGTGTTGTGCGCCAGCCTTCGAGGTAGCAGGCTTTCAGGCAGTCCATAGGGGTGGCTGTTGCGGGTTTCGGCTTCCAGGCCCACTCCTTCAGCACACCCCTGTGCGGTTTTTGAGCGTTGTAGTAGTCCATCGCCTTCAAAACAGTGAGGAAAAACTCTTTGAAGGTAAGAAGAGCGCCGCCTTCCGCGAGCCGCCGGATTTCGTCCTGGTCCACCTCGTTCTCTTCCTGTGAACCGCCCAGGGTCTTCACGTACCCGGGCACCCGGAACACGCTCCGGAGGATCCCCTCGAGGACCCGGTTCGTGCTCTCGATCATTTTCGCTTTGGCGTTTCGGACGATGGCTTTTCGGTGGGTTCCCGGCATGAGCACGCAGGGGTTCACCGTTTCTCCGTCGCCGCAGTCGATTTCAGCATCGATGGTGCGGCAGGCTTCGAGCCCCAGGGTGCGCATCTCCCGGAGAATGCTCATGACGTACTGGCTTTCCTCGGGTTTTCCGTGGTCGGTGTAGATCTGGCGAAAAGGCCCGAACACCTTGAGGCCCATCCTGAGGGCCAAACCCATGAGATAGCTGTCGTATTTTTTGTCCAGGGCCCCGCCGTAAAAGGAGCGGGTGCGGAGATCCTGCCAGAAATATCCCTCCGGCCGGAACACTTCGCCGGTCAGCTCGTCCACGACCCAGAAGTCGAAACGGTGCTGATCGCCGACCAGGAGCTCGAAGGGCGCCAGGTCCGCATAGGAGCGGACCACCGGGGGAAGCAGGTTGTCGAGGGCGCGCATGCCGCCTCGCTGAAGCGTGAGGAGCTGGGGCACGCCGCGCTTCTTGAACCACCAAAGAGCGCTCTCGTAACCCCCGATATCCCACTTGCGGACCTGCGCTTCCTCCTGGAGGTAGGAGTAAAGCTGCTTTTTCCCGTCCTTTGAGAGCTTTCTGTGCTCTTTCTTCAGGCAGAGGCCGATCCAGAAATCAACCGCTTCCTGGGACCAGCTCTTGGGCTGCTTCCGCGTGGACTTGACGTGGTGAAAACCGGCGATTCCCTTTTCGCGGTAAATTTCGAGGTAGCGGTAGACCTGCTGAAAGCTCTTCAGCTCGTTTTCCCGGGCAACGTGCTCGATCCAGGCCCTTTTCTTCCATCCTTTCGGGATGTTCTGCGCGTCCTGCACGATCTTGACGCACTTGGCCACGCGGGGATCCCGAAGCACGCCCTGGTCCAGGCAGGCATCCGCCCAGGTTTCGGCCGTATCTATATTATATAGATTGCTCCCCTGGGTAATGGCTGGTTCGGCCAGCTTCTTCGCCGCCTCGGGAGCGAGGACGGGAAGAAGGGAAGCGGAAACGCCATTTTTTGCGACGTAGACCTTTTGAACGTCGGGAGGTAGCTTTGAAATCTGGTACTTCCGGTCACCCCTGGCGTTCGCGATCTCGCAGGACCAGCCTTCCTTAATGGACCTAATCTGCACGGCCCTGGTGGAGATACCGAGCATTCCTGCCAGTTCTTTCGTTGTAACCGTTACCGCTTCAGCCCCGTTCATGGTCTACCTCAGATCCTGTATTAAGAAGTCCCGTTGCGTGATCCCGTACAGTGCTACTAAATGAAACTATGTACGCCCGCAGGGCAAATTTTTTTGCTTACTGACTCAGTTCCATCTCCTTCAGGAAGGCTTTGCGCTTCCTCTTCTCCGTCTGAAGGTGCTTGATCCTCTCATCCAACCGGTGCATCTCCGCCCGCATGGCCTCAGGGCCGGGTAGAACGAACAACCCAACCAGTTGCCCCATAATCCGCAGCGGCTCGCTGCACCCGGTCACCTTGCAAAATGCCGGAAGAAATTCAGCAGGGATGTGCCTGGCCGGCCTGCCGTTCGCTTCATCCGATTCCCGGGTCCAGGAATCAATCATCTCTTTGGTAATGGTCTCGCCGCAAAGGTGACTCATCTCTCCGGCGATCTGGTGGCGGGAAAGGGGAGACGCCTTGATCGCGGCACGCATGGCCCCCCGTAGCCGGTCCCGGATCTGCATCTCCCCTTCTGTGGTTGGCGAGCCGAACGATTCCGCGATGCGCTTCATCGCATCGAAAATGCTCATTTGGGAACTGTCAGTTTTTACGGGGGACTTAGACATTGACCGCCAAAACGATAAGGTTTATAAATCAGCCTTAAATAGTGGCTGTCTTGGAATTCTTTCTCTTCGGCTTCTTTAGATAATACTCGGGGAACACCTTTCTGTAGTCTTCCCCGATCGCGGAGGAGATAGCCCTCATGATTCGATCGGAAACGGTTTTTTTCCTGATCACGTCGCCAACCGACTGGGCGGCTACACCCAGTTCTTTCGCAATCGAAAGTTGGCTGACCTCTTTCTTCTCCAAAGCCGCTTTGATGTCTGCAGGGTGCATAACCAATCCCTCACTTCGAAACAGGCTTAACTTTGTATTCAGGCTTATATGCCTCTTTTGGCGTGGTGTCAAGCCTATTTTTGTTTCGCAATCCATTTTTATGCCTTTTTAGGCTTTAAACCAGTAATCGGTTACTTAGCCAAAAACAGCATTTCGCAATCTGTTTCGCAAAAATTGAATAGATTGCGAAACGAAAACTGAGCAACTAAAATGACTTTTGCTGAGAGACTGGCGCAGCTCCACCCCATCAAGACCGACGACGACAAAAAGGCGTTGGCTGCCAAAATTGGCGTATCATTTCGGACTGTTCAACGTTGGGTAAATGAAAATGCCTTACCTAAGGGCGATTACTTAATGAGCATCAAGGCTTCTTTCCCTGGCATTAGCGTTGACTGGCTTTTGTCTGGAGAGGGAGAACCTTTTAAAAAGGATAAGACTGAAGAGTACCGAACGGCCGACCAGGAGGGGTTATGGGGTAGAACTGAGCAAGCAAAGGTTGAAGGAAAGGGCTTTACGGTTACGACCTATGACGCAAAAGACAGCCAGGCGGTACCTGCGGCCGTGGCCATTCCCGAGCCCGGCGCTTTTGATCCATCCTATTTTGACTTCGTTCCAATGGCGGAGGCATACCTTTCGGGCGGAGGAGGAGCGTTCGTCTTATCTGAAAAGTTTAAAGAATTTTACGCTTTTAGAAAAGAATGGATACGCCGCGTGGCCACGAGTCCCAAAAGCGTTGTCTTGATGCCGGTTCGCGGAACCAGCATGCATCCGACCATCCAGGACGGCGATGTGGTTATGCTGGATACTGGAAGAGCCAGGGTTTTTGACGGCCAGATCTACGCCCTGAGCCTGAATGATACGATCATGATCAAGCGGCTGGAGAACATCGTGGGCGGCCGGATCCGGATCATCAGCGAAAACAGACTTGAATTCCCACCCTATGAAGCAGACGCAAGGAGCGTCCGGATTATCGGCCAGGTGATTTGGTTTGCGAGGGAACTTGTTTCAAGGGAATAGATTTCCAAAGGAGGTTACTTATGAGCTTGAAATCTCTTCCACTTATCTTCTTGTGCTTACTGGCATCATGCGCGCCAGGAACGGTAAACTCAATCAAACAATCACCGTTCGGAACGATAGAGTTCGAAACGGACCAGGGCTACCAAGCCGTCTACCGTAAAGCCGTCGCCCATATACGTAATAATCACAGATCATTTCTCTATGGGCAACTTAAACTGAATTCGGACATTTACACCGATATCGAACAAGGCGTGATCACGATCGAAGCACACGATATCCTTCACAGAAGCATTTTTCTTCACAGCACAATTTTAAGTGAAAAGCCCAACAAATCCAAAATTTCCATATACTACGGCACGGATTGGTGGGGCGACAACGCAGCCAGCCTGAAAGCGGCCATACTCAAAATTGACATGTAGGAGGGAAGTTATGGAAGGGGAACGGATTCAGGCCAAGAAGGTGAAGAAGACTGAGCACTTTGGATCGGGTTGTATGCTTCAGGGTGTAGGGGTGATTTGTTTGATCGGAGGTTTCTTTTTCGGAATTCCGGGAATCGTTCTTGGTATACTGCTTTTTCTGCTTTTTCTTGTTTACGGAGCCCAGAAATCGGTATTTTGGATATGTGGGAATTGCAAGAACCCGCTCGCCGGCAAACAAGTCACGATTTGCCCAACATGTAAGGCCGACCTGGTGTGATACTGGTTCGAATTTTGTCGCCGAATTCGTTTCATTTTGGACCAGAAAAAGTATTATTCAGTGAAACAGACATGCGACAACTTTTTTAATTAAAAATACCACAAGTCCTTGTTTTAACATCAACTCCACCCCGAAAAATATTTTCTTTATCTGTCACTTATTACCTTACTCCCCCCAGCTGGTATTTGGAGAAAAGCCGTAGTCATGAATGTGATCTTGCATTCGAATACTATGAACTTGAAGCCACGGGAATGGGATCTCAATTCATAGAGGAGGTCAAGAACGCAACCCGAAGAATTTGTGAATATCCCCACGGCTTGGTCAAGAGAAAGAGGAGATGTCAGAAGGCATTTGCGCTACAGGTTTCCGTACAAGATTCTTTACTCTGTCGAAGCAGACTACATCTACATTCTCGCAGTTGCCCATACCCACAGACGACCGGACTACTGCCATCGAGCGCAGCCTGAGCGAAAACTGATCCTATGTACCTTCAGAAGCAGGCTCCCCGCCCTCATTCCTTTTCACAATAGAAACACTCATCATAACAAGGCCTCCTTCGGTTCTCCCCCTGGGTGCAGACCTCAAGAGGGCGGGGAGGACGGACCGGTACTTCACCCTCTCCATGCCCGAGAGGAAATGCACAATCAGGGGCGGGATCGAGGGTCTCGATCCGGACGAGGCGGAAGAGCCTCAGCTGCAGAAGTGGCTGCGGGCCTACCCGGAGAAAAGGCGCTCTCCGATAAAGAGCGGGAAAGGAATGGCCGGCGTCTGGCCAGGTCGCGCTCGGGGTCACGTCCCGAGGGGTCGACCTCGCACCCCCCGGCACCCGGTCCGTGACCCGAATTTTACCCCCTTGAGACTAGGGCTGAACAAGATCCATTCAGCCACAGACAATGCTCGGGGGTATCCGACCTCAGCCCATAGGAGACTATGGACCAGAGGAGAGGGGTCAAAAAACCATTGCGTAGCGTTCTGGTTTCAAAGAAGACCTGCCCGCCTATGCCGCTGCACCTACCTGCTTCGTTTAGCTGTTTTCGCTTCGTCTGGAAGAGTAGGGGTAGAGAGTTCATTTGACTATGGCAGGCGGGTCGGGAAGAACTTCTGCTCCTGGAGCCTCAGCTACGGCGCCACGGCAGAGGTGGAGGAGGGAGCACTTCACCGAAGTTATCTCCCAGCTCGATACGCAGCTCCGGGAACTGGTTCTCGACCGCTTCCATCGCCGAACGGAAACGGGAACGGCAACGGGATACAGCCCCAAGTGCAGGCTTGAGCCCGATTAAACGGAGGGCACCCCATGATTACCCCCAAACCTTTCTCTCCGTTGCAACAGACACAGTGCATACAGAACCCCCAAGAAGAAGTACCATCCCCCCTGGGGGGCGGAGATCGTGCTGAGGTCCTTTCCCGATGCTGAACAGAGATGCACTATCTTCGGTTATGTTTGCACAATTTTCTGTGCAACTTCTCCTGAACACCCCCACCAGCAGATGCTCCCATTCGAGATCGATGTCTTGCCCCAAGCAGACTCGCCCTTGAAACTCAAACGATTTCAAGTGCCTGCCATCACGAGAACAATGAGAACAAAAACCGCAGCTTTACACCAAAACCGGCATGAAACGTGCTTTGAGTCAGTTAGGTGATCCTGCCATGTGACGCTACCCCACCTCCTTCGAAGCGAGGACTGCCATGAAACGGAGAATTCTTCGACTGGTCACCTTGTTCCTGCTTCTCTTACCTGTTCTCGCCTCTGCTGCCAGCCCAACGATTTCTTCTCCGGATCGACTGAAGGATCAAGGTACACTGGTTCTGCACGTGGCCTGGAATGGAATCCCTGTCGCCGGCGCTCCTGTTTACCTCTACAGCGAAACCGGCATATACCTGGACAGGTTTGTGAAAACAGACGCCCGCGGGCATGCACAATTTACGGTTCCAATGACGCCCCACAACTTCAAGCTGGGGTATAGGGGAAAGGAATACTGGACGGGAAATCTCCATGCAATCGCCGATCAGAAGCTTGAGGTGGAGGTGGTTCTTGAAAAATTGGCCGACATGTCGACGAATAACCCCACCGCCGCCAGATACGATGGAGAACCTCCCGTCTACAATCATGACCCCGTGCAGGTGGCCAGCCTCGGGACCTACGTCGGCATCCTTTCACAGGCCGCTGTTGCCCAGGT
>JAGVAP010000103.1 GCA_020060215.1 Deltaproteobacteria bacterium | reverse complement strand
TCTACGGCAAGGTGTTGAGGAGTCCTCACCCGCACGCCCGCATCCTGTCCATCGATACGAGCAGGGCAGAGCGGCTCGTGGGGGTGAAGGCGGTCGTCACGGCCAAGGACTCCCTCAAGATCAAACACGGCTTTGTGGAGACCGGTCGGTACCCCGCAGACCAGTATCCGATTGCCGTGGACCGGGTCCGGCACATCGGGGAGGAGATCGCAGGGGTGGCGGCGACGGACGAATCGATCGCTGAAGAGGCCCTCAGGCTGATCAAGGTGGAGTATGAACCTCTGCCCGCGGTTTTTGACCCCGAGGAGGCGATGAAGGCCGATGCACCCGAGATCCACCCCTCCCATCCAAAGGTGATGGAACCCTTCAGGAACATCGGCGGGAAGACGGAGACGGCCTGGGGCGATGTCGAGAAGGGTTTCCAGGAATCCTATATCGTGCGCGAGGACCGCTTTGTGAGCCACCTCCGCACGCACGCGTACATGGAGCCCCAGGCCATCGTCGCGAGCTACGACCACTCCGGGAAGCTGCATGTGTGGGTTTCGAGCATGGGCACCTTCCTGAAGCGCCAGAAGCTGGCCAACACGCTCGGCCTTCCTTACGGGAACGTGCGTGTCCTGAAGACGTACGTCGGCGGGGCGTTTGGGGGAAAGATCGATCTCTTCAACCATGAGTATATCGCCTCGCTCCTCTCCATGAAGTGCCGCCTGCCCGTAAGAATCGTCTACAGCCGCGAAGAGGTGTTCAAGGGTGCGCGCCACGGTCAGCCCCTCATCGTGGAGCTGAAGACGGGGGTCGCGCGCGACGGCACCATCCTTGCGCAGAAGGTCCGGACCATCAACAACAGCGGCGCCTACCGGGGGAGCGGGGTGGTCATCATCTTTCTTTCATGGGGCTTCCTTATGGCCCCGTATAAAATACCGAACCTCCAGTACGAGGGGTATTCGGTCTACACCAACACCCTCGTCCACTGTCCCCAGCGCGGTCACGGCGCCCCCCAGATGCGGTTCGCGGTCGAATCCCAGCTGGACATGATCGCGGAGCAGCTCGGGTTGGACCCCCTGGAGATCCGGGTCAAGAACGCCAGGCACCCCGGGGACGTTCTCCCCAACAAGGATTCAGCAAAGAACTTCGGGCTTGTACAGTGCCTGGAGGAGGTCACGCGCCGCTCCCACTTTGTGGAGAAGCACAGGAAGGCGGAAGAGGAGAGGAAGAACGGGTCCAGGATCAAGAGAGGTGTCGGGATCGGCACCTGCGCCTATTTCGGCGGCAGCCTGATCTACCCCAACAGCTCCTCGGTCATTGTGAAGCTCAATGATGACGGAGGCGTGTCGTTGATCACGGGGGCCGTGGATCTCGGGCAGGGGGCGGAGACCGTCCTCAGCCAGATCGTGGCCGAGGAGATGTCGGTCCCGATCGAGGAGATTCAGGTCTATGCGGCGGATACCGAAACGACCACCGTGGACATCGGGTCGTGGATCAGCGGGCTCACGTGGGTGACGGGAAACGCGGCGAAAAAGGCCGCGGAAGAGGCGATGAAGAAACTTCTCCAGGTTGCTGCGGAGGCGCTGGATGCGGACCCGAGCGAGTTGGAGGCCCGGAACAAGGAAATCCTTGTGAAGAACGCTCCGGACAGGAAGATCTCCTACAAGGCCGCGATCGCTTCGAGCATCCAGAAAAAGAGGGGCGACTCGATCATCGGGGTAGGCCACTTCCGGACCATGAAGGACGAGCCGAACCACCCCAGCCTGGCCACCACCAGGGGCCGGTGGACGGAAAATTACTCCTCTTATGCGCAGGTGGCCGAAGTGGAGGTCGACACCGAGACAGGGGTGGTGAAGCTTCTGAACGTGACGACGGCCCACGATTGCGGCTTCCCGCTCAACCCGATGCTGGTGGAGGGCCAGATCGACGGACAGGTCTCCATGGCCCAGGGTCACGTGCTGTACGAGGAGGTGCTCGAAGACCAGGGGGCGGTCATCAACCCCTCTTTCCTCGAGTACAGGATCCCCTGCGCGCTCGACATGGTGGAGACCGATTATGTCGACGTCATTACGGAGGAATACAGGAAGGGCAAGCATTACGACACCAAGGAGGTCGGGGAGGGGTACGTGGCCGGCACGGTTGCCGCCGTGGCGAATGCCCTTTATAACGCGACCGGTGTCCGGCTGAACCGGACCCCGTTCTATCCCCACCGGGTTTTTGAGGGTCTGGTCCAGGCGGCGAAAAAGGAAGATCAGTAGATATTCCGAGCAAGAGAGGTGCTTATGGTAAAGATGTGGCGCCCTGAGCTGGAGACATTGTCGAGGGAGGAGTTTGAGAAGAGACAGCTGAGGCTCTTTCGGCGGCAGATGAAGTATGTGATCGAGAACAGCCCCTTTTACAGGAGGAAGTACAAAGAGGCGGGGGTCACGCCAGGCGACGTCAGGACCATGGACGATGTCCGACAAGTGCCCTTTACCACAAAGTCGGAATTGCTGAGGTCACAGGAGGAGCATCCCCTCTTCGGTGATTTTCCCTGCCTGCCGGAGGAGGCCGCCTGTCGTGTGTTCCAGACCTCGGGAACCACGGGCAAGCCCTTGAGGGTCCCTTTCAGCAAGAAGGACTGGTTCAAGAACTGCTTCGAGCAGTTCAGCTACTATGTCCGCGGCTACGGCATGGAGAGCAAAGACGTGGCCTTCTTCCCATTTATCTATGGGCTGTTTGTAGCGTGGTGGGGACTCCAGGCGACCATGGAGCAGCACGGGGTCACCATCGTGCCGGGGGGGGGACAGAGTTCGGAGACACGGCTGAGAAGCATCATCGACTGGGGGGCGACGATCGTCTGCGGCACACCGACCTACATCATCTTCCTGGGACAGCTGGCACAGAAGATGGGCATCGATCTGCCCCATTCGAAGGTGAGGATGGTCGTGACCGCGGGTGAACCGGGGGCGCAGGTGCCCGCCACCAAATCGATGATCGAGAGGCTCTGGGGCGCAAAGAACTACGACGATGTGGGCAGCACGGAAATCTCGAATTTCGGTTTCGAATGCGTCATGCAGCAGGGCACCCATTTGAACGAGGCGATGTTCCTTCCGGAATCGCTGGACAAGGAGACCGACAAACCGGTCGGACCGGGTGAGGTGGGGGAACTGGTCTTGTCGAATCTGTGCTGTGAGACCGCGCCTCTTCTTCGTTACCGGACCGGGGATCTCGTAAGGTTTGTCTATGACCGCTGTGATTGCGGGAGGACGTTCCTGCGGATGGACGGCGGCCTGATCGGAAGGGCCGATGACATGTTCCACTTCGGAGGGGTCAACATCTTCCCCTCGGCGATCGAGAACTTCATCAGGCAGGTCCCCGAGTTCTCCATCGAGTACCAGTTGGTCGTGCCCCGTCCGGGGTCCGGGAAAAGACTCCTCATCAAGGTGGAGCCCGCTTCCGCGGACATCTCCGCCGACCGGCTGAAGGCGGCGGTGAAGAGATTCCTGGATGAAGTGGTCTACAACATCAAGGTCACGCCGGAAGTGGAGATCGTGGCCATAGACAGCCTTCCCAGGTTCGAGGGCAAGGCGCGAAGAATCGTTCGGGAAACTTAACGAAGACCGCACATCATTTTGTTAATAGAGGTTTTTCTCCAATGAATGAACTCCAACTTTCTGCAAAGGAGACTACATGAAAGTCGCGGTGACTGGAGCTTCAGGAATCCAAGGGATGTCGGCCATGATCTATCTGCTGGACCAAGATGACGTAGAAACCATACAGGTGAGTGACAACTTTCACCTAGACAGATTGAAAGAGAGGGTGGACCGACTTAACGACAAGCGGCTCGTAGTCAGAAAATTGGATTGTTCGGATAGAAAAGAAGCCTGTGAAGCATTCAGTGGGTACGATGTGGTTATCAATTGCGCACACACTCCAGGAGGCTATTTCGCTGCAACCAGGGCTGCACTGGAAGTTGGCGCCAATTACCTGGACCTGACCAGCTCGGGGGAGCAGCAAAAACAGAGTGAACTTCATGATGAGTTTAAACAAAAAGGAATTACGGCCATTCTGGATATGGGAACTGCGCCGGGTCTAAGCAACGTCATGGCAGTCTATTGTATGAACAAGTTGGATAAGACCGACGCGATCGACTATTACTGGGGTATTGCTGATATTGTTCCTCCTGATGAGCATACACGACCACTCTATTGGGGCTTTGGGTTTAATGGGATCATGAGTTTAATTGCACGCCCAAGTCTGGTGTATGAACAAGGACGATTGCAGGAGATTGAACCAAGGGCTCGCCCTGTTGTTTACAGGTTTAAAGAACCCATCGGTGACCTAACGGTAGCCGGCCTGCCTCATCCGGAACCGAAAATGCTTTCTCAGTCCTTTCCTAAAGCACAGTTCAAACACATCATGTTCCGGGAAGGTTTCGATGAAGATTCCACGAGGAAATACTATTTCCTTCGAGATCTCGGATTCAACAGCAATAGAACCGAGTCCCTGAATGTCAAAGGGGTCGAAGTAAAGCCGTTCGAAGTGCTTATGGCCTTAATCGATCAGCTCCCCCCTGAAAGGAAGAAGCCTGCGCATATCATAAGTGAGGGTAACTGTGTGGTTCAGGGGTGGAAAGAGGCGCAGCAAGTGGAAGTAAAAATTATGGTGAGGACTGCTCCCGACAGCGAAATGCATAGGCGATTTACTGAAAAGGGGGCTTTCGGCTCCTACCGAACTGGGATCTGTGCCGCAATAGCGGGCGTGATGTTAGGAAGAGGTCTCATTGAAAAGAAAGGAGTGTACGAGCCCGAATTGTGCATTCCAGCGGAAGCTTATATACAGGAGCAAGCCAACGTCGGGATGGAGGTTGAAGTCACGACGACCGCCATCCTGAAGTAAGGAAATCCCGATGTTTTTCTAATTAGGTTTGATATCATAGCCGCTAATCAACGCATTGCGAAAACTTCATCTATTTTCCAACACCACGAAGATAACTAAGCATTATACATTCAAAGGTTGGGTTCGGTACGTTTTCAAACGCTTCCCCAGACAAAGTGAAGTTTCTGTTTTCTAGTCCACTGATCAGCAGAATCCTTTCGAAATTCCAGATCATAACTTCGGATGTAACTTCAGTCGACTAACTCAGATTTCTCACCCATATGACCACAGGAGACAGCAAGATGAAAGCAATCGTGCTTGGTGGCGTAGGTATGCTTGGTCTTTCTTTATTGACCTATTTGAAGGAGCAGCAGGATATTCATGAAATCTTGGTGACCGACATTCAAGAATCAAAGCTAGAAAACGTAATGGAATGGTTAGACGACCCTCGATTCTCTTCTAAGGTGGTAGATATAACCGATTACAATGCTCTAGTGGGTGCTATAAAAGGATATGACCTGGTGCTGAATGTTTCTGCTGTTCGAAACAAATTACCGGCAACAAAAGCTGCTCTTGTGAACGATGCCAATTACATTGACGGTGGCGCAGCGCCAGCTGATGAACAGCTATCGTTGGGTGGTGAATTCAAGAAGCGAGGGCGTACCGCTATCGTCCATATGTACTTCTCGCCCGGGCTTGATAATGTTCTGGCCCATTACGCAATTGAACGGTTGGATACGGTAGAAAGTATAGACTTTAGGTGGGCTGTTTTCGACATTGTTGACGATTCCGAACATAGTAGACACCTGAATTGGCCCTTCTCGCTCGAAGGAATCATTTTGCGACATTTTGGGTATCCCTCAAAGCGTTTGAAGGACGGCAAACTTATTGAGCTCCCGCCGAGAGCTGAACCCGAGATCTTCAATTTCAAGGGCCCGATAGGCACTACCATGGTCGCGGGATTGCCGGCCGAAGCGCTTCACTGGGCCCACAAATGTTATCCCGAAATTCCGAATATCACGTTTAAGGAAGCACTCGGAATCGACTTCAACAAAAAGTGCGCCCTTCTCGCCGGACTGGGATTCAACCAAACAGAGCCGATAAGCGTCAACGGGCTAATGGTTTCCCCCTGGGAAGTCCTCCGATGTCTTGCATACAACCAGGCACCAGAGACCAAAAAACCCGCTGACATTAGACACGGTGGGGGTGCGGTCGTCGTTGGAGTAAAGGGTGGACAAAGAGTTGAGTACAATATCCAGCAGTGGCCCTCCGAGGCCTTGGCACAAAAACACAAAGACATGGGTTGTGCGAAGGTTGGTGGTCCAGGTGGCACTTTTAGAATTGGGAGCCCCATGGGTACTGTTGCCGTTCTCATGGCCAGAGGACTAATTAAACAAACAGGTTGCTTCCCTCCGGGAGTTGTTGAGCCTACGGAAGACTTCATAAAACAAGAGGTTGCAATGGGTCAAAACGTAGACATCACCAAGACGATAATATTGGGAGACAGGGCCCCACAATAGATCACTTGAAAGCATTGGAAAGGTATCGAACAGGATACCCGTTCATTCCAACAAATAAGGAGGGAAAGATGATGACAGCACACGCCTGCAGGTCGCTTTGGATTAGTTTATGCATTTTGGCCTTGACCTCTTTCATATCACTACATGCATTTGCCTTTGAATGGCCGAGTACCCTTGTGATTTCCACAACGAGACTGTCGAAAAATTTATTTTGAAAAGAGCCTTCTCTGGACCCGGGTGTAAATCAACTGTTTGAGTTAGTTCCTCGTTTTGATGGCCGGCAT
>JAGVAP010000092.1 GCA_020060215.1 Deltaproteobacteria bacterium | reverse complement strand
CTTCAGTTCCGAGAAGATCGCAAGCAGGAGCTTGCTCCTACAGAAGACCACCAGGACTCACCGTTCGATCATCCTTGCCACCTCCGGGAGCAGGCGACCGGGGCTGACCTCCCTGAAAGATGACAAGGTAGTCGGTACATGTCTCAATGTTCAAAGACAGCAGAAAAGGTTAAAGGTTCACACAAAGAAAACCCACAATCTCTTTCTTGGCGTCTTGGTGTGTTCGCGGCGGGGATTTTGTTGCGGCCGTAAGGCCTGCACCAGGTAAAAGAGGAGGAGGCGGCAGATGGCCACAATCCAGCCAAAAGGCGAAAAGGTCAGGCAGGCGGTGAAGTATATCTCGGAGGAACTGCAGGCCGATCCCAAGAAGTCCATCCACAAGCTCATCCAGGAGGCGAGCCACAGGTTCAACCTCTCCCCGCGCGACGAGGAGGGGCTGGTTGCCTTCTACAACGAGGAGAAAAAGGGGAGCTAGAGATCGAGGGCGTCCGTGCGCCTGACCTGGCGGAAGAGACGCCTGGCAAAGAGGAAGAAAAGATAGAGGATCAGTGCAGAGCCGACGGATCCGGTGATCACGGGTGTCCAGAACCCTTCCCTTTCCTGGTGCGAGATTCCTGTCCAGATGGAGAGTATCCCCAGGAAGAGGACTGCGCCGGCGACCAGTGCCCCGGTGAAGATCAGAAAATAGCAGCTGAACCGTTTCATGAGGAGATCGGTCCGGGATTCATGCCTGTATGTTCTGCAACCTCTGACCCAGAAAGGTGATCTGGTTCTTGACCTTTGAATCGGATTTCATCTTCCGCTCGATCGCTTCACAGGCATAGACGACAGTGGAGTGATTCCGGTTGATCGACTTTCCGATCTCCTCGAGGGTCATCTTGGTGTGCTGACGGCAAAGGTAGACGTAGACGTTTCGAGGAAAGGAATGTACGGCTTTTCTCGAGTTGGACTGTAGCACAGAAGGATCGACCTTGAAATATTGGCAGACCAGCGCCCGGATATCCTCCTGTGTTGCGGCATTCTGCTCCGAGACATGGCATCGGAGGACCTCTTTTGCAAGGTCCGCGTTGATCCGGACCTTCATGAGTTCGGATTTGGCCTTGAGGCAGCGGAGGGCGCTCTCCATCTGGCGGACATCTCCCGTGAGCTTCTCTGCCAGCATGTGCATGATTTCCTCGGAAAGATGCAGACCGTGCTCGGAGGCCTTCCTCTCCAGGATCTTGAGCCGGGTATCATAGTCCGGCTTTTCCACCGTGGCGATCAGCCCTGAGTTGAGGCGCGAGTAGAGTTCCTTGGACAGATGGGGGATGTCCTTTGGGAGAACCGAGCTGGTGAAGACGATCTTTTTGTGATCGTCGGCCAGGGCGTCAAGGGTATAACCCAGTTCGACCTGCGTCTTCTCCTTGCCGCTCAAGAAATGCACCTCCTCCAGAAGCAGCGCATCGCAGGACCGTCGGTACTTGCTCTTGAATTCTTCGATGGAGTTGTTCCTGAGGGCCCAGATCATCTCGTTCACAAAATCCTCGGCCGTGATGTAGTGCACCCTGAGGTCCGGCTTGTTCTCCAGCATGGCGTGTCCCACAGCCTGGGAGAGGTGACTCTTCCCAAGACCGGTATTGGCCAGGATGAACAGCGGGTTGTAAGAGAAGTGGCTTTCCAGTGCAAGGGCCTTCGACGCTGAGTATGCAAATTCGTTGCATTTCCCGACTACGAAACGGTCGAAGGTGAAATCATGATTCAGGGTCCTCAAACCCCTCCGGGGTCGTGCGGGTACATGGGGGAGGATCAGCTGGGTTTCGTCCTCAGCCGGATAAGGAGGAGCTCCTTTGGGGCGCGGCATGATCTTGAGACGAAAGCTCAGGGAGCCGTGGGAGATCTCTCGGAGCCGTTGCTCCATGAGGTCGGCGTAGTTGTCCATGACCCAGTTCATGGAGAACTTGTTGGGGCACCCCAGGAGAAGGGTGCTCTCGTCGTGATCGAGAAGGGTGAGCGGCTTGATCCAGAGTGAGTAGCTCTTTGCCGGCAGCTTTGACCTGAGGACTTCCTTCAACGACTCCCATTCAGTACTCATTGGTGCCTCAATCACAGTTTCTGTTGCTCGTCATCCGGTTGCAGGCAGATCAAAGTTGGTCGCTTCTCAATTTGCAGGTGCCTTCTACCTGAATGAATCGAACCCTGTCAAAGCTGATGAAGCGCGGAGGTGACTTAGGCTCCTCCTCTTTTTCAACATAGAATAAGTGTCCGGAAGTGCGATGGATTACATGTAGGAGACTGTAAGGTCCGGTCAGGATGAGGGAAAGCTTCACCGCTCTTTTTTTCCATGAAATCGTAGGCTTCTTGTTTGTCCTCCGCTTCGTTCAAGATTTTATCCACAAGGGTCAATCTTCACATTTCTCCAAATTTCTTCCTTTTTCTACGTTTTTTGTTTACGGCTACTGGGTTTTTCCGCGGCGTCCCCCGCGGTCCGGAGGAGAATCCCCGACGGACGCGCCTCTTCGCCGATGGAGCGCGGAAAGAAAAAATCGGCGTGAATGCGTTGTCAATGATCCGGGGCTGGGATATGGTAGCCCGAAATGGTTTGTGAGAGGGTCTTATGGGAAAGCTCAGAATCGCCTTGATAGCCGGTGGCCGGTCTGGCGAGAGGGAGATTTCATTGAAGAGCGGGGAGGCCGTTTACGCTTCCCTGGACAGGAAGAAGTACGAGGTGTACAGGTATGACCCAAGGGACGATCTCATCAAACTGATCCAAGACCGGGAAAAGATCGATCTGGCCTTTATCCTGCTCCATGGGAAGTTCGGAGAGGACGGTTGCATACAGGGATTCATGCATCTGTTGGACATCCCCTACGTCGGTTCGGGCGTGCTTTCGAGTGCGGCGGCCCTGCACAAGAAGACGGCCAAGGACCTCTACCGAAGCGCAGGTCTGAGGGTTGCAGAAGATGTGGTGCTGGTCAGGGGGAAACCGTTTTCGTCCGGGGAGATCTTCTCGTCCCTTGGCACCACGCTTGTAGTGAAACCGATGCAGGAGGGCTCCAGCCTCGGGATGTCCATCTGCCGGTCTCCGGAGGAACTTGTAAGGGGGGTGGAGGAGGCCTTCAGGCACGACCGGGAGGTCATGGTCGAGAGATTCATCCGGGGGAGGGAATTTACCTGTTGCGTCCTGGGCAACGTGATACTCGAGCCGCTCCCGATCGTCGAGATCATTCCCAGCCCCAAGCACCCATTCTTCGACTATGAAGCGAAGTACACGCCGGGCGCTACGAAGGAGATATGCCCGGCTCCCCTGTCCGATCATGAAAGGGAGCGGCTCCAATCGTGCGCCGTGGTGGCGCATCGTGCCCTCAGGTGCCGGGTCTGGAGCAGGACCGACATGATTCTCCACCACGGGGAGATCCATGTCCTGGAGACCAACACGATCCCGGGGATGACCGCCACGAGCCTTGTCCCACTGGCGGCAAAGGCCGCCGGCCTGAGTCTTTCGGATCTCCTGGACCGATTGATCGAGCTTTCTTTAGAGGAGAAGAAATGAGCTCAGGTCCTCAACCTCTAAATTTAAATGTCAAAGCCCAAAGGACAAATCAAACCCAAATGACGAAGGTCGTAAAATAGGCAGATAAGTCATAAGCAGGATTGTTTGTCTTTTGGTTTAGGAATTTGGCCTTCGGGATTTTTTGGATGTTGGGATTTTGAGTTTTGACATTTACAGTCACGGAATTCAACGGAACTTTTTCCTCACGTCCTCTTTCTCTGCGGGGGAGAGATCCTTCCAGCGGTCCAGCTTCCTGTCGATCTGCCGCTGCTCATCCGGAGAAAGACCTTTCCACTGGTCGAATCGTTGCCGGTATCGCTGCTGATCCTGAGGGGCCATCTGCTTCCACTGATCCATCCGGCGACGGAGGGTTTCCTTCTCATCGGGGGCCATCTTCTGCCATTGTTCGTATCGGTTCCTGAAGCGGTCGCTCTGATGGCGCTGGGCGAGAAGGACGCCGGGTCGCGGTACGTGGGCTTCGGCCGGCAAGAGCCGGGCGGCGGCGGCCCTTTCGCGGGCGGACGAGGGTTCCGGCACGAGGAATGAGAAGAAGGCAAGGCATGCGAAAAACAGGAATCGAGCCGTGCCCCACCCGCGCCCCAGGGGGCGGGCCCTAACTGTAGTGAACTCTTTTCTCATGGCCGATCAGCCCCTGATGCTTGGAGTTTCCGTCCGGCAACGAAGGGTCTTCCTCGGATTCGTCAAGGGTGTTCACCAGTTTTTCCACCGAATCCATCTGCCTCAGGAAATCCAGATTTCTGATGATCTCCGCATCTTCCTGCCTCACCTTCTTCAAAGAATCCGTTTCAGATCTTTTCTCTCCGGTGAAAAGGGAATCAAAGGTGCCGAGGCTCCATATGGAGACCATCGCAGCGAAGACGCAGGCGGTTGCCAAAGCAGGGCCGACTTTCCAGGGGCGGGAGAACCATTGCCAGACATGGCTCCTTCGCTCCTCACCCCTGTTCACCCCCGATCGAACAGCCTTGAGCAGCCGGTTCGTCTCCTCCCGGACCAGCGGAGGAGGGCTCATCGCCTCCTTCACCCTTTCCACCAGACGCGTCAGTTGAAGACGTTCTTCGTTACAGGCTGCGCACGTCCGGAGATGGGACTCCCATCGGGCACGGGACGCCGCATCCAGCTCTCCATGGATGTCCAGAGACAGGATCTCCTTGTACTCCGGGCAGCCGTTCATGTGACACCTCCTTTTACCTCTCCGCCCATTCGTTCAAGGCCTTGCGGACATGCTGGGTCGCCCGAAAGAGGTGGCTCTTCACGGTTCCCTCTGCGATGTTCAGCCCCTTGGCGATTTCGGGTATGCTCATCTCGTCAAATACCTTGAGCTCAAAGACCATGCGCTGTCCGGTTGAAAGGCCGCCAAGGGCCGACTGAACTCGGGTTCTCAACTCCCTGCCCCTCAGCTCGGCCGCAGGATCGGACTCGGGACTGGGATCCGCATTCCCCTCCAGGCGGCCGGTCTCCGACTCGCCTTCCTCGGATTTCCATGAGGAGAAGAGGGACCAGCGCTTCTTCTGCCGCCGGACACCATCCAGGCAGGTGTTTACGACGATGCGGTAAAGCCAGGTGTAAAAAGAGGCGGTACCTTTGAATTGGTCAATGCGCCGAAAGGCCCTCAAGAAGGCCTCTTGCGTAAGGTCCTTTGCTTCTTCCGCATCCCCGGAGCATCTCCGATAGGCGACGGCATAGGCCTTTTCATGGTAACGGCGGACGAGCTCTTCGGCGGCGGCCGGATCCCTTTTTTTTGCCCTCGCGACCAATTCGATCTCGTCCAGCGGATGTTCAGGCTCCGCCTGCAATGAAAACGCCCCTGCTCCTAGATCCAAATACATCACCCCTTTTCAATCTCTGCACTGCCTTTCTTCACGATCGGCAGATCTCAGGGGCGTTCAGACGGGAGTTTCGCTCCCGGCTATCGCACCATCCGCACTTTAACACCAAACGGTATCGGACCCAAGAGCTTGCCCCCTTCTTTCTCACCGCAAGCCGATGGAGAGTGAGAACCCGGGCTGGTAGTATGGACCCGGGACATAGGGCGCGGGGTAGCCGCGATGATAACAGGGTACTTCCTTCAACAGGTATCCACGGTGGTGCCTCTTGTGATGGCGCTTGTAGTGACCGCGCTCTTTCCAGATCACCCGACCATGAGGGGGAGCGGGTACCACGACCGGGGCATACGGGGAGTAGACCACCACTGGTGCGGGACTGTAATATACGACACGGCCCCCTGCATGGGAGAGCTCGACTCCGCTCACGACCAAAACCGCAGCGACCACAGAGGCGATCAGGAACTTTTTCATGTTTTCTCCCTCCTTTCTTAACCTCTTAGACGCTGCCGGCCAAGAAAGGTTTACAGCCCCGCGCTTATCTTGTCGTCCCCGCCCTCTCGTCTGATCACTCCCACTCGGAGCGCGGGAAGAACTGGACAGGGGAAACGAAGATGAGAAAAGGCTTCCTCAACTTCCCAACCGCGGCCCTTCTAATTGACCAGGCTCTGGACAGGGGCCGGTATACGGCCGCCCAGCCGGACAAAGTCCTCGGACCCGCCGTTGTTCTGAACCTGGATGATGGTCGCCTCGCCCAGGAGTCCTCCGAAGAAGGCCTTGTCTCCCGGTTTCTTGCCCGGGACAGGGATCAGCCTGGCCGCGGTCGTCTTCCGGTTCATCACCCCGATGGCCATCTCGTCGGCGATAATGGCGGCAATGGTCCCGGCCGAGGTGTCCCCCGGGAGGGCAACCATGTCGAGCCCGACAGAGCAGACGCTCGTCAATGCCTCGAGTTTTTCGAGGCAGAGATAGCCCTTTCGGGCGGCCTCCGAGATCTGGAGGTCCTCACTGAGGGGGATGAACGCCCCGCTCAACCCCCCGACGTAGCAGCTCGCAAATGCCCCGCCCTTCTTGACCGCGTCGTTCAGAAGGGCGAGGAGCGCCGTCGACCCGGGGACCCCGATGCCGATCAACCCCATGCTCTGGAAGATCTCTCCTACGCTGTCGCCGACGTTCGGGGTGGGGGCCAGCGAAAGGTCGACGATGCCGAATGGGACCTTGAGCCTCTCCGCCACCTCCCTGCCGATCAGCTCTCCCACACTCGTGACCTTGAAGGCGGTCCGCTTGATGATCTCGGATAGCTCTCCCAGGGTGAGATCGGGATTGGCCGCGCGGGCGCGCTCAACGGCATTCTTCACGACACCCGGGCCGCTGACCCCGACGTTGATCACCGTTTCGGGCTCCCCTGCGCCCAGGTAGGCGCCGGCCATGAACGGGACGTCCTGCGGGATGTTTGCGAACACGCAGAGCTTTGCGCAGGCGAGGCCGTCCTCCTCAGAGGTCATTTCGGCCGCGGACTTGATCGTCCGCCCCATGAGGTTCACTGCATCCATGTTGATCCCGGCGCGGGTGGATGCGACATTCACGGATGCGCACACGCGGGAGGTCCTGGAAAGGGCCTCCGGCAGCGCTTCGATCAATGCCAGGTCCCCCCGCGCAAAGCCCTTCTCCACGAGCGCGCTGAAACCGCCGATGAAGTCCACCGATACCTCCGAGGCAGCCACATCGAGGGTTTGGGCCACTTTCACGAGCTCTGCCGACGAGAAGGGTGCGCCCGCAAGGGAGACGGGGCTCACGGCGATCCGCTTGTTCACCACCGGGATGCCGTATTTGTCCTCCACCTCTCTGCAGATCGGCACGAGTCCGCCGGCAAGGGTGCGGATCTTCCTCTGAACCTGATCCCTGAACCGTTCGAGATCATGGCTGGCGCAGTCCATGAGGCTGATGCCCAGAGTCACCGTCCGCACGTCCAGGTGCTCGTTTCTCAACATCTCCAGCGTGGCGAGGACTTCCCGGTCGCTTAACATCCAAAAGCTCCTTCTATATCCTGTTCATGGCCTCGAAGATTCGGCGGTGCTGGATGGTGATGTCGAGACCCAGGGCCTGGGCCTTCTCGCGAAGGGCCCGGCGAAACGCGGCCTGGTCGATCTGCTGCGGCACATCGACCTGATAGATCATGATGTTGCGGAAAGGGTCCGTTCCCCCCCGAAACACGGCCTTCAGGTTGGTGATGTTGACGCCGTGTCGAGCCATGACCTCCGTGATGCCGGCCACAAGGCCCATCCGGTCCGGTCCCATGGTGGTGACCACAAAGGGCGCTGCACTTCCCTCGGGCAAATGGGCCGGGCCCCGTTCTAGCCTCTTCACAAGCACCTCGAGGCCAAAGGGGGCGAGCCCGGACTTCAAGGCGGAGAGGAGGCCGCTCGGCGCCAGGGTTTCCGGGATGGTCGCGATGAAGATGCCGGCAAACTCCTCCTGAAGACTCGTCTGCGTAACGTCTTCGATATTGCAGCCCATCTGAAGGAGAATGCCCGAGACCGCCGCCACGATGCCGGGCCGGTCACGGCCAAGTATTGAGATGACTACCTTATCCATGACGACCTCTGGAAATAGTAGGCAGTAAGCAGTAGGCAGTAAGCAGCAAGAGTAAGGCGGAGGAGGGTGCCTGCTCCCTGCTGTTTACTCATACCCCAACTCGAAGAGCCTCTCCTCGCTCATCCCCAGTGCATGGGCAATCTCGTGCACGATCGTGATCTCGATCTCTTCCTCCAGCTCCTCGACGGTTCCACAGATCTCCTGCAGAGGCTCCTGGAACAGGAGGATCGTATCCGGAAACAGGGGGGGATCCGTAACGGAGCGCTCGGTCCGGGAGGTGCCCTGATAGAGTCCCAGCAGCGCTTCATCGGGAGGAAGCCCCATCTCTTCAAGGATTTCGGGAGAGGGCCGCTTCTGGACGGATATCACGATGTTCTCCAGGTGCTGTCGGATCTCCTCCGGGACGCGCTGGATGGCGGCTTGCACGATCTTGTCGAATTCTCTTTCGCTGACCTTCAATCACGCTCCGGAAAGGCGTCCGCCACCTGGCGGACGTCATCTTTATCGGAACCCCCATCCTCCAGGTCCTCCAGCTCTCCCAAATAGATGCAGAGGTATTGCGGCTCGAAGGGAGGATGTTCCGGATCGTACACACTGAGACGTCTGCGGTCGCCCGATTTCTTGTGATCTTCTTCCATGGAAATAGCCCCCAAATCACCCCCTCAAAAACCCGTTGCCTTGAGCTTCTCCACCATGTCATGGATGGCCTGTTCCGCTGCCTTGGGGTCCTCTTCATCCAGGACCCCGCCCAGGAACGGTCCGTACTGAAAAAGGAATTTGTCCCGTTCACCTCGAACCCGGACCATTGCAGGACGCTCTTTTTTCATGGGAGACAGGGTCTCGTTTTCGGCACGGTAGAACTCCTGAAGCCTCCGATACGACTCCAGGGCCTCCCTTTCGGAGCCTGCCTGGAGAAGAAAGACCTGATAAGTTCTGCCGCCTGTGACGAAGTCGGCGCGGTATCCGTTTTTGAGGTACTGCTGCCCCAGAAAATTCCTGGGGATGTATCGTTCGCTTCCCTGCACACGGAACTGCGAAGGAAAGAAAGAGAACATCTCGGGCACGGAATAGGACCCCGCGATCTTATCGGAGATGTGACTCGCCGCCCTTCGAACAAGGGGGTCCAGATCCGGCGACATCCGGTGGAAGAGGAGCCTGCAGTAGTAGGGGCCCTTCCAGAAGGCGAGGATATTTGCACCCAGGAAGCCCTCCACGCCAATGCTCACGGCCTTGTCCTCAGGGGTCCGCTCTGCGGCAAAGATGCCGAATGCGTGGTGGGGGCCCTCCATCCGGTATATCTCCAGGGTCACGATCTCCCTCGTGGCAGTGGTGTATTCCCTCGTGATCAGGAGTTTGAAACCATAGTCGAGATAGGCATCCGCCTGGCCGTTCATATAGTCGAAGAGGTTCTGCGGCTGGTAGAACTCAGGCACGGAGCTGCCCTTCAGCTCCGGGATCTCCGTCTTCTTCGGGAGAAGGTGGAGGAGGATCTCCTTTTCCTCAGGGCCGGGCTCCGCTGAACGGAGCGCGGGCTCCGGGCCTGCAAGGCCCAGGAAGAGCAGGGCAGAGAGCGCAGTCAGAAGAGATGAGGGCCGCACTTATGCGCTCCTTCTCCCGGCAAATCCCATGGCCGCAAGGGACCGGATGCGATCGGAGATGGGGATGCCGAAACGACAGGCTGCGGAGCAGCGCTCACAGTCATGGCACCGCTCCAGGCCGCGCCCCTCCGGGATTTCGGCCAAGGCCATCTCGGCCTGGACCAGGTTGTGGTAGGCCGCGGCGTACATGTAGGCCCTCATCAGGGTGGGAACCTGGACATTCCACACGCAGGAACCACGACAGGAGTCGCACTGCTGGCAGTACAACGGTCCCGGGGCCGAGGCGGTCCTTCTGAGGTCCTCTTCCTCCTCCCTGGAGAGGGCGAGGTCCTTCATGACCGCAAAGTCCAGGTCCATCTGGTCGAACGCGGTTATCCCCGGGATGGCGGTGCAGACGTTCCTGTCCTTGAGCGCCCACTTCAGCGCTGCGCCATGATTGACCTGTGCCGGGCTCTCCCGGTTCAGTTGGACGCCCCCCTGTGTCTTCATGGAGACGATCCCGACCCCCTTTTCCGCTGCATACCGGATGGCCTTTCCGACCTCTTCCCTGTGCTTCTGCATGAAATTGTAGGAGGTGAGGATGACATCCCAGACCCCGGCATCCGCTGCGGCACGGATGGTCTCAGGCTCCTGGGCATGGGTGGTGATTCCGATGAAACGGGCCTTGCCCGATGCCTTTGCCTTTGAAAAAAACTTCATCATGGACTCATCGGCGGCCATCCGCGCGCCCACGCAGCTGTGAAGGTAGAGGATGTCCACGTAGTCCGTGCGCAGCCGCTTCAGGCTCAAGGCGAGCTGCTCGTTAAAGCGGAGCTCTGTCGCGGGAAACCCTCGTCCTCCGCCCTCGGGCAGAAACTCCTGGTCCTTGCGATCGAAGTACATCTTTGTCCCGATGATCATTCTGTCCCGGCAATTTCGTTCCTCCAGGATCAACCCAATCACGGTTTCGCTGTTTCCGCGGAGGTACAGGTGGGCCGTGTCCAGGTGCCTGATACCCAGGTCAATGGCCTTACGGATCAGATCCGGGCTGTCGGAGTTCATGACCCCGAAGCTCACGACCGGGATCTGGAGACCCGTCCTGCCGAGGGTCCGGGTAATGATCTCCGGTTTCTTGCTCTCCACCCCGGCTTCCGCCTTTCCGGCCAGCCGTCCCATGCCGAGGGCCGCCATCCCGGCCGCCCCGGCGGCTATGAATCTCCTCCTGCTGATCCCCTCTTTCGCCATGTCGCACCTCCCCCTGAGCGCGAGCGCATTCAGACACGATGATTGTACGGGGCGGACATGAGGCTGTCAATGGATGCAGGAAAGGATGCCGGGTGCAGGATCCAGGATATGAGCCGGAATCAGAGGTCAGCCCCGGATCTCAGAAGTGGTAGGAGAGACTCAGGGAGCCGAAGAGATCCGGATCTCCCTGGCCTTCAAACTCCTTGGTCCGAAGGATCTGTGTGTAACTGAACCGGAACTGGTTCCACTGGATGACCACACCCGCCTGGAGATCCCCCACGAACGGCCTCTTGTCCACGGAGTGGCTGCCCGTAAACGTATTCCCGTCCAGGAAGATGTTGTAGAGGACCGCCCTTCCTTCCATCCCCGCAAAGAGATACCAGTTGAAACCCTTCTCGGGCCGATAGAAGGTCCCTCCGGGCAGGCTCGGTCGGATGCGGGGAGGTCCGAAGTCCTCGCGAAGGATTGAGCCGACCCTGAACGTGATCCCGGCCGCCCCATGGGTGAGCACATTCCCCACGCTTCCTCCGAAGTGGGGGATCATGTCCATATCCAGACCAGAGAGGCCGCGCCTGTAAAAGCGCCGGGCCTGCTCGTAGTAGAGGGCCACCCCGGGTTCGTTCTTCAACTGGTTGTCCCATCCCTGAGGCACCTTCAGCCCGAACATGGAGTGCCAGTAGGTTTGAACCTCTTCGGCATAGGAAAGGGGGCCGACCATCCCTGCCTCCAGGTAGAGCTTGTCATAACGTCTGCTGCCCTGATTGGCGACCAGGCCGAAGCCCAGGTACAGCCATCCCGCGTAGGGTCTGTCTTCCGGAAGCAGCGCCGTTGCCTCCGTGTTTTCGGGGGTATAGATGTTCTGACCGATGGAGATGCTGGCCCTCCCCTTGAGCGCGGCATCCGGGTCGCTCCTGGCCATTTCCGCGTCGAACCAGGGGAGCTTGTCCGCCATACCGGCAATCCAGGGGATCGGGCTGGTGAGGCATTCGATGCGCGTACCGTGGCTGAAGTGCCGGTCCGTTCCGCCCCCGAAGAAATCGTTCTCGAATTGCACGCTGATGAGCGGGCCGTCGTCCTCCGCCCAGGAAGGGCTAACGCCCATGCACAATGCGGCATGAATGATGACGATCGGCAGTACCCTTGATATGCGCATGTCGAGCTCCTGATACGGAACCAAAATCGAGCCTTGGTACGCTGTGCCACAATTACGATGACGAACTTCAAGCAAGCCTGCCCGGACCAGGTTCCGCGGGGGAAAGACCTTCGCATCTTCAGGACGGGATCACAACGGAAAAGTGCTGAATCGTTCCTCGCTCCTGAAGATCGTCTTTGTGTCTTCGTGCCTTCGTGGCAGATCTTCTAGCCGAAGAGATATAGACAGGCGGCCACCGAGGCCGCTATCCCGGCCAGGTCGGCGGTGAGGCCTGCGGCAAGGGTATACCTGACCCGGCGGACCTGGATGGCCCCGAAGTATACGGCCAGGACATAGAAGGTCGTCTCCGTGCAGCCTTGGAGAGTGGAGACGAGGTATCCGGCGTAGCTGTCGGGCCCGATGGCGGGGTCCTTGATAATGGAAGCGAGGATTCCGTAAGCGCCTGAGCCTGAAAGGGGTCGAAGCAGGGCCATGGGCAAGGCCTCCGGCGGCAGACCCACCCGCCCCGTCCACGGGCCGAGCCATGCGACCATGGTCTCCATGGCGCCGCTTGCCCGGAACATCCCGACCGCCACCAGGATGGCAACGAGATAGGGGATGATCTTCACGGCTACCTGGAAACCGTCCTTTGCGCCTTCTACAAATCCCTCATAGATGCGCACCTTTTTCAGGAGTCCGAAGGTGAGGAACCCGGCCACGAGCACGGGGATGATCCAGGGAGAGATGGCCCTGCCGAAGAGCACCGTCAGGGGGATCAGCGCCAGGATGATCGCAAGGGCAAGAAGGCTGACCCATAAGGGGTAAGCAGGATCCTCCGTCTCATCGGGTTCGGCCCGGGTTTCCTCCGCAGCGGCCTTCCCTTCGCGAAGGGTCGCGTCTCCCCCGAATGCCCGCCTGTAGAGCTTCGCGGACAGGATGGCAACGATGGTAGAGAAGAACGTCGCGAACAGCGTGGCAGGAAGGATTCCCGCCGGATCCGTGGACCCGGATGCGGCCCGCAGGGCGATCACGCCCGTGGGGAGGAGGGTCACGCTGGACGTGTTGATCGCCAGGAAAAGCGCCATGGCATCGGTTGCGGTCCCCGGCCTCGGGTTGAGTCTCTGCAGCTCCTGCATGGCCCTGATCCCGAAGGGCGTGGCGGCGTTCCCGAGCCCCATGGCATTGGCCGAGAGGTTCAGGACCATGGCGCCCATGGCGGGGTGTTCGGGAGGCACGTCGGGAAACAGACGGATCATCAGGGGCCGGATAAGCCGTGACAGGATCTTCAGGATCCCTCCCTCCTCAGCCACCTTCATCAGCCCGAGAAAGAGGGTCATCACGCCGATGAGGCCCAGGGCGAGCTCAACAGACCCTGCTGCGGATTCGATGATGGATCCGGAGAGGATCTCCATCGGGCTCTTCCTGCCTTCCACAGGAAGCCAGTTGAGTTGGTGCCAGGCCGAGGCCAGAAAGGAGATAAGAACAATGAGGGCAAAGAAGATGTTCATGGCCGGTTCCGGAAAGCGGGAGGGATGGGAACGGCCTTCCACATGCGGATGAATTCAACGACGAACGCGACCTTCTCTTCGAACCGGACCCTCGCCTCCCCGGGGTCGGCGTCGCGGGGATCGTTCTTCCCGTAAACCCCGCTGCTCGTGAAGTGATGGGTGTCGGGCTCCGTGCATGCGCGAAATACCTGGCTTCCAAGGTCGTAATCGGGTCTCTCCGGATCCAGGAACCCGATCAGGTCGGGATGCATGTTCAGCGTCGGCATCCACCCGTCCAGTCTCTCCATCTCCACCAGTTCGGGAAAGAGGTGGAGGGCCGTACTGGTCTCCGTGGGGCCGCTGTGGACATCCCAATGACGCTTCTGCCTGTCGATGCGGGTCCTTGCGGTACTGGTATGGTTCGGACCTTCCGGGGCGGCAACCATGACCCTGAACTCCCGTTTCGCCAGCTGCATGGCGAGGTTCACGATCTGATTGTTCCCGCCGTGTCCGTTCATGAGCAGAAAGCGCTTGAGGCCGTGAGCTGCAAGACTCCCCACGGTGTCCATCAGGACCGCCATCAAGGTGCTTTCACGGAATGTGATCGTTCCCCTGAACCCCATGTGGTGGGGTGAGTAGCCCGGGAAGCAGGGGTGGACACAGACGCTGTTGGTCCTTCTGGCGACCTCGTGGGCATATTCCCGGATGGTGAGACTGTCTGTCCCGAGCGGCAGGTGCGGGCCATGCTGCTCCAGGCTGCCCACCGCGATGACGACGACCGGGTCGGGTTCCTGCTCCAGCCATTCTTCGAAGGCCGGGCGGGTCAGTTCATGGATCCAGAATCTGGAAAGCATTGAAGTTCTCCAAAACCTCCGCTCTTTAGAATGGAGGACCCGGGACAGGGCTCCCGAACCGGGGTAAAGGGAAACGCAAAAAATCCAAACGACCAAGGACAAATGACCAGTCAAACTCAAAGGACCGAAGTCCAAAGGCCGGATGCAGGTTTACAGTGAGGCCGGTCCAACCGTGGGATTGCGTCTTTGGAATTGATCTGGCATTCAGGCGACAGGCATACACAAGATACCCTTGATCCTCGTGTCGAACATGGAGGCTGCATAGCCCGATCGTATCAACACGGCGGTATCGGCCCCGCTTCCGCTTCCCCCAACGGCAACGACATCCTCATCCGGCGTGATGTATCCTGCCTCGGCCGCCATGATGGAGACCTCGACGCAGACCTTCATGCCCTGAGAGAACATGCGCAGCGTATCCGCGACCAGGTTGAGGGGGATGAAACCCGACTTGTAGCGGTTTTCGAAGCTCCTCTCCAGACCGCTGAGGGCGTGAATCCCTCGGACCACCCGGACCCCCTTCTTCAGCAGGGTATCGTGGTTCCTGTTGAAGGCCTCCACCTCCTCGCGGTACTTGCTCCCCGCGCCATAGGTTACGGCAATGATCTCGACCCCTGGAGAAGAAGCGGCCTTCCCGTGGCACTTGAGGGCCGTTTCCCCCGAGGATGAGGCCACTACGATTTTGCCGATGCTCTGCTCCCTGCAGAAGGAAAGCGCGATGTCCAGGGCCTTGTCCGTATTGGCCGTTCCTTTTTTCTTGAAGTAGAACACTTGTCTCTCGATCCCTTGTGTCATGCGATCCTCCGTAGCGCTGCAACCTTCAGGATGGTTTTCGCTCCGCTCCACCCATCCTACGCGAATTCCGTTTTCTTGCCTTTCCCCGTTTCATCCTTAGCTTAGAAGACAAGCATCGCCGGTTCATCATCCCCCTTCTTGTTGGTACAGTCACGGCTGGCCTGACCCAGGGCGCTACGGCCCACGGCGAGGCATCAAGACCAGGAGGAGGTACCTGCTATGGCCGAAATGGAAGAAAGAGAGGGCATGCAGACGGCCGAAGAAAGATGCTGCCCGGAGTTGAACGACCCCTGCACGTGCTATTACCCCGTGGAACCGTGCGAGGACAAGGACTCAGGGTGCACCTTCTTCATGGATCCCTGCTGCTGTTGATCGTTCATTCACGACAACACGGGTTCGAACTTCAAGAGGCAGGATCGGCGATCCCGATTCCTGCCTCTTTCATTCCTTCTCGGCCGCATCCTTGTAGACGTGAATGTGTTCGATCCCCGGTTTCAGATAGAACCTCGTCATGTCGACCTTCTTCTTGTCCTTGGAAAAGGTCACCACGAACTTCTTCTCGCACGGGACCCGATCCAGTCGCTTGACGTCTTCGAGCTCAATGACCGCTCCGCTGCAAAAGGCCATCTCTATGGTAGGGGCCTTGGTCGCCCCCACGATATCGACGGGTCCTTCGGGGTAGCGGGGGTTTCGAAAAGCGGGAACGGGGATGAGGTGCTGTTCTCTGAGGATCCCGAAGAGCACGCATCGGATGGTCTCTTTGATGACCGCATCGCTTTGATACCCCTTGGGTATGGCCTCGATCGACTCCAGAATCCTTTTTCTGATCTCTTCCTTCATGAATCCACTCCCGAACAGGTTTCCCGACCTGCGTTCCCGTTCAGAGGCTGGCTTCCACTGCTCTACCCCCGGAACCGGCGGAGCCGTATGCACCCTGAACCTTTACTCACAGATACGTCCTTCCCCCGACATACCGTTTCGAATAGTAGCTGTGGGCGAGCTCGTCGGATCGGATCGGTTTTCCGGTCCCGGGTGCATGGATGAATCTTCCCTCACCTGAGTACAGGCCCACGTGGGTGACTTTCCGGCCGCCCTTGATCGCGAAGAATACCAGATCTCCCAGGTCGAGCTCGGATCGATTCACAGGTATACCGGCCAGGAACTGCTCGATCGAGGTGCGCGGCAGGTCCAGGCCGTTCAACTGGTAGACGGCCATGGCGAGCCCGCTGCAGTCAAAGCCCTCTTCCGGCGACCGGCCCCCCCATTGGTAGTTGATCCCGATAAAGCTCTCGGCGGTGGCGACGAGCTGTCTTCTAAGCCCCTTGATTCCGTATGCCCTCACCCCTGCAACGGCATAATCCTCCGGGCCGACCAAGCGGTAGCCCGGGATGACACCGGCGCGGACAAGGTCATCGGCCCTGGCCCGGGCCTCTTCAGGCGCAGCATAGTTGCCGAAACACACCTTGAAGAGACCGGAGCGGTCGCGGAAGTAATAGGCGTCGAGTCCACGGCGCTCCAAGGCTTCCGCGAGCCGCACGGCATTCTGAATCCTGGAAAAGGCGCCCACCTGGACGGAAAAACCCATCCGCGCCAGCTCCTTCTTCGGCACCGGCTCGGGTATCCTTGGCGCCTTCCCTCCGCACGCCGCCAGCGCCGCAACCGTACCGACCAGGATCGCCACGGTGAAGCATGAACGGCCCCTCAACAGGCCCAGGGGACCCCACCTCCTTCTCGATTCCATCTGTTCAGTCCGATACAGCTGCTACCCGAGGGGGAAATCATACCTGATATCATCTTCCGGATCATATACCGATTCGTAGTATTCGATCACCTCTGCGAACTCCTCGGCCCTGAAAAGGTGCGCGCAGTTCGGCTGAATGGAAATGCGCATGCCGCTAGACAGTTCTATCTCGCCCGCATTCCTGGTCTCGAGGTCCACGAAGCGAAGACTGAGCCGGCCGGCGATGACGTAGAAGCGCTCTATCTTCTTGGCATGGTAATGCCCGCCGCGGAAATACCCGGGTTCCGCCTTCAGGCTGAAGTACCCCAGATGGCGGATGGTGATCCCGTCTTCGATCAGGGCGAGCTCGCCGCGGTCCTGGATCAGCCTCTTCTGACGCAGGAACCGATCGGTCACGGGCAGCTCTTCGATCGTGATCTTGGGGGATGCGATTTCCATGGGCATGGCTTTTCAGAAGCTCGAATTCGACGTTCATCGATGCCGAACAATACCTCCTGAGCGCAATCCTTGCAAGCCGCTTTCGTACCGGTCAGCTTGCGAAAACGTGTGCGGGGAGAGTTCATGAAACGATCATCACGAGATGAAGAAAGGCCTGCCGGCGGTCCAATTTCGGGCTGTTTCTCGAATCCAGGGCTCGAGCCCGGGGACCATATAGAACTTCGGCGAGAGCAGGTCGTCCTCTCCGGCCACGAGGCCCTCGCGTCGGGCCAGCTCGGCCAGGGCCGTGAAGGGGTATATCCGGATCCCGATGGTGATTCTCAAGGAATCCAGTCCCAGCGAGTCCGCGAAAGCGAGGCTTTCTTCCACGGTCTGCCGTGTTTCCCCCGGTCCCCCGAAAAGGAGAAAACCCATCCGGCGAATCCCATGATCCCTGAACATGTCCGAGGCGCGGCGGACCTCCCCTGCCCCGAACTTCTTGTTCATGGAACGGAGAACGGGGTCCGAACCGCTCTCGAACCCGAGGCTGACTTCCGTGCACCCGGCCCTCTCCATGGAGGCCACGAGCTCCGGACTCAGCCTCCCGGGGTAAACAATGGCCCGCCAGGAGATGCCGAGGTCCCTCTCCGAGATCTCATCACAGAGCGCGAGGGAGTAGGACGGGGGGAGGTTGAAGAGATTGTCTACAAAATGAAACCTTCTGAACCCCGCCTCGACGTAAAGGCCAATCGTGTCGACCACCTGCCGCATATCCCGCTTCCGGAGCCTAAAGCCCTCGATGCTTGCGGTGGAGCAGTAGCTGCACCTCAGCGGGCAACCCCTGCGGGTCTGAAAAGGGATCCATTCCTCCAGGTCTTCGGAAGAAAGCCAGAGTCGTGGAGTCGGCATGGGGAGATGATCCAGACATTCAACAGGCATGTTCCGCCCGCGACTCCCCTGCCCGAATCGGTGGAGGCCCGGGACAGCGGAGATATCGGATCCCCGCTCCAGGCAGGAGAGCAGGGTGGTGAAGGGCCGTTCCCCTTCCCCCCGGATGCCGATATCCACGCCCAGGTAGGAAAGGGCGCTGTCCGGGAAGATGCTGTAGCCCGGCCCTCCCAGGACGATGGGGGCCTGCGCAGAGGACCGGCACCACCCAACCACCTCTTTCACGTTGCCCAGAAGAAACCTCGGTGCAGACATATTTTGATCATCGATATTTCTCACCGATATGCCGATCACGCCTGGATGGAATTCCTCCAGGGCCTTCCGGACCGCAAGCTCGGGGTGCTTCGCACCAAGCAGGTCCACCACCTGGACATCGTGACCTGCCGACTCAGAGGCGGCGGCGACAGCCGCCAGTCCAATAGGGAGGACGGCCATGCCGATGACCTCGGTGTTTGCGGAAATCAAGAGTACTCTCATGGGAGATCCTTGGGGTGCACGTACCTTCCCGATACGGCCCTGTCCCTGATCGATATGCCGGCCTCGTGCACGGTATCCGCTTTCCCGGAGACCAGGGGATGCCACCACTCCAGCCCCTTTCCTTCGGCGATGCGGCGGTACGCGCAGGTCTTGGGGAGCCAGACCCTGCGGCTGACGGCCTCGATCGTGAGGGGCAGGCAATGGGGATTGACGGTCGTGCGCTCCGGATAGATCGTGCAGCGGCAGGTCTCGAGATCCAGGTATTCACAACAGACGGAAAACTCCCTGTACCTGCCGGTAGTCCTGTTCTCCTCCCTTTCCAGACAGCAGACACCGCAGCCGTCGCAGAGCGCTTCCCATTCGTGAGGGAGCATCTCGGTAAGGGTCTTGTATTTCCAGAATGGACGATGCGCAGCCTTCATAAGCACGATTGTAGATTCATCGGGGGCTGTTGTCAAAAAGCCGGCAGGCGTACAGGCGTAAGATCCGGCTAAGAAAGGGGCCGGCTTGCATCCGGAGGGTTCAGGGGCCTGGACGAATCAGCCATACGGAATGCGGGAATAGTGGGATACTGGTGTGGGAGTGCGGGACTCCTGGTTTCCTCCATGCAACGAAAAAGAGGGCCGGGCCTTTCGGGCCGGCCCTCTCGCTCCTGGTGAGACCCCTTCTTAGTGGACTTCGATCTTCTTCGACTTGCTCGAACCCTCTTTCTTCGGCATGACCACGTTGAGAACCCCGTCCTTGTAAGTGGCCTCGATCTTCTCTTCGTCGATTTCCTCGGGCAGCCGGAAGCTCCTGGTGAACGAACCCGATTTCATCTCTTTCACATGGTAGACATCCGTCTTTTCCTCGTGGCTCGACTCCTTCTTGCCGGTCAGGGTAATGACCCCTTCGCTCAGCGTCAGGGAGATATCATCCTTGTTGATACCCGGGATTTCGGCTTTCAGGTGATAGGCGCCTTCCTTCTCAGAGAGATCGACGGTCGGGGACCACTCTTCGCCCATGTCTCTTCTCCATTCGGGCCAGAGTCTATCGAAGAAAACGTCCCCAAGACCTTCTTCGCCGAAGGGGGTCATCCAAGACGGTCTCCTCATTCTTTTGGTAATCTCGGTTGTCATGGCTTGACACCTCCTTTTACAGATCTGGTCGGAGTTGAACCTTGGATCTTGGAGTGCAATATAATCAGGGATCCATGCATGTCAAGAAAGGGAAGGAGCGTCCCGCAAAGGCGCCATCCTCTTACCCGCACCTCGTGTACCCGCAGAAGTGGCACGTCATGCAGCCCTCTTCGAAGCTGATCTTCTGGCCGCACTCGGGACACGCTTCACCGAGCAGGCTGTTCTCGTGTTTCCTCGGGCGGCCGGCGCCGTCCTTGAGGTATCTCTTCTCGAGCACGCGGCTGATGGCATCGGGGATGGAGAGGATCAGGCCGTCTTTCTGGAAGACCGGGTGCTCGCCGCAGATCCCTTTCAGCTGGTCCACGATCTTCGCGACATCCACACCCGATCGGAGGGCAAGGGAGACCAGCCTCCCGATGGCCTCGGTTTTTGCGGTCGTCGATTTCCCCGACTTGCCGATGGTTGCAAAGACCTCAAAGGGTCTTCCGTCCATCTCGGTCACGGTGACGTACAGGTTCCCCATCCCGGTCAGCACCTTGGTCGTGAAGCCCTCCAGGGTCTCGGGGCGGTCCCGCACATCGATCATCCCGGACCGCTCTTCCTGCTTCCTGCTGTCGTAGCTGAGGACCTGGTTCTCCTTGGTTCCGTCCCGATAGATGGTCACTCCCTTGCAGCCGAGCTTGTAGGCAAGGTCATAGACCTTCCGGACGTCTTCCACCGTCGCATCCCTGGGGAGGTTTACGGTCTTGGAGACCGCATTGTCCGTGTACTTCTGAAAGGCCGCCTGCATCCGCACGTGCCACTCCGGGAGGATGTCGTGGGCCGTGACAAAGACCTCTTTCACATCCTGGGGGATCCCCTTCACCGCCCTGATGCTTCCGCTCCGGGCGACCTCATCCATGATCTCCCTGCTGTAGAACTTTCTCTCCCTGGCCACCTTTTCAAAGATCGGGTTGACCTCCATAAGCTCGTCATTGTCCATCACCCGTCGCACAAAGCTCAGTGCGAAGAGCGGTTCGATTCCGCTGGAGCAGCCGGCGATGATGGAAAGCGTGCCCGTGGGGGCGATGGTGGTGGTGGTTGCGTTCCTGAGACCTCGCTCCGACCGGTGATGAAAGACGCTCTGCTCGAAGTTGGGGAAAACGGACCGCTCTTCCGCAAGGGATCGGGACGCCTCGTGGGATTCTTTCTGGATGAAGCCCATGACCTGCTCTGCGGTCTTGAGCCCATTTTCAGAGTTGTAGGGGATCCGGAGCTGATAGAGCATATCCGCAAAGCCCATCACGCCCAGACCGATCTTGCGATTTGCCCTGGCCATGGACTCGATTTCCGGCAGGGGGTAGAGGGAGCGCTCGATGACGTTGTCGAGGTAGCGCACGGAGAGGTGTACCGTCTCCCTCAAACCGGCCCAGTCCACTTCCGGTGCATCCTGGGGGCCTGTGACGAATTTCGCGAGATTGATGGAGCCCAGGTTGCAGGCCTCCATCGGGAGCAGAGGCTGCTCTCCGCATGGGTTGGTGCTCTCGATCACGCCTATTTGCGGGGTGGGATTATCCCTGTTGACCTTGTCGAGAAACACCACCCCGGGATCCCCGTTTTCCCAGGCATGATAGATGAGGCTGTGGTAGACCTCTGAGGCATCCAGCTCGTCGACCTTGTTCTTGTTCCGGGGGTCGATCAGGTCATAGGTGGTCCCTGTCCTTACGGCTTCCATGAAGGAGTCCGTCACCCCCACCGAGATGTTGAAGTTGTTGAGCTCCCGGTTGGTCTTTTTGCAGGTGATGAACTCCTGGATGTCGGGGTGATCCACCCTCAGGATGGCCATGTTGGCGCCGCGTCTGGTGCCTCCCTGCTTCACCTGTTCGGTCGCCGTGTTGAAGATCTTCATGAAGGAGACGGGCCCGGAGGCGACCCCTCCGGTGGTGCCGACCTTGCTGTTTTTCGGTCTCAGACGCGAGAAGGAAAAACCGGTGCCGCCGCCCGACTTGTGGATCAGGGCCGCATTCTTCAGCGCATCGAAAATCCCCTCCATGCTGTCGTCCACGGGGAGGACGAAGCATGCCGCCAGCTGACCCAGCCGGCGGCCGGCGTTCATGAGGGTCGGTGAATTCGGCAGGAACCTGAACCCGGTCATCAGCGAATAGAACCGCTCGTCCATCTCGTTGACCATACGGTCATCCGCGCCGAAGTTCTTCTCGGCCAGGGCGATGTGCCTCGAGACACGCCTGAACATCTCCTCGGGCGTCTCGATGATCCTGCCCTCTTCATCCTTCCGGAGGTACCTGCGCTTGAGCACCGTCCGCGCGTTCTCCGAGAGCTCCAGCTCCTGCTTTTTCACGAATATCGATTTCTCGATCTTCACGGGCGAGGGTTTGGTGAGACCGTATTCCAGCAGTTTGTCTTCGATGATCTTCTCGAGCAGAGGGATGGTGATCCTGTCGAGCTCCATCCTGCGGATCTCGTCCCTCAAGGACTTGCTGATGAGCATGGCCTTGTCTGTGTCGATCGGGTTTTCCCTGGTAAGGATCTCCGTGAAGAGCCGGTCGTCCCACCTGTAAGAGGTAAGATCAAATGTACCGTCTTCCGTCACCAGGACCTTGGTCTCTGCCATGCAAGTCCTCCTGAAAAGGAAAATAGAGTTCGATCGATCAGGCTGAAAACCCGCTGGATCAAAGGGCCGACAGGACCGTCGAAAGCATGCATATAGCGATAAAAAGGTATTTAAACCCAATATGTTGTATGCGTCAACAAAATTCTCACGTGGCGTCCTCCTATCCCGCTGACCAGCTTTTGAGCGTCGAGAGGGTGTCGGGATCCACAGGGATTTTCACATTTTGCTGTTGTTCCGACCTCCAAAATTCGTTAGCTTTTGTTCCTGTATTTTTACGAGAGCATGGAAAAGGGCTGGACCCCCAATGCAAGACGTGGAATCCATACTGAAGGATGTGGCGGATCGTCTCCAGGAGTTCGGGAGGGAGAGAGGCACCCTGATCCCCATTCTGCAGATGATCCAGCAGCGGCATGCCTATCTCCCGCCCGAGGCGATCAGGATGGTCGCGGACTACCTCGGAATGGCCGCCTGCGAGGTGTACGGGGTGGCCACCTTCTACAACCAGTTCCGGTTCAGCCCCCCCGGCAGGCATCCCATCAAGGTCTGCATGGGGACCGCCTGCCACGTGCGCGGCGGAGACATCATCCTGGAGAACTTCGAGAGGAAGCTGGGCATCGGCGAGGGCGAGACCACAGAGGACCGGGAGTTCAGCATCGAGCGGGTGGCGTGCGTAGGCTGCTGCGCGCTGGCCCCGGTGGCGGTGGTGGGGGACTCGGTTCAGGGGCACATGGCCCCCAGCAAGGTCGAGGGGATCATCCTCGGCTTCCAGATAGAGAAAGAAAAGGCGCAAAAAGGGAAAGACGGAAGCGGTGAAGAAGAGCCCTGAAGAACAGTTCCAGGCCATCCAAGAGAAGGCCCTCGGGCGGCGGGAGGAAGCACGCACGGATCCGACCCCGAGGATCCACATAGGCATGGCTACATGCGGCATTGCCGCAGGAGCCCTGGAGACGAAGAAGGGCTTTGAGGAGGTGATGGCCGAGGAGGACGTGGACGGCCGGATTCACCAGGTCGGCTGTTTGGGCCACTGTTATGCCGAACCGCTCGTGGTGGTCGAAAACCCCGGTTTTCCTCCGATCCTCTACTATAATGTGACCCCCGGCAAGGCCAGGATGATCGTGAGGTCGTTCCTCAAGGAAGGGGACCCGCTGTTCGAGCACCTCCTGGGCGCCACGGAGGAGAACGAAATGATCCCGCCGGTCCGGGACTACCCCAGGTTCGGCCGGGAGATGCGCATCGTCACGGAGAAGTGTGGGAGGATCGATCCCGAGGACGTCTACGAATATGTGGCCGAAGGCGGATACGCATCCCTTGTAAAGGCGCTCGGGATGGACCCTGAAGAGATCGTCCGTCAGGTCAGGGAGGCCGGGCTCCGGGGCAGAGGGGGGGCCGGCTTCCCGACCGGCACAAAATGGTCCCTTGCCAGGGAGGCCCGGGGCCCCGAAAAGACGGTCATCTGCAACGCCGATGAGGGCGACCCCGGGGCCTACATGGACAGGACGATCCTGGAGAGCAACCCGCACCAGGTGCTCGAAGGGATGGCCATCTGCGGCCGCGCCATCGGGGCGGTCCGGGGGATCGTCTACGTCCGGGCGGAGTATCCGCTGGCCGTCCGGCTGCTCCGCCATGCCATCCGGCAGGCCGAGGAGGCAGGGATCCTCGGGGAAGACATCCTTGGAAGCGGCATCCCGTTCCGGGTGGAGATCTTCGAAGGATCCGGCGCCTTTGTCTGCGGGGAGGAGACGGCCCTGATCCGGTCCATCGAGGGGCAGAGGGGCATGCCGAGGGTCCGTCCGCCTTATCCTGTCCGGAACGGCCTCTTCAATCGGCCGACCCTGATCAACAACGTGAAGACCTTCGCCAATATCCCGCCCATCCTCGAGCACGGTCCGGGCTGGTACCGCAAGGCGGGTACCGAGAAGTGCCCCGGTACGGCGATCTTCTCGGTGGTGGGAGACGTGGTGCATCCCGGTCTGGTCGAGATCCCGATGGGCGTGGACCTGAGGACATTGATTTTCGACATCTGCGGCGGCATCCCCCACAAGAAGGGCTTCAAGGCGGTCCAGATCGGGGGGCCCTCCGGCGGGTGCCTGCCTGCGGAGTTCCTGGACACGCCGATCGACTTCGAATCGCTGACCGGGGCCGGCGCCATGATGGGGTCGGGCGGGATGGTGGTGATGAACGAAGACGCCTGCATGGTGGACGTGGCGCGCTACTTCCTGGATTTCACCCAGAAGGAGTCCTGCGGGAAGTGCACCTTCTGCCGGATCGGGACCTTTCACCTCCTCCGGATCCTGGAGAGGATCACGAAGGGGGAGGGCAGGGAAGAGGACCTGAAGGTGCTGGAGGACCTCAGTCAGGAGGTCCGGAAGGGGTCGCTCTGCGGCCTGGGCAAGACCGCCCCCAACCCGATCATCACCTCCCTCCGGTATTTCAGGGAGGAGTACGAGGCCCATGTGAGGGAGAAACGGTGCCCATCCATGATGTGCCGGGCCCTGACCGCGTACTACATCGACCTGGAGAAGTGCGCCCGGGGCTGCGACGCCTGCGTGGGGAGCTGTCCCGTGGAGGCCATATTCAACACGCCCGACCGCAAGAAGGCCGTGGATCAGAGCCGCTGTGTGAAATGCGGGGAATGCATGGTGGCCTGCCCCAAGGAATACAGTGCGGTGAAAAGGATCTCCCCGCCCCATCTGGCGCCGGTGATCGAAAGACCGGAAAAGACAGAGGTCAGAGATCAGAGCTCAGAGGCCAGCGAATGAGAGGCCGGAGATCAGCATGACCGCTGGCCTCGGGCCAGTCTGATCGTTACAGGGTGTCAGGTGTCAGGTTTCGGGGTGTCGGCCCGGTGGTCCATCGATTTCCTGACACCTGAACACGGAAACCCCTAACATGAACGAAGTTTCATATGAGAGGTCAACGAATGACGGCGTGAACCGGGTTCTGAGGTTCAAGGGCTCAGGGGTTCATGCGGCTCCGCTGACAAACAGATGGTCAAAATAAACGTAGACGGAAGAGAAATCGAGACCGGAGAGGGCGCCACCCTCCTCCAGGCGTGTCTGGACCATGGGATCTACATCCCCAATCTCTGTTACCTGAAGGGGATGAAGGAGCCCCATGCCTCCTGCAGGCTCTGCTTTGTGGATCTGAAGGGGGCGCCGTCCCCGGTCTCGTCGTGCGCCGTCACGGCAGCGGACGGGATGGAGGTCAGGACCGATACCCCGGAAGTCCGGGCGCTCCAGAAGGGCGCCTTCAGGCTCCTGATGTCCGTCCATCGGGTGGACTGCTCCCATTGCCCGGCAAACAAGCGCTGCGAGCTCCAGCGGATCGCAAAATTCCTCAAAATCGGACTGAAACCCGGCGGCCTGGAGCAGCATTTCAAAGAGCCGGAGGTGATCCGGGAGCACCCGGCCATCGACTACTATCCGAACCGGTGCGTCCTCTGTGGAAGGTGTGTGCATACCTGCCTCTCCGGCGCCGGCCGGCCCCTCATGACCTTTGCCCGGCGGGGCTTCAACACCATCATCAGCTTCTATGGAACGGACGAGAACGGGCCTTCATGCGCCGACTGCGGATCGTGCCTAACCGTCTGCCCGGTCTCCGCCCTTGTCCTGCGGGAAAACGGTTGAACCCGGGAAGTCGCAAAGGACGCCAAGAAGTACGCAAATCGATTCTCTGCGCCGGATAATCCGACCGGGACCGGGCGTCTGAAAGGACTCTCATGGCCTCCTGCAACGAAAGGATCCATGGCCCTCCGACCATCGGTGCGCGGCCTGCCCACGCCGCCCCGCCCTCCACCTCTATCCAAACCGGAAAGATGAGATCATGAACAGCCGCCGCCGATCGCTTCAGCTTAAGCGGTTCTGCGTACCGTCGAGCGACAACGGAACGCGTTTTACCGACAGGACAAGGATAGACTTGATACAAGAGGAGCTGAGCAGTAGTCCATACCACCTTTTCAAAGAGCTACCTTTGGCCATGGTTTACAGGCATCGCGACTTCCAGCCCCATAAGCCATTTATTCTCATTTCCAGTCATATTGATTCGGCATACAAGAACTATTTCGCTTCCGACGGTGGTGAGGAAATATTTGGGACATTGGATAATTCTGCCACCAATGCGATTCTGGTACAGTCAATGTCCGATGGGGCTATACCGATACAGTCCGTGGTTGCATTTACCGGCGACGAAGAAGAGGACAGCTTGGGAGCTCAGCAGACGATTGCCTTTCTGAAAGAAACCGCATCCGGGTGGAGCCTTCCGGAGATGACAATCACTCTCGACCTGACAGAGGAGTGCTACGCTACGAAGAGCTTTACCATTGAGAACTATTTTGTTTCCCCATGTAGCGGGAACCATTTGCTCGTCTTTGACCAACCCACGGATCTCAAGGATTATATCACCAGAAAGCTAAAGGAAGAGGATCCAGCATTCATTGAAGGCGCGGAGCCGGACGAGTCCTGGCAATATCGAGATAATCACCTTCACTGCTTTTCGCTTTGTCTGCCTTGTCGAGTGCTGGCTGACGACATGCACTCCGATGAGGGCGTCGCTGTCCGAGCTGCATCGCTGGATGGTTTTGCCGCGACCTTATCATCTCTGGCACGATCCATTGCGAATGACTTGATCTTCCTATCTCGGTAGGACTCGAGCCGGCTTGCTGGGGGATTGGATGAAAATCGATCTTGATCAAAAGGACATGCGTTTCCTGGTTGGATCGGGCATATCTTCTCAGCTGCCCATGGTAAACGAAGTCGTTATTTCGCTGTTTAAAGTACTGGTGGGAGAGGAGGAGGCGGGTGAATTACGCCGATACATTGAAGTCAAAAAGAAGGCTGACTTATCCAAGCATATACGGTTCGAACGGGTTCTTCAGCTGGTAAAGGATTATCTGGATCCTGATTTAAAGGTGATCGTCGATCTGTACAGCATGCCGGTGAGACCCAATGCGTATCATGAATTTCTCGCCCATTGCATGAGATACAATGGCGCCATTGTATACACCACGAACATCGATCGGCAGATAGAGAGGGCATATGAGAGGTTATACAACACTCCCCTGGAGCCCGGCAAGCAGCTGATCAAGCTGCATGGCTGTATAAGCCATCCTTCGTCCATGGGTGTCACTTTCAAGGTCATTGCCAACCGGCTTACCCCGGACGTCGAAGCACGGATGAAGGGGGATCTGGAATCCGGCCCTTTATGCGTCATTGGTTATAGCGGCAGTGACGTATGGGACGTGATGCCGATTCTTGAAGAGACCCGTTCCGACCACGATCTTTACTGGTTCGACTACAAAAAGGGGAATAGAGGTAAACGAACCGTGAAAAACGGCGTCTACGAGTGTGCCGAAATCGTGAATACGCCTGAAGATCGCCGGAGGAGGTCGCACTTCATCCTGGAAAAGATAGTCAAGAGGAGAGGAGAAAAGGTCTTTCTGATCGTCGGAAACGAGAGATGTCCCTACTGGGTAGACCGTAATCGCCACGAGGATCTGGAACGCTGTTCCCTCATTGATGGTGAGCGCGAGAGGTGTTGCGGGGACGACGTCGACGCATTTGCAGAGAAATGGATCACCGAGATGGTTAGGTCCAAAGAGATCGAGTGCTCACTCGCCGCCATAGACCTATGTAATGAGGTCGGGCTCGATGGCATGGGCGATGCGTTGGCTGAGAAGTTGAAGAGATTTAAAGGATGTCGCAAGAGCTACCTGATCCATTCGAAACTCGCCATGGTCGTGTACTCGGGCGGTTTGAGTTCCGAGAAATTCGAGCAGGCTGAACAGCTGGCCGGAAAAGGAATTGAAGAAGCCAGGAAGGTGCTTGAAGGCAACACGTTGAATGAGGAAGACAGAAAGAGGGCGTATTTTGCCTTGAACGATTCCTATGACTGGTGCATTGAGTCTCTCAGGATCAATGGACACGTACGGAGGGCGCTTGAGCTCTACGAGGAATGGGGAAGAGTCGCGTCGGAGCTGAAGGAGAGGCATGGGCTGACGGAGGAATGGTCGTATCTGGAAGGGGAGTTCCTTCAGCTTGGAGCCATGCTGGCGCTTGAGGTGGGGGGATGCAGAAGCGCCCACTCCAAGTATGCCGCTGCAGGGAAGTGGCATAGGAGAGTCGGGGAAATGCCCGGGTCAATCTATTGCCGAGGCGGGCTGGCCGATGTTCGCCTGACCATGGGGCTTTTCGATAGATCCATGAGAATGTACGATTTAGGTGTCCGTTATGCGAGCGATGCAGGATGGCATGGGTGGAGTGATGAGGTTCACGAGCTTTGCAGGATCGAGATACGCCGCATCTGGCGCGATAACGTTGTCGGCCGCAAGAAGGACCGGCTGAAATCGGACCGGGCCGGGCTTGAGAAGGAACGAATGAGGGATGTGTCGGCTCTGAAGAAGATCGGCCGCTCGAGGTACGACAAGAGCAATGCGTTCACCGCCAAAGTGTTGCTTTGTGAGTTACAGATGGATGCAGACGCCGAGAGCTGTGAACAGGCTGTTTGCCGATACCGGAAGATCATGAGGAGGACGGAGAAGAATGATCCGGATTACTATTTCAAAATGTGTACGAATTATGCCGAGGTGCTGAGAAGGCGCGGCGAGCATAGAGAGGCTTCGGATCTTGCACACAAGGCCGCTGATTATTTCTCGAAGAAAGGGCAAGAGCTGAGAGCACTGAGGGCTCGAACCATTCTCTCGTACATTCATGGTCGTCCCGCAAGGGAGCTCTATCGGCGATTCAAGGAGATGAGGTGTTTTATCGGAATGCTCTATACGCGGCTGTTGGAATCTCGTTGTGAAGACGACGTCCTGCTGATAAGGTATGCGGAGAAGAACAGGCTCTATTACCTTCGCGAGGTTTTGGAAGAGGCTAAGGGTGTGGATGGGGTAAGAGTTTTGTTCCCGGGGAGTCTGTTCCTGTAAAGGAGTCTTTTATGAAAAGCAAGGCGTGTATCCGGTGTATCCCTATCGGGGTCGCACTGGCCGTTGGCGCCTCTATAGCGATGTGGCCGTCACTGAACTTCGTCAAGATCAGCACTGCCGAATTCGCCTCCCGGTTTTCGATCCTTGTCTTCTTCTCCCTTCTGATCGAGCGCACGGTCGAAATCCTGATGAGCATTTGGCGTTCCGAGGAGGCGAACAGGCTTGAAGCCGCCGTCCAGCGCCTCGTCGCAAACAAGACCCCCCCAACCGACCCCACCTTCGTCGCGGCCCAGGAAAGCCTCATCAACTACAAGGCGGAGACAATGCAATGGACCATACCGATAGGATTTGCTCTGGGTCTGGTGGTTTCCGCATTCGGTGTGCGGGCGCTGAGCCAGTTCATAGAAGTGACGTCCCCATGGTCAACCGCACTGTCGGAAGGACAGCGCTGGTGGTTCAATGTGAGCGACATCATTTTCACGGGAGCGCTCTTGGCCGGGGGGGCGGACCCCATACACAAACTCCTTGATCTGTATCGAAAGTTCGTGGAGGCTTCGGCAGCGAAAGCTGCAGGGACGAAGCCATAGTGAAAGAGCTTCCGAGTATTCCGAAAATGGCTGTTAGGGGATGATCTTGTGGGCTGGGATTTCCATATGCTCCCGGACTTTGCCGGCTCCCCATTCTTCCTTGCCGGTGTCGTCCTCGCCGTCCTCGGCCTGGTCCTCGTCATCGCGGGGATTGCAGCGCTGTTCCGAGCCCGCCCCATACGCTTCACGATTCGCACGCTCGCCGGCCTGCTGCTCATCGCCCTCGGGGCCCTTGCCGGGACGATCTCCATCGGGATCCAGGGGTACCGCGGCCTGACCCACGAAACCCTCGCCGCCCATATCCGCATTCGTCCGGAGGGACCGAAACGTTTCCAGGCGACGGTGCGCTACCCCGACGGCCGGGAAGCGACCTTCCAACTCGCCGGCGATGAGATCTACCTCGATGCGCATATCCTCAAATGGAAGCCGATCGCCAATGTGCTCGGGCTGCATACGGCCTATGAACTCGACCGGGTGGCCGGGCGATACCGGGAAATCGAGCAGGAGCGCTCGGCCCCGCGCACGGTCTATTCGCTCCAGCAGAAGCGGCCGCTCGATCTCTTCGATCTGCGCCGGCGGTACGGGTTCCTCGCGCCGTTTCTCGACACCGAGTACGGCTCGGCGTCTTTCGTGCCGGTGAACAGGCCGGTCGAGCTCGAGCTGCGCGTCTCGACGAGCGGCCTGCTGATCAGGGAGGCGAACCCGCGACAAGACACCGGGGATTAGAGGCATTCTGTCCCCTCACCAGGAGAGAAGTGAAATGCGCGCACACTCTTTGCAGCATGTTCCTTTTGAAGGGCTCGGCAGCATAGAACCGTGGCTTGAAGCCGCCGGGTACGAGATAACGCATACGAGGTTCTTTGAATCGGCGGAGCTGCCGGATTCGCGGATGATCGATCTGCTGGTGGTCATGGGCGGCCCGATGAGCGTAAATGATGAGGCTCAGTTCCCTTGGCTTGTCCCTGAAAAACGGTTCGTTCGTGGAGTCATCGACTCGGGAACGCCGGTCCTGGGGATCTGCCTGGGGGCGCAGCTTATCGCAAGTGCCATGGGGGCGAGGGTCTACAGGAATCCCGTGAAGGAGATCGGGTGGTTTCCGATCCACGTCATCGACTCCAGCGACCGCTCCCTGTTTGTTTTTCCACCTGCGGTGAAGGTGTTCCACTGGCATGGCGAGACATTCGACCTGCCGCGGGGGGCTGCGCGTCTCGCAAAGAGCGACGGACGTGAAAACCAGGCCTTTCAGCTCGGCAAATCTGTCATCGGGCTGCAATTTCACCTTGAAACCACGCCGGAAGCCGCTCAAGAGATCGTCTTCCACTGTCGCGATGAACTGGTTCCATCGAAGCACGTGCAGACGATGGAAGAGATCCTGTCGGCGAAGCCCGATGACTACCAATCGATCAATCAGCTGATGGGCGGGGTCCTTTCTTTTCTGCTGCGGGACTAAAGTACAACTTGCCGGCCGGCAAGCCGACGCTTGGCTTATGTTTTTCCTTGAGCTTTCTTGACATTACCTTTACAAAAATGGCGATAGGACCGGCTGGCAGAGCATGGAACCGGCCGAGAGTGGCCGCCGGATGATCCGTTCAGGCCAATCACGGGAGCGTGAGGAAGAAGGTGATTGAAAAAAGGGTCAAGAAGTTGGATTTGAAGGACTCGGAGATCAAGGACGACCTGGCCCACTGGCTCAGCAAGACACCGCGGGAGCGGATCGCTGCCATTGAATTCCTGAGGGGACAATACCATGGAGGTTCAGCAAGACTTCAGAGATCTGCTCGAGTTGTTCAACAAACACAAGGTTGACTACCTCATCGTGGGGGCTTACGCGCTCGGCTTTCATGGTGCCCCTCGGTACACGGGTGACCTTGACGTCCTTGTGAAGCCGGACCCGGTAAACGCAAGAAGAATCATGCAAGCCCTGGATGAGTTTGGGTTTGGATCAGTCGGATTGGTCGCTGCGGATTTTGAAGAGCAGGGCAGAGTCGTCCAACTCGGGTTTCCTCCCGTCAGAGTGGACATCATCACGTCGATCACGGGAGTCACCTGGGAACAGGCTCGTCAGGGCAGGGTGGAGGGCCATTTTGGGGATGTGGTGGTCCATTTCCTCGGTCGGGATGAGTTCGTGACGAACAAGAGATCCTTGGGCCGCAAGAAGGACCTTGCCGATCTGGAAGCGATCGGGGTGGACTGAGGTCACCAGACCGGCCCGGAAGACCTCCCACGAAACGCATAGAGCGCGGTTCGGTCCTTTCCATTTTCTATCCTTTTCTTTCACGATCCATGATCACGACGACGTCTGCGGCCCCCAGGGAAGGCCTGACGGCCGCTATGCTCCGTCAGCCGGGAAAGCCGTTGTATCCGCTCCACGTCTCCTATAAAATGACTGGATGCTTCAGATCGGTGCCCTCAAGCTCGAGAATTCGCTGGTCATGGCCCCGATGGCCGGGTGGACCAATCTGCCCTTTCGCCTCATGGTCAAGAAACTGGGAGCCGGGCTGGTGACCACCGAGATGGTCAGCGCGATGGGCCTTGCGATGGGCCAGGAGAAGACCCTGCGGTACATCAAGTCCCATCCCTCGGAGAAGCCTCTTGCCGTACAGATCTTCGGCTCCAGACCGGAGGTGATGGCGCGGGCGGCCCAGGTGGCGGTCGAGGCCGGCACCGACCTGGTGGATATCAACATGGGTTGTCCTGTCCGCAAGGTTGCCAAGACCGGGGCAGGGGCCATGCTGATGAAAGACCGAAAACAGGTCGAGCAGATCGTCAAGGCGGTGCGGCTGGCCTGCAGCGTACCGCTGACCGTGAAGATCCGAATAGGATGGTCCCCCAAGGAGCCGGCGGCCTGCGAAGTAGCGAGGATCGCGGAGGACTCCGGCGCCGACGCGATCACGGTTCACCCCCGGTTTGCCACGCAGGGGTTCAGCGGCCAGGCGGAGTGGGACTGGATCTCTCGCGTAAGAGAAAAGGTGAATATCCCCGTGATCGGCAACGGGGATGTCTTCGAAGCACCGGCCGCCATGGAGATGAGGAGGAGGACCGGGTGCGACGGGGTCATGGTCGGGAGAGGTGCCCTGAGGAATCCATGGATCTTCAGGCAGATCCTGGACCATGAAAGGGGTATGCCGGTGAAGGAGCCCGGCATCTCCGAGCGCAGATCTTTCATCGTGGAGCACTTCCGGTTTCTCTCCGAGAACGTGGGGGAACACAGGGCGGCCCTGGCCATGCGCGGCATCCTGCTCCTTTACACGAAAGGTCTCCGAAACAGCAGCCGATTGAGGGAGTGCATTACGAAGATCAGGGATGCGCAAAGCCTGGCGGCCACGGTGGAGAGCTACTTTTCGACGCTGGAGCTGGAAACATCTTGAAGGTGAAGCTTGCAAAAACGGCCGGGTTCTGCATGGGCGTGCGCCGCGCGATCGAGATCGTGCTCATGGAGGCGAACAAACAGAAGGGCCCTATCTTCACGTTCGGCCCGGTCATCCACAACAGGCAGGTGATGGACCTGCTGGAGTCGAAGGGAGTAGGGGTGATCGAGGGGGTTTCGGACCTGAAGGAAGGGACCCTCATTATCCGCGCCCACGGCATACCGCCCCAGCAGCGAAAGATCCTGAAGGCGTCGGGCATGAGGATCATCGACGCCACCTGCCCTCATGTGGCCCACGTGCAGTCCCTTATCCGGTACCACACCGGCAAGGGGTTCCATGCCCTCATCGTGGGGGAGGCCGATCATCCGGAGGTCATCGGCCTGGTCGGCTACGGAAACGGGCGCGTCCATGTCATCCAGGAGTGCGCAAAGCTGGGCGACCTTCCAACGCTGGAGAAGCTGATCGTCGTGGCCCAGACCACCCAGGACGTGGAGCGGTACAAAGAGGTCGTGGACGGGGTGAAGCGCAGATTTCCCGGCGCACTGATCCATCAGACCATCTGCAGTGCCACCGTGGACCGGCAGGAAGAGGTCAAGTCCCTTGCCTCGGAAGTGGACGGTCTGGTGGTGGTCGGGGGGTTTCACAGCGGCAATACGCGGCGGCTGGTCCAGGTCGCGCAGGATGCCGGGCTTCCCGCCTTCCATGTGGAGACCGAAGACGAGCTCGACAAGGAGAGGCTCTCACGGATGGAGACCATCGGCGTAACGGCCGGCGCGTCCACCCCGAACTGGATGATCCGAAGCGTGGTGCAGCGGATCGAGGCGATCCGGAGCCCGAGGGAGTCGCGGCTGAAGCGTCTGATCCGGCGGGGCCTGAAGCTCCTCTTTCTCGGCAACCTCATGATCTCCTTTGGGGCCTTCTCCCTCTCCTACGCAGCCATGGTCCTCATGGGAAGAAAGCCCGATCTCATCCACCCGGCCCTGGCCTTCTTCTACATCTACGCCATGTATGTGCTCAATCGTTTTCTCGACAAGGGAGCGAGCGCATACAATGATCCGGAGCGGGCCAACTTCTACAGAAGGCACCGAACCGCCCTCTTCACCACGGGCGTGGGCGCCATGGCGGCAGCCCTGCTCCTGTCCCACGGACTTGGACCTGCGGTGCTTTTTGCAACGGCGGGGCTGAGCCTCCTGGGCATGAGCTACAGCATCCCCATTGTCCCGAGCGGCCTGAAACACCTCGGCCAGATCACCACGATCAAGGACATCCCCGGATCCAAGACCCTCTCCCAGGCGCTCGCCTGGGCCGCGCTCATATGCCTCCTGCCCCTGCTGGAGACAGGGGAGGTATCCTGGGGAGCCGCGATGGTCGCCTTCCTCTTCGTCTCCACCGTCGTCTACGTGCGGGGCGGGCTCTTCGACATCTTCGAGCTCCAGGGGGACATGATCGTAGGAAGGGAGACCCTCCCCATCGCGATCGGCGAGAAGAGGACCCTCTTCCTCCTGAAAATGATCGTCTACGCAACCGCTCTGTTGCTGCTCGTTGCCCCCTTTGCAGCCCCCGTCAGCCGGGTATCCTTTCTGTTGGCGTGCTGCTTCCTGGGGTTGAGGCTCACCATCCTTGCCTATGAGAAGAGGTGGTTGTATCCGGGGATGCGGCTGGAGGCCCTCCTGGAGGGAAATCTCTTTCTCGCGGGTCTGCTCGCCTTCCTCTGGCATCATCTCGCATGAGCGCCGTCAGCGTCATCATCCCGACGTACAACCGGGCCGAGAAGATCGGGAGGGCTGTGACCTCCGTGCTTTACCAGACCTTCCGGGATTTCGAGGTCATCGTGGTGGACGACGGCTCCGGCGACCGGACGCGATCCGTTCTGGAGCAATTCGGGACCCGTATCCGGGTCCTCCGCCATGAGCGGAACAGGGGGGTTTCCGCGGCGAGGAACACCGGGATCCGCGCTTCCCGCGGGCCGCTCATTGCCCTGCTGGACTCCGACGATTACTGGTTCCCGGAGAAGCTGGAGAGGCAAATGGCATTCTTCCGGTCGCAGCCGGATGCCGTTGCATGCCAGACCGAGGAGATGTGGGTGCGGCGGGGAAGGCGGGTAAACCCGATGGGGAAACACGCCAAACCCTCAGGGGAGATCTTTGAGCCCTCGTTGAAGCTCTGCCTGGTGAGTCCCTCTGCAGTGATGCTCAGAAGAAGCCTCCTCGACGAGGTCGGGCTATTCGATGAAGGGCTTCCTGCCTGTGAAGACTATGACCTCTGGCTCAGGATCTCCTGTCGTCACCCGGTCCATCTCATCGAAGAGCCGCTCCTCGTGAAGGAGGGAGGGTCTCCCGATCAGCTCTCGGCCAGCGTGGAAGGGCTCGATCAATACCGGATCCGGTCCATGGTCAAGCTGATCCGAAGCGGCGCGCTGGACCGGGCCCAGGTCACTGCCGTGAGGAGGGAGCTGGAGCTCAAGTGCCGCATCTACGGCAGGGGCTGCATCAAGAGGGGCAGGGTAAAGGAGGGGGAGAAATACCTGCGCATCCCGGACGAGGTGAGAGAAGAGCACGGCGCAAAGGGCATGGCGCAGAGAACGGACTAGGGGGACGCTACCACAACCTCGTTAAATGGGAAAGACAGAGGGCAATCTGCGGGAAGGCCATGATCAGACCCATCATGAACATGTTGATCAACAGGAATGGCGCGATGGCGGTATAGATCTCCCTGACCAGGGTGTCCGGGGGAGCGACGGCCTTCATCACGAATATGTTCAGGCCGAAAGGCGGCGTCAGCAGACCCGTTTCGATGTTGATGAGGTAGATCACGGCGAACCAGACCGGGCTGTACCCCAGGGCCTTTACGAGAGGCATGAAGATCGGAAGGGTGATGAGCATGATGGAAGCCGATTCCATGAAGCAGCCCAGGGCCAGCACGATTGCCTGCATGATGATGATGGTGAGGATCGGAGACCCGCCGATCCAGAGGAGCACCTCCCCGACTCCCTTGGTGATCTCGCTGAAGGAGAGCAGGATGCTGAAGGCCTTGGCGCCGCAGATGACCAGAAAGATCATCCCGACCACCTGCATGGTGCTGACCACCGATTTCCGGATGACCTCCCAGCTGAGGCGCCTGTAGAGTGCGGCCATGATGAACACGCCGGTGCTGCCGGTGGCCGCCGCCTCGGTCGGCGTGGCAATCCCGAAGATGATCACCCCGGTGACCAGGAAGATGATCCCGATCACCGGCAGAAGATAGGCGAGACCGCTCACGAGGATTTGCGAAAAAGGGGCTGTTGAGACCGTATACGAAGGCGCGACCGAAGGCTGGAGCCAGCTGCGGCCGATGATATAACCCGCATAGAGAGCGGCCATGATGAGTCCCGGAACCACGATGGAGACGAGGATCTTCCCAATGGACACTTCTCCGATGGCCCCCAGCAGAACGGCCAGGCCGCTCGGGGGGATCATCACCGCCAGACCGCCGCTGGCCATGATCGGACCCATGGCCATGGATTTGCTGTACCCCCGTCTCAGCATGTCCGGCATGAGGGTGTTTCCCAGCATGGCCACGCTGCCCACGCTGGCCCCGGTGAGGACCGCGAGCACGACCCCGGCGGCCACGGACAACAGGGAGAGCCTCCCCGGGAGGCGTCCCAGGAGCTTATCCAGAACATTGATAAGCATCGGTCCCACGCCCGAGTGATAGAGTACCTCTCCCATCAGGATGAACAGGGGAAGGGGCAGCAGCTCGAAGCTGGCCAGACTGGTGTACATGCTCAGGATGAGCTGCTCGAGACCCGGCGTACCCCAGAATGCATACCCCCCCGCGAGGTTGATGAGAAGGAAGGAAAGGGCGATGGGCATCCCCGAGGCGAGCAGGAGGGCCAGTGCGCCGAAAATGAGCAGAACTGTGATGTGCCAATCCAAGCGAGGGGGTCTCCTCTATCCCCGCGAACGCAGGGTTCGCCAGCTTTGCAGGTAGGTGTGGGTTCTACGGGTGAACTGCAGGGTCAGCAACAACAACCCCAGACCGATGACTCCGATGAAGATGAACTTCGGGATCATGAGGATGGTCGGGGTGAAATAGCCGCCCCCGTACAACTCAAGGGTGACCTTCACGGCAAAAAAAGTAAGGATGAGACATACGACCGTGCTGATCGCCGAGGTGATCGTATTCAAAAGGGCCTGGATTGCCGGGCTCAGATAGCTGACGACCAGGTCCACCCGGACATGGCCCTCCTTCTTCAGCACCCAGGCGGCAAGGAAAAAGGTGATGCAGACCAGGCTGTACTCGCTCACCTCCACAGCCCAGCCGATGGGCCGGTTGAGCACGTATCGAAGCAGTACCGACACGGTCACAAAGAGCATGATGGAAATAAGAATAACCCCTGCCAGGAATGCGGCCGCATGGATTAGGGAGTCCAAGAGGGAGTTCAGCTTCCCCGGGGGTTTCGTCTGCGGCGCCTGTCCGACCATGGTCCAACCGACCCTTTCTTCCATCGGTTATCTGGCCGATGGATCTATGTGAACATTCCGGGCCGGACGGCCCGGAATGGACTACTTGGTGTAGAACTGCCGCAGCTTGGGGGTGATCTCCGGGAACCGCTTCTGCTGGAAATCCCAAGCCCCTTTGTACGCGCTCTCCACGTACCACTTGGCATCCTCAGGGGAGAGTTTGATGGGTTCGATGTGTTTCTTCTCGACCATCCACTTCATGGCCTCCTGATTGATCTGGGTGGATACCCCCGCCATCTCTTTTTCCGCCTCGATAAAGGTGTTCACCAGCAGTTCCTGCAGGTGTTTGGGAAGCTTGTTGAAGGTGTTGAGGTTCACGAAAATCCGGGGGGTGGACGCGTAAATGGGGTGGTCGATCACGTACTTGCTGACCTCGTAGTTGCCGAAGTCCTTCCATGAAGTGGGCGGCTGGGCGCTGATCGCGTCGACCACGCCGCGCTCCATGGCGCTATAGCTGTCGGTGAGCTGGATGGGGGTATATGTGCAACCCCAGGCCAGTGCGGCCGGCTGTGCGGCAGTGGTCCCCCCGATGATCATGCCGGCCAGATCCTCTTTTTTCTGGACCTTCTTCTTTCGGAGCCAGGTATAGAAGAACCCGTCCTTGTGGTAGCCCCTCCCGAGATAGTAGAGGCCGGCCTTCTTATACTGGTCCAGGACAAAGTCGTACGCGCCCCCCGGGGCCCGTTCCTCTTCCAGGGTCAGCCTCGTGAGCATATCGGCCCCCACGCCCGGCACCACGGGTTCAACGGCGCCCACGAACACCATGCCGATGTCCACCAACCCCTTCTGGGTCGCCTTGGGGATGTCCAGGGCGGAGAAGGTTTCGGGGCCGCCGCGGAAGTGGATGACGAGCTCACCCTTGGCCCGCTCGTTCACCCGGTCTACGAAGATCTTCTGGAAGCCCGCAGTTTCCGGCTGGGTCTTGGGAAGGAAGGACACCCAGTTGAGCTTGATCGCCTTGTCCTGGGAAAAAGCGGGCGGCGCAAGCAGGAAAGTGCCGAGGCAGAAAACCACAACCGCCGACAACCATGTTCTTTTCTTCATTGAGTTCCTCCTTGATGCAGTTAGGTTAAAGAATTGCCGCAAAGGCACAAAGACACAAAGAACGCCACGAACATTTTCTTGGTGTCTTCGTGGCGGAATTTGGTTGCGGGCCTGCATGCTCCCGAAATCAAGCCGCTCCGCCGCTGCGGATCCGGGCTAGGGTTTGGGAGATCTTCTCTACGTCGAGGGCGATCTCCATCAGTTTCAGATGCTCCTCGTAGCATGCGGGGGCAATCTGGCTCTTGATCTCCGGCTCGATGATGTGATACACGGGCAGCCCCAGGGCGACCCCCGCCAGGGGGCCGGCCCAGGTCGGATCTCCATTGGTCACCGTCTCTGCATAGAGCTCGGCACTGTCCGCATCCGGCGCCCCCAGCACCACGATGAGGTTTTCGCTGCCGTACTGCTCCGCAACCTTCTTGATGCTCTCCTGACCTTCCAGGTCAAGCGCTCCTGCCGCCGTTCAGACGAAACACTGGGTCTGCACGAGAAGCGGCTCGGCCCCTGCGCTCTTGATGCACGCTGCGATGGCGGGACCCTGGATGCCGTCCCGCTCACCTAAAATGATCGCTTTCTTACCACTCAATTCCACCAATTTCTCCTCCTTGCTGTTTGAGATCGCCACGTGGGCTACCTCCCTTGGTTCTTTTCCAGCAGCAGGGACATCCCGTCGGAGAGCTGCGTCAGCCGTCCGAGGAAGAGGCTTCCCTTGGCCAGAAGCATGGTATTCCTGATTTTGCCGGAGTTGATATTCTTGACCGCATGCCCCAGGTACGGGATTGCGGAAGCGATGTGCCCCTGGGTGGGGGAGAACCCGGGCATCCCGTGAGTCCGTTCGAATCGGTCCAGCTCATCCCTTCGGATCTCGTTTCGCAGGACGGCGAAGCTGCCGATGGTCCGGTAGTTCGTTCGTGGCACATTGCCGCTCCCCTGGGGCTCGGTCACCTCCGGGTTGTGCATCTCGGTGGCGTACTTGTCGACCTCCGTGAGCTTGAGCCCCAGACGATCCAGGGGCTCGACCACCAGCTTTTCGAGGATGGCCTGCTGGGCAGAGCCCGATCGGATCTCGTGCTTGCCGATGGAATCCAAACGGATCACAGGGTTCCTGCCGTCGTTGGGCGCCACCCAGACGGCGATGCCGGCAAGGAGATCCTCCAGGATGGGCATGTCGTGGCGAAGATGTCCCTGGAACTTCATGCCCATTTTGGCCAGGGAGCCACCGGCCGTCATGACCACATTGGGGAAGATTCCGGAGCTCACCAGCCCCGAGGCCATGGTCAGGCCGTGGACCGGTGAGCAGCAGAAGGCCTTGACGTCCGATCCGGTCGCATGCGCGCAGCCGCACAGCTGACCCATGGCCTTGGCGAGGTTTCCTCCACCCCGATTGTATCGGTCGCCGATCGCTTCCTCGCCGTAGCCGATCAGATAATCGATCGATTCCGCGGGGCCGGTCCTGGAGATGAGGTTCCTGAGGGCCATGGCTCCGGAGGCCCGGGCGGCGAGATTCTCCATCATGATATGAGGGGTCAGGTTGTCGTCCTCTTCCGCACCGTCTCCCTGGGGACGTGCCACGCATCCCACGAGCCGTTCTCTCCGTACATAGAGGGGGAGCGCGTCGGACCCCTCCAGCTTCCCCTGGATCACCGCCATAGGGACCCCGCTTCCGATGGCCTGGAGATCCTTCGGCTGAAACAGGGGGTGATTGCCCAGCCTGTCGGAGACATCCCGGCAGAACGTCTCCTCCAGCAGGATCAACCCGAACTCGTCGGAGATCTTCATCATCCCGTAGAATTCCTCCTCGGGCATGATCTCCCCGAACGCACCCCACCTGGATGCATTTTCGATCGGACTCTTGTGCCACGGGGAAGGGACGGACCACAGTTCGTCGGGATCGAGGTTTCCTATAAAGGCCTGGTTCGGAGCGTAGGCCACGGCCTGGTCAAAGGGGCGAAGATGGTCGATCACCGGAGAGAGCAGGGAAGGGTCGTGCTTCAACTCCCGGTACGGCTTGGATCCGTAACGGACCATGTTCGGCAGATGGGCCAGAAAGTACGAGACCCCGGCGATTACCGGAAAGGATCTTTCGTGCCGGTTCGATGTCATAAGCATTCCTCTCTTCACTTCAATCGGATCGTCAATCCAGGATCGTCTGCTCCAGGATTTCGATCTGCAGTCCTTCCACCGCCTTTTCCAAGAGCGCGCGGCGGAGCTTTCTTTCCTCGTCCGCGGGAAGGTCCGCATCCCCCAGGGGGTTGACGATCTTGCGGCCCGGAAGGATCCTGTTGGAACCCACCATCTGGGCAACGGGCGTGATGGCGCAGATATGGACGACCGGGATCCCGATCTTTTCGATCTCTTTTGTAAGCGTTGCGCCGCAACGCGTGCTCGTCCCTCAGGTGGAGGTCAGGATCACTCCCGACACCCCCTCGGCCTTCAGCTCCTGGGCGATCTGCCGGCCCAGTCCCTCCATCACCTCCACGATGTTGGCCACGCCGGTGGTGCTGTAGAACCTGCTGTGAAGCCCTCCGATCAAACCCTCCCGTTCGAGTTCCCGAAGGACATCCACCGGCACGAGCCGGTTCGGATCCTGACGGACGAAGATCGAATCATACCCCTCGTGGCTGACCTCGTAACTCGCAGGATCGAGGGAGGCGACACCCGTGATCTCATATCTTCCGAACTTCGTGGCCGTTCGAATCTCCAGCCTGTCCGGGTTCCCCCTGGGCACCAGCCCTCCGTCGGTGACCAGGGCGATGGTCGCAGAGCGCATCTCCCTGACGGGCGGAGCCGGCTCAACCCGGTCATACGTGGGCCGCGGCACCTCGGATTCGAAGGGATCTCCGCGAAGCTTGGCAAGGAGCATGTCCACCACGCGCTCGGCCCCGGTCTTTTCCACGGTCTCATTGACCAGTACCCCCCTGGGGAAATACCCCTCTACGGCAGGCCGGCCGATCTTCTCTCCTGCCGCAAGCTTCAGGGCAAGGGCCGCCATGCGGCCTACCGCTTCCCCCATGCCCCTGGCGGAATCTGCAGTGGGGACCATGTAGACCTCGCTCCGATAGAGTTCGAGGCCCGGGTTTTCCTCGTACATCCCTGTGACCGCCGGAATCCCGAACCGGTCCTGCACCGCCTTGCAGGCGGCCCCGCAGGCCATGCCGTACCTTCCTGCGTTGAAGGCCGGACCCGCGATCAGGAGGTCGGGTTTGAAGGGGCGGATCATCTCTGCGATCTCCCTGGAAGCGGACTCGATGTTTTCCGCAAAGTGGTTGTCCCCGCAGATCACCGTGGCCACGATCTCCGCGGCCTTGCCGAACGAGAGCTGGAAGGCCTTTCCCGGCCCGACGGCGCCCTCGACCACGCGCGGGGGCAGGTGGGCCTTATCCTCCCCGCCGATGCCGCCGAAGAACTGATTTATGTAATGGACGATCCGTATCATTTCAACTCCTGTGCGTGAACAAGGCTCCCGGACCCGCTAATACCGAATCGCCCGGAGCCTGGAGCCGCCCAGCTGACACTGAGAGCCCTTGATCCATCGTATGTGCCTGCTTGTCTCGCCATGGACCTCTCCCTCCGGGGACACGCCGGGACGGCCGATCACCCGATCGACAGCCGGCAATCTCAATTCGGTGAACGGAAAGCCCATGCTCACGATCGCATCCACCTCGGGCATGTTGAAGATGGTAAAAGCCCCGTGTTTTACATCCCGGATGTCCGCCCCCATGTGGAGCATGGCCATAGCGGTCCTGATGCCGAGCCGTTCGCAGCACTGCGCCGTCATGGCAAGGGACAACTCTGGGGCGCCCCCGCCGATTTTCGTCAGGACGGCCCCATCGGCGCCGACGATGTTCCTGGCGAGGCTCGCAGCCATGTGGGACAACCTCTCGTTGTCCGGCAGGTTGCTGGGGGCGATGGTCGCGATCACACCGCAGAACCGGAGATCCTTCCCGTGCCTCTTGTACAGCTCCCGGATGATCGGGTGATTCTGCACATGGTAGGTCTGCACATTCAGGGCGGGGAGAGGAGAAGTCAGTGCCCCGTCGAAGACCTCGTTGGGGTGGAGCAGGGTAGGGACGATATCGTGGACATTCCGGCCGTAGAGAACGGGCTCGCCGGAGATGGGCTCGAACTGGAGGGTCTGGATCTGAAAGATGTAGACGACCCTGGGGAGTGAATCCGGTGTTTGACCCGTCCCGGTGAGCGGGGGGAGCTCGTAGACTTCCGTCTCATCGGGGGGGACCCCTTTGCCGGCCCTCGCCAGGTACGCGGCGGTTTTCAACCCGGCCACCTTGAGGGCGGCCATGTACTCCCTGGTGCCGACGCGTGCGGCCGGCGTGGCCAGGAGCACCACGTTGTGCGTTTTTCCGAATTCACTCGCTTCCGCCCCCGGCCCGGACATATCGATGATCTCACCGTTGGGGTCGGAGCTCGTGCTGATCTCCCGGACCTCCCGGTAATCGCAGATGACCACGGCGGCGTTCCTGAGAACACAGGTGGCGCCCTGCCCAACCGTGGCGAATTTCCCCCCAGCTCCCGGGAAATCCCTGTCTCCCTCACCCTGTTTTGCCCGAGGTTCGACGACATCGAGGACCTTGAGGATCCGGCACCTTTCCCCCGGGCGGGCCAGCTCGATCTCGACCCCCAGGAGCCGCGGATCTTTCAGGATCCATTCCTGGAGTTCGGTGCGGTTGATGGACAGCACACCCTTTTCGATGGCCGTTTTCTCCTCGAATCGCATGTCTCGGACGTGAACCATCCGCAATTCAAGTCTCATGCCGGTTTATTCCTTTTCCGTTTGGTAACACCTTGGATCTATGAGAATGGTGCAGGGGGTGGCCATTGGGGTGCCCACTTTCTTAGATCGCCTCCGGGGCCCGCCCACACGCCTGATGAAACGAGGGGGCGAGTTCCCGTTAGAACTTGCTGTTCAGCAAATTCGATGCCAGAGGTATGGTTTACGATAACTATCTGGAAGAATGTACAAATCTGTTCTAAGCCTAAATGTGCCCGGAAGTAGTGTCGAAAAGGAGTCACAAAAGTGTCTTTATTAAGACAAAAGATTTGACTTCAGGCCATCCGGGGGTAAGATGGAGCCTGTTTTCAAGGGGTCGGAAAAACCGAATGAAAAATAATCGAAACGATTTCTCCGAGTCCCAGTGGCGGTTCCTGGCCGTTCTGGAAGCCATTGGTGCGCCTGCGCCGATCAACATGGCCTGCAATCTGGCACCGATCTCTCCTTCGGAACTGATCGATCTCATCGAGACTGCCATGGACATGGGGTGGCTCCACAAGAGAGAGCCCGATTCCTTTGCGCTGGCCCCCAAGCTGCCCTCGACCGTAAGAAGAAGGATCGGGAGGATCAATAGGGCCGGATTCATCTCTTCCCTTCTGGAGAGAATGGAGGATCGTGACTTTTCGCCCAAGGCGAGCCCCAGCATCAGGGCAAACCTGCTTGCCCGCTCGGGGAGGCTCCAGGAGGCCTCTTTTCTGGAACACGAAATCGGACTGCAGGCCCTCAGGGGCGGAGACCCGGAGCTCTCCCTGGCGTTTTTCGACAGGGCCGTAGACAAGCTCTCGCTGTTCCTGGGCAAGCCGGAGTGCGACTCCCTGTTCGTTTCGGCCGCCCTGGAGCTTTCCCATCTTCGATTCCGTTCCGGCAAGAGGGTGGGCGAGGTGATGGGGCTATTGAAAAAGGCCAAGGAAGCGGCCTCCCGCCTTGGGGACCGGCGCTCCCTGACGTTGATCAAGCTCCACATGGGCCGCCACGTGATCATGGAGGACAAGCCGGAAGGGGCGCTCGAACTCCTGGCGTCCGGATTGAATGAAGTGAATGAGCTCGGGGACAAGGACATCCTGGCCAGGGCCGAAGAGTTCTCGGGTCTCTATCACTATATACACGGAAGGTTCCGGGAGGCTTTCGAGAACTTCGAGATGTCTCTTCAAAGGGCCGAGCTGAATTCCGAGCGGTCGAGGGACTTTCTCTTCCCGCAGTGGCTTGGATTCAGCTCCGCCTACCTCGGCAGGGTGAGCTACGCGGTCGGATTGCTGAAATCCCACTGGCGGCGCGCCTGGCAGGAATCGGAGTGGGGCTTCGCGGACAACTTCAGGGCCACCCTGGGCATCGTGCTCCTGGTGACCGGAAACCGGCGGGAGGCGCGTGTCCACCTTCAGGAGGCGTTCCAGAGCGCGGTAGCGAATCAGAACCATATCGGGCAATTCCACTCTCAACTCGGTCTTGCCTGCTGCGAATTCCTGGAGTCCAGGTTCATGGACTCCTACAACACCGTCATGCAGGCGGTTCGCCAGGCCTCGGAGACAGGGGCCTTGTTGCGCCAATACACATGGCCCTGGTTTCTCGAGATGCTCAGCGAGTTCGAAAGGCGCGGCTATGCGCCGGTTCCGGGATTTGGTTTCAAGAACGAAATCGAAAGAATCCTGAGAGGACCCAACGCACATCTCCGTGGCGCCGCTCTTCGACTTCGGGCGCAGGAGTCGGCCCGGAAGGGCGCTGACCCCGCGCTCATCTGGGCCGATCTACAGGCGAGCGAGCAGGAGCAGAAGGCGTCCGGCAGCATCATAGAGCTCTCCAGGACGCTGTTCGAAATGGCCAGACATCAACTGCGCATGAACGAGCCTGCAGAGGCCGCGCGGCTTGCGTGGGGCGGTTGGGAGCGGATCGCGGAGTTCGGCGAAGAGCTCTTCCCCGAAGACCTCAAGTTCCTCCTGGATCCGAAGAAGCCGGGCCGGTCCGCCCCTGCGGTCCGTTCACATGAAGAAGAGCTGATCCATCGTTTTTTGAACATCATGGATGAGATCGTCCCCGGTACGGATCTGGACCATTTCCTTCACCGCGTGGTGACCGCCACGGCCCGCTTCTTCAAGAGCGGGCGGGGGGGGGTGTTCTGGTTCGACGAGAACGACCGGAGCACGCGCCCTCTCCTTCGAGCCGCGCACAACCTCACCCGCGAAGAAACGTCCGGCCAAGGCTTCCAGCAGAGCATGGCCCTGATCCACAAGGCGCACAGAAAAAGATCTCCCGAGGTACGTTCTGCGGCCGACCGGTCTCCGGGAAAGGAGGATCCTGGATTTGCCTATCTCTGCATCCCCTTTCGGGTGCCGGGCCGGGCCTCTGGGGTGGTGTACCACGATCAACCCTCCCCGGACCAGGGGTTCGGCTCGATGGACCGATCCATGCTGGAGCGGGTTGCGAGCCACCTGGGGGGGTACATCGAGCGGATGTGGGATTACAGCCGCCTCCTGGACGAAAAGGCGCTGTATACGTCGAACAGCGGTTTCCTGGAGTCAGAAGACAAATGGAAGATACGGTACTCCAGCCTTGTGATGAAGCAGGTGCTGGATCGCGCGGATCGGGTGGCGAACTCAGAGGCATCGGTCCTGATCACGGGGGAGACCGGCGTGGGCAAGGAGCTGCTGGCCCGAAGACTGCACAGGATGAACGGCCTGCGCAAGGGGAAGCCCTTCGTTGCGGTCGACATTACCGGCATTCCCAAAGACCTGTTGGAGAGTGATCTCTTCGGGCATGAAAAAGGGGCGTTCACCGGCGCAGATCGCCGCAAGCCGGGTCGTCTGGAGCTTGCCCATGGGGGGACCCTGTTCATCGATGAGGTCGCCGACATCCCGTTGACCATGCAGGTAAAACTCCTCAGGGTGCTCCAGGAGAAGTCGTTCTACAGGGTAGGGGGTACACAACCGATCACCTCGGACTTCCGCCTGGTCAGCGCCACGAACAGGAAGATCGAGGAGGCGGTGGCCGGCGGGGCCTTCCGGGAGGATCTCTATTACCGTCTGAACGTCATCCAGCTTGTCGTTCCACCGCTGCGGAACAGGGGAAACGATGTCGTCCTGCTGGCCCGTGAATTCCTCGACCATTATGCCAAGAAGTACCAGCGAAGCGGTCTCTCCCTGACCACGGAGGATGAAACGCTCCTCTCCGGGTACCCATGGCCCGGCAATGTGCGCGAACTGAGAAACGTGATGGAGCGGGCGGTCCTCCTGTCCACGGGCGGAAGGCTTGAGCTCATCCTCCCCGGAAGGCCGGCCGCTCCTCCCGTCGACCCCTTCTCCGACATGCCTACCCTGGACGAACTGCAGCGGAGATACATCCGCCATGTCCTCGAAAAGACCAACGGCCATGTGGGCGGCGCCGAAGGGGCATCCGGGATCCTGGGGATGAAGCGAACCTCGCTTTATACCAGGATGAAAGCGCTGGGGCTCACCTACCGGAGAAAGACCGGTTAGCGGCGGCATAGATTGAAATCCCTCGGCCCGTGTGCTAGCTTTCTCAGGCCTGGTCGGTCATTTCCAGCTTTCACATTTGAATTTCTGAAAAGGGATCTGCTATTTGCTCGTAAGTGCGATGGAGCCGTCCCAGTCCGGCGGCAGCTTTCCGGGGTCAAGGGTCTCCATGCGCTCGAGCATGTCCCTGGAAGCCGGGTCGTCCGGACGCATGGACAATGCCTCCCGGAACCTGGTCCGGGCGGAGGGAAAGTCCCTGGACAGATAGGCCTCGAAACCCTCCTCGTACGCGCGCAGATATCGTTCCTCTTCGGGGCTCAGCCGGGTCGAGCTCTCCCCCACCACCTCGAACACCTTCACGGCCCGCGACTTTCCCTTGACCTTGATGACGTCCAGGACCCTTGTCCTGAAGAGCCCCGGCACAAGGCAGTTGAAGGTGGACTCGGAGATCATCAGGTACGTATCGTATCGCTTGTTCGCCCCCTCCAGCCTGGATGCCAGATTGACCGAGTCTCCGATGACCGTATAATCGAACACCTGATCGGAGCCCATGTTCCCGACAATCATGGAACCCGTGTTGATGCCCACGCGGCACTTCAATTCAGGAAGCCCCCGATTCGCCCAACCCCTTCGAAGCTCGGCGAGGCGTCTCTGCATCTTGAGGCCCGTCCTGACGGCCCTCTCCGCGTGATCGGTCAGGGGAAGAGGCGCGCCGAATTCGGCCATGATGGCGTCTCCCTCGAACTTGTCGATGATCCCCCCTTCGGCGAGCACGATGGTCGTCATCTCGGTGAGGTACTCGTTCAAGAGCCGGACCAGTTGGGCCGGAGACATGTGCTCCGAAATGGAGGTGAATCCGGCCAGGTCGGAGAAAAGCACGGTCATCACCCTCTCCTCGCCCCCAAGCTTCAGCAGGTCCGGCCTGGAGATGAGGGTGTCCACCACCGTTCCGGGCACGTACCTGGAAAAGGCCTTCCTGATAAAGGAACGCTCCCTGCCCACGGCCAGCTCGAGGGAGGTGACCAGGGCGAGGAACACGATCAGCACGCCGCCCCCCACCGTGGCAGCAGGGAAGAGATGCAGACCGCTGATTTCCATCCAGGTGAATCCGGCGATCCCGAAGCCGGCGGCCACCCCGGTGCCGTAGAGAAACCATGAGGACTTCAGTGCGGCGGAGAAGGCCAGGACGATGCCCGCGATCCACAGGAAGAGGATGGTCTGCGGCAGGGACCACTTTGAATAGAAGGTGTTCGTGAGCAGGCCGTTCAGCATGGCGGCATGGAGTAGAACCAGGGGTGCATCGGCTTCGAGGGGCGTGTGTCCGAGGTCTGCGGTCCCCACCGAGATATCGCCGATCAGGACGAACTTCCCCTCATAGAAATCCAGCAGGTTTCCTCTCAGGTTCTCGTCCTGCAGGTATCTCAGCAGGGCATCCGCCTCCATCTTCTTGAAGGCGAGGTCCCACGCAGCGGGGTAAGGGATGAACGTCCTTCCGCTTCGGTCAATGGGAATGACGACGTCCTTTTCGAGAAAGCTCTCCTTCAAGGCGGGGATGACGATCCTCTCCCCCCACTCGACCACCATCTTTTCGAACGGGACCCGCACATGATCGAGGAACATGGAGAGGGTGAGGGTCGGGACATAGGCCTCGTCGACCTTCAGGAGCATCAGCACGTGCCGGTAAACGCCGTCGGGGTCGCTGTAGGCGCTGATGTGCCCCGAGTTGAAAGCCTCTTCGGAAAAGCGGTCGTACTGCATGAGCGCCCGGGTGGCGTGGTATGGGCGTGGTTCCCCTCTTTCCACGGGTCTCCTCAGGAAGTCCGAGCGGAACCGCTCATAGGCCGCCCCTTCCTCCCATCGAAAAGGTTTGGCCTGCTCCGCTATGGCAAACCCGATCGGGAGATAGACCGTTCCGAGGCTTCGGATGGATTCCGCGAACCTCGCGTCCGATTCCTCATTGCTGGCGCGGGCAAAGATCACGTCGTAGGCCAGGGCGTCGACGCCCAGCTGCGCCAGGGCGTCGTTCACATTGGCCAGGTCTTTGCGGTCGAGGAAATTCTTCCGGAAATAGTTGTAGGTATTATCTGTGAACGTGGTGATGACGATACGCGGGGACTGGGCCGGTCCGCGACCACTCGAGACAGCGGCTCGGTAAAAGAGATCCAGGATCTTGTAGTCGTACTGGGTCCAAACGCTGCCGCGGACCGAGAGCAGGAGTGTAATCAGGGCAAGCGTCCCTGCCCCGGTCAGGCAGACCAGCCTGAGGAGCTTACTGCTTCTTAACGCTAAACTCATACTGTTTCACGAGAATGGATTTCCCGGAGAAGATCTGAAGCTCCTTGACAAAGGGGTCCCCTGCACCTGCATCTGCCGGGCCGCGGACATTCCCGGCGATCGCAAAGGGTCGCTCCGCCTTCTGGTTCAGATCCAATTCCCCTCTCTGCGCGAGATCCTTCTGGATGGAAGCCCATTTCTCGTAAGGAACCTGAGAGGCCAGCAGGGTCGAGATCTCCTTCACCTCTTCAGGGCTGCAGATTACCGTGAAGCTCTCCACAGGGCTGTTGCCGTCCACCTCGTAATACTCCTGCAGGGATGGAAGGACCATGGTAGAGCTCTGGATCTTCTGCTCCACCATGTTGAGCAGGGTCACCTCTTTGTGGTCGGTGTGTATGACGTAGACATAGGCGCTGGCCTCCGGGTGCACATAGACCCTGATGAGATCGCCCTTTTTCAATCGATCTCTGGACTTGGCGCGGGCCATCTGGTCTCCGGACTTGACGAGTATTCCGACCTTGGCGCGGACCGTCCTCTCTTGAGAAGAGGCGGGCAGGGGGTCCGTCGCGACGAGGGCGCTGCCGAGAAAGAGCACCGTGATCACCTTGACCAGCATCATCATAGCCACTCCTTTCCAAAAGAGCGTTTTCGTGAACCGGGCCGAAACCACACCCGGTTTCAGACGCCGCGGCATCCTACTAGACTATGGGATCGATTTCAAGCTTGTAAGACCTGCCGGTAAGGCCTGCCACAAAGACACGAAGACACAAAGAGAAGAAAAGGGTCCTCTTGGAATAATGGAATCATGGAATGATGGGTTTAAACGGATCTTTGCCGTTCGTGGCTTCGTGTCTTTGTGGCGGTCTCAGGTTTGTTTCGGAAGGATCAGGACCTCGACCTCGCCCTCGAGGCCTTTTTGAAAATGAAGGGCATCGTGGTCGGTGCCCACGATTGCTCCGTAATGCATCGGTATGGCCAGTCGTGGCCTCATTGCAAGGGCGGCCTTGACGGCCTGCTCGGCATTCATCACGTAGGTCCCGGAGACAGGGAGAAGTGCGATGTCGCATTTCAGGGACTTCATCTCAGGGATAAAATCACTGTCTCCGGCATGATAGACCTTCACCCCATCCAGTTCCAGGATGAACCCCAGCCAGCCGTTCTTCTTCGGGTGGAAATTCTTGTCCGTATTGTAGGAAGGGACGGCCTCCACGCGAGTGGATCCCAAGTCCAGCGTCTCTCCCGGACGCATCACCCTCACATCGCCCGCGAGCTTGCGGGCCGACTCGCTCTCCGTCACCACGACGGTCTTCTCTTGCAGGATCTTCTGCACATCATCCGGGGAGCAGTGATCGAAGTGATCGTGGCTGATCAGTACGAGGTCCGCCTTGGGTCCGCCTGAGATCCGGAAAGGGTCGAAATAGACGGTCTTGCTCCCGTCGATCCTGAATGCATCGTGGCCGAGCCACACGATCTTCCTTGCCATCTCATGGATCATAGGGAATCCCTCCAAGACGTGTGCGTGAAGCGTCCTGCGTGTGCGTGAATGCAGGGGATGCGACGGTTTATGGAGTTCTTCTCACGTGCACGGATCACGGTCTTTCACAACGGCTCGAGAACGATCTTGTGGTTGACCAGGGAAAACGATTTGACCCGGGCCTTGACGAACTTCTCTTCGCCGAAGATGTTGACGAGCCTGACGCGATCGTCGGCGGTCTCGACGACCTCCACGGCCTCGAGGATGAGTTCCTCCGCTTTGTCGCTGACCAGAAATGCAGCGGCCTCACACATTTTCCATGGCCTCCTTGACCCATTTTACCGCCTGGCTGACGAGATGCGGCAGCGGTTCTCCCACCACCCCGGCGAGGGTAACCTTTTCCTGGGAAAGGGGGATCAGGATCTTTCTCGCCCTGCTCGAGCAGACGGCCTCCGCCATCCTGGTCGTCACTTCCCCCATCATGGAATTGGGCATGATGATGGCGAGGGGCCCGACGATGACATCGGCGCTCGAACTGGTCCGCACGATGGCGTTCTCCCCTGTCGCTCCCCGGTTCGCACCCGCCTTCATCATCTTTGACGTGGCCGAGGAGTTGGTTCCCAGCGCAAGGATCTCGAGGTCCTGTCCTGTCTGCTCTCTCAGGGTCCTGATGATGACGGCGCCGATGCCGCCGCCCTGTCCGTCCATGACCATCACGACCATTAGGGGCCGCTCCCGCATTTATGGGGCCCGGGGCTGGGCCCTGCATTCGGAAGATCCGGAATCTGAATAGCCAACCGATCAAAAATGGTATAGTACACCTCATAGTTGCATAAAAACAAGGGCAATGTCGTCTTCGTAAATGCGGCAGTTGCATGGATGGTACAGGAATCTTGTCGGTAATGAATACCGAGCATTGCCCCTCTCGATCTCACTGTCAGTGAATTCCTGTAGGATGGGTGGAGCGCAGCGAAACCCATCGGTTTTGAGGTTTGCGGCATGTTTCATCGCTCGAATGGATGGGTTTCGCTGCGCTCCACCCATCCTACAGGAAGCTGCCCAAATTTGGGCAACGCCAGGGTACACTCTTTCTATCACCCTGACAATATCCCCTATTTCACGTGCCGTAGAGGGGCTGAAGGTATGCCGCCAGAGACATGGACGTGGAGCCTCCAATGGATTCCGTTTTTCGCAGCCGCCTTTCTCGTGGGGTCGGTGCCGTTCGGACGGCTCATCGGCCGGCGAGTGGCCCAGGTAGACATCATGCAGATGGGGAGCCGGAATATCGGGGCCACGAATGTCGCCAGGGAACTGGGGATGAGGTGGGGTCTCGTGACCCTTGCCCTTGACATGCTCAAGGGCATGTTGCCCGCCCTGATCTTCTCCCTGGTCTTTCCGGAGAGCCACCTTGGGCTCTCCCTGGTCGGGCTCTCGGCCCTGCTGGGGCACCAGTTCTCGCCGTTCCTCGGGTTTAGAGGAGGGAAGGGTGTTGCAACGGCCCTGGGCTTCTTCGTTGCGGCTACGCCTGCCGCCGCATTTCTTGCGGTGATTGTGTTCGTGATGGTCGTCTACATCTGGGATTTCATATCCCTGGGGTCCATCCTGGCGGCCTTCAGCGTCCCCGTTTTCCAGGCGGTGCTCATGAAACCGGGGATCATGGTTGCGGCCTCCCTGGTTGTCGCGGCAGTCATATGCCTCAAGCACAAGGGGAATATCCAACGCATCGCTACCGGCCGTGAGAGGAGGTGGCGAGGGGATCGCAAGGGGCATGGCGAGTAGAGCAAGGCGCAGAGGCCGAGGGCAGGGGTCAGAAATCGGAGGTCAGAGGGATAGATGTCAGCGATGTTTCATGCGAGCGGCGCCTCCGGGTAGTAACCCTGGCGGCGCCCAGCCGGTCGAATCTAAAAGAGACTTCGGCCCTTTACGAGACCGAGACGCTGGCCCTATTTTTGGTGATCTCTGACCTCTGGCCTCTGGCCTCCGGTCTTCGATCGCTCTGCGGTTCAGGTGAGCCGCTCCAGCAGCCTTCCCAGCTCTTCGTCGGAGTAGAAGTGGATCACGACGGCGCCCTTGCTTCCCTGGGTCCGGATCTCCACTTTGGTGCCGAGGGACCTCTTGAGATCCTGCTCAAGAGATTGTAAATACAAAGCTTTTTCCTGGTCCGCCGACTTCGAGCGTTCGGTGCTCCTCTTCCCTTTCTTCGCCTGTGCCTCTGCCTGCCGGACCGAGAGGTCTTTCGTGATGATCTGGTCCCTGAGACTCATCTGCTCGTCAGGAGTCTTGAGTCCGGCCAGGACCCTCGCGTGCCCCATGGTCAGACGATCTTCGAGCAGGTCTTCCTGAATCGATTTAGGCAGCTTCAGGAGCCTCAACATGTTGGTGATGGTGGAGCGGTCTTTCCCGAGCCTTGCGGCCAGTGCGTCCTGTGTGTTGTGGGTATCCTCGATCCACCTGCTGTAGGCGAGCGCCTCTTCCAGGGGGTTCAGGTCGCTCCGGTGGATGTTTTCGATCAGGGCCAGTTCGAGGCTCTCCATGGGCGTGGTCTCCCTTACCACCACAGGCACCCGCTTTAGCCCGGCCTTCTGTGCCGCTCGCCAGCGCCGCTCCCCTGCGATGAGCCGGTAGCCGCTCTCGGCCCTGCTCACCAGGAGCGGGGTCAGGATCCCTTTTTCCTTGATGGAGTCCGCAAGTTCCTGGATCTCATGGTCTTTAAACTTCTGTCTGGGCTGATAAGGGTTGGGCTCGATCGACTCGATCGGGCAATGAAAAAAGTCGCCCTCACCCTTCGTGAGCTCCGATGCCTCGGGGATGAGTGCAGAGAGTCCCTTTCCAAGGGCCTTGTGCTTAACCATGCGCAGATGCTCCCCTCGAAATGAGTTCTTTGGCCAGTGCTAGGTAACTTTGTGCGCCGCTCGATTTGATGTCGTAGAGGATGGCCGGTTTTCCGTGGCTGGGGGATTCGCTCAACCGGACGTTGCGGGGGATGATGGTCCTGAAGACCGTGTCTCCGAAGTGAGAGCGTACCTCGTCGGCCACCTGGAGCGAGAGGTTGTTGCGGGGATCGTACATCGTGAGGAGGATCCCTGCGATCTTCAGCGACGGATTGAGCCCCTGCTTCACCGCCTTGATCGTCTGCAGGAGCTGGGTCATTCCTTCCAGTGCGTAGTATTCGCACTGGAGGGGAACAATGACGGAATCGGCCGTGGTGAGGGCATTGATGGTGAGGAACCCCAGGGACGGGGGGCAGTCGAGGAGGATGAAGTCGTAGCGATTCCTCGCGGAGGCCAGCCCCTTTCTCAACCGGAACTCCTTCTGGTCCGATGAGCCGATTTCCACCTCTGCACCGACGAGGTCCGTGGTGGCGCCCAGGAGGTGGAGACCGGGGAGGATGGTTTTGGTGACCGCCTGTGCTTCGGGCAGGGAGCCGAGGATCAGATCATAAAGGCCGGCGGCCAGTTCGGCGCGACTCAGTCCAAGTCCGGTGGTGGCGTTTCCCTGGGGGTCGCAATCCACCAGAAGGCACTTCTTTTCCGCGACCGCGAGCGACGCGGAAAGGTTGACGGCCGTCGTGGTCTTGCCCACGCCCCCCTTCTGGTTGACGATTGCGATGATCTGGGCCATCTGTTTTTTCCCAGGGAGTTACGGTAAGTTGTTGTCCCGGCGCGTGTTGCGGAGCGATGCGGCCCCATTCGAGCCGTTCGTGTGCTGATAGCATAAACCGGGTCACCTGGGAAGGGAAAACAACGGCCTGGGCGGCGGCGGGACCGATGTTTCACGTGAAACATCGGAGATAAGCTGGTGAAGGAAGTTGAAAAAAGCGCCGGCTTGTGACAATATTCCCGCACAAACCGCTGTGGAGGATCGGATGGCCGGCGACGGGAACCCAAGGGGAAGAGGGCAGGGCGAGGGGGAGGGGATGGCCGATTACCGGATGCTGGCGGACCAGCTGAACGCCATCATCGACTCCTCATTCGACGGTCTCTGGATATGCGATGGAGACGGGAGGGTGGTCCGGATCAACAGGGCATCGGAGGAGATCAACGGCATCAAAGCGGAACAGGTCCTCGACAGGAAGATGGAAGACCTGGTGGCGGAGGGTTTGATCGACCGCTCGGTCACGCTGGAAGTCTTGAGGAAGGGGGCGGCCGTGACCATCATTCAGCGGCTCCGGAACGGAAAGCAGGTGCTGGTCACCGGGAACCCGGTCTTCGATGAAAAGGGAAAAATCCGGCTGGTCGTGGTCAACGACAGGGACATCACGGAGCTGAACAAACTCAGGTCCGAGCTGGAGGAGAGCAGGGCCTTGAGCAGGCATTACCGGCGGGAGCTCTCCTGCGCGAACGGAAAGAGAGATCTTTTCTCGGACGTGGTGGTTCGCAGCGAGCGCATGCAACGGGTCTTCGAGACGGCGGTTCGGGTGGCGGAGGTGGATTCCACCATCCTGATCCAGGGGGAGTCGGGGGTAGGAAAGGGGTTGGTGGCCCGCCTGATCCACCGGGCGTCAAAACGGAGGGAAGGCCCTTTCATCCGGGTTGACTGCGGCGCCATACCGGAGCCGCTGATCGAATCCGAGCTCTTCGGCTACGAACCGGGCGCCTTTACCGGGGCCCTCAGCAAGGGTAAGCCCGGCTACTTCGAGATCGCGGAGGGGGGGACGCTGTTCCTGGACGAAGTGGGAGAGTTGCCGAAGAATATTCAGGTGAAGCTCCTCCGGTTCATGGAAGAGAACGAGGTGGTGAGGGTGGGAGCCACCGATCCGAAAAAAGTAGACACTCGGATCGTCGCGGCAACCCATCGCGACTTGAACGAAATGGTCCGCAGCGGGGGTTTCAGAAAGGACCTTTTCTTCCGGTTGAGCGTGGTGCCTCTGCGCATTCCTCCCCTTCGCGAGAGACGGGAGGATATTCCTCCCCTCATCCATTTCTTCCTCCACAAGTACAATACCAAGTGCTCGGCTGCGAAGATCCTTCGCCCCAGAACCGTCGATTCCATCTGCGGCTACTCGTTTCCAGGAAACATCCGCGAACTGGCGAACCTGTTGGAACAGCTGGTGGTGCTGAGCCCCAACCGGGAGGTCGACCTCGAGGATCTCCCCTCTCACGTGCTCCTGGAACAATCGAGAAAGGGCCTGCCCCCCCATGCGGCGGGCTGGAACCTCAGGGCGTCCGTGGAAAGGCTGGAAAAGGAGACCCTGAGCAGGGCCCTGAAGGAGTTCGGGAGTCAGCGGAAGGCGGCCGGTCCCCTTGGAGTGGACCAATCGACGCTGGCCAGGAAGATCAAGAAATATGGCCTAAAGGGCGATGCGATTATGCATGATGATGCGACATGGCATCAACGCACAATTGGTTAATATAATGGAACATATATCTATTTTGCTGTCCCTTTGTGAATCTTTGATGCGAGAATGCAATAAGCTTCCTCGGCCTGTCCTGGTAAGCACCTGAAATATCGAGGCCTTTTTTGGTACGCTCTTTGCTCCATCTCTCGGCCGGAAAACCTGCGACTGTATCCACACAGACCCAGAAAGCCCGCATACTGCCTTGGACCACTTTGAAACAGAAGCGAGATCGCTGCAACCCGATCCCCATTTTGCCCAGATCCTGCTGGAGCTTGATGAAGAGGAGGGCGCAGTTGAAAGGGTCTACCGCACCCTGAAAGATGCGGGCTTCCAGCTCCTCGAGTGCACCGTGAAGAGGAACGGACGCTCTCTTCGGGTTCTCATGCGTCTCTCCACCATGGATATGCGTGAGGCCGTGAGGAGGTTGTCGGAGTCCGGCTTCTCCAGGGTAAAGGGGATCAATGCATCAGGGGGTCGGGCGAACAAGAGACGGGAGGAGGCGCGCCATGTCCCGGAAGTCAAGTAAGGAACTGATGGACCTGCGGGAGAGAAATGTCCCTCGCGGGCCCTACAATATAACCCCTATCTTTGCCGAGAGCGCAGGGGGGGCGCTCATCCGCGATGTGGAAGGCAGGGAGTATCTCGATTTCGCAGGCGGGATCGGTGTTCAGAACCTCGGCCATGGTCATCCCGACGTGGTCCGGGCCATACAGGAGCAGGCGGGGCAGCTCATCCACACCTGCTTTCACGTGGCGATGTACGAACCGTATATCGCACTGGCCGAGCGGTTGAACCGCCTCGCCCCCGGCGCGTTTCAGAAGAAGACCTTTTTCGTCAACAGCGGGGCCGAGGCTGCGGAGAACGCGGTCAAGATCGCCCGCTACTTCACGAAGAGACCGGGAGTGGTCGCCTTTGAGAACGCATTTCACGGCCGCACCTACATGGCCATGAGCCTGACGAGCCAGATCCGTCCATACAAGCTCGGGTTCGGGCCTTTCTGCTCCGAGATCATGCGGATCCCGTTTGCATACTGCTACCGCTGCCCTTTCGGCCTCGAACATCCGGCCTGCAGCGTACGCTGCGCGGATTCACTGGAGAGGCTTTTCGCAACCCAGGCCGCCCCGGATGCCGTCGCCGCCGTGATCGTCGAGCCGCTCCAGGGCGAAGGGGGGTTCATTGTGCCCCCTGTGGAGTTCCTCCAGCGGATCAAGCGTTCCTGCGAAGACCACGGCATCGTCTTCATCGCCGACGAGATCCAGACCGGCATGGGCCGGACAGGGAAGCTCTTTGCCTCGGAGCACTTCGGGATTTCGCCGGACGTCGTCCTTACCGGCAAGTCGCTCGCAGCCGGCATTCCCCTGGCAGGGGTCACCGGAAAGGCCGAGATCATGGACGCCCCGCATGCCGGGGGGCTGGGGGGGACCTTTTCGGGAAATCCGCTTGCATGCAGGGCAGGGCTGGCGGTCCTGGACCTCCTCGACGATGCAATGCTGGAGAGGGGTGCGGCCGTCGGGAAGAGGGTGCGTGAGGGGTTCCTCAAACTCCAGGAGCGTTTCGAAATGATCGGAGACGTTCGAGGGCTCGGGCCCATGGTGGGGATGGAGCTGGTGAAGTCCAGAAAGAGCAAGGAGCCCGCAGCGGAGGAGACCTCCCGCGTGGTTCGAAGGTGCTGGGAAAAGGGGCTCATCATCCTCTCCTGTGGCGTGCACCACAACGTGATCCGGACCCTGGTCCCGTTTGCCGTCACGGATGAGCAGCTCCAGCGCGGGCTCGACATCCTGGGCGAGGCGCTGATGGAGTGAGGATGTCCGCGATAACCTTACGGCTGGAGATCTCTGCATGGTCAAAGAGATGGAAGTGTTGGAAACGGATGTACTGGTGATCGGCGGCGGCGGCGCAGGTTGCTGGGCCGCGCTCAAGGCAAGCGAACACGACCGCGACGTGACGCTGATCAATCAATATACCTTCGGCAAATCCGGCACCACGATCGTCGCCATGATCACCTATCAGGCGCTCATGGGGGAGCTGGGCATCCACCCCGAAGACGATGAGGACCGGTTCTTCGACGATCTCGTCCGGGGCGGGGCCTATCTGGGGGACCAGAACCTGGTGGAGATCCTGGTCAGGAACAGCAGGCAAACGGTGCTGGAGTACGAACGGCTCGGGGTGAAGTGGGACAAGACGGGCGGGAGATACGACCAGAAGCAGCTGCCGGGAATGTCCATCCCCCGGGGGTGTTTCGAAGACCACCGAACGGGTCTTTCCATCCAGCGCGCCCTCGTCAAAGCGGTCGCGAAGAGGCCCAACATCCGGTATTTGGAGAGGAAGGCCCTCAAGCTGTTGAAGGGGGACGGGCGGGTCGCCGGTGTCCTGGCATGGGATATCCCGTCCGGCAAGTTCACGAAGATCATGGCAAGATCGGTCGTCATGGCCACGGGGGGCGCTGGCCGGCTCTACCGGGTGACGAGCATGCCCGAGGACGCCCGGGGCGGCGGCATGGCACTGGCCCTGAGGGCGGGTGCGGCCCTCACGGACGTGGAGTTCCAGCTCTTTTTCCCCACCACGCTCCCCTATCCGGAGTCCCTGAAGGGGTTGGTCGTGCCCAGAGGGACGACCGTTCCCCTGGGGGCAAGGATTCTGAACGGCAAGGGGGAGAGGTTCATGCACCTCTATTACCCGGAAGCCGAATACGCGACGAGGGACAAGAGCTCCATCGCCATCATCCTGGAGGTCCAGAAGGGCAACGGCACCCCTCATGGCGGAGTCTACATGGACTTTTCACGGGTGGAGCATCTCCTGGAGAAGTACCCGACCTCGTTCATGGATTTCAAACGGGCCGGGGTCAATCTGCCGGAGGAGTGGCTGGAGGTCTGTCCGGGGCATCACTTCTCCATCGGGGGCATCCGGATCAACGAGTTCTGTGAGACCTCCCTCCCCGGGCTCTATGCGGCCGGGGAGGCGGCGGGAAACCTTCACGGTGCAAACAGAGTGGGGGGCGCGGCCCTTCCGGAGTGTGCCGTCTTCGGCCAGATCGCAGGCCGGTATGCCGCCATCCATTCGACCTTCAAGGGGCGGGTGGAGATCCCGGACGAGGAGGTCGAGGAAGGGGTTGGGCGGATCCATGAACTGAGGAGGAGGGGGGAGAAGGGGGAATACAGCCCCGTCAAGGTGATGAGGGAGCTCCAGCAGGTCATGTACGACCGTGTGGGTGTGGTGAGGAGCGAGGAGGGCCTCAGGGAAGCCCTCGACAGGATCGGGACACTGAAAGAGCGGGTCCAGGGATTGCGCATTCATCCGGGCAAGTCCTACAACAATCAGCTGGTGGATGCCGTCGATCTTCAGGAGATGCTCCTCCTGGGGGAGGCCATTACCAGGGCCGCTCTGCAGAGGACCGAGAGCCGGGGGAGCCACCACCGTCTTGACTTTCCGACCGAGGAGGACGGGAAGTGGCGGAGACACACCCTGGTCCTGATGAAGGACGATACGCTTCAGTTTTCGACTGCGCCGGTCGTGGTGACGAGGGAGCGCTAGTCCGCCCCTTCCAAGGCACCACCGGAGAGATCAGAGGTCAGCGGGGCCGCTTGCCGCCGAGGCGACAAGATGGATCGAGCAGGAAACTCCCACAGGGTGTCAGGTGTCGGGTGTCAGCCCGGTAATCCATCGATTTCCTGACACCTGAACACCGAAACCTGAACACTGACACCTGAAACCTTGACGAAGAGGTCGGCATTAAATGGTTGTAGGTTCATATACGACGAGGATGACCGCTTTATGGCTCAAGAGAAGATCAGACTAAGGGTATTTCGGTTCGACCCTGCCGAGGATCGGGAACCGCGCTTCGTGGAGTATGATGTGGAAAAGGACGAAAAGATGTCCGTCCTGAGCGCGCTGCAGTACATCTACGAGAATCTGGACGGGACGCTCTCTCTCAACGGTTATTTCTGCTACCGGAGGTTGTGCACGCTCTGCCTGCTCAGGATCAACGGCAGGAACAGGCTCTCCTGCAGGGTTCAGGTGGAGGACGGGATGACGATCGAACCGGTAAAGGAGTATCCCCTGATCAAAGACCTGGTGGTCGATTTCGGGCCGGGCAAGGAAGGCGAGACAATAGAGGAGTGAAAGATGGAAAAGGTATTGAAGTATGTGGACGAGGAGAGGGCGGTGGCGCTCTGCCAGGAGCTGGTCAGGATCCCGAGCCCCATCGGGAGCGAGAAGGCGGTGGCCGAGTTCATCGCCCACACCATGGAGAAGGCCGGCCTGAGGGTCGAGATGGTGGAGGGTGAAAAGGGAAGACCCAATGTCGTGGGGAGGCTCCGCGGCTCGGGCAGCGGGCGGTCCCTGAATTTCTACGGACACATCGACAGCGAGTACGTCGGAGAGCGGTCCTTCTGGAAGGTGGAGCCCTACGGGGGGGAGATCATCGACGGCAGGCTCTACGGCAGGGCCTCGAAGGACATGAAGGGGGGGATCGCGGCCTTTCTGTCGACCGCAGAGGCGATCGTCAGGAGCGGGGTGAAGCTGAAGGGGGATCTCCAGCTCAGTTTCTGCGTGGATGAGGAGACCGCGGGCGACAAGGGTCTCGGGTACCTGGTCGAAAAGGGGTATGTCCGGACGGATGGTTCGATCCAGTCCGAGACTTACTCTTTCGGGGACATCATGGTGGCGGATGCCGGGTTTCTCTGGCTGGAGATCAGGACGGAAGGGGCGTCCGTGCACTGTCAGCTCGAATCGAAGAGGAAGATGGGGGTCAACGCCGTCGAGAAGATGGCGAAGATCATCCTCGCCCTGAAAGACCTGCAACTGGAATACAGGGAGCATCCCCTGTTCCAGGGGATGAGGCCGGTCCTGACCCCCGGCACGACCATCGCCAGCAGGGTGGGCGAACATCCAAACGTGGTCCCCGAGGTCTGCACGGCCACCTTCGACGTGCGGCTCCTCCCCGGGCAGAAGGCCGATGACGGACTGGCCGCCGTGAACAAGGTCATCGACGGCCTCAGGGGTGAGGACAAGGACATCAAGGCGACCATCAGGGAGATCGGCCGCAGGGAGTCCACGGAGATCCCCCTGGACGATCCGATCATCCGGATCACGGCAAAACACTTTGAAAAGGTCACGGGAAGAAAGGCCAGGGTGGTGGGCCATGAGATGACCAGTGACAACTTCTGGCTGCGGCGGGCCGGGATCCGGGCAGTCCACTTCGGTCCCGGCAACCTGACCGCGCACAAGCCCAACGAGTACGTGGACGTGAGCGAGATCAAGGAAGCGACCAGGATCTACACCCTGGTGGCCCTGGAGTACATCGGGGTGGAGGAGTAGGTGCAGAGAAGATCTGCCACGAAGGCATCAAGACAAAGGGAAAGCCACGATGGCTTTCGCGGTGCCTTCGTGTCTTCGTGGCGGGATTTGGTGGCGGCCGCAGGTCGGCGTTAGATGAAGGCAAGGATGCAACTCCCAGAGGGCGAGAAGATGAAGATCTGCAACAACATCTTGGAGGCCATAGGGAATACCCCCATGGTGAGGCTGAATCGCGTCTGCGAAGGAGTGGATGCCGAGGTCCTCGTGAAGTGCGAATACATGAACCCGAGCGGGAGCACCAAGGACCGCATCGCCCTGAAGATGATCGAAGAGGCGGAGCGGCAGGGCCGGCTGAGACCGCGGGGGACCGTCACCGAGAGCAGCACCGGGAACACGGCCATTGCGCTCTCCCTGGTCAGCGCCGTAAAGGGGTACAGGCCCCTCATGTGCATGCCCAAGGGGTGGGTGTCCCCGGATCGGAGGAAGATCCTGGAGGCGTACGGCGCCGAGGTCATGAGCGTCGACCCCGGGGAGGAGATCGAGAGGGAGCTCAAGGGCAAGGACGTGCATGGAGGGGTCCTCGAGCTCCTGCCGCGGAAGAAGTGTTTGGAGATGGAAGAGGCGAACCCGGATTTCTGGTGGGCGAGACAGGCCCTCAACCCGAACAACATCCAGGCCCACCGTGAGACCACCGGCAGGGAGATCATCGAGCAGACGGATGGG
>JAGVAP010000145.1 GCA_020060215.1 Deltaproteobacteria bacterium | reverse complement strand
TTCGGGGTGGCTGGTGAAACCTGTCTCCACAAAGTGGACCATGTGCTGGAGATGACACGCGCCGCGTACAGAAGTGGCGTACGCCAGGCCTATGCCGTGAAAGGCCCGAGGGTCATGCATGGGCAGCTCCAACCCCTTGACCTCGGCCGTATAGTCGGCGGCGTTCCCACCGATCCGTGCCGCCGCTATCCTGCTGCCCTCCGCCAGCAGCTCACCAAACCCCCGCCTGTGGGCGATCTCATCCAGCAGCCGGATGATCAGCCGGGAATCCCCCCAATGCAGATCCACCCCTCCTGTATCCTGTCTCGTGATCAGCCCCTTTTCGAAGCACTCTAATGCAAAGGCGAGGGTTGCACCGCATGAGATCACATCCAGGCCGTAGCGGTTGCAGAGGTTGTTGATCTTGATCAGTGCCTCCATGTCGGAGATCAGCAGCATGGTGCCCAGACTGCAGAAGGACTCATACTCCGGGGAAGGTCCCTCTTCTGTCCGGTAGGGGCCGTCATCGACCTTGACCTCTCTCTTGCAGCCCACGGGGCAGCCGAAACACGCCCTGTGGCGGACGACATATTTTTCGTTCATCACATACGGGAGCAGGGGCTTCGCGAACTGCTCGCTCTCTCCCATGGTCCAGTTCTTGGTGGGAATATCCCCGAACTTGCGGCCTACCACCATCCCGGCATTGGTTCCCAGCTTGTTGAGCGAATCGGTGAAGGGATTCTCCTTGATCTTCTTGAGCAGGCCCGCCATGAAGCGGTCGTACTCCGGATCGTTCTCGGGTGCCCAGACGTTCCCGGAACCGCGCACCACGATGGCCTTGAGCTTCTTCGATCCCATTACCGCGCCGAGACCGCACCGTCCCAGGGAATCGGCCTTGTCGTTCATCACGCAGGCGTATCTGACCAGGTTTTCGCCTGCCGGACCTATGGCAAGGACCTTCGGCTTCCTGTCCCTCCCTGCCAGGGTCTTGAAATGGTCGGTCACACGGAATGTATCCATGCCCCAGATCCCCGAGGCATCGCATATGCGCACGTTCCCATCCTCGACAAGGACGTAGGCGGGCGCCTGCGAGGCCCCCCTGATGATCATGCCGTCGTAGCCCGCCATCTTGAGCTCCGGGCCGAAGCGGCCTCCGCAGTTGGATTCCCCCCAGATCCCGGTCAAGGGGGAGCGGGAGGCCGCGGTGAAGCGGCCGGTCCCGGGAAACCTGGAACCCGTAAGCGGGCCGGTCAAGATGTAGAGGCAGTTATCCTCCGAGAAGGGATCGGCCTCCCCGTTGTTTCTCTCTAAAAAAAGCCTGCCGGCGAGGCCGCTTCCGCCTATGAACGCCCTCAGGGTCGCCGGGTCCTGTTCGAGGGTCCGGATGGAGCGGTCGGTCAGGTCGATATCGAGAATACGGTTAAGATGGGGCATGGCCTTTTTCCTTTCGCTGCTCAAGATTCCTCTACCTCGATGTAATAACCCCCGTCCGAGACGCTCTTCGGATCGAAGGCCGACTTGATCCTTTTCTGCCACACATGGAAGTTGCACATCAGCGCCCCCGCCCGCTGGTTTGCCTTGTTGCTGGCGATGGTCGGGTGGATGTAGTTGCCCTGGATCAGAGGCCGGTTGATCTCCATGATCATATCCGAATAGCCCTTCCTGGATTCGGGATCGCACACGTCATAGTATCCGCCGCTGTGATCGAGATAGCCCACATGTGCCGCCTCATACATGGGCTGGCAGTATGAATCGCTGCAGCCCAGAAGGACGTTCTTCCCCTCCCACCCTCGAATGGTCTCGATGGCATTCTCCTGGACCGCGGTTATGGAGTCGGGGGTTCCGATGAAGTCGAACAGGGTTATCCACCACCCTGAGGCAAACCGCGCCAGGCAGGTGAACAGATAGTCTGGCCTGGTCAGGTAGCGGAACACGGTGGTCCTGACACCCGGATCATCCATGTACTCGGAGGGTTTCCCCCCGGTCCTTTTCAGGATCTCCATAAGGACCTTCTCCTGAAACGCCAGTTCGTCCCTGGAATGCGATGCGATGCTCATTGCGAGGACGGGCTCCTGCGAGGGCATCTTTTCGCCCTCTTTGCGCGGGATCAGATGGCTCAGCTCTGGGACGGCCGCAAGCAGGAAACCGTGCCCCCAGGCATACATCTGGTAGGCGATCTCCTCTTCGCCGATCAGCCTCACCGCGTCGTTGCGGCTCCGGCGGTCCTTGAAGGTGAGCAGAAAGAACTTCATATTATCCGAGATCTCCTCCTCGGAAAGCCTCAGGTGGGGAAAGATCCCGCCTACGGGCATCTCGCGCGGCCCCGGCCAGTCGGATAGCTTGACCGCACATCCGGTGATGACCCCTAGACCCCCCATGTTGCCGTACTCCCCTCGCATGATGCCCCGCAGGCTGGGTCCGGGGCCGTCGCCGCAGAACCACCCCGATCCTGCGCCCAGTGAACCCATTCTGAGGACCTCACCGTCGGGCAGGACCCACTCCACCCCAAGCGCCGACCTTTCGTTGAAACCCATGGAGATATTGAACGGTCCCATGCCGAGGCCGGAGGTGACATTGGCCAGAGCGGATGTCTGGCAGCCCACACCGGGGAGGGAGGGCGTGAGCCCCAGCTTCATGGTCTCTGCCTGTAGTTGGGCCCAGGTCACATAGGGCTGGACTACGG
>JAGVAP010000127.1 GCA_020060215.1 Deltaproteobacteria bacterium | reverse complement strand
CCTCCGCATCCTGTATAATGCCTCCGATCGATCAGACCGGCTTTCTCCCGCTCACGGCTTTCTTTCTCCATCCCCAAACGCGATCTTGTACTTGAGCATGGAATAGGGTAATAAAGCCTGCATCGATTCGGCATGGAAGGTTCGCCGGCCATGAACCTCCACTTTCAGCGGAGGGAAGGCGTTGAGGGAAACGGCCAAGCTCAAGTGACCAATCAAGCCCAAATGACACAAGCAGCAACAAGGCGGATGAATGAGCGCAAAGGTCTGGAATTTCCGCCTTGGCATTCCATTGCGATCTGAGCTTTCGGCTTTGACATGGCAAAACGATCATCATCGGTAGAGAGATCATGAAGAGAAGAATCCTCCTGTGGTTCGTCTTTTTTTTCCTGGCCCTTTCGGGCGCGGCATCGGCCTCCGATGCATCGACCAAAGAGTTCCAGGCCTTTCTCAAGGAACTGAAGAAACGATTCGCCGAATACGGCTGGACGGATCTGAAGCCCCAGGATGTCCCGTGGGAGTATCACAGGACGACAAGCCAGGGCAGGCCGCTCTTCTTCGCGGATTTCGGCGACAACACCCAGAACTGTACGCTCCTGATTGCGGGTGTCCATGGCGACGAGATCCCGACGATCTATGTGCTCTTCAAGCTGGCCGACCATCTGAAGGAGAATCCCGATGCCTACAAGGGGAGGCACCTGGTCGTGGCGCCCCTGATCAACCCCGACGGCTTCCTTGCCAGCCCGCCCACGAGGGTCAATTCGAAAGGAGTCGACCTGAACCGGAACTTTCCGACCAGGGACTGGAGAAAGGCCGCGATGAAACAATGGAAGGCCAACGGGAACAAGAGGTACTACCCGGGACAAAGGGCAGGGAGCGAAAATGAAACCAGGTTCCAGACGGCGCTGATTCAGCGATTCAAGCCGCAGAAGATCCTGAGCCTCCATTCGCCCTTGAATTTCTACGATTATGACGGGCCTTCGATAGGGCTGAACGATTTTGAGAAGTGGCTGGAGAAGATCAGCAGGGAGACGAACCATCCCATGAAGAAGCTCGGGGTTTACCCCGGTTCCCTCGGAAACTATGCAGGCCTTGAAAAGGATATCTTTGTCGTGACGCTCGAACTCCCCTCCTCCGACCCGCGTATGGGAGAACCCTATTATTCAAAATTCAGATCGGCGCTCTCGAAGTTCGTGGCCCTCGGGATCGCGGAGCGCAAACCCGTAGAAGGTTCCGAATAGGTCCCCTGGTCGTGAATAGTCCTCCGCCTCCGGTGAAGGTCGCGGACAGGTTCGAGCGACCTCCAGGAGGAAGTTCAAAGTTCAAATGCCGAAGTTCAAATGACAAACCAAGCCCGAATGACCCAGCTTGCAGAGGAAGCGTATCGACCAGCCGCGGAGCCCTGTGATCTTCCCTCCTTCGACCTCCCTTCTCCGGGTCAGTCCTTTGTGGCAGGATTCCGTCCCACGGCCGCGGGCGATGTCCCCAGGGTCTCGTTCCGGCTTTCATGGGCAGATCGCATCGGCGCATGGAAGGCCAGGTGGGGGATCGGCCGCATGAGATACACGGTGGACCCGGGGCTCTATGCGCTGGGGAATCCGGGCAGCGGCAGCCCGGTCCTTGTCACCGCCAACTACAAGATGAGCTTCGACCGGCTCCGGCAGTCGCTCCCGGGGAGGGACGCCTGGTTCCTGGTCCTGGATACCGGGGGGATCAATGTCTGGTGTGCTGCGGGCAAGCGCACCTTTGGGACCGCGGAACTGCTCAGGCGGGTCGAGGTCAGCGGCCTGAAAAAGGTCGTTTCCCATCGAGAGCTGATCCTTCCGCAGCTGGCCGCACCCGGAGTGTCGGCCCACCGGCTGAAGAGGATTTCAGGGTTCAGGGTCCTCTATGGTCCCGTTTGTGCCGGGGACCTCCCGGCATTTCTCGACTCCGGCAAGGACGCCCTGCCCGAGATGCGCGCCAGGACCTTCTTTGTCCGCGAACGGGCCGCCCTCATTCCGATGGAGCTGGTCGGCGGACTCAAGGGGGCGGCCGTTCTCTTCCCCCTGCTCTTCCTTGTCAGCGGCTCCCTCGCACAAGGGGAGTTCTGGGCCGCCGCGCTGTCCCGTCTTTTCTTCATCCCTGCCGTCCTGGCCGCCGTCTTTGCAGGCTCTGTATTGACACCGCTCCTCCTGCCGTGGCTCCCCGGCCGCGCGTTCTCGTTGAAGGGACTGCTCCCGGGGCTCGTATTCGGCCTGTTCATCGGCATGCTCCACGGATGGGGGGCGCAGGACATGGGCGAAGCGGTCGAGACGGCCTCCTGGGTGATCCTGGTTCCGGTGCTTGCCACGTACCTCTCCTTGAAATTCACGGGCGCCTCGACCTACACGTCGCTCTCGGGCGTCAGGAGAGAGATGCGGTTGGCGATCCCCATCCAGGCCGCCGCCGGGGTGATCGGGGTCGGTCTCTGGATCTTTTCTCTGCTGGCAGGATGAGGAGAAGCTTGAAATGAGCCGTTTTCGTTATCTCAGGGGCGTCGTCACCCTCTCGTACGATGAAGAGAAGTGCGTCGGGTGCGGCATGTGCACGATCGTCTGCCCCCACCGGGTCTTTGCCCTGAACCACGGGAAGGCGAAGATCGAGGATCGGGACGCTTGCATGGAATGCGGTGCGTGCTCCATGAACTGCCCCGCCGGAGCGATTCAGGTCCGAAAGGGCGTGGGATGCGCAGCTGCGGTGATCAATTCAGCCCTGGGGAGGAAGAGTTCGAGCTGCTGCTGCGTCATTGAGCAGGAAGAGCAGGAAGGCTGCTCTCAGATTTTCCGCCCCTAAGTGAAGGAATACCCCACCGGACCTGCCAGTGGTATGAACAATGGCTGGGCCAGTGATTCGTACCGAGAACAAAGAAATCACTTCCTGCAGGACCGCCGAGCGCACACCGAAGGTTCAAACGGGTCAGAACTTTCTTCCTTGGGAAAGCGCATGCCGAAAGGGTAGCCAAGGCGGGCGGCGAGTCGCCGACAATCGACTCCATGGCAGAAGGTGCGTGGAGCCCACCGGGTGGCGGCGATTTCGTTTCTGAAAAAAGACCCCCACGGCCAACCCCCTGCGCTATTTTCAAAGAGCTAAAGTGTTACAGGAAAACGAAGGAAACCACCGTAAGTTACCCCCCGATTGGATTTGAACTCCCTTGGACGATAGGGGGACTGGTGTGAGACCCCCTTCCAGGGGGGCTTCCGATACCACCAGTATAACGGCGGCATTCATGTCTACCGCCGATCCGGCCGATAAGGTAATCAAGCTCAGGCGCCGCCCACTTCAACACCGCCGGAAAAGAGACTGTGCCGAGGAAGTCGGTGCGGCAGGAGCAGGGCTTCTCGAGCGTGCGTGCATCTTCTCCGCCGGATCACCTTCGAACCGAAAAAGATGAGGTAACCGGGGGAAAAAAACGGCTCTCGGGAAGCCGTTTTTTTTGGTAACGGAGTAATGAAGTGATGGTTTAGGGAAAGGTCGGCGCCAAGTCGAGCGGCCTGTCGAATCCCCAGCCGAGATTAAGGGGGCAAGAGTCTTTCTTTCAATTCCCTGCTCACCAGTTCCGTCAACGGTTGCAGGTTCACGACATCGGCCTTGTTGTACTCGAGCAGGGTATCCAGGGCGCAGCGGTCTCCCCATTGGTGGTCTCTCCAGAGCCTGACCGCATCGAATCCGTCCATCCGACTGATCTCGGACAGCCGTTCTATTCCGATCTGCTTCTCGATCCTCTTGAGACCTCCCCGGTAGCCGATTCTCTTCAGCGGAAACCTGAGGTCGATGTGGGCCGGCGGGAGGGCAATGTTCGGGAAGGATCGACGGATGAACGGCAAATCAAAGGAGGTGCCGTTGAAGGTGACGATCAGATCAAACCCGGAAATGTAGCACTCGAACTCTTCCAGGTTCATCCCGCTCACGAATGACCGGACACAGGAGCCGTCATAGGTCCCGATGACCGTGATCTCGTCCACCCCCATCCAGCCGCCGCTGGTCTCGATATCGAGGTAAACGACCCGGTCCCTGAACGCCTCGTAAAGGCGCCAGACCTCCGCAGAAGGGAGTCGATCGGCGAAGAACCCGATCTCCCGGCGGTGGGCCATGGAGCTCTTCAATTCTTCTCTGATCATGTGATCCTTGATCTCCGACAGGACGCATTCCGGACATTCCATGAAATCCGCCCAGGTCAGAATCCCCCTGGACCAGATCCGTCTCTCGGACTTCTCACCGATTCCCGGAATATGGATGAAGGTATGGTCAAGCATGGAGCGGAACCAGAAAGAGGGACATCAATCCTTTGTCCCTTGTGCTTTGTCTTTGAATCGCCTTCTGAACGCCCAGGCATAGGCGGTCCCGTTCAGGACCACGAAGACGATCCCGCCCTTCCGGATCCAGGATTCGTCCAGGTCCGGATAGATCACCTTCTCCAGGTTTCTTGCCATGAAAGACCCTTTGACAGGCGTACCTGGGCGCTTGAAGTGATCCTCAAGATGGGTGAGCGGACAGTACCAGCCCATCAGGTTCAGGACAAGGGAAAACAGGAGCCCGGAAGCGTGAACATAGGCCATCCTCGAACCCTTCAGGACGAAGTAGAACCCGAAGACGAGAAAGATGATCCAGAGGAAATGGATGCTGACGATGAGGTCGGCGATGAGAGAAATCACTTCAAGGATCCAGGATACTAGATGCAGGATACAGGATCAAGACGAAGACAGGAAGAGAGAAGGTCCGATGGAATTCAGGCCGCTGGGTTCGATCCCGTATTTCGACCTTTATACCCCGAATCCTGCTTCCTGGATCCTGCATCACTTCAGTACGTGAACACTCCGCTCTCATAGATCACCTTCGTCTTTCCTGAAGGCAGATGGGCGGTGACCGTCTTCTTCTCCGTATTCACCAGGTCCCAGTGGAGAGCGGACTGGTTGAAACCCAGCTCATTCTTCTTCTCGTCGGTCAGGGAGGAACGGTCTCCATCAAAGGTGTTTGAATAGGAGGAACCGAGTGCGACATGGCAGTTCCCGTACCTCCCTCCGTAGTTCTCGTCGTAGAGGGTATTCGCCATGAAACGGTTGATCCGGGAGAACCGCTTGTCCGTGAGAGAGAACTCCCCTACCCTGCAGGCCCCCTTGTCCATGGCCACCTGCTTCAAGGCAAACTCCTCGCCCTTCCTCGCATGGACCTCCACGGCCCTTCCCTTCCTGAACACCACCCTGATATCCCGGACCAGGTTGCCGCTTCGGAAGGAGGGTTGGTTCGAGAAGTACACCCCTTCGGTTCCTGTCCAGTCAGGAGATAGAAAGATCTCGAAGCTGGGGATGTTGTGGCCCGAAAGGCCTACCCATTTGCGGTTCGCCCCGGGCGTGATCCGGAGGTCGATCGTCTCCGACTCGATGTGCAGGGTCTTCACCTTCATCTTGTTCAGCCAGCGCTTGATCTCGCCCATCTGCCTGTAGGTTTCCTTCCAGTGCGCGACCGGATCTTTCTGATCGAGATAACAGGCCCTGATCACCTCACGGGTATACTGCGGAAGAGAGATTCCCGCATGCTCTGCAAGCGCAGGGGTGGGGACGAGGCAAAGGGTCCACCCGAAGAGTCCTCTCTCATCGCGCTGATCCAGGATATCGCGGAAAGGCTTCGCGGCGAGGGCCGCCCTGGCCATCCTGGACGGGTCAACGGAGCTCAGGTGGGTCAGCGAGTCCGGCGCAAGCAGATAGATCGCTCCGTTCAGCGCCTTGTGGAATTCCGCCTTTCCCGGGGTCTGGAAAGAAAGCTGGGACGGATCGGATTCGCCATAGAAAGTGCGCTCCATTCTCGATGTCTGGCGCAGCCTGAGCACCGGATGGAGACCCAGGTGCAGCAAGGTCTCCTGGAGCTTCTCAGCCAGGGAGAGGCCGTTCAGATGATAGTTCACCAGGACCACGTCTCCCTTCCGGTACTTTCCCTTTCGCGCGATCCCAAGGGCCCAGATCAGGACTTCGCTGTAATGCTCCAGGACTTTTTCAGTGAATTTCATCAAGTCTCCTCTGCGGCTCCCTTGCCGTTCTCTCAAACAGGGGCCGATTCGTTCTCTCCGGGACAAAGCGACTGAAGGCTCGCGATATGGCTTCGTTCCTGTTCGATGATCTCCTCCAGTCTACAGGTCGTCTCGCTGTCCCCGATCAGGGAACAGATCATTTCGTAGAAGAGGACCGTGTCTTTCTCGAACTCGATCGCGACCTCCAGGAGCGTCTTGGAATCCCGGATGGACGATAGGTCCACCTCTTTCAGTGAAAAGGTCTGATCGCCGAGAATCTCGCGAAGGAGCTTGTCTCCCATGCGCTCCATGTCGCTCTCTTCCTGTACGGGCCTGAGCGAACTCCGTTTGGCCGAGAACCACTCCATGTGCCGCAGTTCCTCATCGGCCAGCCACCCGAGCAGGGAGGTGAGCCCGGGCTCCGAGAACCTGCTTAGCGCTCCCCTGTAGAAGCCTTCTCCGTTTTTCTCCAGTTTGACCGCAAGCCCCAGCACCTCATGGATCGAAAACATGGCGCCTCACCTCCGCGAGAACTCACCCGCATTGTATCACATGAAAACGTGTTGAAAAACAGTTGTGAACCCTTATCTTCTCACTATCCGTCGCTGCAGTGACTCCAAGACCGCCTTTTCCCCGTCATCCCGGTGCAAACCGGGATCCGGTATTTCCAGACTGTTGTAGGACATCTGGACCCGGTTTTCACCGGAGTGACGACTCTTTACGAGATCGTCAGATTTCAAAGACCGCTGAAAGGAAGATGAAGACATGCTCAGGAAACTCGTGGTCGGACCTTACCAAACCAACTGCTACATCCTCGGATACAGGGAGACGGGCGATGCCGTCGTGATCGATCCCGGCGACGATGTCTTTCGCATCATCCGGGAGATTTCGGACCTGAAGCTCCAAATCAGACATATACTGATCACACACGGACATATCGATCATGTCGGAGGCGCCGCCGAAGTCAAGAGAATCACGGGGGCGCCTGTCCTGATCCATGCACGCGACGCGGCCGGCCTGGGCTTCCCTCCGGATGGTTACCTGCAGGAAGGCATGCAGATCACCCTGGGGGCCTATAAGATCAACGTGATCCATACCCCTGGACACTCCCCCGGCGGGGTCTGCCTCCACGCGCCGGGTGCGGTCTTCACGGGGGATACATTGTTCGCCGGTTCCATCGGACGGACGGACTTTGCGGGCGGCGACCACCGGCTGCTCATCAAGGGCGTGGTGGAGAAAATTTTCCCCCTGGGCGACGAACTCCGGGTCTATCCGGGGCACGGACCGGCAAGCTCCATCGGGGCCGAGCGGCTCCGAAACCCGTTCTTCCATTAGTTCCCGTCCCGCAGAGTTCACGGAGTTCAATGGATGGGTTTCGCTGCGCTCTACCCATCCTACAATCCCGATGAGATCGGTTGTCGTCCTCTTCGGAAAACAGGGGGGGCAAACGCTGCCTTCTTGACGAGGGGCGGAGGTTGAAATATGAATGGGCAGGGGGAAACGCCATGGAAGATCTCGTGAAGAAAGGAGCCAGGCTCATTTCCAACGCCAGGAAGATCCTCGTATTTACGGGCGCCGGGTTGAGTACCGAGTCGGGGATCCCCGATTTCCGGAGTCCGGGGGGGATATGGGACCGGTACGATCCGGAGGACTTCTATTTTCACAAGATCGTCTCCAGCGAAAAGGCGCGAGAGAATTACTGGAAGATGAGCACCGAGTTCTACGATACCATGAAGGATGCCAGGCCCAACCCGGCCCATCTCGCCCTGAAGGAGATGGAGGATATGGGTAGGCTCCTCGCCATTGTGACGCAGAACATCGACTCGCTGCATCACAAGGCGGGAAACGGACCGGAGAAGATCATCGAGATCCACGGCACCGCCTTTTCTGTTTCGTGCCTGAGCTGCGGGAAACGATACGGGCGGGACGAGATCCAGAGCCGGGTCCTGGCCGGGGAGAAGGCCCCTTCCTGCGACGATTGCGGAGGCATACTCAAGCCGGAGACCATCTCATTCGGGCAGGCCATGCCCGAGTCCAAGATGGCCGCGGCGTTCAGGTGTGCCCGGGAGTGCGATCTCTGCATGGTGCTGGGCTCCTCCCTCGTGGTGTACCCGGCGGCCTCGATCCCGATGCAGGCGATCGAGAACGGCGCCGGCCTGATGATCGTGAACCGGGATCCAACCCCCATGGATCAGGATGCGGATGTGCTCATCCACGGCTCCCTCGGCGTGACCTTGACCAGGATCATGGAACAGGTCAGAAGGATCTCCGCGCATTGAACATAGGGATATGGAAGGTCCACATCGTTCCGGCCTTTTTTTGTTGATCTTCGTGTATTCAGACTTGATTTGTCCTTCAAATTTTGACATTGGATTCTAGTGCTGTGTCCTCCCTCCCCTGACTCCTCACGCCGAGGGGAGGGGAAAAAACAGGGGCGCCCTCCCGCCGGTGGAGGGGAGGGATCATCCACTCCCCCCCCCTTGTACGGGGGAGGCCGTTCAATCTGGAGACCGTATGCTGAAGATCGGATTCATAGGCTGGAGGGGCATGGTCGGTTCCGTGCTCATGGAGCGAATGAAGGAAGAGCGGGATTTCCGCGGCTTCGAGCCTCTCTTCTTTACGACGTCGAGCGTCGGCGCCGCCGGCCCCGATGTCGGACAGGGACCCGCTCCGCTGAAGGACGCCTATGAGGTCGGAATTCTCTCAAAGCTCGACGTCATCGTCACCTGCCAGGGCGGCGATTACACCCAGCGTATCTTCCCGGAACTCCGGAGACTGGGATGGAAAGGCTACTGGATCGATGCAGCATCCACCCTCCGCATGGAAAAGGAAAGCATCATCATCCTGGACCCTGTGAACCGCCATGTCATCGATGCGGGGCTCCGGTCGTCCGTCCGGACCTATGTCGGCGGCAACTGCACGGTGAGCCTGATGCTCATGGCCCTGTCCGGGCTCTTCGCCAAAGGGATGGTGGAGTGGCTTTCTTCCATGACCTACCAGGCCGCATCCGGCGCCGGGGCGAACAACATGCGGGAGCTGGTGGCCCAGATGGCAGCCCTCGGAAAGGCGTCCGCAAGGCTGCTCGAGAACCCCGCCTCCACGGCACTGGAGATCGACCGGCTGATCACGGGAGAGCTCCGGGGCGGCAATCTCCCGACCGAGTACTTCGGCGTGCCCCTGGCCGCCAGCCTGATCCCCTGGATCGACAAGGCGGTCGAGCTGGGCCAGACCCGGGAGGAATGGAAGGGCTTTGTCGAGACCAACAAGATCATGGACACCAGGGACCCGGTACCCGTGGACGGCCTGTGTGTCCGCGTGGGGGCCATGCGGTGCCACAGCCAGGCATTTACGATCAAGCTCAAGAAGGATGCTCCCCTGGACGAGATCACGGAGATGATCCGCGGCGGGAACGACTGGGTCAAGGTCGTCCCCAACAACAAGGAGTCGACCATCCATGATCTTACCCCGGCGGCGGTGAGCGGGACCCTGAGCGTACCGATCGGGAGGATCAGGAAGATGCGGATGGGCCCTCAGTACCTGACGGCCTTCTCCTGCGGGGACCAGTTGCTCTGGGGGGCGGCGGAGCCCCTTCGAAGGATGCTCCGCATCCTGTTGGAGCATCTGGGGTGACGAGCCATCAGCTTTCAGCGCCCAGGCCTCCAGCTGTAGGTTTCCGGTAGCTGAAGGCTGATCGCCGATTGCTGAACGCTGAACGACTTGTTATACTGCCTGACGGAAGTGGAAAGCTCACTGGTGGGGCTCCCGGACTTCAAATCCGGTGTGGGGGGCTAATACCTCCCAGGTGGGTTCGATTCCCATGCACTTCCGCCAAATGCGGAAATTCAAGGGGTTAGCTGCCCTAGTCGGCTTCCAACCTCCTTGGACCATCCTCAATCCGGAAACATCCTCGAATCGGCAGATATCGTCAAGAGCCCTGACAGGGGGGATCTTCATGTGGTCATGGGGATTTCAGAGATACCGGGCCAAATCCCCTTTTTGTTCTCTTGCCGAGCCTTCTTGTGTCCCCAACCGATTTGGCGCCTTGCCGCCCTTCCTTTCCGTCTCGATAATGGGATCCGTCGGCTCCGCAGGAACATATCAGCATTCACCTGATTTTGGCTCTTTGATGGCCGCCCCGACACGTAGGAGGATCACGATGAGAAGGCTGACCAGGACAAGTCCCATATCCTTATGGGCCTTTAGAACAATGGGCATCAAACTCTCTCCCCATCCGCTGGCCCCGGCCGCCCAGTGGATCTCCAAGGGCCAGAACAGGGAGACCGGCGATTTCGTGAAAAGAAGATCGCAGAGGACATGAGACAGGATGATCGAGAAGCCGGACAGCCAGGTTATTCTGGGGATGGCGGGCCACAGTCTCCAGGCATTGGCGGCAACAATACCGGCCACCAGAGAAAATGCGACGCTGTGGGTGGGGCCACGGTGAAAGATACAGCCGTTCCCATGGGCGAGGAGCCCGGCCGCAATATCCAGATCCGGAAGGTTTGAAAGGAAGGCGACGAAGAAGAGAGCCTTCCAGTCGGTGCGAGCCGATCCGGCGGCAAGCACCTCGTTCGTCATCCATCCAACCGTCATGTGACCGAGAGGCAGAGGCATATCCGAAAGATCTAAATTGAAAACGTGAACGTCCGGAATCCCTAATCCGCTCCATTTTCTTCCGCACCTGGCTGTATGGACCTGTAGCGGACTGCATTGAACCACTGCCCCCCCCGCCCCTTTTTCGGAAGCTCTTCGCCGCATCCTTTTCCACCTGTTTCATTGACACGATCCCCCTGGTGATTAGCTTTAGCCAATATCACGAAAAAATGTCAAAAATCAATATGCTATGAATATAGAACGGGATTACTACGAAATCCTCCACATCGGTAGGAACGCGAGCCGTGAGGAGATCAAGAAGAGCTACCGTCAGTTGGCCCTCAGGTATCACCCGGACCGCAACGGAACGGAGAACGAGGAGCGTTTCAAGGAGGTCAGCGAGGCATACGAGGTCCTGAGCGACCCTGAAAAGCGGAGGATCTACGACCGTTTTGGGCATGCAGGCCTTGAAGGGGCCGGCTTTCGGGGGTTCAGGGGAGAACCGGCTTTTGGGTCCTTCCAGGACTTCTTCGAGGAACTGTTCGGATTCAGCGGACGGTTCCGTTCACCGCGGCGCCCGATGGCCGGAGCGGATCTCGGGTACGACCTTACGATCGGCTTTCATGAGGCTGCGTTCGGGGTGGAAAAGGAGATCGAGATACCCAGAGCTGAGGCCTGCGGGAGGTGCAGCGGATCGGGCGTGGAAAAGGGTTTCCGGAAGGAGCGCTGCCGGACCTGCGCAGGCAGCGGCCGGATCATCCGATCCCAGGGCTTTATCCGGGTGGCCGTCGCGTGCCCCTACTGCGGCGGTTCAGGGGAATGGAATCCGCGCCCCTGTGAGGAGTGCAGCGGATCCGGCCGCGTTCAGGGGAAGGAAAGAATCCGGGTGAACATACCGGCGGGCGTAAGCAGCGGAATCGATCTCAGGGTGAAGGGAAAGGGGGAGGAGGGCCGATACGGCGGGGACAACGGAGACCTGCTGATCCGGATCCACGTCGAAGTGCACCCTCTCTTTGAGCGGCAGGGGGACGACGTGATCTCCCGGGTGTCGGTCTCCTTTGTGGATGCTGCGCTCGGGACCGACATGGAGGTGGTTACGCTCGACGGATCGCAAAAGGTCCATATCGGAAAGGGGACCCAGCCGGGGACCATGTTGACCCTCCAGGGGAAAGGCATTCCAAGACCGGGCGGGCGCGGACGAGGGGACCAGATCGTGAGGGTCGATGTCAGGATACCGACCCGACTGACCCGGAAACAGGAAAGGCTGCTGAAGGAGTTCGCAGGATCGGCTTCCAAAAGGGGGAACGGAAGATCGCGGCCGCGCTCGCGCTCCTATCCCCGAGACAAGGACGCGGAAACGTCTGCCCCTCATTAGGCCTTATTTGGGCGCAGAGTAGGTGAATGCCTTGGGTACCGGGCGCACGAGGATCCGGCCGCAGGTCTCCTCGTTGAAGGCACCCGCTCCGAGCAGGGCCTCCAGGATTCCGTTGACCTTTGCTTTTTGAACGGCCATGTTGCATATCTCCCGCGCCGCCGAGACCGGCCGCGCTCCCCTATCGGCAGGACCATGATGCCTGACCCGGCCGATGGTGGCCCCCCCCGCCCCCGCACGCATCGCCTCCTTGACGAGATCCTGGGCCCTGCCCTCATTGCAGGTCAGGGTCATGTCCGAGAGATCGCCGAGCAGGTAGGATTCATTAGGCGTGATCATCTTCAGACTCCCGCGCCGCCTCCAGATGGTATCCCCCTTCAATTCGTCGAGGGTCGCGATGATCTGCTCGATGCTCGCCACGTGCCTGGTGATCCCATGGGTAATCTTGGTATCGATCAGCCCCTTGGAGATGGGAAAGGTGAATATGAACCCTTTGCCGGGTTGATCGAGGCTCCCTGCACTGATCATCATCCTCATCATGGTGTCGGCGTCATGATTGCTCATGGCCAGGTGGATGATCTCCTTTTCAGCGGGAACGGCGATCCTCAGCAGCCCGAGTTTGTCCCTCACGCCCGTACCCACCCCGAAGGTGACCGCCGGCACGCTGATTCCCGTGTCGAGGGCGACGCGAGCCAACTGGTTGGCCTGCCCCCTCTGCACCACGCAGCATATGCCTGTGAGATGAGACTGCTTCCGCACGGAACGGGCGGGGCAGAGGGAGAGGCTGTTCTTCCTGAAGAGATCGGGCGGCTCAAAGAGGGCGACCTCTTCACTATAGACAGCCCCCCTGCCCGGGAGAGTAAGTTCCCCCTGTTCAATGATGAAGTCCATGCAGTCTTCTTCCTGGGCCGGGGGAATGATCAGGGAGAGGATGTCCGCCTGCTCCTCCATGAGCCGAAAAGGACGGACCAGCCCGAGCCCCTTTCTCTTTTCCTGGAGCACGACCGTCCGGCCGGACCCCACATTGAAGGTATTGATGCCGGCGCCGTTCATGGCGGACATCAATGACCGGGCAAGCCCTCTCCTGACGACGACGGTGATTCTGCAGGCCTTGCTGCTTTCCATAGCCTCGATATCCTGTTCCCGGGCCTGGTACCGGCCTCCTTCGATTCCACTCTCTGTGCCCTGTTCACCTTGATGCCGAACAGAAGGACCAGAAGAATGGGGCACACGGAGGCCATGGCCAATATCCCGAACCCCTCTACCACCCCTATCTGATTCCCGATTCCAAGCCCCATCGCAAGCACCAGGGGAACGGTGACCGGACCTGTGGTCACTCCGGCACTGTCCCATCCGATATTCACGAAGTCCTCCGTCGAAGCCCAGGTGAGGATCAGCAGGAGGAGGTAGGGGGGCGTGAGAAGCCAGAACAGCGGCACGCCGTAGATGATCTTCACTACGCCAAGGGCGATGCCCGCCCCTACCCCGACGGCCACCGAATGCATGAGCAGGCCCTTCCTGAATGTCCCCACCGTGATCTCTTCCACCGTAATCCCCAGCGCATTCAAGGCGGGCTCGGCCAGGGTAGCGCCATAACCCATCACGAAGGCGAATAGGATCACCAGCAGGGCGCCCAGGTAGCCGCTTTCTCCCCCGAAAATCGGTCCCTTCCCCGGGATGTGAACGTATCTCTTCGACTGGGGATCGTAGACCTCTTCATCAAAGGGATACGGCTGGATCCGGTCGCCTTCCTTAAAGAAGAAGAAGCGGAATTCATTCCCCTTCTCGTCGACCGCCTTCTGCACCACCCCCACATCGAAGTGCTCGATGGTCTTCTTCTGGTCCGGAAGCTTCACTTCCATGAAAGAGGAGGGGAGTCTCCGACCCACCTGATTGCCCAGTTTCGCCAGGCCGAGCTCGATGCCGATGTTGAAAAGCGTCAATCCGATCAGCGCAAAGAAAATGCCGAGGAACACCTCATCCGCCCGAGGCAGCCTTTCTCTAAGGACGAGCATCAATACCAGGACAAGGAACAGGACCAGTGGGATGATGGCCTGGAGGGCCAGGGTCCCGTTGCGGCTGGCCACATCCGGGAGGTCCAGCGTGCCGGACGCACCCTCCGCCTGTACTCCGCCGCCCGTCGCCATGAGTACCTTCTGCTGCTCCCCTGTGCCCTTGGACATGGCCCAGTTTTGTGGAGATTTGAACTCCGGAGCGAAGATTGCCCTTGCCCGGTTCTCATCGGCTGAGACGCTCTTCAGATAACCAAGCATCTCGCTGCTGCCGCCGAACAGGGCGACCTGATCACGGTGGTCGAGGTGCTTGAACACATAGCCGGCAAGATGATCCTTGCTCTCGAAGAGTCTTTCAATCGACGCCCTGTTCTCGGGCCTGAAGAACTGCTCCCTGGCCATTGGACCGGGGACGGACTGCTGCAATGCGGCCCCCAATGCGAACACGGCGACGATTGGAAACAGGGAGGCCAGGGTGACAATCCCGAATCCCGACGACTCATCCGCGCCTTTGCTCGCCATCCGACAAACGCCGATCCCCAGGGCCAGGACGAGCGGCACCGTCACAGGGCCTGTGGTGACCGCGCCGCAGTCCCAGGCCAGACCGGAGATGGCGGACATGCCCGGGTCGAGGTAGGCCCAACCGCTGATCGCCAGCAGCGCGCCGACGAGAACATAGATGAAGGGTTTGAGCGACCAGCTATAAAGAAAGCGCAGGACACCGAAAAGCACCGCGACACCGACGCCGATGCCCACAGCCCCGACCAGGTAGTGGGAATACCTGTTCAGCAGGAGGAAAAGGAGCGGTGCCTCCCACGGCTTCACGGTCTCCCCGGCGGCCTTGAGGATCCCTATGGCCGGCTCCGCAAAAGTGGCCCCTATGCCGAGCACGAATGCAAAGGCCGAAATGATCACCACATTCGACTTCTGGGGGAGCTTGAGCCCGATGGTCTCGCCGAGCGGCATCAGCCCCAGAAGGAGCCCTTCCATGAAGAACGTGAGCCCACCCACGACAATAGCCAGTCCCAGGGCGATCGTGGAGGCCTCCATGACCGCCATTCGAAGGACTACCGTCTGGAAAAAGAAGAGATAGAGGATGATCAGGGCCACGGATTTGATCTGCTCGAAGACCCTTTTCCTCGCGTATGGAAGGAGGATCTTCCATACCTGACCGACACTCAGTTTGATCTTATCCTTTTCGATTGCGGGGCTGCTCATGGCAAGATCTGTACCTTGCGTCCCTTCCTTCGCGAACCCGATCCCTGTTCAATGCCGAGGCCGTCGCATAAAGTCGGAAATGGCGTTTTCTCTCGAGAGCATCAACGCGTAAACGGGTCTCCTGAGACAGGGTGGGACTATACGGGATTTCAGGAAGGGGGTCAAGGCTTGTGGTAACCGACGTACGCAGATGCGCATTAGCGGTACCGGAAAACCCGCCGACCAGGGCCTTTTGGGAACCAGAGACATCGTTTCCCGAGCTCCGGCGAGGGAATGCAGAAATCGGACGCGTGCTTCGTCACCGGCTGCGGTGCGCCTTTTCACGAGGAGAGATCTTTTCTCTTCCGGTAAATGATCGGTGCCGCGATCATCATCAGGTAGAGGACGATCAGGACGTACAGCAGGGGGTTGCTCCAATCGGTGAGATAGTTCCCGATCAAAGAGAGGACGATCGTGGTGGGCAGGAACGCAAGGAGGGAACCGATAAGGAAATCCTTGGTCCTGATTCGGGTGAGGCCTATGAAGAGGTTGACCGCGGTGAGCGGCGCGGACGGAACGATTCTCAATACGAAGACGGAGAGGTAACCGTACTTTTCAAGCATCTTGTTGTACCGCTTCAGTCTCGGGAAGTTGTCCTCGACGAAGGCTCCCACCGGCTTCCTGCCGAATGTCCTTGATATGCCGAAGCCGATGATGGAGCTGAGCATGAGCACCGTCATGCTGAGGGAGAATCCGATGTACGGCCCGAATATATAGCCGCCCACAATGGTCACGGGTGTTGCCGGCATGAAGAGCAGTTTCAGGGCTACGAACACGGTGATGAATATCAGGCATCCCTCGAACAGGTTTTCTTCGGCAATCTCCTGAATCCTTCCCCGGTCCGGCAGGCTCTGACGATCGAATGAGAGGGCGAAAAAAAGCAGGAGCGAAACCGTCAACAGGAATCCGGCCAGCTTCAGTTTCCCCAGGAGGTAACTTCGATGCGACATTTTCCCGCCCCGATCGATGCCGATCAGGAGTTCTTCGGAAGCGAAACGATGAAGGCCGAGCCGGTCCCCGGCTTGCTCTCGGCGGTAATGGTTCCCCGATGGCGCTCGACGATTCTCTTGCAGATGGCCAGTCCCATGCCGATCCCCTCATATTCGCCCCTTCCATGAAGGCGCTGGAACGGCTGAAAGATCTTGTCCAGGTATTTCTCGTCGAACCCGATCCCGTTGTCTTCCACCACGACAAGGTGCGACGCCTCGTCTTTGCGGGCGTAGATCCTGACCAGCGGCTCGACGCCCGGGCGGCAGAACTTCAAGGCATTGGCGATGAGGTTCTGAAAGAGTTGGCACAACTGGTCCCGGTCGCCGGTCACCTGGGGCAATGGTCCGGTTTCCACGCGGGCCCCGGCCCTGGCAATCGTCAGTTCGAGATCGCTGATCGCCTCCAGAACGACCTGGTCCAGGTCCACGGGTTCAAACTCCTGCGCGCGGGTCTGGATACGCGAATACCTGAGAAGCCCATCGAGCAGGTCTTTCATCCTTTGTGCCGCCCCGGTCATCCTCAGGAGATAATCCTTCTCGTGCTCATCGAGACGCTCTGCACTTCTCGACACCAGCAGGGACCCAAAGCTTTCTATCTTGCGCAGGGGTTCACTGAGGTCATGGGAAGCGACAAAGGCGAACTCCTGCAGCTCCTGGTTTCTCCTCTCGAGTTCAGCCGTTCGCTCCTTCACGCGCATCTCCAGTTCGTCCTTCGCGCTTCTGAGAGCCTCTTCGGCCATCTTGCGCTCGGTCAGGTCTGTTGCGGCGCACCGGATTCCCGTGACCTGACCGTGCGCATTGCGTACCGGCTCCACATAGAAATCCCACCAGGAGAAGCGGCCCTCCTTTGGAACCTCTATTTCCCGGCGGGCAGGCTCTCCTGTCCGGATGACGCGTCTCTTGATCTCCTCCGAGACGGCGGATATCTGAGGAGGCAACAGTTCCCTGTCGGTTTTGCCATGGATTGCATCCAGTTCCCAGCCTGCGGGGGGGTTGTGGATCCATGTGAATCTCAGCTCCCGATCCTGCTCCCAAACAACCACCGGCGAACCCAGCAGCGCCATTCGCAGTCTCTCGCTGCTCCGACCGAGGGCCTGCTCCGACAGCTTGCGTTCGGTGATGTCCCTCACCACGCTGATCAGCACGCGGTCCGAGTCGATGGTCACCCCCCGGGAACTGATCTCCACAGGGAAGGTGCTGCCGTCCTTGCGGCGGTGGACCGACTCAAAGAGGACCCCTTCGGCATCGGCCTTTGCCAGCTGGGCGGCGACCTGGTCCCCCGTTTCGGGGCTTCGCAGGTCGTAAATGGTGAGGGCAAGCATCTCCTGTTCGGTGTATCCGTACGCGCTCATGGCTGCGGCATTGGCCTTCAATATGGCTGCGTCCTCGCGCCGTACGAACAGGATGATGTCGCGGCTGTGGGTAAACCCCGCCTCGTACAGCTGAGTGTCGGCGATCCTGTCGTTCTTCTTCTGTCTCATGCTTCGTACAGGCCCCGCCGTTTCGCTCTCGCGTTCTGCCTCGAAGGCCCGGCGGCTTGCGGGGCCGCGGCGAGGGAACGGCTTGGCAGGGATCAGAGTCGCAGGGATTTGGTCACCCGGAACCGGGAGACGGATATGAACATCGTCCTACGGAGGCCGAGATGCATTCGGACGCCCAAATGGTCCCTGGAGTCTCCTGGATCCAGGCACCAGGGGGCATGGAGGATCGATACACTATCTTGGGGCCGAACCTCGAGAGCAATCCGTCCCACCCGCAAATACGGCCTCAGGAGAGCCGGGCGGGAACTTCTTCTTTCCGCATTCCCCTGCCCCAAGGCCGGTCCTTTCCGGTTGAAAGTATCCAGTAAAGAACAGGCACAGCAAACTTTCTATACAGGGAATCATGTATTTCCGGTGGATTGTACTGCGAATCGTACGGGCGTCGAACAACGGTCGGGGAGGGATCCGGCTAAGTCCCCATTGCAGCGAACGCCGGAGAGACTATTAGTCCTGTTAGACCCGATGAGAAGGAAGGATTGAGAGGAGACATGAAGAGGAGGGACGGAGGATTGGGGTGACGACCTTCCCAGGCGTCACCGCAGGGAGTCGCATTCTTCGAAACCGGATTAGAGGAGAGAGAGGCCATGGTCAGGAAAAAGAGCGGGATTCCCGGTCGCCGGGCCGGACGGAAGCGTTCCCCGCCCGATGAGATCACTCGAGGGCCGGGAAAGGTGCCGATCCGACTGCGTGTGAACGGCTCTGATTACGCTCTGGAGGTCGAGCCCCGATGTACCCTGCTCGACGCACTCCGGTCGGAGCTTCATTGGACGGGAACCAAGAAGGTGTGCGATATGGGGGAGTGCGGGGCATGCACGGTCATCATGGACGGGAAGGCGGTCTACTCCTGTCTTGCCCTTGCGGTCGAGTGCGAGGGCCGCGAGATCCTGACCATCGAGGGGTTATCGGACGGTCGGAGACTTGATCCTATCCAGGAGTCCTTCATCGAGCACGACGGCTTTCAGTGCGGCTTCTGCACCCCGGGTCAGATCATGTCCGTTCGTGCTCTTCTCATGCAGGAGTCGAACCCGTCTCGACAGGAGATCAGGCAGTCCCTGTCGGGGAACCTCTGCCGCTGCGGAGCTTATACAAGGATCCTTTCGGCCGCCGAGGCCGCAGCCGCCGCGTATGCCGGCCGAACCGGAAAGAAGTAGAAGAGGCGCGGAGATGGTCAAGCTCGTAAAGACCCAGACCGAGAGGGAAGAGAGCGTCCATGAAGAGTACGCGATCGTCGAAGGCGACGTGCCGCCGGCCTGGTCTGCCGGTGCCGGTTTGAACGTCGTCGGCAGGGAGGTGCCGCGCATCGACGGCTGGGAGAGGGTCACCGGCCGGGCCGAGTACACGCAGGACATCCATCTACCCGGGATGCTCTTTGCCAGGGTGCTCCGATGCCCCTACCCCCATGCCCGGATCCGGCACCTGGACACGGGTTCGGCCTCTGCCCTTCCGGGGGTCCGTGCCGTCCTCTCCCATCTGAATGCGCCCGATATCACCTGGTGGAACGACGCCCCTGTCCTGGGGCCGGTCTTTCGCTACGCAGGGGATGAGGTCGCGGTGGTTGCCGCCGACGAGGAGCGTGTCGCAGAGGACGCATTGGACCTCATCCGGGTCGAATATGAAGAGCTTCCCTTTGTCCTCGGCGCGGAGGAGGCCCTTCGCCCCGGCGCACCGGAGGTCCATCCAGGGGGGAACCTGGTGGGCGGCAAGCCCCGGCAATACGCTCGCGGCGATGTGGAGAGGGGTTTTGCAGAGGCGGATGTGGTCCTGGAGGAGACGTTCCGCACCCAATCCGCCCTGCACAACTGCCTGGAGACCCATGGGGCCGTGGCCGCCTGGAGCGGGGGCGAGCTCACGGTTTGGGAATCGACCCAGTCCATCTACAGCGTCCAGGAGGATCTGGCCAAGGCCTTCCACCTGCCGCGCAACCGGGTGCGGGTCCTGTGCAAGTACATGGGCGGTGGCTTCGGCAGCAAACAGTACAGCGGCAAATGGTCGATCCTGGCCGCCCAGCTTGCGAGAGAGACCGGAAGACCGGTCCGCCTGATGCTGGATCGTGGCGAGGAGAACCTGGCGAGCGGATATCGGGCTCCGACCACACAGCGACTGAGGATCGGTGCCAGACGCGACGGCACCCTGACCGCCATGGAGCTCGATTCCGTGTCGGCCATCGGGGCCTACGGGCGGGGCGTGCTTTTTGTGGAGGGTCCGGTCCTGGAGATGTATGCATGCCCCAACGTGCGAACCGAGGTCCGGTCCGTCTTTACAAACACCGGGCCGGCCCGATCCTTTCGAGGACCCGGGTACGTGGAAGGGATGTTCCCGCTCGAGTCGCTCCTCGATGAGGTGGCGCTCCGTCTGGACATGGACCCGCTGGAGATCCGGTTGAAGAATCACGTGGACTTCGACCAGGTGAAGGGAAAACCCTATTCGGCGAAGCACCTGATCGAGTGCTATCGCAGGGGCGCAGAGATGATCGGCTTCCACGACAAAGACGCTCCCGCGGAGGGGAGCGGGAGCAAGCGTCGCGGGAAAGGCATGGCCAGCCAGACCTGGGGAGGGGGCGGCGGCCCTCCTGCGCACGCATGGGTGAGAGTGAACAGCGACGCCACGGCCGAGGTCTTGACGGGCAGCCAGGACATCGGCACCGGGACGAGAACCGTCTTCGCACAGATCGCGGCCGAAGAACTGGGGCTCAGTCCCGAACAGATCGCGGTGCATGTGGGTGATACGGCCGTGGGTCCCTACGATCCGGTAAGCTGGGGAAGCATGACCGTCTCCTCCGTGGGCCCTGCCGTCCGGCAGGCCGCGATCGACGCATACGATCAGCTCCGGAGGATCGCAGCCGATTTCCTGGAAGTTCAGGCCGACCGGGTCGAGATCCGCCAGGGAAACATCTATGTCCAGGGCGCCCTTCGCAAGGCGCTGAAGGGAGTGCTCTCGGAGATCGGGGATTTCACCATCCTCGGCAAGGGCTCGCGGGAGCCGAATCAGACCAGCCTGGATGTGGCCACCTTCGGCGCCCAGTTCGCAGAAGTCGAGGTAGACACGGTTACGGGTGAGGTCCGGGTCCTCCGGGTGGTGACCACACATGACTTCGGCAGGGTCATGAACCCCCTGGGCGGCAGAAGCCAGGTGGAGGGGGCCATTGTCCAGGGCATCGGCTACGCACTGACCGAGGAACGGGTAACGGACCCGGGCACCGGGAACGTGCTCAATCCCGATCTCGAGGCCTATGTGGTCCCTACCCTTCCGGATGTGGGCCATATCGACTCATACTTCGTGGACGAACCGGATGTGAACGCCAACCAGCTTGGTGCCAAGGGACTGGGCGAGCCGGCCCTCATCCCCACCGCACCAGCTATCGCCAATGCCGTTGCCAGGGCGATCGGCATCCGCTTTTTGTCCCTGCCGATCACCCGGGACAAGATCCTCGACGCCCTGCGGCAACCCGCCGGAGCCTACAGGACCATGCCATGAAGAACTTCTCCCATGTCCATGCAACATCCCTGGAGTCCGCGATCCTTCTCCTGGATCAGGGGGGCTCGGAACCGATTGCGGGCGGCACGGATCTGCTCCCGAGGCTGAAGCGGGGGATCTCCGCCCCGCTCCGCCTGGTCAATCTGAAGACCGTCCCCGGTTTGGACCACGTCCGCTTCCATGCCTCCGAAGGACTTGCGATCGGCTCCCTGGCCACGCTTGCGGCCGCTACACGCGACCCCCTCGTCCGTGCAAACTACCCCGTGCTCTGCATGGCGGTTTCAGCCGCCGCCACACCCCAGCTTCGCAACATGGGGACCCTGGGCGGCAACCTCCTCCAGGATTCCCGCTGCTGGTACTACCGCGGCCCGTTTCCATGCTGGCTGAAGGGCGGAAAGACCTGCTTTGCGAAAGAAGGGGAAAACGGTCATCACGCCCTGTTCGGGGGAGGGCCCTGCTATACGGCCCATCCATCCGACCCGGCCCCTTCGCTCATGGCCTTAGGGGCAGAGGTGCGGGTGGCCGGCAGAGAGGGCGAGCGGACCCTGGCCCTGGAGGATCTTTTCCGGATTCCGGAGCCCACCGCTCGAAGGCTGACCGCGCTACAACCCTCGGAGATCATCGTGGAGGTTCGCGTGCCCCCACCGGAAGCGGGGAGCCGCGGGGTCTATCTCAAGGCTATGGAGCGCCGAACCTGGGGCTTCGCCCTGGCGAGCGTCGCCCTCCAACTCGCATTCGAGGACGGGATCGTCCGCCGCGCCCGGGTGGTGCTGGGCGGTGTTGCGCCGGTGCCGTGGCGCGCACCGGGCGCTGAGGACGCGCTCCAGGGCCATGAGATCGACGATCGGGTGATCGGCGAGGCCTCGGAGCTCGCCGTATCCGGCGCCCGACCCCTGCGCCGGAATCGCTATAAGATCGAACTCGTGAAAGGGCTGATGAGGCAGGCCCTGGAGAGGATGGGGGGGCGGTAGCAGTCCTTCGGGCAGGGCACAGGGTTTAGAATCGGTCATTTCATTGCTCCGCGCCCGTGCCCGAGAGAAGATGATGAGATGCGAGGTTTATAAAGTTGAGAAACCATATAGAACCCAGGATCGCCCTCAGCTTCTCATCTTCTCGCTAAACAAAAACTCGAAACAAAGGAACGCACATTCTTCTTTCAAGGGGCTAACCCTTTGTCGCGTCCACCAGGTGGAAGGCGGCCTGGCGTTTTCTCCCTCTTCGGAAGGGGGCATTCGAGTAGACCAGGAACCGATACTCGTAGAAGCGGAAATCCAGCAGCTTCGCAAACCGGCCCCGCTTTTCCATGACATGACTGAGGTGCGGATTATAAAAGATGAACAATGCCTTTCGAGGCGCTCGATCCAGAGATCGGCCGATATTGGCGAGCACCTTATTCAGGATCTTCTCATCAAAAGAATTGTAGAAGAAAAACACATTCTCGTCCGGGCGAATCATATAATCGGCCGCATCGGACTCGATGATCGAAAGCTCGATATCGATGCGGTTGGCTTTCTTGTAGATCTCACAATTCTTCCTTCCGATGTTGCACAACTCGCGAGCGAACTCAAGGCCGCGGATTTCCCGGAAAGGGAACTCCGAGGCGACCATCATGACCCGCCCCTTACCGCACCCCAGATCGAGGAGCACGCTGCCGGGAGGAAGCACGGGCCTGATGAGTCTGAACAGCCTCTTCAGCGGCACCGCCCTCGTAGCCTGATAAGGTCTGCCTCTTCTCCGGTTTTTACTGGGAACGGTCAAGTTCTCCAGGTTCAGTCGATTGTTTGTATCGGTCCCGTACCGGATGTCAAACCAGTAATCAAAGCCCAGGACATACGTCTTGTACAGGATTCCCTTTACTCCGCCGTTCATGAATGAGTCCCGAAACCTCTCCAGCATGATCGTCACCCGCCTTTCCGTACGATTCGAAATGAGCGTTCAGGATCAAAGTGAGATACCCTGCAATTGCTGAGGCGGTAGGTACATGATAATCGTGGAATAGCAATTTCAACGGCATAGTCAATAGAAGAGCGGTTTGCTTTTTAGGCTGCAGAATGGTTTTTCTGTGGGGCTCACTTCATCTCCTAACACTTCAGCTCGATATCGTGACCTTGCATTACCCCTCCCGAAACTCATTTATTTGCAAATTCATTCTTTATGACCTATGATGCTTACAATCATTTTACGCTCACATACAGAGGAGACGGATTATGGCACGAACAAGGAAGGAAATGGATCTCAAAGGACAGGCACGGAAACGGTATGAGGAACTCCTGAGGCAGAGAGATGAGATCGAAGGAGAACTGAAGGGGATCGAGAGCTACCTGAAGTCCGTAAACGGGATCAAGGCGCCGGCGAAAGGCCGCAAGACCGCACCCGTTGCCGGGCCCAAGAGGGGTTCGGCCACCGAAAGCATCATGTCCTTGATCGGGAGGTCCGAAAAGGGCGTTTCCATCGATCAGATCATCAAGGAAACGGGGTTGACCAGGCTCACGGTGAACGGCGTGCTCAACCGGATGAAGAAGGAGAAAAAGGTCAAGGCGATCAAGAGAGGGGTCTACGTCAAGGCATGATCCACCCGGGATCGTCCCAGTGGTGTAGGAGCATACCCTGCCGTTGCAGAAGACTTCTCAACGTGCGTTGCCTCATGCTTATGTTCTGAGCAGATGCTTGATGCTGGATAATGAACACCGGTAACCCAGGTGGTACCAGGAACTGCCCTGTCATCTACCATGGAGCTCAGCCCCGGTCGCTTGCCCCCGGGAGGCGGCAAAATCGATCGAACAGTGACTCCTGGTGGTTTTCTGTAGGAGCAAGCTCCTGCTTGCGATCCTCTCGAGGTTGAAAGAGTCGCAAGCAGGAGCTTGCTCCTAGGCCTAGAGGTCAAAAGGCTGTCCTCCCTTGGTTTTGCAGCGGCTGGATAGCGGGCAACCTGACGATGAAGGTCGACCCCTTTCCCGGAACGCTTTTCGCCGTGATGTTTCCGCCGTGCCGGTCGACGATCTTCTTGCAGATGGCAAGGCCCATTCCGACGCCGGTGTAAGCACCGCTCTTTCCATGGAGCCGTTCGAAAGGCCTGAAGATCCGGTCCAGGTATCTTTCTTCGAATCCTATCCCGTTGTCTTCGAACTCGAGCTCGCATACCTCCCCCGCACCCGTACAGGAGACCCTGACCACCGGAGGCAGGTCCGGCTTGCGGTACTTCAACCCATTCGAGAGGAGGTTCTGAAAGAGCCGGACCATTTGCGAACGATCGGATTCGAGGACGGGCAGCGGCTCCACCTGGATCCTGCCATCGTTTTTCCTGACCCAGTACTCCACATTCGAGATGGCCTCTCCGGCGACCTCGTTCAGATCCACCGGCTGAAAATCCTCGGTCTTGGTGGTGACCCTCGAATAGTCCAACAGGGCCGACAGGAGCGTCCCCATCCTCCTGGCGCCGTCCAGCATCCTGTGGAGAGAATCGAGTCCCTGCGCGTCGAGGCGATCCCTGTTTCTACCCAGTATCTCACCGAACATCTGGATCTTGCGGAGAGGCTCCTGCAGGTCGTGGGAAGCCACGAAGGCGAAGTCCTGGAGTTCCTTGTTCCTCGATTCCAATTCAGCGGTGCGCTCCCTCACGCGCTGCTCAAGCTCCTGCTTCGCGATGCGCAGTTCTTCCTCGTCACGCTTGCGCGCGGTGATGTCTCGGACCGTGACCACCACGAGCTCGACTTTCCCTTCCTGATTGAGGACGGGGGTCCCGCTGTAGAGGGCCACGTACTCTTTGCCTGTGTCAAAACGACGGACCTTGTATTCCAGGTCCCGCATGCTCTCCCCCCTCAGCGCCCTCGAAACCGGCCACCGGTGCGGCGGCAGGAGTTCCCCCGAAGTTTCACGCATCTCGATGCGGTCGATATATTCCCTCCAGGTCTCCCGGGGAGCTTCCTGCCAGCCGGCCAACTGGATCATGGCGGGATTCACGTGCAGTATTCTGCCCTGGCCGTCCACAATGAGAAGCCCTTCCGACATGATGTTCAACACACTCCGCATCTGAGCAAGGTCGCGCCTGGAGGCCTCCTCTCTTTCCCGCAGGGACCGCTCGGCCTTCTTGCGCTCGGTGATATCACGAACGACGCTGATCAGGATGCGGCTTGATTCGATGGTCACGCCACGGGAGTTCACCTCGGCCGGGAAGGAGGTGCCGTCCTTGCATCGGTGAACGGTTTCAAAGAGGATCCCCTCTCCATCCGCTCTGGCCATCTGATCTTCGGTGAACCTTTGCGTCTCGGGGGCTCGCAGGTCATGGATCGTAAGGGTCAGGAGCTCTTCATAAGCATACCCGTACGCCTGGACCGCTGCCGTGTTCGCCTCCAGAATACGGCCATCCTGCCGATTCACAAACAGGATGATATCCCGGCTGTATTCGAACCCCAACCGGCAGAGAAGCGGTTCGAGACGACCTTTCCCGTCGGGTTTTCCTTTGATCGGGCTCATGGCCTCATGACCTCGAGTGGAAGAAGTGGGGGCAGATACTCCTCTCTCATTCTCGGGTGCCGGTTCCGGACGGTGCTTGAATGGAAGACTCTGATTTGGAGACAGATTTCGCCGAGGGGGAATAAATGATCATATTCCACTCGGGGAACCGTGTAAACGAAGAAACGCATATCATGCAGGTGCGTGGATAGGGGTGGTCATTTCATGGATGAAACCCTCGAAGACGGTGCTTCCCGTCGCCCTTACGGCGCCCCCCCTGTGCCACTCCACGTCACCGCAGTGCTCCAGCAGTTCCAGGTGGCTCTTGACTTCGCCCTCGGCCATCTTGATTCCAAACCCCTTCAACAGCCTCGGTTCGAATTGGCCCAGGACGATTTCCTCCAGGCTCCGGGAGGATTCCTTCACCATCCGCTGGATCGCCGCGCACCGCTGCACATGATGTTCGATGATCTCCGCGCTCCTCCGCTCCAGATCCATAATCCTCCATCGACCATCGTAGAAGAGACGGTGCGCCGGAAGGACGATCATCCCGGGATATTCACGCCCCAGCGTCCGAAGGTGCTTCAGGGTTTTCAGATACGCCCGCAGCCCGTAGATCTCCTCCGCCCTGTCGAACTCCGGCGGCAGGATCCTTTCAGTCCAGCGGAAGGTGGCCTCCTGGGTCGGATGGGGCGTTATGTCGGGCAGGAGGTTATCCCCCACGATCAGGGCTTCTCCGTCCAGTTGGAGGGCCTGCCCGTCCGGACAGTGACCAGGGAGATGATGGGTCCGAACGGCAGGATCCATGGGAGAGGTCGCCCCCTCACGAGGACCTTCGAAATCCATCCTTTCCCGATGATACTCGACGCAGTGGACACGGGTAAAGGATTCGGGCAGGAAACAGTGCCAGCAGGAAGCGGAAAAACCCTTCTTGGAGGGATGAGGCGCCTGATCGGGATAGCATCGGGACAGACGCCAATAGATCGGATGCACCCAGACCGGCGCACCGGTCCTCTGCGCCACTTCCGTCAACCCCCCATCGTGGTCTTCGTGACCATGGGTCAAGGTGATTCCTTTCAGGTCCAGAGGCGAAAAGCCGGCCTGTTCCATCATCTCCAGCAGACGGCCCCCCATCCCGTAGCGCCCTGTATCGACCAGGAAAGGGGCCTCTGTCCGCACCACGTAATTCCACGTAGGGCCAACATCCCAATCCCCGCCGTATATGTTTTCCGTCGCCAGCCCGAGAATCTCTCTCCCGGAAGGCAGCTCGATCCGGATGATCCAGTGATTCCCGTTCCGGTCACCCCGGTGAATGATCTTCAGCCTGTCAAGAAGCATCCCTGTTCCCTTGTCATTTCGATACCCGCGAGAGTCGGATGGAACGATTCTCTTCTGAAAATAGTTAGAATGTCTCTCTTTGCCCGCGATGACAAGCAATTTTTTCTCCAGAAAAGCGGCGACGGCCGTCCGGTCATGACCTCCTTCCCGGGAGAGCGCCCGGAATGCACCTTACACGGGTTCCTACGGCATGTGCGACAAGAATACATAATCGCACGTATTGCGGCCGGACAGAGAGTTCTACTACTTGATAAGGGTGACTACTACTTCGAACCCCCGGCAAACGGAAGGATCTCCCGATGATGGACAGACAGCGAAATGGACTCTCCCTGGAACGGCAAAAGCGGCTCGCTATGGATTTCAAACAGATCCATACCCGTATCAGGAACCTGCTCAACGAGCTTTCTCGCGCCTATCCCAACGGGAAGCTTGGAGATCCGCTGCTGCAGCTTGAAAAGACCCTCATATCGTTCCAGGAAGCCGCTACCCTCCTGGAAGAGTCCCTCCTGAGAGAGCTTCCTTCGCATATGTCCGATTCCCGGCACTACTCCGCAAAGGGTGGATAGGTCTGCGGGGGAGCGTTACCCGAACGGGAAAGAAGGGGCCGACCTCATGGACCCGTGAAAGGAGCTGCCCATGCTATTGACGAAGCGAATCTCAGCGGGGGGTCGACATGCCCATGGAAGAGCGCACAGAAGCGGCTCGGCTTCACTGGAAGGATGACTCCATCTAAGCCATTGACACCGGAAGCGAACATCGTTACAATAGAGACACTTTGATGGTTTTGGCTGAATATCCCAGGGCCTGTGACAAAGGCCGCTGGTTTTTTTTTGGGGGGGGGGAAGGCTTATGGGAAAGCAGAATCAAAACAAGCTGCGAAAGCGGCAAAAAGAAATGGAGAGAATGAGAAAGGCAAGAGAAAAGATGGCCAAGCGCCAGGGCAAAGAACAGAAGAGGGAGAGCACCGATCCGGATGAGACTCCCGAGCAGTCGTAGCAACCATGAACCGCCAATCGAGGGTCCGGCCGCGGGCGCCGCACTCTCGGACAAGACCGCCCGTTCAGAACAGGAGCATATGAGTTTCGAGAAATTCCATTTTCACCCAAAGATTGAATCCGCCATCAAGGCACTCGGCTACACCACACCCACCCCCATTCAACTTCAGTCCATCCCCTTCATTCTCCAGGGCAAAGACCTTATGGGACTGGCTCAGACCGGCACCGGTAAGACGGCGGCCTTCGTATTGCCCATCCTGCAGCGTCTGACGATGCGGCCCGCCAGGCGGACCCGCGTTTTGATCGTCGCGCCCACACGGGAGCTGTCCGAGCAGATTTACAGTGACATCACCGATCTCGGTCGATACACCAAGGTCAGAAGCGTAACCGTCTACGGCGGTGTGAACAAGAACCCTCAGATCAGGAAGCTCCGGCTCGGAGCCGAAATCGTGGTGGCATGCCCCGGTCGGCTGCTCGATCTGATGGATCAGGGAGAGGTCGATCTGTCCCATCTGGAGGTGCTCGTTCTCGACGAGGCGGACCGCATGTTCGACATGGGTTTCCTGCCGGACATTCGGAGGATCCTGAAGAAGGTCCCGGTCCGGAGGCAGACCCTCCTCTTTTCGGCAACCATGCCCATGGACGTTCGATACCTTGCGGAAGAAGCCATGCGCGATCCTGTCACCGCACAGGCCGGAGACAGCGGCCCGGCGTCCACCGTATCCCATGCGCTCTATCCGGTCGAGCCCCACCTGAAGACCGCTCTCCTGATGAAACTGCTTCATCGCACGAGCACCGATTCCGTCCTCGTCTTCACGCGCACAAAGCATCGCGCAACACGGCTGGCCACCCGGATGAAGCGGGCCGGTTTTGCGGCGATCTCGCTGCAGGGCGACATGTCGCAGCAGAGCCGTGAAAAGGCGCTCACCGGCTTCCGGGACGGAACCTATCGGATCCTGGTGGCGACGGATATCGCCTCGCGCGGCATCGACGTCTCCAGCATCTCCCATGTCATCAACTACGACATGCCCGACACGGTCGACGCGTACACCCACCGCATCGGTCGAACGGGCCGCGCTGAGAGGACCGGAGACGCATTTACCTTCGTGACAAGCGAAGACGGGAGTTCTGTCCTGGAGATCGAAAGGGCCCTGGGACAGAAGCTGGAGAATCGCATCTTGAAGGAATTCGACTATAGTGCCCCGCCCCCGGCAAGGGACGCCTGGGATGATGCCCGATCCAGATTCAACGGATCGGCCCCGTATGGCGCCGCTCCATCCTCCGGGCAACGGCTGGGCTCTGCAGGAGCCCCGGGAAATCTCTTCAGGGGCACCCTGCCTTATACCTCGCCGAGAAGGCGGGCCAGGAAGACCGTCGGCATGAGATAACTCTTTAGTTTTTGGGAAGAGAGTTGATGAGGTTGGGCATGGGTTAACTCAGGGGGGCCGGATTCGTCATGGGTCCGGCATTGGTTACCACATCAGGAAGAGGAGAGATTCGGATGAACATCTATGTCGGAAACCTTTCTTATGCCGTTACGGAAGAGGACCTGCGCCAGGCCTTTGAGGCCTATGGACAGGTGACCTCCGCCTCCATCATCAAAGACAAATTCACGGGACAGTCGAAAGGCTTCGGTTTCGTCGAGATGCCCTCGCAGGAGGAGGCCAAGGCAGCCATCGGCGGTCTCAACGGCAAAGAGATGAAGGGCCGGGCCGTCAATGTGAACGAGGCCCGCCCCCGTACCGATGATCGCCAGGGCGGTGGAAGACGCGGGGGGGGAAGGTCCTCCAGATACTAGCGCTCAGAAGAAAGTCCCTACCCCGATGCCGATGTGGAACCGGGGATACGTGTAGCCGCGTTCAGGTTCCCACTTCCAGATCCGGGTCGAATTGATCACCGGATAAACGTAAGGGTATTCGCCCACGGGACGGATGTCCTTGCCGGCGATCGTGCCGGCCACGGTGACGAGGCTCCCGGCGCTATAGACGGCAGGGTCCAGGAAAGACTCCGACCGGACCAGAAAGCGGCCCTGGGACGGCTGGTTCACATTGGGTTTGTAGCTGCCGTCCAGCGGGAATTGCACCACGATCATGCTGGAGAAGGGAGGATCGTTCCTGATTTCAACAACCCTTCCGCCAAAGAGGACGAACTCGCCCTCAAATTTTTCAGGAGCTTTCTGGACCGACTCGAAGTCCCCGTAGTACGTCACCCTGGAGGTGATCTCCCTGGGCACGGTCGCACAGCCGGCCAGCAAGACGAACGCGGCAGCGAACACAAGAACCCGGGCTATCTTTCCTGTCATGTGGCATTCTCCTCCCCTGCCCTATCTTCTCCTGGGTACCGGTCTCCGGAAGAATGGGTCGCCGTACCATCGGTAGAACGGGTCGTAATAGAACGGGTCGTAGAACGGATAGTAATACGGATAACCCCCGGGGACCTCTTTTTCCCATAGGTGCATCTCGATCGGATTCAGGGCAATCGTGGGATAGGAGTACCCGTCGATCATGATCGTCTCTCTTCCCTGAACTACACCGGCGACCGTAAGCATGCGGTCCGTTTCAAAGACCGCGGGGTCGAGAAAACCGTCGCGGGCGACCACGAACCGGCCATGGGAATCTTCCTTTGCCTTTGGACGGTCCTGATAATCGAGGGGGGTCTGCAGGATCGTCAACCTGGTTGCAGTCGGCAGGTTCTTGACCTCCAGGATATATCCCCCCAACACCACCCTTTTCCCGATATACCGCTCGGGGTTCTGCCTGATGGTTTCAAAAGAGACCCCGCTTTCCGCCACCTGCCTGACGCTCTTCGACAGAGGAGAGCACGAAGGCAGGAGGGCGGACGCGAGCACGAGAAAAGCGACGAGACTTCCGGTCCGGTTCATCGTTACAACTCCTATTAGACATCATTCCTCACGTGTGCAAGAAAGGCTCTCTCCCCTTGTCCCAATAAATATCTTAGCGTGATGCGGAACAAAAGCCAGTCCCCGGGATCTTTTTCGGCAGCGGTCATCTCCACTCCTTCGGCCCCTTCCATTTCGCGGGCTTGCAGTTCATGGTCAAATCCGATTGATTCTCTCCTTTTTGTAAGTTATCTTTTTCCCGCCTCTGCGGTTTCTTCATTCCGATCCGTGCTCACCTCAGAGACACGATTCCGTTCATTCCCAAAGGAGGGCAGATGGGCCGCACCTTGAATTACCAGGAATGGAAGGACCTCCATCGGGAGGCTCTGGAGTCATTTCCCGGCAAGACGGTCATGGTGTTTTTTTCAGGAGGGAAGGATTCATCGGCTGCACTGCACCTGATTCAGAAGGCGGGCGAGGAGTTCGGATTCTCCTTTGAGGCCCATGCCGGCATGTATCCGAACCATGTCTTCATCCAGAAGGAGTGGGAGGAGATCGACCGCTTCTGGAGGTCCCGGGGTGCAGCCATCCAATGGCACCGCGTCTCCGAGGGGGACGACCTCTTGGCCCACGCCCTCGGGGAGAGCGTGAGTCCCTGTCTGATCTGCAATACCACCAAGAAGAAGGCGCTGATAGATTTCCTGAAGAAGAGGGGGATGGAGATGAGCTCCCTCGTCATCGTCATGAGTTATTCCCTCTGGGACCTGGCCAGCGCCTCCATTGAGCATATCCTCGGGTCGGTCTACGCCAGCGAGGACTCCTCACCCTCCATCCGCCACAAGCCCATGGAAGAGCGCTACATCGAGACCTTTCAGCGTTTCTACCCGCTCCTCAGCATGCAAAGCGGTCTGGTCGTTTTCAAGCCGCTCATCCGGTACAACGACCAGGAGATCATGGATTTCATCTCGAAGGAGGGGATCCAGGTCCTCACCACCCATTGCATTTATCGCCAGTACCGGCCGAAACGCCACTTTTCGAGCTATTATGAAAAGATGAACCTGCAGTTTGACTTCGATAAAGTCCTGCGGTTTGCCCGGAGCGCCCTCCAATTGCCGGAAGAGCGATTCTTCTCCGACATGGGAGAAGAGCGGTACCTCAAGAAGGTCATTTGACCCCCCGGTCTCCGGAACGGAGTCATTCATGTCTCGTCCTCGATATGTAATGGAGAGCGAAGAGGAGTCCATCAGGCTGGACCTCAAGACCGACCCTCGCTCGGTCCTGAGACAGGCGCGCTGGGCCGGATTGAAACCCGGGATGAGGGTGGGGGACCTGGGATGCGGTCCCGGAAAGACCACCTTTTATCTCAACCGGGCTGTCCGGCCGGGCGGATCCGCTCTCGGGATAGACATCTCCCGCAGGAGAATCGAATACGCGAACGAACACTACCGCGACCAGGGGCTCGATTTTGCCCTCGGAGATATCCGCAAACCGCTCGACGCTTACGGGCATTTCGATTTTATCTGGATCCGTTTTGTGCTCGAGCATTACCGCACCGGCGGTTTTGACCTCGTGCGCAACGTCTGCAGTGCACTCAGACCGGGAGGGATCCTTTGTCTGGCGGATCTGGACTATAACTGCCTCAGCCATTACGGCCTCTCAGCGGCCATGGATTCGGCCGTGAACGGTCTCATGAAGCTCATGGAACTGCGGGCCGATTTCGACCCGTACGCCGGCAGGAAACTCTACTCCCATCTGTATGACCTGGGTTTTGAGGAGATCCGGGTCAACCTGCTGCCTCACCACCTGATCTACGGACCCGTCAAGAGAAACGATCTTTTCAACTGGACCAAGAAGCTGGAGATCGCCGGAAGGCAGTCCGGCTATGCGTTCAGCGAGTACGAGGACGGGTTCGAAGGGTTCTTTGCCGAGTTCAAATCCTTTTTCTGCAATCCCCGCCGATTCACCTACTCGCCGATCATCCTCTGCCGGGGAAAGAAGCCGTAAGTAGAAATCCGACCCTGAGGACCGGCCTCGGCGCACCCTAAAGGGGTGAAGTTCATGGCGCCGGCACACCGGAAGCTCGAATGATGGAATAGTGGCATATTGGGGAAGAGTAATCGAAAGCTTGTGATGAGGGCGCCAAGATGTGCCTTTGCAGTTTCGAACCCCATCATTCCACCATTCCATCATTCCAATCAAATCTTTTGACTAAGCGATCGCACTTCCCCTATAGTCTTACCTGAGGCCCATGAAACAATGGAAACACGAACACTATCAAGGATATTCATCGCCACCCTGCTCTGCGCCCTTTTCCTCCTTCTGTCGCTTTTCTGGGCCTATTTCACCTCCATCGTACTGGCCCTGATCATTGCCAGTGCGTTTTACCCTCTTTACGCGAGGGTCACCAGGCTCCTGGGGGGACGGGAGCGGGTTTCCGCCATCCTTGTCGTCGCACTGATCCTTCTGGTCCTCATCATCCCGGCGGGCAGCCTGCTGGGCAGCCTTTCGACGGAGGCCCTGGAATTCTACGGCAAGGCAAAGAACTCCGTGTCTCTGAAGATGATCCAGGAGGCCGTTCACTCCGATTCCAGCTGGGCCGTTCACTTGAGAAAGGCCCAGAAGCTGTTCAGGATCGAAATCGATGGGCAAGGCATCGAGCGGGTGGCGACCTCGCTCGCCAGCACGGTCGGGTACTATCTCTCGAGGCAGATCAGCGCCGTGGGATCCAACCTGCTGAGCTTTCTGGTCCATTTCTTCCTCATGGTGCTCATGATCTATTACCTGTTCAGGGACGGGCCTCGCCTGAAGAATTACATCTCTGAGCTCCTCCCGTTTCCTGCCGAGCAGCAGGAGCTGGTGGTGAACAGGTTCCGCGTGACCGCAAAGGCGATCCTTTTCGGGAACGGGGTGAACGGTCTTGTTCAGGGAGTCCTGGGCGGCTTCGGTTTCCTGTTCTTCAACCTGGGGTCCCCCGTCCTCTGGGGCACCTTCATAGGGCTCACCGCCCTTCTTCCGGTCGTTGGCTCATCCATCGTCTTTATCCCCGCAACGGCCGTCCTGGTCCTCCAGGGAAAGCATGGGACGGCGGCGGCCTTTCTCATCTACAACGCCTGTTACAGTCTGCTCATGGAGAATCTGGTCAAACCCAGGCTGATCGGCAAGGAGATGAGGATGAACTCTCTCCTGGTATTCATCGGGATTCTGGGGGGATTGAAGATGTTCGGGATCCTAGGGATTATTTACGGGCCGCTGATCATGGCCATCTTTTTCACGCTCGCCGAGATCTACCGGCTGGAGTATAGGGATACCCTCGTATGAAACTTCAAAATGGATGCAAGATTCAGGATGCAGATTCCGGGTTAAGACAGTTCTACACCCCGGGGTCTTGGTTCTTTCTTTCATCCTGGATCCTGCATCTTGGATCCTGGATCCCTCGAAACCGCAGCCAGAGGCAAGGCTCGCATGAAGGGAGGGGACGAACGTTGAACATCGCACATCGAATGAAGACGACAGGAAACGCAGTGCCGTAGGACAGGTGGAGGGAAACCCATCGGAGGTGTAAATCGATAGAGGAAAGGAGGCAGGATCATGGGTCAGAAAGTGGGCACCACCATTACGGAACACATCCTGCGCGAGCAGCGTGAAACCCCGGAGGCCACCGGGGCCTTCACCAATCTGCTCCATGAACTCATCGTTGCGGCCAAGGTCATCAGCAGGGAGGTGAACAAGGCCGGCCTCGTGGACATCCTGGGTGCAACCGGGACCATCAATGTCCAGGAGGAGGCGGTTCAAAAGCTGGATCTCTTTGCCAACCGGGTGATCATCGAAAGGATGCGCCACGTCGGGCAACTCTGCTGCATGGGGTCGGAGGAGCTGGCGGACCCCATCGATATCCCTGCGGCCTATCCGAGGGGCAACTACGTCCTCCTTTTCGATCCGCTGGACGGCTCCTCCAACATCGATGTGAATGTGAGCATCGGAACGATCTTCGGCATCTACCGCAAGACCAGCAACGACGGGACGCGGGACTATCTGCTCAGCGACATCCTGCAGCCCGGCTACAAGCAGGTCGCCGCCGGATATTTTATCTACGGCTCCAGCACGATGATGGTCTACACCACCGGAAACGGTGTCCACGGCTTTACCCTGTATCCGAGCGTCGGCGAATTCCTTCTCTCGCACGAGAATATCCGCATCCCCAGGAAGGGGAAGATCTACAGCGTCAACGAGGGGAATTATCCCTACTGGGACGGAAGGACCAGGGCGGCGGTCGATTACTTCAAGGCGACCGAAAAGTCGACCGGAAGGCCCTACACCTCCAGATACGTGGGCAGCCTGGTCGCCGATTTTCATCGAAACCTGCTGAAGGGCGGCATCTTCATGTATCCGGCCGACCTGAAGGATCCGAAAAAGCCCTCGGGCAAACTCCGATTGATGCTGGAGGCCAATCCCCTCGCCATGGTGGTGGAACAGGCGGGCGGCTATGCGAGCGACGGAAGGGGACCGATCCTCAAGATCGAGCCGAGGGACCTGCATCAGCGGGTGCCGCTCTACATCGGAAGCAGGGAGGATGTGGAGCTCGTCGAGTCCTTTCTCAGCGGCAGGAAACCCCAGATCTGAGCATTTCGACAAAGGTCTCGATCCGGGTTGCGGTCCGTCCGTCCACGGCCCCGGGCCGATCTCCTTCCAGGGTGAGAATGGGAACGCGGAGCTTCCACCTCATGACGATGTCCTGGACCTGCCTGAAGCAGAACATCTGGGTGTAGTGAATCAGGCCGTGGAGTCTCCTCGTCTGGACGGCCTCCTGTATGTCCTGGACCCTCGCCATGACCGGATACGGGTAGGTGTACCGGAGATACTGTGCGGCGATATCGGGCTCCTGGTAAGGCATGCTGAACTGCCTTTGCACCTCGTTAAAAACCACCCTTGCGCCGAGGGACTCGATGAAGCCGTAGAGGTCCTTGAAGATGGGGGGCACGCCGATGAAGCCCAGCCGCACCTCCTGGGTCATCGGCTGCCTTCGTCTGGCCCCTTCCAGGAAGAGATCCAGCCCTCTCTCATAGCGATCCGGGTCGGAATCGAAGTCGGAGCTGCCTACCAGGAAGAGATGGTTCTCCTCCCCCGTGATCAGGTCCCCTGCATAGGTGAGTCGATCCAGTTCAATGAGTTTGGTCCGGATCCGGTCCAGTCGCCTCTTGACGCCTTCCACCGCCTCCCATGAAGTGGAGAGATTCTTCCGCAGACGCTCCATCTCTCCCATCAGGGATGAGCGGTCCCGCTCCCAGGGGTAGCGGAAAGGCACCACCTCCACCCCCCTGCACTCCAGCACCTCGCCGAGGGCGAGCGTGTTGCTGCAATCCCCCCCTGTGACCGCGATGATCTTGTTCAGCCCTTTCCGGAGGATCGCGCCGTAGATGCCCTTGATCCATCCGCAGAGATTGTGTGGAAACCCCTCGACCTCCGCCTGCTGGACGAGCTCCTCGGGCGCATCGGAGGTGATGAAAAGATTGTTGAGGTCCACGGGCTTCAAGCCTGCGGCATAGACCACTTCAACCGGTATGGTGGAGGTGATTCCGATGAGGTTCCCCGGGTCACTCACGAGATCAGGCCTCAACCCAATGAAAGGTGAAGGCGGGAAGCTCGAGACAGGTCAGCCGGTTTCCATACACCGCCCCCGTATCCAGGCCGACCTTGTTCGCCATGATCAGGGGTTCCGAAAAGGGTGTGTGGCCGAAGATGACCTTTTTCCCGAAGTCATAGGACGAGTGGATGAAGGTGTCGCGAATCCAGACCAGGTCTTCCAGGGCCTGCTCATGAATGGGAACCCCCGGGCGCATGCCGGCATGGACCACGTAATAATCCTGCAGCTCCACCCAGGGCTTCAGGTTGTTGAGGAACCGCAGGTGCTCGGGAGGGATGTGGCCGCTCCAATCGGTCCTTTCCTTCATCCGGTAGCTGAGGAGGGTGGATCCGCCCCCGTTGGCCAGGAAGAACCTCATGTCCATCCCGGAGAGATAGTCCAGGAATCCGACCTCGTGATTTCCCATCAGGCAGTCCACGTGTTTGGATTCAGCCGAGATTCGAATCAGGTAATCGATCACGCCCCGGGAGTCCCTGCCCCGGTCCACGTAATCCCCCACGAAGATCAGTCTGTCGGTCTCAGGCTCCCACTCGATCTTCTTCATGAGCCTGGTCAGCATCTTCAGACACCCGTGGATATCGCCGATGATAAAGGTCCGCTGGTCCATGGTCACAGTCGAAACAAGATCCTTTCCCGTCTGCGGGAATCAAGACGGTTCAGGCCGGCCTTTCGGGCCCAGCCCAAGGCCTCCCTGAATTCTTCGCCGGTCAATCGCCGCCCGATGAGTTCGTCGTCCAGAGCCGCTCCGCAGGGCCTGTACTGGTCCATGACGTTGACGTAGGTGTCGGGGGAGATCTCATGGGCCAGGAACTCCATGATCTGCTCCGTGCCTGCGATGCGGCCGGGCATGACGAGGTGCCGTACCAGGAGCCCTCTTTCAGCCACCCCCTGCTCATCCAGGACCAGGTCCCCGACCTGCCTGTGCATCTCCAGAACGGCTCTTGCCGCGACCTCGGGGTAGTCCGCGGCTCCACAAAACCTGGCCGACCATCTCGGATCCCAGAATTTCAAGTCAGGCATGTAGATGTCGAAAATGGACTCGAGCAGTTCGAGCGTCTCCACCCTGTCATAACCGCTCGAGTTGTACACCAGGGGGACATTCAGCCCCTGGGGGATGGCCTGGAGCAGTCCCTCCAGGATCTGGGGAACCGCATGGGAGGGGGTAACGAAGTTGATGTTGTGGCACCCGGAACGGGAGAGGGCCATCATCATGGAGGCGAGCTGCCCGGCATCGACTTCCATCCCCTCTTTCCCATGGCTGATTTCATTGTTCTGGCAGAAGCTGCAGAGGAGATTGCATGAGCTGATGAAAATGGTGCCGGACCCGTTTCGGCCGACCAGGGGATCTTCTTCCCCGAAGTGAGGGTTGAAGCTTGCCACCTTTGCGCGCCTGCCGGTGCTGCAGAACCCCTTTTCACCTTCGAGCCGGTCTATGCCGCACTCCCTGGGGCACAGGCGGCAGGGACTCAAGAGCTCCAGGCTCTGTTCCACCCTTTCGGAAAGCCGTCCGCTCTCATGGAGCTTGATATAGGAAGGTACGATCATTATCCAGAATTTTTCGTTACCCCGACACTCCAATGCGTCATCACGCCCGAGTCCTGAACGCCGGCGGCTTCCGAAGAAGTACCGTCGCGGGACGGTCTGCACGAGGGCGTCTGGAGCTTTATTCCCGATTCTGGCCGAAGATCCTGAGCAGCAGCAGGAAAAGGTTGATGAAATCGAGATAGAGGGCAAGGGCGCCCAGAATGGCCCCTTTTCGGACTACCCCTTCGTCCAGTCCGGCAGGCTGGGTCAGGGCCATGTTCTTCAGTTTCTGGGTGTCGTACGCGGCCAATCCAACGAAGACGATCACGCCGATGTAGGTGACAACGGCGCTGACGGCGCTGCTCGCGATGAACATGTTCACGATGGAGGCGAGAATGACGCCGATCAGTCCCATGATGAGAAAACCGCCGAGAGAGGTCAGATCCCTCTTGGTCGTCCAGCCGTAGATGCTGCATGCCAGGAAGACCGCGGAGCAGACGAAAAAGGTGCTGGCGATGGAGGCCCGCGCGTAGACCACGAAGATGAAGGACAGGGTCAAGCCGTTCAGGGCCGAGTAGAGCACAAACAGTGCGGTCGCCGTGGCGCCGCTCATCCTGTGGACCATGCCGCTCAGGGAGAATACCAGGGCAAGCTGAACGATGATGAGGCCGAAAAACAGGATGGTGTTCCCGAAGATGAGACGGAGCATATCCTCGGAACTGGCAACGTAGTAGGCGACCACTCCTGTCAGCGCCAGGCCCACGCACATCCAGTTATAGACGCTCCTCACGAAATCATTGACCAGAACCTGTGCCCGCTCGCGCGGAATGGGTACGCTTCTCATCGCTCAACTCCAAATAGGTTCGACAGGAATTCACTCCGGAAAAGACCTCCATATTATATCTATGAATTGAGGAACTTCAAGGCAAATTCAACTTGATCCCGCGGGTGACCTTACCCTATCATGGAAAGGATCGGATGCAGGTTCTCGACCCTTCAGTATGGAAGGCGTGGCCGGATCGACCAAGGTAGAGGGGGTTTGGCCGCGAGGGTCTCGTTTCCAAAACGAAAAGCAGCAGCCCATCGGCCGGCGGGAGTGTGGAAGATGAGCGATCCTTCAATGAAGCTGTACATCGTCATGGTCGGGCTGCCGGCACGGGGAAAGACCACCCTGGCGGCGAAGCTCAAGCAGAACCTGACCCGTGACTCCATAAAGACCCGGATCTTCAACAACGGAGATCTCAGGAGGAAGATAATTCGCGAGAACACCTCCTATGCGGGCTTTTTCGACCCCATGAACAACGAGGGCGTGGCCATGAGGGAGAGGATCGGGCTGATCAATACGGAAAGGGCCCGCCGGTACCTTCAGGGAAACGGCAAGGTAGCCATCCTCGACGCCACGCACGCAAGCGCGAAGAGGAGAAAGTGGATCCGATCCATGCTCTCGGATCATCCTCTCCTCTTCCTGGAATGCGTCAATCACGATAATGAGATCCTTGAGGCGAGCATTGTGAGGAAGATCGATCTGCCGGAATTCGGCCACCTGAACCAGGACGAGGCCATCGAAAGCTTCAAGCAGCGGATCGCCTACTATGAGTCCATATACGATCCGGTGAACGGGGAAGGCAATTTCATCAAACTCGACTCCCTGGACAACAAGATCATTGAGGAGGACATCGCGGACAATATTCCCTATATTGATCAGATCCGGGACTTCCTGCTCACGGATCTGGTCAAGAACCTGTTTCTCATACGCCATGGAGAGACTTACTTCAATCTGGAGAACAGGATCGGAGGGGATTCGGAGCTGACCCGGAAGGGCCTCGACCAGGCCCGGCAACTGGCCGTTTACTTTCATAAGAAGAGCATTCCCCTGATCTTCACGAGCGAGAAAGTCAGGACCTACCAGACCGCTGTCCCGATCCGGAGCATGCAGAAAGCGCCCAGCAGCATCATCTCCCTGCCCGAATTCAACGAGATCCACAGCGGCATATGCGAATGCATGAGCTATGAAGAGATCAAGAAGAGCATGCCCCAGGTCTACTCGGCGAGAAAAAAGGACAAGTACAATTATGTCTATCCGCAGGGAGAGGGCTATGCGACGATGGAGAGGAGGATCGAAAGGGGGATCAAGAAGGCCCTTTACCTGAGCAGGCCATGGGACAATATCATGATCGTCGGCCACAGGGCCGTGAACAGGATGATCTTGTCCCACTTCCTTTTCAGGCGAAGGGAAGACGTCCCTTACACCTACATCCCCCAGGACAAGTTCTACTACATCTCGGCCACACAGAACAGGAAGGTGTTCCAACTGATGCCGTATGGGTGAAGAAGGGATGAACGACCACTTTGTAAGCACGCATCTCGAGACGCTATTCTTCTTTCATTCGACCTTCGATGTTCTATGTTCAATATTCGATGTTTCCCTGCATTCCCCCCTCTTGAGTATCTTCTCCACCTTTTCCCATACCTCATCCACCTCGATCAACTCCATGCAGGTCTGCTCGGGCCGGATGCATTCTTCCTGACGACACCCGCAGCAGGGGACGTCCTTGAATGCCACCTCTCCGACATCGCTCAAGGGCCTCCACATCCTGGGAAAGGTCGGCCCGAAAAGGGTCACCGTGGGGCACCCTGCAGCCGCGGCGAGGTGGGCAGGCGCCGAATCGTTGCCGACGAAGATGCGACAGCGGGAAAACAGGGAGCTCATCTCGAGGAGGGTGAGGTCCGTGGACCGGAAGGCGGCCGGGAACCCCATGAACCGCTCCACCCTCTCCACGAGCGGTTCCTCCCCGGGACCTCCGAGCAGCACGATCGCCGCTTCCCGGTACTCCGTCCGTATCCGCCGCGCGATCTCAGCGAACCGCTCCTGTGGCCACTGTCTCAACCGGCCCCTTGCGCCGGGGTGGAACGCGGCAAACCAGCCTTCAGGGGGAACTCCAAGCGCATGAAGGAGGCGATCGATCTTCCGCTCCACCCGGGCAGGCACGTAAACCCTGATCTCCCGTCTGAAGTGATCCATGCCGAAGAGCCTCAGGGCCTCCAGCTGATAGTCGACAACGTGCATGCCGGTAGGGTCCGCAAGGGTAAAGCGGTTCATGAATATTCTGGAAAGAGTGCTTGAATCCAGAGAACTTACCCGGTAGGGAACACCCGTGAGCCACAAGAGAAATGAGGCGCGATCGCCGTGGGAAAAATCGATCACCGCATGATACCGTCTTGCCCGCAGGTCGCCGACCAGACGCCAGTGATACGCGAGGGAGCGAAACAGGCCTCCCTTGGCGGTCCGCCTGTCATAGGCCCATATCCGGCCGATGGCGGGATGGTGGGCCAGGACCTCTTCGGTGCCCTTGTTGACCATCACGTCGATCTCGGCTTCAGGCGCGTTACGCCTCAGGTTCTCCACGACGGGGATGATGGTCACGGTGTCTCCGATGTACCGGAGCTTGACGATGAGGATCCTCTTGCCGTCCGCTTCGATGAACCCCCCGAGCCCTCCCCCCCCTTTTCCAGCTGCTCCCATCTCTCCCTCAACTTCGCATACTTCAGGAACGACCCTCCGGCATTGGTCGTGGAGATCACGAGCCCGTCGAACCCTTGCAGCACACCCAGCTCCAGCACGTAGGTCCTGAAGAACATCCAGCAGGCATGGGACAGAGGAGTGAATCCGTTCGCCTTGACCTTTCGCTCGAAGAGTTCTGAGGCGGCCAGGCTGGAGTAGCGCTCCATCTTGTCCACGAGCTCGGAAAAGTTCCTGAAACTGACGTGCTCGATACAGGCGTCAAGGGCCAGGGTCTTGCCCTCGGTCACCCACTGCTCATGCACGGGCCTGCCGTCGAATCGTCCTTTTTGCCGGTCCACCAGACGCAACACGCGGTCGGGCCACCATCCGCAGTGCTTCACCCACTTCCCATGCAGGAAATTCTTGCGCCGGAACGAGAAGGCGGACACCGAAGGGTGGGCGCCGGATACCACTCGCCTGATGACCTCCGCGGTCTCGGGCGGGACCCTCTCGTCCGCATCGAGGATGAGGACCCACGGGTTGCTGCAGCGGTCCACGGCAAATTGCTTCTGGCCGGAATACCCTCTCCACTTCTCCACCATCACGGCGGCGCCGAAAGACACGGCAATGTCCACCGTGCGATCCGAGCTCTCCGAATCGACGACGACGACCTCATCGGCAAAAGCAAGGGTCTCGAGACATCCGGGGAGCCGCTCCTCCTCGTTCCTCGCGACAATCGCGACCGATAACCCCTTTCTCCTCTCCTCCCCCACCCGCGTCCTGTCCCCCAAGAGCGACCGCCCGTGTCGCATCTCCCCTGATGGCCGTTCTTCAGAATGGATTCGGCCAGGTTGCAATGGATCCGTCAGTCGTATAATATTGGACCTCTTCCGGTCTTGCAAAGCAAATCTCAGCCCCAGGACCCGTGAGACCGGAAGGGATCTTTCAGTGTGGAAACACATTCCGGGAGAGAGCAGAAGCGATGAAAACCCCATCGTCAGAGAAGGGCGGCAGAAAGGCGGTAGTCGATTTTCTGGTAAACATCCCCATGTTTGACAGCCTTTCTCCAGAGGACCTGAGGCTTGTCGCCGGGCAGATGAACTTCATGGATCTGAATCCGGGCGAAATCCTTTTTCATGAGGGGGAAAAAGGAGACTACGTCTGTTTCGTCGCCGAAGGGTCCCTGGACGTGGTCAAGAGATCCGGGAAAGGCCATCACGCGACACTGGCCACGCTGACGAGGGGCCGTTCCATCGGGGAGATGGCGGTCATCGATGAGTTCCCCCGCTCCGCCACGGTCCGCGCGCGAACGGCGGCAGCACTGGTGATCCTTACACGCAGGGCATTCGATCTGATCCTGGAGGAACATCCGGACATAGGAATCAAGCTCCTCAAAGGCATCTCACGCCTGCTCAGTCAGGCCATGCGTAAGACGTCCAGCCGCCTCGCAGATTATATGTTGCCCTTGAGCTGATTTCTTGAAATATGCGCCACAAGGACACGAAGACACGAATAAAACCGGAAGGATCTCCCTCCGTTCACTTATCGCCCGGGGCGCGGAACCCTTGACAAAAACCCCCGAGAAGGCATAGTTGGTCTCCGTCTATGTGAATCTCCCTGGACGATCATTTCGGGTTCGAGGTGGTAAATGGCCGGATTGATGTGGGAAGAGGAAAAGGAAGAGAGAAGAAAGGAGTCCATCCGGGAGCACGAGCGCCTTTCAAAGCTGTTCAAGGAAGATCGGCTTTCCTTTGAAAGAGAGAGAAAAAACGCGATCAAGGCCCTGATTGATCAAGTGGAGGATGAGGGAGAAAGGAAGAAGCTCTGGGAACTCCAGAATGACTGGGACAGGAAGATGAAAGGGGCCGGAACGGCCCATAACCGCTTTGTACTGGCCCAGATGTTCTTCTGGGAGCATTTTCAGAACGTCTGGAACCCTGCCATACAGCAATTCAATCGTATCCTCAACAAATCAGACCGGACCTGAAGAGGTCGTTTCAATGGTGGGGGCTCCGGCCTTTTCGCCAATCTCTTCCGCCATACCCATCAGCTCGCCCCTGAGGGTGCCCGGCCGTGCCGACTCGAATGCCAGGTTCAATGCCAGCAGTTGCAGTGCCTTTTTCTCGAATTCCCCGACCCCATCCGGCATGTCCGGTCAGTCCCCCTTTTTGTTCCTACGTTCTTACACGGCCTGTGTAATGCCGTTCCCCAGGTGTATAGCACAAACCGTACCAACCTCCGGTACTTCTATTTTATTGAATATCGTCGGGTCCTTAAACCGTATCCACTCTCCCCCCGAAAGGACGTGGCGCCATGGCGCTGACGCCTGCCCCCATTGAATCGGCCTTTCTCCGGAAGGAGATAAATGAATATGATTGCCCCTAGGAAAAGGGCGCTGGCTGCTGCCCGGGTTCTCCTGATTTCGTTGACGCTCTCGCTGCACCCGTTTGCATTGGAGGCAAAACCTAAAGTAGCTTGTGAGGTCAAGCTGTTAGCCCGCCACCCTTCCATCGTCACCTTTACCTGGGAGGTGAGGGTCGAGTCGGACCGGCCGTGGGATGCGTGCGACCTGGTCATCTCCTTTGAGGACGAGAGGGGTATGGAACTCCATTCCCTGCGGGAGACGCTCAGCGTCAAGGCCGGGCGGTCCACCTTCTCCGGACACGACATCTGCGACGCCGGCGTATGGGACAGGATCGTCAAGTACGTGGCCACGTTCGATTGTGTCTTCTGACATCCGGGCAGCGGCCCAAGGTCATACGATCAGACCGGCCATTCCCACACCGCCCATACGGCCCTATTCCTCATCCATGATGATGTCGAACAGATAATCCCCTTTCCTGGGACCATGCTTGATCGTGGTCATGGTGGTGACTGTACCCTTGCCTGAGAAGGATGCCATGGAGGAATAGAAGCCCATGCGGTGGAGCCCGGCTCCGGGTTGCAGATATCCGAGAAGGTCTTTTCTGGACGAAGGGACGACGACGCTGACGGTGTTTCCGAACTGAAAGGTCACCTTGAACTCCTCGCTCTTGCCTTTGAGCAGTCCATCCTCGAATTCCACCCGGATGGTTGAGATCTCCGGCTCTGTCTCTCTCCGATAGACATCGCCACCAGATTTCGACGAGCTGATATATTCCCGGTCAGACATCTCTTCCCCTCCACCTGAGGTTTGATCCATGGCTTTCCCGCGATCTTCTGCGTGAAGCAAACCACATGCCCCGGTTCCCACCGGATTGATAGTTCCGCAAGTCGCCGGAATGAGGGCATTTTAAAAATGAGAGGGAGCTGCCCGGATAAACCGGTCGGCTGGGTGTATGCGTACGTATACGCCGGGGGTGTCTAAGAAAAGATTATCGCTACGGTGAGGGAGATTTCGGAACTCCAGAACAAATCATTGGCAAACAAATAGATAGGAGTTTTTATTCACCCTGGCCTTGCTTCCGGTAGGGGATAAATGGTGACGGATAGTGAAAAGAAAAGTATACTTCCCGCGAACTTTTTGCTAGTGTGCGTCTCTTCAAGGGAACATGTTTTGCGCGCGAGGTAGTAAAAGATGAAGGAAAAGCCGCAGCCCAATGAGCTGATGATCGATCGATTGCGGGAGATATCCTCCTGGGTTTCTTCTGTGCTGGACCTGGATAATCTTCTGGAGCTGATCATCGACAGCGTCACAAGGCTGATGGAGGCCAAGGCCAGTTCGCTCCTGCTCCTCGACCAGAAAACGGGAAAGCTTTACTTCAAGGTTGCCATCGGCGAGAAGAAGGACGAGGTCAGGAAATTCGAGATCAGCCTCGGGCAGGGGATTGCCGGAATCGTGGCGGAAACGGGCGAGCCTCTCCTTATCAACGACGTCACACAGGATCCGCGATGGGACAAGGAGATCAGCGAAACGATCGGTTTTCAGACCCGTTCGATCGCCTGCGTTCCCATGAAGATCGACGGCAAGACCATCGGGGTAGTCGAGATCATCGACAAGGAGGATGGGAGCCCCATCCAGAAGGAGGACCTGAAGATCCTGACCGTCTTTGCGGAGCTGGCGTCCATGGCCATATACAACGCCCGAATGATCAGCCAGGTCAAGAGGGAGAACCTGGACCTCAAGGAAGAACTCGGCCGGAAGTACCGCATCATCGGCGAGAGCCAGGGTCTGAAGAAGGTGATCACCGATGCGCTCAAGGTCGCGAACTCCAGGACAAGCACCCTCGTGTTAGGGGAAAGCGGCACCGGCAAGGAGCTGCTGGCGCGCCTCATCCACCATGCAGGCCCCCGCAAGGACAAACCGTTGGTGGTCCTCAACTGCGCAGCCCTCCCGGAGACGCTCCTGGAGGCCGAGCTCTTCGGATACGAGAAAGGGGCATTTACCGGCGCCACCACCAGGAACATCGGCAAGTTTGAACTGGCTGATGGAGGGACCATATTCCTGGATGAAATCGGCGAGATGGCACCCGGCATGCAGGCGAAGCTGCTCGGCGTCCTGCAGGAAGGGGTATTCTACCGGATCGGGGGGAACAGCCCCATCTCCGTGGATGTGAGGGTGATTTCCGCCACGAACCGCGATGTGGTAAAGGATGTCCAGAGCGGGAGGTTTCGCGAGGACCTCTATTACAGGCTCAACGTGGTGCAGATTCACATGCCGCCCCTCAGGGAGAGGAAATCCGACATCTCCCTCCTCTGCTCACATTTCCTTCAGGTATTCAAGGAGGAGATGGGGCTGCCTCATCTGAAATTCTCCCATGCAGCCATGGAGCGTATGACCGCATACGATTGGCCGGGAAACGTCCGTGAACTCCGCAACGCCATCGAGCGCGCCGTCGTCATGGGGAACGGACATGAAATCCTGCCTGAAGATCTTCCCATAAATTCTTTGAAAAAGACCTACTCCGGGGTGGAAGCGGGCCTCTCCCTGAGGGAGGCCGAGGATCGTTTCAAGAAGGAGTTCATCGTCAAGACCCTGCGCCACACCAGCGGGAACAGGAGCAGGGCCGCAAAGATCATGGGTATTCAGCGGACCTATCTCTCCCGCCTGATATCGAAATATGAGCTGCAGGGGAATTGAGGATTCAGGAAAGCCTGTAGACCGGTACCTGTATCCGCGTCCCCTTGCAGCGGGGGCACCGACCCGGACGGGTGAAGCGATCTCTCTCCTTGAAGACATACCCGCAAGCCAGGCAGCTGAATGGGGGAACCCTCAGCCTCTTCCCGCGTGCGCTCATGGTCCGGCTGATGTGGGTGAGGTGGTCATACACCTCCTTCTCGCGAATGCCGATTCTCTGGGAGATCTCCCGCGCGGTAACCTCCTCCTGCTCCAGGAGATCAATAATCCTTTGCCGGATGGTACGCGGCTGGATTTCGGGGTTGTCTTCCATTTCCTGTCGCACGATCAACTCTGATGACGCTGGCGCGCCTGCCGTGATTCGAACACGGGGCCTGCGGATTAGAAGTCCGCTGCTCTATCCAGCTGAGCTACAGGCGCATGATTCAGACGACGTTCAAGGATATCCGAGCATTCACCACCGTTCAGGACCTGCCTCAGGAGAAAGTTCGTGTTCTTCTCGAGCTGCCCGAGGGTCTCCGCAAGGGCCTTGAGCTGTATCAGCGTCTTCCTCGATCGTTCTCGGTGGGGGATGTTCAATTCAGGAGTGGATAGGATCTGGATCATCCGGTCGAGCTCCGTCCGGTCGAAGTGGTCCGACACGTTGTAGATGAGCGCGGTCCACTCCTGTTTCACATCCTCAGGAAGGGCCGGGTAACTCTTGAGTATCTCCGAATCCTTCCCAAAATAGAGAGCGCTCTTCAACGCGGCGACCGAATCCCAGATCTGCCTGGTCCGCTCATGGTCGACAGGGCATTTCTCCAGCAGGCTCTTCCATCTCTCCTCGATCTGCAGGGCCACCCATTTCTCGGCCTTCTCAGGCGGGAGCGGAAGATCCAGAAACTTCCGGTGTACCGCTATGAGATCCTGCCTGAGGTGGGGATGCTCGCCGTCCATCTGTGTCAGGATCTGCACGAGCCTGTTGACCGCCTCAACCTTCGCGTTCTTCTCTTGTCGCGCGTCCAGGAGAAGCTGTTCCCACTCCTCCCTCAGGTGCCCGATCTCCTGCTTCACCAGGGAAAAGACAAGGGCTCCCTTGGCCACTGCGTTCCGGAGGGAATCCGCCAGGATATTGCAGGCATTGATCCGATCCCTCGCGGACTGCTGCATGGCCCTCATCGAGTCCTGCCGGAGGTGATAAGAGAGCAGCTCTGTTCCGAGAGAACGGGAAAGCTTCTTGATGACCACGGTCTCAGGGCTGCCCATCCTGATCGTATAGGGCTGGAAATGGATCTTGATGACGGCGACCACCACGTAATCGGCATCTTTCCAGATGAAATTACCCTGGAAATCCTTCGCGTACTCAAAGGAGGAGTACATGTCCAGCTGGAGATCCGATTTGCGCACCAGCACAGGCTCCATGTGGTGGGAGTCTTCCCATTTGCCTTCCACCTGGAGCCTCACACTACGCGGGTCGCTCCTCGGGTCTTCCGACGTCCAGCTCTTCTGTTTTTCCACACACCACGCCATGGCCTCGAGGGGCCGCCCCGGCTCATCCCGGAATTCGCTCCACGGCCTTCCGGGCGGATTGTACTCGGACCTCTCCGGCAGCCCCCAGGAGATCTCGCTCTTCCTGCGGTCTATGGATCCCGACGTGACCCTCTCGGTAACGAGGGCGGGCGACTTGTCCACCCGGTAGATGGTCCCCTTGAAGGCGTTGGGCAGGCACAGGAGGATGGTTTCGATCATCTCCCGGCAGGCGCTTTCAAGAACGGATTTCTCGATCTCTAGGGACAAGGCTGCTCCATCCGTACGTAGATACCCTTCTGAATCGATAAACATTAGATTTTTTCAGACATTTGTCAATAGCTATATATCTTCAGGAGGGGTCGGCCGTGAGGTCTCTTCTCCAGGGCGAAAACGTCCAAGGTGAATGGGTCTATCGCAGGACCGCTGCCGGTCCCGATTGGCTTGACAAAGCCCCGGGCTAATGGGAGACTCCTTTCATGCCTCAAGAATCGATCCAAATCGACGATATGCCTGTTCTCACAGATCCCATCTTCATCGCCGGATTCGAAGGATGGGGAAACGCCCTCAACGTCTCACAGGGGATGGCCGACTTCCTGATCGAGAAACTGGCGGCCAGGCCTTTCGCGAGACTGAACCCCGATTCCTTCTACAGGTTCGATGAAAACCGCCCCATCGTCGACATCCAGGACGGTGTCCTGAAGGAACTCACGCCTCCCGGCGGAACCTTCTATGCGACGGAACCGTCCGGGGGCACAAGGGATCTGATCATCTTCAAAGGCCTGGAGCCGAGCCTGAGGTGGTTTCACTTTGCAGAGACGCTCCTCGACCTCTGCCGGAGCGCGGGTGTAAAGCTGGTCTTCTTCCTTGGCAGCATGTACGATAACGTCCTTCATACGGACACGGTGATCTCCGCCCTTGCATCCAGGCAGGACCTCCTGGACAGGCTGAAGGACCGGAAGGTCACCTCCGTGAACTACAAGGGGCCCAGCGCCATCCACTCCACCCTGCTCATGGAGGCCCGGAAGCGGGGACTCGACTGCGTCAATATCTGGTGTCACTGCCCCTACTACCTGCAGGGAACCGTCCACTTCGGCCTGCTGGCGTACCTGGCCTCACTCCTCTCCTCTTGGGGGGGATTTGCGCTGGACACCCAGGAGCTTGAGAATACATGGAAAGAGATCAGCAAGCAGATTCAGGGGATCATCGAAAAGAACCCGGAGCTGCAAACGATGATCAACGATCTGAGAAAGGCCAAGATGAAGGGCTCTCTGGATCCCACGAAGAGACATGACAAGGTGATCCACCTCGAAGATTTCCTGAGGCCCAAATAGACCGAGCGAGGCTCCACCAGCAGAGCTGGCGGCCTCAGAGGTAACCCCTCCGAAGGGGGTTCAGGCTCCAAGTAAATTCGAAATCCGGAACAACTTCAAAACCCGATACGACCTAGACCGAAGATCTTGACCTGTCTTTCACGCCCCGATCGGCTCGATCAGGATCTTCCGCTCCGCCGCGCTGTAGGACTTGAACCTTCCCCTCAAGACCTTCTGTTCGCCGAAGATGTTGACGATCCTGATCTCCTCACCCCGGATTTCCAGTTCATCGACGCTGTCGAGGACCCTCTCCTCGCGCCCGCTTGTTGTCACGTATGCATTCGCCTCGCACATGAATCCTCCTCCGATCGCACTCCGCTCACTTCAGGGCGCCCAGGGCCTTTCTCATGCACTCCGTCGAGCGGGCCACATGGTCCACCATTTCCCTGATGTGCGCGGCGCTTTCTGACTTTCCTTCGCTCTCCAGCTGTCTCGCAAACTCCTCGTACTCCTCCAGATGATGATCGTTATGGCTGAGCCAATGTTGCAGTCTCACCTTCGCCTTGGCGACAAAGTCCATGGGTTACCCTCCGCGCGAATGATCTCCAGGTAGGCTAGCATAAGGTCCAGCCGTCGACAAGTCCCAAGCCTGTGGGATCTTCGAACATTGCGGCACTCCGGCATGGTGGAAAGTAAGAGGATCCGCTCGAGGGGAAGCCTCCCATCAGGACCGGCTCCCGGGAAGATTCATCCTCGGCCCGGCATGGTGTTTTATGTTGACTCCGCCGCGGCGCATGGATAACATCGCGCGTGGAACCTGCACCCGGGGGGATAAATGGGGGGACCGGATAGACTCGACGGCAAGAGGATCCTCATCGTGGACGATGAGGTGGACATCCTAGAAACCCTGGAAGAAATGCTGGGTATGTGCCTTATCGATAAGGCGCCTTCCTTTGAGACCGCGGTAAAATTCCTCGACAAGAACCGGTACGACGCCGCCATATTCGATATCATGGGAGTGCGGGGCTATGAACTGCTTCGCATCGCCACGGCCAAGGGGGTCCCGGTCCTGATGCTTACGGCTCACGCACTCAGCCCCGAAAACCTGATCAAATCCATACGAGAGGGGGCTCAGTCCTACATCCCCAAAGACAAGCTGTCGGATATCGCCGCCTTCCTCGGGGATATGATCGAGGCACGCCAGAAAGGGACAGATAAACAGGCCGGGTGGTTTTCCAAGCTGAAGCCCTTCTTCGACAGGCAGTTCGGTCCGGGCTGGAGGGAAAAGGATCAGGAGTTCTGGAGAGATTTTGACAGCAAGCGGGTGGTGTCCAAGAAAGACCTCCAGGACGTGATCCCATAAATCGATAAATCCTGCCACAATGACATGGAGAGACAGAGAAGAGCGCAATCATCTTCTCCTTGTCTTCGTGACTTCGCGGCGGATCTTGGCCTCTCTATCTAGAGCGGGATCCTCACCGAGAACCTGGCGCCCTTTCCCACGTCGCTGTCGAGCACCAGACTGCCTCCCATATCCTCCAGCAGCACCATGACCCCGGCAAGGCCGAGCCCGTGACCTCTCACGCAGTGGGATGATCGGGGGTCCATCTGGAAGTAGCACTCGAAGATCTTCTGGTGGTAGTTGGCCGGGATCCCCTCGCCGTCGTCCTTGACAGAGATGCAGAGGCACCCGCTCTCTTCGTAGAGCCTGATCTCCAGACGCTCTTTTCTGTATTTCAGGGCGTTGTTGAGGAGGTTGCGAAGGATCTGCCTGGTCTTGCTCTCATCCAGACATACTTCTTTCTCCCAGAGCCCGCCCACGACATCCAGGTACACCCCTTTCCGGGCGAGGATGTTCTGGAGCGAATGGAGGGTGATGCACTCCTTGATTCGCTCAGTGGTCTCGTGATCGGTGAGGTCGAAGATCTCGACCAGGGAGGTTTCGACGAACTCCGCAACGACGAACCTGGTCTTGTGCCCGACGCCTTCGCTCGACCTGCCCAGCTCCAGCACGTCATTGACCAGCCTCTGGGTCACGATGGTGTTCCTGAGCGCCCGTTCCAGTACCCGCAGCTGCCTCTCGGTCAACGGGCCGTACTTATCCTGCTTATGGAGCAGGGAGGAGATGCCTGCTTCGATGACAGCCAGTGGTACTTTCAGATCATGGACCAGGAATTCCAGCTTTATTCTATTCTTTTGCATTTCTTGCCTGCAAACCCGTTAGAAGAACAATACGCCTGTGTAACCGACGAAACTGCTGTCCGCTCTTATATCATAGCTGGTAGTGTACGACAATTCGATTCCCTGGCGGGCGCCTGATTTTCTGGACGTTTCGATCGCCGCAGCAACGGCCCCGGAGCAGCACGCATTCCGGCTCCGCAAGGACTCCTCAATGACGCCCTCCGCGTCCATCCGGAGCATGAGGTCCCGGACCCTCTTGTCGTTTTCGTTCTTTACCCACTCTACCGCCTCCTTCCCGTCTCCTGCCGGCATAAAGCCGTAATTCGGGCCATAGTGGGTGAGGTCGGTGGAGCCGAGAACCAGGATGTTTCGGCCCTTGGAGTCCGCGAGCTCCGCAACGGACCTCCCGATGTCCAGCGAACCCCGGGCCGGGGGAACACCGATCGGCAGGACCATCGCCTCGGGGAAAAAGTGCTTGATAAACGGCAGCTGGAGCTCGATCGTGTTGTCCGGTTCGCTCCGGTCCGGGGTCTCCTGGACAAACGGGAACAGCGAGATCAGACCCTCCGCCAGTTCCCGGTCCACCTCCAGATCTCCCAACGGAGTCGCCCATCGCCCTTCCCGCATGATGTAGTTGCGTCCCCCCGGGTGAAGGTGCCGTCCAAAGACGACCACGGTCTCCGGCGGACCGCCGCCGGACCGAAGACAGCCGATGACATTGCAGGCCACCTTTCCCGAATAGACCCAACCCGCATGAGGAACGATGCCGCCCACGAATCTGCTCTTCGCGGCCGGACAAGGCCGGCCCGAGCTCATGAACGCCTCAATGAGCCTCCTGCAGTCCGATTCGCTTGCCGGGTACCAGCTTCCGGCAAAGTCGGTTCTCCTCGTCTCCATGATCACACCCCATCTCCGCTGTCCCCTCGGTGAGCGGGAGCGGCGACGCCGGTCTTCACGAACGCCCGCGCCAACACGCGGAAGCCGGTGTCCACGATCCCTTGATCGGCCGCTCCTTTGTTGCTACTATACAAAAAACCCAGAGGCCAGAGCAATGTCAGAGGCGGATCTCCCGGGGGGCGTGGAATGAACTTCGATATCGCTGAATGGGTCGTCAGAGTACCCGTTCTCCTGTTCGCCATCACCATCCATGAGTATTCTCATGGGAGGGCCGCTTACTCGTTGGGGGATCCGACGGCCAAGCTTGCGGGGAGACTGACCCTCAACCCTATTCCCCATATCGACCCCCTGGGTGCCATCGCCCTTTTCCTGTTCAATTTCGGCTGGGCCCGGCCGGTTCCCGTGAACGGCAGTTACTTCCAGAACCCGAGGAGGGACGATATCCTCGTTTCGGTCAGCGGCCCCATTGCGAATCTCGCGGCCGCCTTGCTGGCGGGCATCTTCATCCGGTACTTTCTCCTGCCGTGGGAGCTCTATCTCAAGGTCCTCGTCTACATGATCCTCATGAATGTCGGGCTGGGGCTGTTCAACCTCCTTCCCATCCCGCCCCTGGACGGCTCTCATATCCTGCAGAACCTCCTCCCGGGTCGGGCGGCCGTGAGATACCTTGAACTGCGACGTTACGGTCCGCTCATCCTGATCGGGATCATCCTTCTGGACCGATTTGCCCATGCCCGCATCCTGAGCACCATCCTGATCACACCCATGATCTGGGTCTCGCACCTCTTTGCCGGCGACAATCTGTACGAGGTCCTCCGGTACCTGCGATAGTGTAATGCCTATCCGAGAATGACCCGTTCCGGTTTCGCGAGCGATCAGCGATCGGCAATCAGAATTCAGCCAAAAAACCTTAATAACCAAGAATTGAGCTGAAAGCTGAACGCTGACGGCGGAAAGCTTCATCCGGGAATTCCGGTTTCCGGATGAGCTCTAGTCTAGTCCACCAGCATCAGGCAGTAGTCGTTCTGGGTCTCCCCTTTATCCCGGAGGGGGTGGATCGGAAACCCGTTTCCCCTGGCCGTGGCGTAGACATCGATTCCGCACGCCTCCATGGAGGGTCTGGCCCGGCCGCCGACCAGACAGGGCTCTCCTTTGGGCTTTGCGCACTCCTTGCAGATCCCGCACGGGCCCGCAAGGAGCACCAGGGCCTTGTAATAACCGTCCTTGAACATCTCCCCCTCCAGGTCCACGAGGGCGTTCACGAAATCGGAAAAATCCTTCTTCCTGCTCCGGCCGTCGATCCTGGCCGATTCGAAATGGAAAAGGATGGCCCGCTGGTAGGAACCGAGCACCTTCCGCATCTCCTCGGGGGTGGGCGTATCGGGAGGGCAGCACCAGCTCCTCCCGTACCCGGCGCAGCCGAACTGGCACTTGAGTCTGACCCATGGTGCAGTCACCACACCCGCCGGGTGGACGGCCTTGGCCCATGCCGCCCTTCCCTCGGTTACACGGCTCCAATAAGGTTTGAGATCGTTCTCTTTCATGAAGATCGAATCCTCCCGCTCAGGTGATCCATTCATACTCCCAGGATGCGTTCCGATCAACCAAATCCTGGAACATGATACCCCCGGTATTACATCCCGAGCAATGGCGAATGGCCGAATGGAGCCTTCGAGGGCGGAAGGGCATGGTTTCCTGACAAAGATCTCTATTGACATGGGATCGCCACAGTCGCATGTTGAGTCCATGTGGTGACAGAAAAGACGGGAGGTTTGGATCATGGCCGTGGCTCACACCAGTCGCATACGAATCGAAAAGCATGAGGGGCCGCACCGCACCGCCCTCGTGGAGGATTTTCACGAACCCATCCACTTCGGGATACACGGAGGCATCAAGCAGTTCTACCAGGACAAGTACGGCAGGGAGATCACCGGCCCCGAGTACCCGGCCACCCTCGACCACATCATCGCAGGGGTCGGAGGGTGACTGACCGGCACCCTGGGGACCGCGCTGGATGCGCGGGGGATCAAGACGGCGGGAAATCTCGTTGCCGAGGTCGAAGGGGACATCGAAGAAGTGGGAGGGGTGCTGAGGATATCCCGGATACGGCTCCGGTACCGTTTCCGGGCGCCCGAAGGTCTCAGAGAAAAGGCGGAGAGGGCCCTGGCCGTCTACGCCGATGCATGCCCCGCCTATCAGAGCATCAAAGGCTGCATCGACTGCTCGTGGACTGCGGAGATTACCGAGGAAAAATGAACCTATACCGGGGCCGCAATCCCAATATGCAAGATTCCCCCTATTGCCCGGATCGCGAAGTTCGTCCTAGCAAGAATATGCCTGACCCGCTCAGGAACAGATCTCTGAAAGTGAGGAGACACAGGTGGATAGTTTTGTGCCAAGGCGGATGTTCTTCACAAAGGGGGTCGGTTACCACCGAAACCAGCTGCAGAGCTTTGAGCTGGCGCTGCGAAGCGCATCCATTGAGAAATGCAATATCGTGAGCGTTTCCAGCATCTTTCCTCCCGCCTGCCAGATCCTCCCCAGGGACGTCGGGGTGGATTCCCTGAGGCCGGGGCAGATCACCCCGGTGGTCCTGGCAAGGGAGAGCACAAACGAACCGAACAGGCTGGTTGCGGCAGCCATCGGCCTGGCCCGGCCCAAGGACAAGAGTCTCCACGGGTACCTCAGCGAACTGCATGCATTCGGGCAGACGGTGAAGAAGATCGCGGACTTCGCCGAGGACCTTGCAGCCACCATGCTCGCGTCCACCCTGGGGATCGAGCTGGATCCCGATGTGGCCTGGGACGAACGGAAGAAGGTCTACAAGGTGGGACAGCGACAGTTCGAGAGCAGCAGCATTGCCAAATCTGCAAGGGGACACAAAGACGGCTTGTGGACGACGGTCATTGCCTGCGCGGTCATGCTGCTGGATTGACAGGATGAAAAAGACCCTTTTCCACAACTACCCCGACATTGTCCCCGTCCAGGTCTCGAGAGGAATGGGCGTCTCCGACCTGGTCCATGCCATGGGCCGGACCTCTTTCGAGGCCCGCAACGTATTCCGGGGCGCCCGGCTCTACAAACGGATGATCGAAGAGGGCGACACCATCTGGCTCGGCATCGCGGGGGCCGGGGTCGCCGGCGGCATGGGGGGCATGATCATCTCGCTCCTGGAAGAAGGCTTCATTGAGGTCATCTGTACCACGGGCGCTCAGGCGTATCATGACCTCCACTTTGCCTTCGACCTGCCGGTGAAGGCCATCCACCCGCACTGGGATGATAACGCGCTCCGGGACCACGGCGATACCCGCATCTACGACATCGGAATACGCGAAAGGGAGACGCTCGAGGCGCAGGACGAGATTATTCGCCGCTTCATTGCCGAATCCTTTGAGGCCCTTTCCGCACATCCCCTCTCGAGCTGGGAGTTCAACTATCACCTAGGCCTCTGGACCCTCGAGAATGCGGCCCATCCGGAGAGGAGCTTTGTTGCGACGGCCGCCAGGCTGGGGGTGCCGGTCTTCTGGGATTCCCTCTCCAACCACTCGATCGCCATGAATCTCGTCCGCACGGACCGGGAGGGTTCTCCGCTGGTGATCTCGGCCCAGCGGGACATCTTCGACTCGGCGGCCGTGGCCTTCTCCGCCTCTCCCTGCGGCTTTGTGGAGCTGGGTGGAGGAGGTCCTAAGAATTTCATCCAGCAGACCGGCCCGACCATCCGCCAGGTGCTCGATATCCCGTTCGAGGGCGCGGAGCGGGGGCTGCAGATCGGTACGGCCGTGGAGAGAGAAGGCAGTCTCTCCGGCTGCACTTTCGGCGAATCCGTGACCTGGGGCAAGTACAAGTCGGCCGACGAGGAGAACCTCGTGCAGATCTGGGGGGAGTACAGCGTCATCTTTCCCCTGCTCGTCTCGTATGTGCTCGACCGGTGCGAATCCCGGAAACCCCGGAATCTGGTGTTGGAGATGACCCGCATGATTCAGCGACTGGAAGATGCGGCGTGAATCCCCGCCCCGGGGCCGAATCCTTGCGCAGCCGGCCGGCTGCAGCGCCTGATTGCCCCCCTGATTCATTAGGATGGGTGGAGCGAAGCGAAACCCATCGATTCAACGGTCGCATTCCTGACAAACCACCCGCCACCCGCCACTCCCCGCCCCCCGTGGGTCTCGCTTCGCTCCACCCATCCTGCAAGACCTTACAGACGGATTTCGTGTAAACCCTTTCCGGCAAGGAGAGTCTGCCTCGCAGAGGTTCGAAAGGGGGGCTCTCCCATGAATAACCGGCATCCGGCGAAACGCGGTCAGGAAGATGGCAAGCCGAGGGAAAGGAAAGCCACGTGCCGAACCAGATCAAGAAGGACAACCACAGGAATCCGGAGGATGTGAAGAGACCGGGCATGGGGCGTGGCGCGCGACCGAAGGTCCACATCATCCTTCCACGTGCGGCGCGTTGGAGGGGGGCATGCTACGGTTCTTCGTCACGCTGAGGTGCGACGAGGCTCCTCACGAGCCTCCTTCTCCGTACGAGGTGAATGATCCATACGGCGCATCCGACGCACAGCACGGCCAGGATGATCCATTTTTCGTACTTCCTGATGTCCGTGAGGATGGTCTCGAGGGCCTGACCGAACAGAAAACCGAGGATGGCCACGACGAAGGACCAGATCAGGGCGCCGGCGGCGTTGAAAAGCACGAACCGATCGGCCTTTATTCCGCTCAGGCCGAGAGAGAAAGGGATGATGGTGCGAAGTCCGTACATGAAGCGGAACCCCAGGATCACCTGCCATTCGTAGCGGTCGAGCATTCGCTGGGCCTTATCCACCCTAGCCTGCCACTCCGGCCGCTTAAGCAGGAATGACCTGCCCTTGACCCGCCCGAGAAAGAAATAGATCTGGTCGCCGGCAAGGGACCCCAGAAAGGCGACTGTGATTACCCACGCCAGATCCAGGTAGCCCCGGTGTGCCGCAAAAGAGGCCGCGATCAGGAATGTCTCACCTTCCAGGAGAACCCCCAGGAACAGCAGCCCGTATCCATAGCACGAAACCAATGCTCGTCTATGCCTCGCGGTTCTTCAGAAACAGGTTCGCTTCGCCGATGGATCTCTCCATCCCGGCAATGAGCCTTTCGACGTCCTTCTCGACTCGGCCCTGCCCATGGCCTTTTCGAGGCGGGCCATCATTCTGACTGGAAGTCTGCAGGGCTTTCCGGCTCTTCTCCCGCAGGCCTGGATCGCTGATCTGCCGGATCTCCGTTTCCCACTCTTTGAACATGTCCCCGGCGACCTGCTCCACATCGGCTATACGCTTCCTGACCGCTGCGGCGCGTTCTTCGGATTCCTCATACTCGGCCTTGAGCTTATAATAGACCTCCTCCATTTCACCTCCGTGAAAACCGTACATCTCCTTCATGCGGTTCAGGGCGTCTTTGAACTGCTCCGCAGCCTCCCTGCTGATCGCTGCGCGCCTTCTCCACGTGATCTCTCAGGAGGTGCCTCTTTTCCTTACCCCAGCTTCTCCCATTTGGCGTGATACGTGCTCCGGCAACCCTCGAAGAAAAAGGATGCGCACGGCAGTGCAAGGACGATCCGCCCTACCATCATTCTCTGTTCTCCTTTGCGCGCGCCTGGTGAAAGGGGCATGGGACGCGCTCCCGTCAGGCGGCTCCGCTCGATCCGTTCTTCCGGACCCCTCGGATGGACAATAACCACTGGAAGCTGAAAGTCAGGGAAAGAAGGGCCTGAGCGCCAACCTGCCCGGGTCCTCCACATGAACCGCGGAATCCCACGAGCAGTATTCCGGCTTGCAGTGTTTTCTTGTCCAGATTAAGCGCATCCACCCATAGGCGCCGGCCGTTCGAGTCCCTATAGTAAGGGCGTCTTCCCATACAGGCGATCTTAATGCGGGGTGCAGCAGTAGGTTCTCGGTCGATGCCCGAGCGACGTGTCGGTGGGGCGTGGATGCGGCAGGCTTACGGTTTGCCGGGAGAACCGAATGCCCTTCTCGTTTGGCTGTTCATCACCGTCTTTTGACGTGGATGCCGTCCGACGGCGTGTATGTCTTCAGGCTGCGGTAAGGCCGAACCTCAAGGGTCTTTGCTGTGCCCCGCAACTGTTTTTCCTGCCTTTTCCATCAATACCTGCCCTCCCGCCGGCCTGAATGAACCCTGTAGTCGCATGAGATGTGCGAAAGGGGCTGGTGCTCCACATTCAAGTAACTTCAGCTCTTGGCCGATTTAAAGACAAGCCGGTTGTGTGCGGAGGACATCGGCAGGGGATTTCTGTGGAGGGCCTGATAGTGAGAGGGAAAGCCGGACTCAGCTTCAAGTTGATCTCCAGTTCCACGTTGGTCGCCGTGATCACCCTTCTGGTCGGTGCAACCGGTGCGATCTGCGTTCATCGAATGAGCAGCGACATGCAGAACGTGGTGAACGTGCGCATGCCCGCGGTCACCAGCCTGCTCACCATCAGCAAGGAAATGGAGACGCAAAGGGTCTCCATGCTCACCCTGATGAACCACGACATCCAGTCCGACATGAGAGAGCGTCAGTTCGAGAACATCCAAAAGGCGCGAGCGAGCTTTTCGAAGGCGGCGGAGGATTACAGTTCCCTGTCGAAGGCCGCCGAGGAATCGGGGCAGTGGACGCAGTTCCAGGGGGTGGTCCACCTCTGGAACAGTGAAGTCGACCGGTTCCTTCAAATGGCGAGAGAACTGGAGGCGATCGGGATTCTTAATCCGACCGGACTGCTCAAGGACATAGAGGAATTTATCGGGGAGCATTACCGACTCATGTCGAACATGCAGCTGATGCTTGCCGGCGGCGATCCCGTGGAAGGCGGTGAAGATCCCCGCGCCTGCAAGTTCAGCAGCTGGCTCGGCAATCAGACGACCTCCAACCCGGAGATCCGCAATACCCTCTCCACGATCAACGGTCTGCACGATACCTTTCACCACTCCGTAAAGCGCATCAAGGAATATCTCAAGAAAGGATGGGACACCCAGGCCTCCGACGTGTTCATGGCCGAAATGAAAGGCTCGGCCCTTGAGGTGTTCGACCGCTTTCAGGTGCTCAGGATGGAGGCCGCGAGGGCTTATGACCTGTACGAAAAGATGAACCGGCAGGCCATGGTCGTCTGCGTGGACAAACAAAGGGCGGCATACGGATATCTCCAAGGCCTGATCCGCCTGAACCACGACATGGCGGCGCAGGCGGCAAAGGCGGGCCGCAGCAATGCCGATCTCTCCAAACTGATCGGGATCGCAGGGTCTCTCGCAGGGTTTGTCGTGGCCCTGGCATTCGGCACGATCCTGAGTCTTTCCATCAGCCGATCACTGAAAAGAACCATCTCCAGGCTTGCGGAAAACGCCGAACAGGTGGCCGGTTCGGCCGAACAGGTCGCCCGGGCCAGCCAGTCCCTGGCGGAAGGCTCATCTGAGCAGGCCGCGGCGATCGAGCAGACCTCTTCTTCTCTGGAAGAGATGTCTTCCCTGTGTCAGCGCAGCGAGGAAGATGTCGTCCGGGCAGAGGAGTTGATGAAAGATGCGAATGGGATCGTGCACAAGGGTTCGGATTCCATGCAGGTATTGACGAGCTCCATGCATGATCTTTCCAGGTCGAGCGAGGAGACCTCAAAGATCGTCAAGACCATTGATGAGATCGCCTTTCAGACCAATCTCCTGGCCCTGAACGCAGCGGTTGAAGCCGCTCGGGCCGGGCAGGCAGGCGCCGGGTTTGCGGTCGTGGCCGACGAAGTCCGGAACCTCGCCATGCGTGCCGCCGAGGCGGCCCGGCAGACCTCCACGCTGATTGAAGGTACGGCCAGAAAGATCTCCGACGGCGCCCGAACGGTTCAGGTCGCTGCGGAGGCGTTTGCAGAAGTCGCCGATCACACCACCCGGATATCCGGACTGGTGGAGGAGTTCTCCACCTGCAGCAGAGAACACACACAGGGCATCCAGCAGATCAACGGCGCCATTTCCAATATCGATACCATCGTCCAGCAGAACAGCTCCAATGCCGATGAATCCGCATGCGCCGCCGAAGAGATGAAGGTTCAATCCTCCCAGCTGAAGGAGATCGTGGATGAGCTGGTGCGCCTGGTGGGTGGCGCCCGGAGCCGCAAAAAGGACACGGATCCCCCTCCCGGACAGCCTCTCTAGTTTGATGCGAGCGAAATCCCTACTCGATCTCTCTTGGGTACGAAGGAGTTGATCTCTGCCTGCATCCGCGCTATGTTCTCAGACCAGCACTGCTCCGCGGAGATCTTCCTTCATGAAGGCGATATTCGAGTTCATCAACCGATACCTCATTCGGATTCTCATATGTGTGGTGGCCGCCGGTCTTGTGACCGGGACCGTTTTTCCCGCCGTCGGTCCCGCCCTTCAGACCTTCTATCCGGTCTACCTGTTCATCATGCTCTATCCGATGATGGTGGGCATCAGGATCGGTGAGGTGGCCGGCGCGGCCCGCCGAATCGGGTTCATCTCGGTGGTCATGCTCTTCAACTACCTGCTCTCTCCCCTGGCGGGCGCGGCCCTCGCCCGGCTGTTCCTGGCATCCCATCCGGACTTCGCCGTGGGAATGATCCTGACCGGGGTGGTCCCCTGCGCGGGGATGATTGTCGCATGGACCGGCATGGCCGGAGGCAACTCCGCCATGGCCCTCGTCATCACCATCCTGAGCCTCCTGGCAGGAATCATTCTCATCCCCGCCTGGATGGTGGCCCTGGCGAATTCCTATGTGCCCGTGGACGGTCTCGGCATGCTGAAGACCATCCTCATCACCATTGTCCTGCCGCTGATCCTCGGCAATATCACCCGCATCCATATCGTCAGGCGGAAAGGGCAGAAAAGATTCATGGAGGTGAAGAAGATCGCCCCCGCCGTATCGGCCCTGGGGATGTACTCGCTCTTTTTCACGTCCATGTGCGCCGAGGCCCATACCCTGATCCGCCATCCGGAATACCTGCTCCTCATCGCCATGCCCCTCGTGATCTTCTATAGCCTGCTCTTCTGCGTGTCCGTCCTCTACGGCCGGGTCGCCGGGTTGAGCTACGAGGACATGGTGGCCATGACGTATGGGGTGGGAGGGAAAAACATGGCTATCGCGTTGGCCCTCGCCATCGTTTACTTCTCCCCCCTCACCGTCATGATCGTGGCCATGAAGCCCCTCATCCAGGTCATGTTCATGGGCGGGTTCAACCGACTGGCCCCCAGGCTCCGGGGATGGTGGGAAAGGTCGCCCCTGCCGGCCCCGGTTGAAAGCCATGAGTGAATCCATGCCGTAGACCAAGGATGATCATCTTCGATTTCCGACCTGGAAGAGGTTCCCATCCATGCAGAAGAGCGCTCCCTTCGAGAATGTATCCCAGGCCCTGCTGGAGCTGCTGGCACTTCGAGGAATCGAGTGCTTCTTTGCCAACCCGGGTACCGAGTTCGCCTCCATTGAAGACGGATTCGCACGCCGGCTGATGCAGGGGCTTACCCTCCCCCGGCCGGTCACGGTTCCACACGAGATCCCGCTGATGAGCATGGCCCATGGGTACTACCTTGCCGTCGGAAAACCCCAGGCGGCCATGGTCCATGTAGGGGTAGGCACCGGAAATGCGATGGGTCCCCTGATGGCCGCTTCGCGCGGCCGGGTGCCCGTGCTCTTCATGGCGGGTCGAACCCCCGTCACGGAACAGGGGAGCGCCGGGTCGCGAACGAGGTTCATCCACTGGGCGCAGGAGTCTTATGATCAAGCGGCGATGTTGCGGGAGTATGTGAAATGGGACTATGAGCTGAGAAACCCTTCCCAGCTGGAATCGGTCCTCGACAGGGCGATCACCATCGCCATGGCCGAACCCAGAGGCCCGGTCTATCTGGTACTGCCCAGGGAGCTGCTTTCTTCGCCGTTTCACGGTACGGATTTCCGGCCGCAGCCTCGGTTTCACCTGCCCACCAATCACCCGGCTGCCGGTGAGATCGAGGAGGCCGTCGGCATCATGGCCGAGGCGCGGTTCCCGCTCATCATCACCTCATCCATCGGGAGATCCCCCTCCGCCGTGCAGGCCCTGGTGGAACTGGCCGAATCTGGGGGCGTCGGCGTTGTCTCCTTCAATCCGGAGTACATGAACTTCCCCCTGGCACACCCATGCCATCAGGGATTCGATCCCCATCCTCTTCTCGAGGAGGCGGACGCCCTCTTCGTGATCGACTGCGACGTCCCCTGGTATCCCTTTCTGTTCAATCCCCCCGACCCCACCCCCGTGGTCCAAATGGGCATTGATCCGTTATATGCACGCTACCCGATTCGCACCTTCCCCTCCGATCTGACGGTACAGGGCTCCCCCGAACTCATCCTCCCTCGAATGGCGCAGCTGATGATCTCCCGCAACCCAGAAGAGGGCAGAATTCAGGAAAGAAAGAAGCGCCTGCAGCGGAGACACGACCGACTCCTTCAGGGCTGGCACGAGGATGCTCAACGCTCATGCCGTGACACACCCTTGGATTCCAGGTGGGTCTCTCACCAGGTCGCCCGCGCACTCGGTGAAGAGACGGTCGTGTTCAATGAGCACGATTTGGGGATGAAGGAGCTGATCAGTCCGGGGATCGGTCGTTTTTTCGGAACGACCCATGTGGGATACCTGGGATGGGCCATGGGGGCCGCACTCGGCTACAAGATGGCGCGGCCGGAGGAGCTGGTGACGGTCACGATCGGCGACGGGTGCTATATGCTTGGTGTGCCCGCCAGCTGCCACTTCGTCTCTTCCGCCTATTCACTCCCCGTCCTGTTCATCGTTTACAACAACCGCTGCTACCACGCGGTCAAGAGGGCGACGCGTTCGGCCCATCCGCAGGGTTGGGCCGCGCAGAATGGGTGTTTTCCGTTGAGCGACTTCAAGGGAGCCGCAGATTATGAGAAGGTGTGCCAGGCTTTTGGAGGGTACGGGGAGCGGGTGGAGTCGCCCGATCAGGTCGGGCCCGCCCTGGATCGGGCCCTTCACGCGGTGCGGAATGAAAAACGCCAGGCCCTGCTGAACATGATCGTCAGGCGGCCTTAAGGCAGGCTTCTTCCCGGCCAAAGCACTTCATTCCTCCGGATATCGATGACGCCCCTGCGATTGATCCTCACCTCCGGCAGGAAGTCGTTTGGGAGGAAAATGAAGCTGTACAGCGGATCGTGGAAGGGATAGCCCCTTTCAACGAGAAATCTCCCGAGCCTCCTGTCTTCTTCGGCCAGCTCGCTCATCGGCCGCTCGGACATCATCCCTCCCAGCGGCAGCGCCCACTCGAAGACCGCCTCCCCTCTTTCCACCGCTGCAATGCCGCCGCCCATATCGAGCACCCGATTTACGGCAGCGGCCATGGCCTCCGGGTTACGTCCGACGGCCAGGATCTCGACGGCGGTGTTGAAGGTGGTTGCGATCCCCTCCAGCCGGTCCGAATACCCTTGGATGATCCCGTTTGAGACCCACCTGCCGTGGCGGTTCAGGGTAGCGATCCAGCAGAAGCCGTCTCGGGCCGAGACCTCCACACACCCGTCCCGGACGGGAAACTCGAGCGTCTCCACACGGGTGATCACCGGGTTGACGAGCCGGATCACAGGGAACCGGATGGTCCGGCCGCACGATTCGCCGCAAGGGATCTCAAAGAAGTCCGGTTTGGCGCTCCAGTTTCGCTCGATCCTCGCCGCCGGGGTCGAGAAGAACTCCTTCAGCTCCATGTCCGGGAAAGGAGTGATGAGGGAGCCCCTTTCAGCGACCACCCTTCCCTTGGAGATCACCGTTTCCGGGGTCGGATGATAAAGATCGCTCAGGACCAGGATATCCGCATCCCTCCCCGGCGCGATCCCCCCGAGCCGGTTCTCGAGCCCGAAGTAGGCTGCCGGGTTCAGTGTGGTCATGCGATAGGCCTCTACGGGATCGACCCCTTCCTCCAACGCGATCCCGATCAGGTGATTCGTCATCCCGGACTCGTGCTGAAACGCGGGGGTGGAGCTGTCCGTGGTCATCATGATCCGCCGGGTGCACGATGGATGATCCCGCACCAGTCTCAGAAGACCTCGCAGGTCCTGCCGGAGAGAGCTCTCCCTGAGCATGACGTGGAACCCCAGCCTAAGGCGCTCCAGCGCCTCTCCGGCTTCGATGCTTTCGTGGCAGGACTCGACACCGGCCAGGGAGATGCGGTTCACGTTCTGGAGTTTCGCGCCCGCCGTGTGGCCGTCGACCCTTTTTCTCACCTCCTGCGCAGTCTCGATCATTCGGAGGATGTTCGGATGGCCGTGGATCAGTTCCTTCCACCTGGTGATCTCGCCGATGGAGAGCGACAGCGGATTCCGAAGGAGCCTCTCCACCTTGGACGGTGAAAAGAGGGCCTCTTCGTTTTCCATGGGTGTCTGCGGCACCGTCCGGACAAACCAGTAGTACTTCACCGGCATTTGCGACAGTCCGGTCATGAACGACTCGAACCCCTCTACGCCCATGAACAGAAAGAAGAAAAGGTTGTCGCAGACCAGGGTGGTAGTGCCGAGCCTGCAGGCCTCTTCGCCGAATGTGATCGGGTTGTAGATGTTCCACGGGTGGCAGTGGGGCTCCACATAACCAGGTACCAGTACCTTTCCGGCCAAATCGATGCGGGGAACCCCCTCGGAACCGCTGAACAGCCGCGGACTCACATAGAGGATCTTCTCTCCTCGCAGGGCTACGGCGGACTCGAGGACTTCTCCCGAATAGACATTCAGGACCTTCCCTCCTGTCAGGATCAGGTCCGCCTCTCGATCTTCCTGCCCCCCGCTGCCTTTCCGCTCGTTTCCACTCTTCCCTTGATCGTCCATGAACTCATCATCCCATGAGCGGACCGCAGGCATCAAGCGCTAATGCGGAAAGCGGGGAAAAGTCTCCGCTGATCTCGTAAAGGCGTTCAGATGTGCAGGGAGGGTGGAGCGGCCCGCAGTGCACGCGCGTGAGCGGAACCCATCGTTTTGAGGTTCGGGTCCTTGAAGAGATGGGTTCCCGCGCCGCCGAAGCGGGCGAGAGACACTCTCTGGGAGAAGGTCCTCCCCTGCGCGCAGCACGCGCAGGGGATGGACTCCAAGCGCGGCTATTTCAGGTTGGAATTGACGAAGTCCCAGTTGATGAGTTTTTCGATCACGGCCGAAAGAAAGTCCGCCCGCCTGTTCTGGTAATCGAGATAGTAGGCGTGTTCCCACACATCGATGGTCAGGAGGGGCTTCATGTTATGGGCGATCGGATTGTCGGCATTGGCCGTCTTCATGATCTTCACGTCACTGCCGTCGAGGACGAGCCAGGCCCACCCGCTCCCGAACTGGGTCACGCCCGCGTTCTTCAGTTCCTCGGCGAACTTTCTGTAATCCCCCCAGGCCGATTTGATCCTCTCGGCGATCGGACCTTTCGGTTCTCCTCCGCCGTTCGGCTTCATGCAGTTCCAGAAGAAGGTGTGGTTCCAGGACTGCGCCGAGTTGTTGAACAGTCCCTGTTTCGAGGCATCGCCGGCCGCCTTCTTGATGATCGTCTGTAAATCCGCACCTTCCAGGTCGGTTTCTGCGATCATCTTGTTCGTGGTGTCCACGTACGCCTTGTGATGCTTTCCATGGTGGAATTCGAGAGTCCTGGCACTGATGACAGGGGCCAGTGCATCGAGTGGATAGGGCAGATCTGGCAAGGTCACAGCCATGATTTCTCCTCCTTTCGTTTTTCCCTCCGCGGGCGGATGGGTTACCTGCAGTTCTTAAAGCTTGAGTTCCACGATAGCACCGCCCGCGGTTCACGGCAAGTTTTCTGAAAGACCATAGGTCTTCGCCGGGTGGTGTGCAATAGGGAAAAAGGCGCACACCGCCTCTGTTTGAAACCGCTTTGCCGAACCGCGATGCTCTCATGTGACTGCTGGGTCCGAATTCTCGTTTTTGTGAACATTTGCTTTTGACCTTCGGAAGGAGCGGTAGTATAGTGCCGCCACTTTTCGGCAATCCGACCACCTCCCTTGAGGTCAATCGTGAGGATCTTACTCAACGTTGTCCTGATTCTTGTAAGTTTTCTTGCGTGCTATTTTGAGGACATCTACCTCGGCCTCATGCCGCCCCAGAAGGGAAGTGCGTACCCCTTTACGATCCGCGTCCGCAGCCCCTTCCATTTCGACCAGGAAAAGGCCCTTGGCTCCAAGAGGATCACCGCACTCTCCAGTTACGTCCCGCTCTACACCTATGTCCCCAACAGGGCCGCGGAGGCGGCAGGCGAACTTCAGGAGCTCCTTGAGAAGACCGCCTCCATGAGTCCGCAGAAGGCAAGCGGCGCCCAGGAGTTCACACGGCACGTCAAGGCCGTGTATGGGGTGGATGTGTCAGAAGACTCGGCCCGGAAGGTCCTCAGGTACCGGGACCTGAAAAACCTCGTCAACGGCATCCTTACCCTCGAGGAGTCCATCCTGCAGGGCAAGATCATCGGCGACCCTCAGCCCATTGCCGACAAAAAGACCTACGAGGTCCTCTTTCCAAAGCCGTCGGGCATCGTCGCCTTCCCCGCCGCCGATGTCATCACCATCGATACGGCCCGGCGCACCCTTCAGGAGAAGGCCGATCAGCTCTTCTATCAGGTCGACAAGGGGATTCGGGATCCCGTCCTTTCGATCGCCCTCACTACCCTGAAGCCCAACCTGATCTACGATCTGCGGGAAAACAACAAGAGGATCGAGGAAATCGTCAGTCAGTATCCATCCACGGTAATTTCCTACGACCCCGGGTATATTCTCTTGCCCTTCCGGCGGCCGCTGACGGAAAACGACCTCCCTCTCCTGACCGCCTTCCGGGAGGATGTTACGAGACATCTCACCTCGAAGGCGCCATGGATCTTCATCGCCATCCTCCTGGCCGTGCTCTTTTACACCCTGGTCCTCGAGAAGATCATCAAGGACGAGTGGCGGAAAGACCCCCCATACCACCTTTTCCTGTGCCTTCTGATCGGAACGGTCCTTCTCCTGAAAGCCTGCCTCCTTCTGGCTCCGATCCCCATCGTGGCGCTGCCGTTCGCGGTGCTCCCCCTGATGCTCGTGCTCTTGCAGAGCGACAAGATCTCGGCCGCCTGGACTTCGTTGACGGGGGCCCTGCTCGTCAGCCTCTTCGCCGGTTCGGCGCTGAACCTTCTTCTGTTCTTTTCTTTTGCCGCCGTAGCGACCGTGATCATTTCCCTCCGGATCAAGAGAAGAATGCACGTCTTTTTCGCATCGCTGGCCGTCGGGGTGGCCAATGCGCTCCTCTTCCTGGCCTTCTGGCTGGACTGGTCCGCTATTCTATCCCCCTCTTCAGGGACCCTGATGCTCGGGTTCATGCAGGCCTTCGACATCGAGTTCTTCGAGACGCAGGGGTGGGCATTCATCGGTGGCGCGGCGGCCGGGCCCCTTGCCCTTCTGCTGCTGCCCCTGCTCGAGATGGGGTGGCATACCGCGTCGACTTTCAGGCTCAGCCGGTATGCGGATCTTCAGCACCCCCTCCTGAAGGAACTCCTCACCAAGACACCGGCGACTTACCAGCACACCATGTCCGTGGCCTACCTGGCCCAGGCGGTCGGGGAGACCATCGGGGCCAATACGCTTCTCCTCCGGCTCGGCGCCTACTATCACGACATCGGCAAGGTGGCCAACCCAAGGTTCTTTGCAGAAAACCAGTCCGGGAGAAACCCCCACGACGAACTGGACCCGGTCGAGAGCGCCAGGATCATCATTGACCACGTGATCAACGGGGAGAAGATCGGCAAGGGCATGAAGCTCCCGCAGGTGATCCTGGACTTTATCACCCAGCACCATGGAACCCAGACGGTGGAGTTCTTCTACAACAAGGCCGTAAAGAACAACCGTGGCGCAAGGGCGCAGAAAAAGGAGTTCCAGTACCCGGGCCCCAAGCCCCAGAGCATGGAGGCCGCCATCGTCATGATCTGCGACGCCGTGGAAGCCGCGTCCCGTTCCCTGGAGACGCCGACGCGTGATACCATTGAAAACATGGTCCGGCTCCTCCTGATCAAACGGGTCGCGGAGGGACAATTCGATGAGTGCCATCTGTCTACGGGCTGCCTGGCGCAGATCCTCCGGACACTGGTAGACTCCCTGGAGGCGTCCTTCCACTCCCGCGTCGTCTATCCCTGGCAGGAAAAACAGAGAGAAAAGATCAAGGGGATCGTCAAGGCTGCATCGGCCTGATGTAGAGCATGGCGCATAGTAGGGGACCCGGAGGACCCGGTCTTGCGATATCCCCGGAGAGGTGTGGCATACGGGTCCGGGAATAATGGACACGAATGAACACGAAAAGGGGTTTATTGGGGTCTTTTGATGGGAAGAACTACAGACAGGGAGATTTTGTATCCAAAAGAGTTCCGGCGGTTTTCTCTTCTGGAGCAAGCTCCTGCTTGCGATCTTCCGGGCTTTGAAGGAACAGGCAAGCAGGGGCTTGCTCCTACCCAAGGGGTGAGGTTCATACAGGCGAGGGTCAGGGAAAAGGATTAAAGACATCCGTTCCGCTGCCGATAAAAAAATAGACGAGATTCCAGCTTGAGGGCAAACCGGCCGAAAGGCCGGGACGCAAAGCTACCGGTCTAAGTCCTCATGGATAGGGCAGCGGGGCTGCAGGGCACGGCAGACGAGATCGTTCACGCATACCCGCTTTCCGCCCAGGAAGCGGGTTTTCTGTTTGGACTTTGTCCTTCGAGGAGAACGTCTGAACCTCGCGAGACGCTGGATCGGGCGCGGCGCATCGACCTTCCCTTCACCAGTGGGGGAACATCATGCAGTCCCCCTTTGACCAAAGGGAGACAGAGGGGATTTTCAGGGAGGAATGGGAGTGATGGAGATCAGTTCAGGATTGTCTATCCATTCGGCGGAGACCGGTACGAAATCCACTCCCCGGGTTCGACAGCAGCCCACGAGGAGTGCAGAGGGGCTTCCAAGAGAGGAGACACCCGAAAAGATGGGGGAGTTCAAGGACAAGAAGGGGTTGGAAGAGACGACGGACCTGAAGATCGGGCCGGATATCCGTTTTGCCCTCCGATCGCGCAACCCCGCCTTTCTCAAGCGAATCCTGTGGGGGCCCCTCACGGTCGCGGAATATCGGGAAGTCAGATACCGGCTGATGGAGATCCATGAAAAAGGGATACGGGAAGTCCACCTGCTCTCCGGCAAGATTACAGGAGACCAGGACGAGAACGCGGGAGAAGGCTCCCGGGAGGAGATCTCCGGGGCCGGAGGGGGGGTGGATATCAGCGTCTGAGACCCGATCACGCGTGAAAGGGATTGTGAAGAGGTTCCCTCCCCTGATAATATCCGAGCATGCCCTATCTTGGCGCCCACATGTCCATCTCCGGCGGTCTGGACCTGGCCTTTTCCCGAATCCGGGAGATCGGCGGGGATGCGCTTCAGATCTACACCAAGAACCAGCGCCAGTGGCGATCTCCTCCTCTGGGCGATGAGGCGGTGGAACGGTTTCGCCGGTGTCGGGTAGAAAGCGAGATGCCGGTTGCGGCCCATGATGCCTATCTCATCAACCTGGCCTCTCCCGACCCGACGACCCTACACCTCTCCCTGAACGCCTTTTCGGACGAACTGGGCAGGGCCGCCCGCCTGGGGATTCCGTTCCTGATCGTTCATCCCGGTTCCCATCTCGGGAAGGGCGCTGCCGCCGGGGTAAGACGGTTCGTGAACCATCTCGACCGGGCCATGGCGGCGGTTGAGGCCGGGGAGGTGGCCGTGCTGCTCGAAATCACAGCCGGACAGGGCACCAACCTGGGCTCGAGCTTTGAAGAGATCGCAGAGATGATCGCGCGCTCCCGCTTCACCTCACGGCTGGGAGTCTGCTTCGACACCTGCCACGCCTTTGCCGCAGGTTACGACATTCGCACACCCGAGGCATACTGGGCCACCTTCGATCGTTTCGATGAGATCATAGGACTGGACCGGCTCAGGTTCTTCCACCTCAATGACTCCAAGAGCCCCCTCGGGAGCCGCGTTGACCGCCATGAGCACATCGGCCGCGGCCGCCTCGGCCTGGACGCATTCCGGCTGCTGATCAATGACCGCCGCTTCGAGCGCCACCCCATGGTGCTTGAGACCCCCAAAGGAGAGGATCTTCGCAACGACCGCAGAAATCTCAAGGTCCTGCGTTCGCTCCTGGATCATGAATGACGGGTATGGCGTCAATCCTTCGCCGTTCGAGATTTGGTGCTCCAGCCGTTACTCCGCAGCCGGGAACGACGGTCACGACTTCCGGCCTGCGATTGTCCTCTGATTCCAAATACTTCTTTGTCCCGCAGGGGACTGGCATGCCAATTGCGGGCGATCTGAATCCAGATGCTCGGCATCCTGCATCGAACGTCTTCACAAGCCGGGGGTATGTCTCATGGGAATGATCACCAGCCGCAATCTCTCGATCCGCCAGGAGCCCCTTCCTGCTTCAAAACGGCATCGATTCGCCGTCGTGCTCCTTGCCCTGGCCCTGTCGATCCCTCCTGCCTGCGCCGAGAGAATGAGCCTGGAAGAGGCCAGACAGGTTGCCGTGGTCGTGAACGAAGGGGAGTCTTTCACCCCGCCACCCCGCCGTATCGATGACATCCTGGCCATACTCGAGGCCGGAGGAGGCCCGGTCAAGATCAATGATGAGATGGAGGTCGTCGCGGCATCTTCTCCGCCCGTTGGGGCGGATGCGGCGGCCATGATCGAATTCTATCTGACGCGGGGCATGGCGGCATGGGAAGTGGGGAGGCAGGAGCAGGCCCTTGCAGACCTCCGCAACGGGCTCGATCTCGCCAAGGGTGCGAAAATCCGCAACGAGAGATTGATGGTCAGGCTCGCCAAGATCGAACGGGCCCACGGGAATTACCGGAGGGCGCTTGCCCTCGTGGAAAGGCTCCAGACCTTCAGCGACAGCCTGCCCATGCTGGAAGAGGTCGTCATGCTTTATGGCGAACTCGGGGACGTGGCCAACGCGAAAAAGGCCTATGAAGCCGCGAACTCGAAGTTACAGGATAGACGGCGCCCGCCCAGGCCGGAGGCCCTCTTTCACGTCGAAAGGATGCGGGCCGTGATCGCTGAGCTGGAAGGGAGATGGAACGAGGCGGAGGTGCACATCCGGAGCGCCATCTCCCATCTTTCGAAGATACAGAAGAGTTCCCCGGTCCCCAGGATCAACCATCGCCTGTGGCTCAGCAAATCCCTCATGCTCCAGGAGCGCTTCGTGGAGGCCGAGTTCGAGCTTCGCCAGGTATTCAAGGAGTCTCTTTCGCAACTCGGCCTCCAGTCGATCTTCACCTTGAGGGCGGTCGACGGTCTGGTGGATGTGACCCTGGCACAAGGACGGGGGAACGACGCGGAAAGACTCGCACGGGCGCAGCTCAAACTCATCGAGGCCGCCGCCGTATCTCCGCGCTCTCCTGTCTTTACCAGGGCAAAGATATCCCTCGGCAACGTCCTTTCCGCAAAGTGCGAGTTCTCGAGGGCCCTGGAGTACTATGAAGTGGTTCGATCCGGAAGAGGAGATTTCCAGAAAGGAAAGTTTTCTCCGAAGAACCTGAACTTGATTCTGGCCCTTCTCATGACCGGACGCACCGAGGAGGCCCGGCCCCTGGTCCGCCGAGCGATGGAGGTTTGCAGGGACCGCTTCGGAGAAGGACACTTCCTGACGGCAGAGGTCATGGCCCTCGATGGTCTCGCAGAGGCCCGCGCGGGCAGGAAGAAGGAGGCGATCGTCATCTTCGGCAAATCCCTTCCCGTACTCATTGCGAGCGTAACGGGTGAAGGCAGGGATTTCTTGAAGACCCAGCGGCTGAAAACGATCCTGGAGGAATATCTGGAGCTGCTCTCGGAGATCCAGATGGAGCGCCGGGAGAGGGAATTGGGAATCGACCCTGTTGCGGAAGGATTCAAGATCGCCGACGCCCTGCGCAGCCGCTCGGTTCAGGGGGCGGTCGCCGCGAGCAGCGCCCGGGCTACGGCGACGGACCCGGACCTGGCGGAGCTCATCCGAAAGGAGCAGGATGCACAGAACCAGATCGCCGCAATTCAGGAGATGCTCGTCGACATGCTCGCCTCGAGCGAAGAGGAGCAGGTTCCCCAACTCGTAAAGGACCTGAAGGCCCGGATGGAGCTCCAGGTGAAGTCAAGGGACGTGATCCTTGATGAGATCAAGTCCAGGTTCCCGAAGTATGCCGATTTTGTCAGTCCCGAGCCTCCCTCCATGCAGCAGGCGGCCGGTCTCCTGCGCGCGGGCGAAGCCCTCCTTTCCGCATATACGGCAGAGTCCAAGACCTATCTCTGGCTCCTGACGGGTGTGACGGCGCGGTTTGCCGTCACGGATCTGGGGAGAGTGGATCTGCAGCGCCTTGTAAACGAGATCAGAAAAGGACTGGACCCCAAACCCCAGACGCTGGGGGACATCCCTGAATTCGACTTTGAGAAGGGGTACGCGCTTTTCACGCGATTGCTGAAACCGCTCGAGGCGCACTGGAAGAAGTCCGGTGACCTGATTGTGGTCTCCGGAGGGCCCCTGGGGCAGATCCCCCTTGCCATCCTCCCCACATCGCCCTTTCGCCCGGGGAAAGACGAAGGAGCGCTGTTCAGCTCCTATCGAACCGTCCCCTGGCTGGTGCGTACGATCCCGGTCACGATGGTCCCCTCCGTCTCTTCTTTCGTAAGCCTCAGGACCCTGCCCCAAACCGCTGGGGCCAGGAGGCCGATGGCGGGATTCGGCGACCCGATCTTCAACCGGATCCAGTTGGCCGATGCGCGGGATGAGCAACAGGACCGTCAGACCCCTGCCGGTCGGATCGGTGTGCGTGGAATTCGTACGGCCGGGGGTGTTGGGCTGGACGAGATCAAGAAGGATTCGACCCGGCTGGAGAGCCTGGGCAGGCTGCCTGATACCCGGGAGGAACTGAAGGGGATCTGCGATGCACTCGGCGGAGATTTCGCCGCGGACGTCTTCATCGGACAGGGCGCATCCGAACACAGGATCAAAGCCATGGATCTTTCCGATCGACGGGTCATCGCGTTCGCAACACACGCACTGATCCCCGGAGATCTGGACGGATTGGAGCAGCCGGCCCTTGCCCTCTCCTCCCCTTCCGTCACAGGCGAAAAGGACGACGGGTTGCTCACCATGTCCGAGATCATGAAGTTGAAATTGAACGCGGACTGGGTCGTCCTCTCCGCGTGCAACACCGGCGCAGCGGAAGGAGAAGGCGCCGAGGCGGTGTCGGGGCTCGGCAGGGCGTTCTTTTACGCAGGCTCCAGGTCGCTCCTGGTGAGCATGTGGCCTGTGGAGACCACCTCGGCCAGGCTTTTGACCACCGGGCTCTTTCAGTTCCAGAGGGAAGACCCCGAACTGTCCAGTTCCGCCGCGCTTCGAAAATCCATCTTGGATCTCATCGACCGCCGGGTCCTGAGAGACCCGGAGACCGGCAAGACGGTGGCGACCTATGCTCACCCCATGTTCTGGGCACCCTTCGTGCTGGTCGGGGAGACGGGGAGATGAAGAACAGAGGGACGAAAAAGCCGTAGGAGCAAGCTCCGCTTGCGATTCCGAAACACGAACGCCCAACCAGAAAGGCCCGCAGAGGGCGGCTCCTGTCAAATTCCATCGCCAATGAACGACCCCAAAAGACCCATGGCCAATGACCGGAGACCGGATCCGCTTGCGCAATCCCGTTCCGGCCTTATCTTCTACCCTAATCTGACTTCGGGGATGTACTGGCTACTCAACTTGATTGGAACGGCAAAAGGAGGCAGAAATGGAAAAAACCATCCAATGGGAAAGCGACCTGGAAAAGGCACTGACCAAGGCAAGGTCGGAAAGGAAACCCGTCCTCATGGACTTCTTCAACCCGGGCTGAATCGGCTGCCAGCAGATGGGAGCAGTTACGTTCCCCAGGCAGGAAGTGATCGATTTCATCGCCGGCAATCTTGTCGCACTGCGACTCCCTCATGACCACAAACCGCTCTCGGAGCAGTTCCAGGTCAAATGGACGCCCACACTGGTGACCCTGGACCAGGAAGGCAAGGAACACCACCGCACCGTGGGATTCCTGCCTCCCGAGGAGCTTATCCCCACACTCCTGCTCGGAACGGCGAAGATCCACTTCGACCATGAGCAGTTCGAGGAGGCCCTCAAGCGGTTGGAGGCGATCCTGAAGGATTACCCGAAGAGCGGCGCAGCGCCCGAGGCGATCTTCCTGAAGGGCGTCTGCAGGTACAAGCACACTCACGACCCGAAGCCTTTGAAAGAGGCCTATGAGAAGCTGCAGAAGGAGTATCCCGAGAGCGAATGGACCAAGCGCGCCCTCCCCTATCGGCTGATTCCGTAGCTGCAGCAGCTTTCAGCGGTCAGCAGTCAGCTGTCACCAGTATTGCCTTGGTCCTTGGCTGACCGCTGATGGCTGGTCGCTGATCACGCGAATCCGGGGGGATGTTCCACTCCCCGGAGGGTGTGACTTGCAGGTGCCGCTATACCAGCATGGAAAGCGGGAACTCGTACTCGACCGCCCCGCAGGGGCAGTTGATCCTGCAGCCGCCGCAATGCCAGCACTCCTTGGGATACGCCACCTCGGGACCACGCGGCCCCATGGCCAGGACATCCAGGGGGCAGATCTCCACGCAGGTGCCGCAGGCTGCACAGTGACCGCAATGAAAACAGCGGTTCGCCTCTCGGACGGCCTCTTCCCGGCCATATCCCTGCAGGATCTCTTCGAAAGAGTTCACCGCCTGCTCCGGCGCCACCTGTTTCCCAGCCACACGTGCCCCCCTCGGGTAGTAATCGGGGTTGAGGATCTCATCATAGCGCACCACGTGGGCCTGATCGCGCCCCTTGGCCTTGGGGCCCGACTCCTCTACGACGATCTCCCCGCTGCCGTCCAGGAAGACGCTTTCGATCTTCTCCAGGTCCTTTCCCAGGAGGAAGCAGTTCATGGAAAGGGCGGCGGCCCTCCCGGTGCCGACCGCATCCGCGATGGAGCCGGGCCCCTTCACCGCATCGCCCGCCGCGAACACCCCTCGGACAGATGTCTCGAGGGTCCTCGGGTTCACATCCAGGGTCCCGCTCGGCGTAGTCCTGAAATCCCAGGCGCCTTTCAGGAAATCGAGCTCCGGCGCCTCCCCCACCGCGAAGATGACCGTGTCGGCGGCAAGGACGTGCTCGCTTCCCGGGACCGTTTCGACCTTCAGCCGTCCCCCGGCCTCGAAGCGGAAGGAGCGGACATCCATGCATTCGACCCCTTTCACCCGCCCTTTCTCGCTCAGGATGCGGAGGAAGGTCCTGGAGGGGTGAAGCACTGCGCCTTCCCTTTCCGCCTGCGCCACGTCCTCTTCAGGGGCGACCATCTTTGCCCTGGGCTCGAGGAATGCGACGTGCACCTCCCGCGCGCCCAGTCTCTTGACCGTTCCGGCATAATCGAGGGCCACACCGCCGCCCCCGAGGATAAGGATCCTCTCGCCCGGCTTCCCTGCATTCCCCGATTTGGCATCCTTCAGCAGGTCGAAACCCGAGATCGCGAACTCGCTGCCCGGGATATTCAGCTTCTTTTCTCTCCAGGCCCCGGTGGCGATGAGACATGCATCGTTCCCCTTCACGATCTCCTGAAGGGAAATGTCCTTCCCGACCCGGGTATTCGTCCGGAGATCGACCCCAAGAGAAAGGATATTCGCGACCTCTCTCTCCACCACCTTTTTCGGGAGCCGGTACTCCGGGATCCCCATCCCCGGCATACCGCCCGCCACGGGGAGGGCCTCGAAGACCGTCACCTCATGTCCGAACAGGGAAAGAAAATAGGCCGCGGTCATCCCGGCGGGGCCGGCCCCGACGATGCCGACCTTCTTCCCTGTCAGCGGTTTGCACTTGGGTCTCCTTATCTTCTCCTGTTCGGCAAGATCGAAGGCCGCCCGCTCCAGTGCCCGGACCGAGATGGGCTCATCATAGAACTGCCTGTTACAGGGGGCCTCGCAGGGATGGAAACAGGCCCTCCCGCAGACACCCGGGAAGGGATTTCTCGACCTTACGTTCTCCAGGGCCTCCTCGAACCGTCCCTGCTGAATGAGCTGGATGGTCCTCTGGATGGTATGGCCGGCGGGGCAGCTCGCCTCGCAAGGCGAGGTCCTGGGCTGATCCTTCGGGGTCCCCGCGCAATAGTGGAAAGAACGATCCAGTTCCCTGCTGAATTTAGGCGGCATGATGCACCTCCTCCTCGTCTTCCATGGGCTCGAAGGAGACCTTCTGAATGCCACCCTCCTGGTAAAGGACCACATACTTGTCCCTCAACGCCGGATCGAGCTTCGGAGGGTAATCGACGAGGTTGTAGAACCCCCTCATGCCCTTTCTTTCGATGACGGAGCGTATCATGAGCCTGCAGTACTTCAGGAGATGGAGCGCTTCCACCGCCCTGGTCAACTCGTGATGGTTTTCCGCCTTGATCTCATGGGTCTTGGTTTCGAGAAACTCCAGCTTCTCGAGTCCGATCCGGAGGCCTCTCAGGCTCCGTTTATGCCCCATGTAGTGCTGCATGATCTGCCGGATCAGATCCTCGAACTCCCCCGGGGCATAGCGTCCCTCCTGCTCCAGGATCCCAGCGATCTCTTCCTTCTCCTCCGCAACCACTTCGGACCGGACCTCCCCCTCCTCCCTGTTCCCTGCAAGACTCTCTGCGGCCTCTCGGCCTGCTGCATACCCGCCGCAGAGGGCCGTGGAGAGCATGCCGGAGAAGGGGAGACCGAAAAGGCCTTTGAGGTTGACCGACTCGCACCGGATATCCACGTGGAGGTTTCCACCCCCGGACGTCTCGCCGGTCTCCACCTCGAGCAGGTCCTTCTTCAGATCCAGGCCGCGCTGTTCCAGGTAGTCGCCGAACGTGTGCTTGTCCACGGGGAGCAGGTTCTCCCTGAGGTGCTCGTACTCCTTGTCGGTCAGCTCGCGGGAATCGACGAACAGCGGTAGACGCCCCTCCGAGATCTCCTCCTGCTCGGCCTTGATGTGGAACGCCCGGGGCGCCTTGTCGCCGAGCTCATGATGTCTCTCCATGAACCGCTCCTCCATGCAGTTGCGCATGAAGGAACCCATGCCTCCGAACCCGCACATGCCCGGGGCCCCGAACCCTTTGGGCAGGGTCGTTCCGGTGCACCACTCCAGGTTCTTTACCTTGGCACCGGCATCGTAGGCAATGACGATCTGGCTCCCGGTATTGGCGGGGTTCTGCCATATGTTGAACGGGTTCCGGGTGGAGTTGGTGGACCATCTCGACTGGTGAGCGCCCATGGCCGCCACAACAGCCTTTGCCTTGAACACGACGAAATCCCCCGTCCTCCGGTTGAAGCCCATGGCTCCGGCGACACGGCCGCCGTCCGTCAGGAGCCGCGTGACCTGGATCTGTTCCACCACCTCGATCCCCGCCTCTCTGATCTTCTTTGCGAAGATCCTCTTCAGGATCCGGCCGTTCTTCATCATCATCCACCACGGTCCGGGCTGCCCCAGCGCCTGGCAACGATAGTAGCTCCCGTCGTCGTTTTTGTAGAACTCGACCCCCCATTCTTCCATGATCCGGATCATGGGCCCCACGAGCTTGGTGAAGGTCTTCTCCACCAGCGCTCGGCCGACCCCCCACCCCGGGCGGCTGTAGTACGTGGTGGCGGCCTCGTCCGAATCCCAGGCGGGGCCGGTGTTCAGATGGGCGCCGTAGTGGTCCTGGCCGGCCCCGGTGCATCCGCAGCTGATGAGCGCCCCCTTGTCCACCATCGTCACCCTGGCCCCCTTCTCCCTGGCCCCGTACGCCGCCAGGCAGCCGGCCGCGCCGGCCCCCAGGACCAGTACATCCGTGTGGATTCTGATCTCACCGAGTGGTCTCTTCGACATATCTGCTCCTTCTTTTGATTTCCCCTCCGCCGGTGTTGTTCCCGATGCCGAATCGATGGGTTTCCCCCGGCTTGACGCCTGCCGGGGTTCACCCATCCTACGGTCTGCAGGAGCCACCGGGGTGGGCAGTCCCGTGGCGCCCCCTGGGGTGGTCTCCGGGAAAGGACGTGTCTTTCACGCAGCGACCATTCCCCGCAAGGAGGCCTTGAAGTGATCCAAATAGCGCAGCGGTCGCAGCCCCAAGACATTGCCCATTCAAAGCCTCACCGGATCGGCCCCCCTATGCCCCTGTTACTCTCGTGGGGCGGTCCATGGAATGACCCGGCAACTCGCGGCCTTTTTCGAAGACCACCCCGGGGGGGCGCCACGGAGGCGCACATCGGCGCAGGGGGTTGGAAAAAACGTTCATCGGTCCCTTGATTCTGCCCTGATCTTTTCAATGACGCCCTTCGACAGCGTGATCTTGTCCACCTTCTGCCCGTCCACCAGCTGCGGGAACCGATCCATCACCTCCAGCCGCTCAGGCAGCTTATGCACCGCCAGACCCTGCCCCTTGAGAAAGGTTGTCATCTCCTCAAACGTGAACACCTCGCCGGCGACCGGCACCACGCACGCGCAGGCCCGCTCCCCCATCACCTCGTCCGGCACGGCCACGATCACCGACTGGGCGACCTTGGGATGCGACATGAGGAGGCTCTCGATCTCCGCCGGATAGATGTTCTGTCCTCCACGGATGATCATGTCCTTCTTCCGGCCGGCAATCACGAGGTAACCTTCCGGATCGAGCTTGGCCAGATCCCCTGTCCTGTACCACCCCTCCCTGCCGAGACAACCCCAGGCGGCGAGGGTCGCCTCCAGATCCCCCAAATACCCCGAGCTGGTGGCAGCCCCTCTGACGCAGAGGTGTCCCACCTCGTTCACAGGCACTTCCCGGCCCTCGTCATCGACGATCTTCACCTCGTTTCCGGGGAAGGGCTTCCCGAGGGTCCCAAGCCGCTTCTCCCTCGGATCGTCCAACCCGGATTGACCGAAGCTGTAGGTCTCCTGCGATCCCCCCGCAATCAGGACCGTGCACCCCAGTTTCTCTTCAGTCTCCCTGGCCATGGCCGCATCGAACGCTGCGGCGCCGGTCCTGACCGCCCGCAGGGAGCCGAGGTCGTACCGGGTCTGGTCGCACTCCTTCACGATCCTCACGAGCTGGGTGGGAATGGCCGGGAGATAAGTCACCCTCTCCCGCTCGATGAACTGCAGCACGTTTTCCGGCGTGAACCGATCGAGAAGACAGATCTTGCACCCGGTCTGAAAGGCCGCCCAGAAGTTCTGGAGCCCCGGCCCGCCGGAGAGGGGGGCGATGATCCCCACCACGTCCTCCTGCGAAAGCCGCGCCCTTTCCACAATTCCCCTTCCCCCGGCCCTGTGGGACGCCCCCGTATGCTCGATGCACTTCGGCATGCCGGTCGTCCCGCTGCTCAGGACCACGGAGGAGACCTCGTAGGGATTGAACATCCTCCCCTTCAGGATTTCCGCAGCCCTCTTACCGTCGACCGAACCGCTCATCAGGGACTCGAAGGAAACGGCGCCCGGAGGGGTCTCCTTTCCCGTCACGAAGAGATATTTCAAGTCCGGCACCTCGCGGGCAATCTCCGCCGCCATGCGAAAGTACTCCTCGTGCCTCAGTGCGACAGGGGTGAGCGCCGCGACCGCGCCCGTCTTCTCGATCACGTGCTTCATCTCCTTGTGCCTGAAGGTCAAGGGCGGAAGGCAGCAGACGATCCCCGCCTTGTGGCAGGCCAGGAGGGCGATGACCGAAATGGAGGTGATCGGGAGCTGTGCGACCAGCCCGCGGTCCCGTTCAATCCCCATCTCCACCAGGGCCACGGCAACGGTATCGGTCACAAGATCCAGCTCCTGCCACGTCAGCCTCCTCTCGGAGTCCACCAGGGCCTCCTTTTGAGGGAAGAGCTCCGCGTTCCGCCTCAAGAGGTCCGGTATGGTCTTATGGACCCAGAGCCCTTTGGCCACATACTCATCGATCATCTCCCGGGTGAGTCTGGTCGGCTTTGCCACATTCGCTCCTTTTCCTTCCGCCTCACATCGACGGATCGTGATGGGATACCCCCAGCCATGGTCGGTTTCGCGCGGGATGCAGAGATCGCTCGAACAGCTCCTTTGTACCGCACGAGGGATTTCCCAAAGCAATGTCCATGCCACCCCGGACGGCGGGGAATCTTCCTAGCCCCGGCGTCCGCTCGGAGGTGAAGCGCCGCCAGCGGCGCTGGTGGCCTCAGGCGGCCGCCCCGAGGGCCGGGACCTTTATGCCCCTACGGTGCAGGTCGACCTATGAATGTTCCCCGAAAAAGGGTAAAATCCGGACCGTCCATTCTCGAATGTGGACATGTCCATGGAATGGACGGGCTAGAAACCTACGGAGCCAAGTGCATGACGTTTTACCAGATCCAGTTGCAGAACCATCTGAGGGATGCCCTGACCAAGGACCGCTTTTCTCCACTCCTGACCGAAAGCCTAGCCTTCTTCCTTCATAATCCCAATGAAAGCCTCGTGGTCGTCGACAGGGAGTGCAGGGTGGAGTTCATGGACAGGCGCTCCGAAAAGTTCTTCGGACTTGCCCGCGGAGACTCCAAGGGCATGAAGATCACCGACATCATCCCTGATTCGATCTTTCCGAAGGTGCTCGAAACGGGCGGTTCCATCGTCGGCAACATTCGAAACCTGCAAGGGAAGTATAGTGTCGCATCCTCTTTTCCCCTTGTAAAGGACGGAGAAATCATAGGCGCCGTCGGGCATCTCATCTTCGATTCCCTGGAAGAGATCAAGCGGTTGCACAATGAACTCAACCTCCTCAAGGCGCAGGTCGAATCGGTCAGGGAAGCCCAGCGCATGCAGCACCGCGCCCACTACTCCTTCGACCATATCGTCGGGAACAGCGAGGCCATGAGACACGTGATCCAGCTGGCCAAGCGAGCTTCGATGCTGGGCCAGGACGTCCTCATCACGGGAGAGAGCGGGACAGGGAAGGAGCTGATCGCCCAGGCCATCCATAATTTCGCAGGCCCCGACTCTCCCTTTGTACGGGTAAACTCCCCCGCGATTGCCGGCCGAGGCCAGTCCCGTCACCACCGCCCAGACCGCCGCGGCCTCACCGCATGCAAACAGCCCCTTGAGGGTGGTCTCGAACTCGCGGTCCACCACCAGCCCGGGGCGGCCCGTCGGGGGGCAGAGCATCCATTCCACGGGCGCGACAAACCGATCGTTGACCAGGAGGCCGGCCCTTTCGAACATCCTGACCGGGATCGGGATCACCCTCCGCATCCGATCGACCTCTTTCTTCGTGAAATGGGTGAAGTCAAAGAACAAGGGTCCGTTCCCCCGCCTGATCTCCAGCAGGAATGCGTACATCAGGTTTCTGAGGCCGGCCTTCTCCATGAGTCCGGGGATGTACTTTTCCATGAACCGCTCGCCCCTGGCATTGATCAGTCTGCCGCCCAACCCCTGGAACATGTTGAGTCCCGGCCCGATGTCGAAGCGGGCCGGCATGGCGTGAGAGATCTGATCGTTGCTTTCCGCGCCGGAGAGTGCCGCTCCGGCCCTCAGGGCAGCCGCGTAGCCATCCCCTGTGTCGTCGCGGTGACCCACCATGAGTCCCTTGTACCAGGTGCTCCCGGTGGCAAGAACCGTCGCCTTTGCCCTGACTTCGTAGAAATCGCCGTTTCTGAAATCGAAGCCCGCGGCGCCGACCACCCTCCCCGACGGGGCCAGCAGATCCGTGAACATCACGTGATGGATGAAGCGAACCCCCCTCTTCCGGGCCGCTTTCATCACCGCGTCCATCATCTGATGGCCGTGGAACATGATTACGGGGTGTGCCCCTCTCCCCGCGTGCCTCTCCAGGTCACCGGACTCCGTCCTCTCGAACTCCACCCCGTACGATTCCAGGTCCGGGATGAAGGCCAGCGTGTCCTCCAGGTGATCCTGGATCATGATCTGGTCTGCCAGGTACCCCTGGGCCCTTGCCAGCCTGAGGAGCCGGTCGTTCTTGTCCTCATCGGTCTCCTTCGGATGCACCACGTGCATCACACCGGCGGCAAAGGCGCTGTTCCCGCCTTTACCCACATGCCCCTTCGTGAGGATCGCCACCTCCTGAGCGCCGGCCTCCCTGGCCTTGATCGCAGCCATCGCCCCGGCGATCCCCCCGCCGATCACCAGCACGTCCAAACCCTTCAGGATCCGGTGCTCCAAACTGCCACCTCCTTCTCCCCCTGTCTCCCCTTTACACAAAAGGGGAGGACCTGAGCAGATCGCCTCTGTCATCGCACACCGGTTACGGGTGTGCTCTTCTCACGCATCCTTGTCTTAGGTACCGGTGCCATGGACAAGCCCTGCTTGTCCGTGTGTGCGATCCAAGAGCAAACGAGATCCTCACGGACAAACGAGTCCCTTTCCCCAAGAGATCTGTTGGAGCAACCCCTCCAGCCGTAGCAGCTGTAACTGCGGCGGACGGGCCGGTTGCGATCCCTTCGACTCCCAAGCGCAATCGCGAACAGAGTTCGCTCCAGATGGTGATCGGAACAGGAGCCGATCGTTTGCCTCAAACCTCCAGCCTTAAACCTCCAGAAGACTCTAGCTCTTCGGGATCACCGGGATCTGCAGGTACGAGTCGTACTTGCCCCCGCTGTGGATCACGTGCTCGCCCTTGTTGATCAGCCAGTCATAATAGAGCAGAGGGTTCCGAACCGGGCAGTAGCCCTGGATCGTCAGGCTCAGGCTCTCGCCCTTTCGGAACAGCGTGCTCGAGGGCAGGATACCGATCTCCACGGGCACGATCTCACCGGGCTTCAGTTTCTTTTCGCCCTGGAACTTCTGCACCGGCTGGTAAGGGGTAGAAAGCTTCTCGTCCAACTCCCTCTGGGAAACCCGCATCTGTCCCCGGGCAGCCATATCGTATGCATGCCCGTTCATGCCGCGGAAGAAGATCTCGTTGCCCCTCGCCACGCGGCCTTCCCCCGCGACCGTTTCGATCGCCTTGCCGATCTCACTCCCCGGGTCAAAGGGCCCGGCGAATTTTCGTACCGTCACAAATAGATCCATATCGTCGGCGCTCTTGGCCGATACCCAGAGTCTCACCTTCATATACCCGGTAAGCTCCGTGTCTTCATCGAAGGTGAAGCCAAAGGAAGCGGCCCCGCCCTGAGTCGAGTGGTACGAGGCCTTCTTTTCTTTCTTGGAGGCCTGGCTGTTCAGGGAGCCGTTTTCTGCATCAAGCCAGAGCTTCTTGTATTGCGTACGGGCCAGGGGGAACTCGCTTTCCATCCGCACCTGGTGTTCGTCCCTGGTCTCGCGCACCTCCAGCCGGACCCTGGGGGTATTCTTCCATCCGTTTTCCTCACCTTTCAGGTAGTGGTCGAAGAACTTCTTCTGAATCTCGAGCCCGTCCTTGCTGTAAAATCGATCCCACTTGCTGCCGCCATGGGTATAGAGCCATTTCTCCTTGGAGGCAATCTTCCGGAACGCCTCGAAGGTGCCCCGCGTATGAAGGCCCTTGTCCGACCAGCTTGCGCACAGCAGCGTGGGGATCGTGATCAGCTCGAGCTTGGGGTTTTCCTCCAGCATCTTCTGGTTGCCGACCGGATCCATGGCAGCGGCCCAGACCTTGGCAGCCTGGGCCGGGGGCATCTTCGCCACACTCGCCTTGAAAGGACCCAGGCTCCGGGAGAAATTCGTCTCCGGGATTCCGCCCCAGAATGTCAGGTCTCTGTACCGATCCGTCTGGCTTTCCCACGGGACGATCGCCTTGAGATGGGGGGACAAAGGTCGGCGGCCGGCCGTGTAGTACTGGTTGCTCGCCAGTGCGGACACGCCCATCATTCCCACATTTCCATTGCTCCACTCCTGGGTCCCGGCCCATTCGATCAGATGATGGATGTCGTCCGCTCCCTGGAACGGATTCACGGGCTTCCCCTCGGACTTGAAACTGCCCCTCTGGTCCGCGATCACGACCACATAGCCCAAGGGGGCCCAGAACGCCGGATCAGGGGCTTCCCAGGATGTGAGCACGGATATTTTCATGTGGCCGAGATCGGCGCCATGGGAATGGACCCTCAGCACGAAGGGAGGATATGCGCCGGGCCTGGGCGATCCGTCCGCATTGTAGACCGGCGGAGTGTGATCCTTCCCATAGGGCGTGACCGACAGGATCACCGGGTATTTCCCGGGTTTTTCCGGACGGACCACATTGCACGCCAGCCTGATCCCGTCCGGCATGCCGACCATGACATCCTTTTCGATGACCAGACCCTCGGGAATGGGGACGATCTGGTAAGGAAGAAACCCGTCCGGGCTCGGCCGCGTCTCGTAGGGGTTGCTGGTGGGATGCTCGATGGCCTGCGAGATTGCAGGCAGAAGCAGAAGGCAAGCGGCCAGCGTCCACAAGAACGGCGAAGAGACGGACGATTCCTTCCGGCGACAATATAGACTCCTGCTCATTCTGAACCTCCATTAAAAGTAGGTTTTTCTTCGGTCTCGTGAACCTCCAAACGGTCTCCGGAGGCGGAGTATACGACATCTCCGGTTCCTCCATCAAGGTGAAGGGAGGTCGTAAAGGAATTCCCCCCAAATGCCGATGACATCCATGAGTACCCGGATAGAATGTCTCGCTCTGAGAGGGATGGATGTCATCGATATTCGCACTCCTGCCCCCGGTCCTTTCCCTGGCCGTGGGGCTTTCGCTCTCGATCTCGGCGGTCTCTCACTCTCCGCACAGGACGACGAACAGGCTGTTCGCACTGGTATGCATCTGGTGGGTCATGCTCTCGCCCGCCTTCATCGCTCATCACCTGCTGGCGGACGAATCTCAGATCCTGGCCGTGGAGCGTTTCATCCATGCCGCATATGTGTTCCTGCCCGCCGTCAACCTGATGTTCTTTCACCACGTGCTGGGACTGAAGCGCCCCTACCTGACCAGGGCGGCCCTGCTGATCAGCTTCCTGCTGGCGTTTACCGTCTCCACCCCGTGGTACTTTACCGGCCTTCACCGGTTCGGGTGGGGTTCCATCGCTCGGGGCGGTCCCGCTTTCTTCATCTTCGGCCTCTACTCCCTGATCGCGACCATCTACTTCATCGCCATCTTCCTGAGCTCCATCCGAAGCGAGCCCCAGCCGCGGCTGCGTCTCCAGCGCATCTTCATCCTCATCTCCTTCGGGCTGATGGCCGTGCTGACCCTCCTGAACGTCCCGGCCATCAACGGGATCGACTTCTATCCCGCCGGCAACTTCGGCTTTGTCCCCCTGGCCGTCCTGGCCTTCGGCGTCCGACGTTATCGCCTGCTCGACATCGATACCACCGGCCGGGTAGGCGCGGCCTGGCTAATCCCCGCGGCCCTCTTTGCGCTGCCCAACTACCTCCTCTTCGCCCTCGTGAGACCCTATTTCGGGGAGCTCATGCCGCTGCCGCAGTTCGGTCTTCTCCTCCTGTGGTTCTATCTCTGTCTCGTGCTCCTCCGCAAGGCCGGGCCCCTGATCGACCGCACCTTTCACCCGGAACGCCATTTCCTGAACAGCCGCCGCCTGAGGTTCATGGACCGGATGATGCTGCTCCATCACCTCCGAGACCTCCGGAAGGCCATCTCGGAGGAGGTGCAGCAGACCCTCGGGTACAGACGTGCCACGGTCGCCATGCGGACCCCCGACCGCGGTTTCTCGGCCACCGGACTCGGCATCTTGCCGCTGCCGAAGACGGAACACCACCCCGAAATGGCTCAAGTGGGAAAGGTACTGGAGCGCTGCCGGCCGGAGGAATGGCCCGAAGGATCGGAGACGGCTGCAGAACTGGAAACACTGTTTCACGTCACCGGAGCCGATGTGGTGATTCCGTTCGCCCGGGAAGGCCATATGCCTGCGCTCCTCCTCCTTTCCCAGAGAGAGAAGGACGCTCCCCTCTCGCCGGAGGAGCGTTCGTACCTCCAGGCCCTTGCCCTCGGCTGCAGCATAGCCGTCTCCAATTCGATCATGTTCCAGAACATCGCCAACCTCAAGGATCGACTCGAGTCACAGACTGCGGAACTCCAGCGCCAGATCGCGGAACGGGAGGAGGCGCAGAGGGCTCTCCAGACGAGCGAACGACAGTATCGTCTGCTGGCCGAGAACATGAAGGACATCGTCTGGACCATGGATATCGAGACGCTCCGGTTCACCTACGTCAGCCCCTCCGTGGAGCTGATCCTCGGCTTTACCCCGGAAGAACAGGTGAAAAAGACCCTCGAGCAGATGCTGACGCCCGAATCACTGGAACGGGCTGCCCGTGCGCTGAGAGATACGATCAGGCAGGAGAGGCAGGCCGGTACGGACCCCGGCGGCTCCATCACCATGGAGCTCGAGCAGTTCTGCAAGAACGGCTCAACCACCTGGGTGGAGGTGACCGCCTCTTTTCTGCGCGACGAAAAGGGAAAACCCGTGCAGATCCTGGGGGTAAACCGGGACATCACCGAGCGCAGGCGCCGTCAGGAGGCCCAGCAGGCCAAGCTGGCAGCGGAGAATGCCAACCGCGCCAAGAGCGAATTTCTGGCCAACATGTCTCACGAGTTGAGGACGCCGCTCAATCACATCATCGGCTTCACAGAGATGATGGCCGACCGCCGTTTCGGGCCCTTGAACGGGATCCAGATCGAACACCTCAACGACGTCCTCGTCAGCAGCCGCCACCTGCTCGATCTCATCAACGACATCCTGGATCTCTCCAAGGTCGAAGCCGGCAAAATGACCCTCGAACCCGAGGAGGTGGAGCTGGCTCCCTTGCTGGAAGGCAGCTTCACCATGATCAGGGAGAAGAGCCTCAAGAAGAACCTGAGGATGGATCTGGTGATGGAGGGGGCTCCGGAAAGGGTGATGGTCGACCCGCGCAAGTTCAGGCAGGTGCTCTACAACCTCCTGGCGAACGCAGTCAAATTCACCCCCGAGGGCGGTATGATCCGGGTCAACGCCTGCAGCAGGTCAAACGGGATCGAGAACCACGGAGGTCCGAGCCTGGAGGTCTCTGTCTCCGACACGGGGATCGGCATCCGGGAGGAGGATCTGGAGCGGATCTTCAACAGCTTCGAACAGGTGGAAAGCTCGGCCTCAAGGCGCTACCAGGGGACAGGTCTCGGGCTCGCCCTTTCGAGGCGACTGGTGGAGCTGCACGGAGGGCGGCTCCGGGCCGAGAGCATGGGCGAGGGCCGGGGCAGCCGTTTCACCGTGACACTGCCGCAGTAGGTTGGAAGAGTTCTCTTGACAGGGCGGACAGGATCAACAGGATCATGGCCTAATGGTCAGATCCGAAGATCGTGATTTTCGAATTTCGGACCTCAATCTTTCAAGTTTCGAGCGATCACGCCCACGCTCCTTCAACCCGCCACAGGCAGCCTGTCCGTCGCAGCGGTCCCCTCCTTTTCATCGAAGGGAAAGGGGGTGCCGCGTGGAAGGAGGTGAAAGGAGATCCGCCGCCGGAACAGTCTCCAGCGCTCCCGCCGGATCAGATAAGGCCTGAAACCTGCAGCCTGGCATTCTCTCAGTCCGTCGACATTCCCCTGGTCCATGAAGGTGAGCGCCCATCTCGCCCCATACTCCAGCCCGGTCTCGGCAATCCGCGACATCGCGAACTGCATGACGCCGAGCCCGCGAAACGGCTCCAGGGTGAAACCTTGTTCGAGCAGGATTTCGTCGGATCCAAGCCAGGGGAGCGCCCCCCCCGAGACGTCCTGGATCTTCTCGTTCTCGCTCGGCACGATCAACCACTGCATGTAGCAGGGGATGTCGGAACGGGTTGCGGCCACATAGGCATGGCTTAACCCCGCCTCGATCAGCCTCCTCGGGTCCGTGGGCATCTTGTTGGACGGTTGGCGCTGCCAGGGGTATAGCAGAAAAGGGAGATCGTTCAACCGCATCGGCCGTATGTGAACGGGTATCTCTGCTGCAGGAGGTGTGGTGGGGAGGCTCAGGTCGCGGCGCAGTCCATAGGAGTACATTTCTGAAGCGATCCACCGGCAGAAAATGCCCCACATTTTTACCCATTCCGATCTTTTTCTACTTGGTTCTTCCAATTTCCGGCAACCGTAATGATAGATCACAGCCATAGACGCGTAATCACTGGCTGGAAGATAGTATCGCACATGGTACGGGGAAATTGGCAAAGAGACGTATTTATGAGGTTTCGGACTCTTAAACCGCCCGGTTTTGGAATGATCTGACGCTGGAAATGAAACCTCTTCAGAACGGGTGCGTTCCTTTCCCCCTGTTCGTGGCAGGGAGTTCGAGTCACAAGTAGGAGTTCGGGCACACCCTTTTACGCCGCCTGGGAGGATCAAGATAAGGGCGGCCGTTCATTCCGTTCGATCTTCCTCTTTCGTAGAAATAAAGCGCTAGGAAAAATCCTCCTTGCAGAAGGAAGCCGGATCGTGGACCTGACGGAATATCGTACCGTGTTCCTCGCGCGTCACGGCACGCGCGAGGACACGGAAAACCCCGAGTGGGCGCGTTTGGCGGAAAACCCCTATGATCCGGGGCTCAGCGCCACAGGGATGCGCGAGGCGCGCCGACTGGGGCGACGGGTGGCGAAAGAGCGAATATCGTACCTCTACAGCTCCCCGTACCTTCGAACCGTCCAGACGGCCCGGTTCTGCGCCGAGGCCCTGGGGCTTTCCATTCGCATCGAACCCGGGTTCGGGGAATGGTTGAACCATGCATGGTTCCGGTATCGGCCGAAAACGATCTCTCGCAGGACACTCAAGAAGCGGTTCCCTGCCGTCGATGAGCACTACCAAGGTCTGGTGGAGCCCGCGTTCCCGGAATCCTGGGAGCAATCGATACAACGATTTGGCCGCACCATCGAGCTCGTGCTCGAGCAGACGGACGATGACATTCTCATCGTGGGGCACGGGGCCACCTTCGAGGGAGTCACCGCGAGGCTTCTGAAGAGGCAACACTTTGATCCGAGCGCTGATCCGGCATCTCTTTCCCGGATCGATTACCGGGAGGGCTCGTGGAGTCTTAGCGTCCGGAACGACACATCATTTCTCGGCTGAGACTTCCCGACCACCAGGCACGGCCCCGGCCCTTTGCCCGGCTCTTCGCGCAGCAGGCCCCGAAAACCCTCGACTTTCGGGTAGGAATGCGAGCGGCGAAGGCGCCGATTACGCATCCCTCCCCATAGCATCTGCTTCCGATCCCCCTTATCTTGAACCGTCAGGACACGTCCTGGACACCGGCCTCCGGCATCTTGCGGCCGGAGCCGCGCTTGCTCCACCGGGGGTGGGGGGCTGATCCAAAACGAAAACGACACGGAGGCCTTATGAAGACCATTATCATCATCTCCGCCATTCTGGTGATCATCGGCGGATTGAACTGGCTGCTGGTGGGACTTTTCTCGTTTAATCTCGTATCCGCGATTTTCGGGGACATGAGTGTACTGAGCAGGCTCGTTTACATCCTGGTAGGCATATCGGCGATCATCGTCCTGCTTCGGTTCAGAACGATCACCCACAACGGGTCCCGGCCGGCGTGAGGACTCGGAGTAGGCACCCATGAAATTGACATCCCCGCATTTCCGGCACCAGGGAGACATCCCCCGGAAGTATACGTGCGAAGGCGAAGATGTCTCCCCTGCGCTCTCATGGAATGAAGCGCCGGAGGGTACAAAGAGCTTTGCCTTGATCGTCGACGATCCCGATGCGCCGGACCCGGCCAATCCAAAGATGACCTGGGTCCACTGGGTGCTTTACAACATCCCCGGATCGGCCCGTTCCCTGCCCGAGAAGGTCGAAGAGAAGGATCTTCCCGGCCGGACAATGCAGGGTCTCAACGACTGGAAGAGGACCGGCTACGGCGGCCCCTGCCCTCCTGCAGGCAAGCATCGCTACTTCCACAAGCTCTACGCCTTGGACACGACTCTGCCGGACCTGAAGCAGCCGACCAAGGCAAAGCTGGAGCAGGCCATGGAGGGGCACGTCCTCTCGAAGGCGGAACTGGTGGGGCTGTATCAGAAGAAGTGACCGGGCCTGCGGTCTGCACGGCATGGCGCGGGGCCCGGGCCTTGGACCAAGGGAGAGGGAGCTGCGGGAAGACTGGAATCATGGACTGGTGGAATGATGGGTCCTAAGGGACAAGACGATTTGGGTAGAATATCCCCCTGGTTCTTCCCCCCCATATTCCACTGTTCCATCATTCCAGGATTCCGGTATCCCGTGTTCTCTATGGGCCCGGTTTCTTGCTCTCCAGTTCCTTCAACCTCTCGGCGGCCCTTGTCGCATACTCGCTCTCGGGATACTTCTCTATGATCTCCCTGTAGAGCTGCCTGGCGTGGGCAAAGTTCTTCTGCAGCTCCTCGAACTGTGCGGTCTCGAAGGTCTCCTCGGCCTTTTTCCCGGAGCATCCTGAGATGGCGAGAAGACCGGCAATGCAGACCACTGAAATGAGTCGTTTCATGGCGGACTCCTCCTTCAAACGATGGAATGATGGAACAGGGGAGGAACAATCAAAGCCTGAAAATGGAACGCCGCTGATGGCTCTTCTTGCTTTGAAACCTTATTGTTCCATTATTCCACCATTCCATCATTCCAGATTTTGGCCAGTTCCCGGCTTGTCCGCCCGGGACTCCCTCCCCTCCAGGGTGATCCAAAGCCGCCCCCTTGGAGGTCGGACTCTGACCAACCCGACTAGGCCTTGGCCGGTCTCGGGGCGGGCCGCTGCAGAGCGGTCAGGACCAGAGCGAACGCCGTGCATACGAACGGCAGGCAGGCCATGGCCCAGAAGGCGGCATGCAGCCCGTGCCGGTCCGCAATCCAGCCCAGGACCGGCATCATGACTCCCCCGAACGAAAAACCGAGTCCCAGGGTCATTCCCGATGCCAACCCGATGCGGTTGGGAAGGTAACCCTGTCCGAGAACCACCAGGGGTGAAGTGGGGATGGAAAGGGCCACTCCCAGGGGGATCAACAGGAGGAGCGCCCGGCCGGCATCTGCGACCCAGGCGAACAGGGGAAGCAGGATCATGAGGAAAAAGAATCCGACAAACGCCACCCGGAGGTACCCGAATCGGTCCCCCATCCTGCCGCCCAGCAGATTCCCCCCGATGCTCGCGGCCATAAGAACGGTCAGCGCAGTCCCGCCCGCCGCCTCGGACTTCTGGAGCACGTGGATCCAGAAAAGGGGGAGGAAGGTGCTCAGCCCGTGGAAGAGGATGGATCGCGTGAGCAGAACGAACGAGAGGATGGAGAAGGGGATCCAGGCATCTTCCCCGGCCGGTCCGCTCCGGCCCTTGAGGCCGGTCCCCTGTGCCCGGCCTACCCCGGAAAACGACGGCAGGCTGTAGAGGACGACGGCCGCCATGAGGGCGGTCGGCGCGACGAAAATCAGGCTGCCCCCCAAGCCCCAGAGGAGCATGGCCGCCGTACCGATCAGAGGGCCTATGGCGAACCCCATCTGCCCCCCGACACCGAAAAAACTCATGGCCGTTGCGCGTCTGCCCTCGGCCAGATAGTGGATGAGCCGGGCCCCTTCGGGGTGAAAGGCCGCGACGCCGATGCCGCTGACTGCAACCACCAACACCCCAAGGGGGAAGCTCGGGACCACACCGATCAGGGAAATGCTCACCCCTGCGCAGAGCATGGCCACGGGAATCAGCCAGGGCCTCGCTCGCCGGTCGGCAAGGTATCCGAAAACCGGCTGAGCCACGATGGAGATGATGTTGGCGGCGAAGACCACCGTTGCCGCAGCGGCATAGTTGATTTGATATCGGGCGATGAGGAACGGGAGAAGAACCGGGATGGCCCCCTGATTGATATCCGTGGCCGTGTGGGCCAGGACCAGTTTGCCTATGGATCTCCATTTCATGGTACGGGATGATAGTCGGGCCGGTACCCGGAGTCAATGATCGGCCTTCATCTCCCGAAGATCCCCTTCAGCACCTCCCGCGCCCTGTCCTTCGGAGAGGCCGGTGCGCCCTCACGATCGGGAAGATCCTCGATCGAGCCCGGAGACTTCAGCTTCTCCTGGATACCGGTCTCCAGCATCCCCTTCAGGTCCGGTGAGAAGCTCGGCGCGTCAAAGGTGCCGTTGACCAGGACCGGGATCATGATGCCGGACCGTTCCTTCGTGTCCTGCTGACCTTTCAGTGTGCCGACCACGGCAGGCTCCACCCGCATGTCCAAGCTCTCCTTCACCAGATCGGCCTTACCGGTCGCAACCACCCGGAGGAGAGGAGAGGCCATCCTCGTTCCGGAGGTATGGACGACCCCGTCCTTCACGGTAAAGGGGACCAGGAGTTCGCTGAAATCCGTTTTGGGTCGCTCGGCCGGGGCCTCCCCCCCAAAGGCCGCCTTCACGTTGCGCACCATCCCCGGGAGATCGATCCCGATGACGGCCCCGTCCGTAAGACGAAGATCGCCGCTCCCGTTCAGGGACCTCCTGATCGCCGCCGACTCGTCCCCTTCCATCTTCAGGGACAGCCTGGCCTCGGCCCTCCCCTCCAGAAATTCCTTTTTCATGAGGTCGTTCAGAAGAGGCCGGATCCTGATCCCGGCGGCTTCCAGGTCCACACTCGTCTTCGGCCGGTCCGTCCTCAGGTCCAGATCCGCCTTCGCGACCATACTGCCCTGGTAGGCCCTGAACGCCAGGGTGTCCACATGGAACAGGCCGTCTTTCCCCTTGAGCTTCATCAGGAGATCCTGCGTTTGCGCCCCCAGGACCTTGACCTCGCCTCCCCGGATCTCCGCTTCCACCACCGCCTTCCGGAGCGGCCCGTAGTCGGGCTTCTTCCCATCCGGAACCTGGGAGGAGGCTTCACCTCCTGCTTCCCTCTTCACCTCGGCCCGAGGGAGATAGCGGTCCAGGTCGATCTGGTCCACTTCCAACTTGAGGCTTACATCGGGTCTGGAAAATTCCTTTGCTTCGGCCGAGAAACGGATGCGGGTCTGGTCCAGTTCCAGGATTCCGTCGCTCAGCGCCAGGCGAGATCCATCCCCCTTCACCCTGGCCTTGAGATGCGCCTTTTCGAGCACACCGGGATCGGAAGTCTCCGGGGGTGTCCTCCCCATGGCGTTCATGAGTTTCCGCGGAGAGAAAGGGGCGACATCCAAGGCCAGATCGAAGTTGGGCTTCTCCGGTCCACTCAAAACCCCCCTGATGCTGACTGTGATCTCCCGGAAAGCGCTGACGGCTAGCTGCAGCGGAACACTCCTCCCGCGCGACTCCCGGCCCCAGGGCCCCAGTCGACCATTTACTTTGACCGGGTTCTCATCCAGCTTCGCGGAGAGCGTGAGATGAATGGGGCGGTCCAGCGACAGGTCCTTGAGCTCCAGTTCGAGGTCCCTGATCTCCTTTCTCTCGCCTTTTGCGGCGTCGATCCACAGGAGTGTCCCGTTGCGCACGGTGGTCTCACCGGCGGCGATGCTCCTGACGGGGAGATCGGAAGACGGTTCCGCTCCTCCGGGGTTCCTGCTTTCGGCCTTTTCCTGTGCGGCGGAGGCCGCCCTGGGCTCCAGCAGCCCTTCCCAGTTTCCCTTCCCGTCCTTTCTCCTCTCCAGGGCGACACGGGGCCCCTCGATCACGAACCGCTTCACCCGGAGGTCTCTTGACAGGAGAGGGATCAGCCGGACCTGCACATCGAAGGAGTCGATGCTCAGCATCTCTTTTTCGGTGAAGCCGGGTGGATTGCCCAGGCGCAGGTCCGTAAAGGAGAAGCCTGCCCATGGAAAGAGGGACAGGTGGAGATTTCCCTCGATGGCAAAGGGCCGGCCTGTGGCCGCGGCCACCCTCTTTTCGATCTCGGGCTTGAAGCGCTGCACGTCAATAAACATGGGAACGATGATCAGGGACCCGATGACGATGATCACGAGTCCTGCGATGACGATGACCAGCCACTTGAATGGTTTCATCTCCACACCTCCCGGGACTGCTCTCCAGTTATTGGCCGGCTGACGCTCCATTATATCCCAGCTCCATATTCTTACCTATTGCATAATTGTTCATAATGATGAACGTCGTCTCTTTCACCGCTTTTTAACTCTTCACCTCAGAATATGCTCGATTTATAGGATCATTTTTGGCTGGCATATTTTTTTTCTTGACCTGCTGCCCGGAAATGGCTAAGGTTAAGCACAAGCTGTTCATCCCTAAGAACTCCCGTCGAACCGCCGACGAGAAACGGCGGTGGCCGAAAAGAGAGGTGATTCCGATGCTGGAACGCAAGACCTTATCCATCGACCCCCTCAAGTGTGACGGATGCGGCGACTGCCAGACCGCCTGTGCGATGAGCCATACGGGCAAAAAGAAATGCCCCAGACCCCGCATCGATGTGCTTGGTGGGGAAAACGCGGGCGGGAATCTCTTTCTCCCCGTCACCTGTCAGCAGTGTGTCAATCCCCCCTGTCTTCAGGCCTGCCCCCGGAATGCGATCCGCAGGGACGAATCGCTGGAACGGGTCGTCATTGACGAGAGCCTCTGCGTGGGGTGCAGGATGTGCGTGTCCGCCTGCCCCTCAGGGGCCATGGGGTTTGACAAGGATATCGGCCTTGCATTCAAATGCGACCTTTGTGACGGACATCCCCAGTGTGTCCGCGCGTGCAGGAAGGGGGCGATCACCTTTCTCGGAGGGTTCGATCTGCACTACCCCAGGATGGTGGACTCGGCCTCCAGGTTGCTCCAGACCATGAAGTGGCGTGTCGCAGCCAGGTAGAAGGGAGCCGGGACCATGTCTTATTTTCGCGTCAACGAGAAATGCAACGGGTGTCTTGCCTGTGTGCAGAACTGCCCTGCAAGCGCCCTCGACTACAGTGACGAAGGGGCTCGGCGCACGATCCTCCACAATATGACCATGTGCGCCCGCTGCGGCAACTGCTGGCGAGTATGCCCCCGGAAGGCGGTCGAATTCCAAGACCTCCTGCGCGGTCCCTGGGAAGAGGTGGTGACCATGGAACTGGTGCGGTGCATGGTCTGCGGCGAACCTCTCTACACCCAGGGTTTCGGAGATCACCTCTCAGAGCGGCTGGAGAGGGATATCGACGCGCTCTGTCCAGCCCACCGCAAGACCCAGCCCCTGAAGGTCTGGAAGATGTTTGTCTCCCCTTCCGCACCATCCAAGGAGGTGCCGCAGTGATCGTAGGAAAGCTGAAACCGTTGGAGGAAATCCGCTCTTCGGTAAAGGGCTGCAGGAAAATCTGGATCGTGGGCTGCGGCAGCTGCGTCTCCGTCTGCCTGACCGGCGGCGACCGGGAAGCCAGGGCGCTCGCCAGGGAACTCTCCAATCCGGACCCCTCGGATCCATCCATCCCCGAGCTGCGGGTGGAGACGTTCACCCGCCTCTGCGAACGGGACCTGGTGAAAAGCTGCCTCAGTGTCCCTCCCGGTACCGATGCCGTCCTCTCCCTGGCGTGCGGCGCCGGCGTCCAGACCTTGTCCGCGGTCTTTGGGAACCTCCCTGTCGTCCCTGCGCTCAATACCAGCTTCCTGGGGGCCCTGGATGAACCCGGGACATGGAGAGAGAAGTGCGCCGGCTGCGGCGATTGCGTCCTCGCCTCCACCGGGGGCATTTGCCCTATCGCAAGATGTGCAAAACGGCTCCTGAACGGGCCCTGCGGAGGATCCTCCAAAGGGAGATGCGAGATCAGCCCGGAGATCGACTGCGCGTGGCAGCTCATCATCGATCGATTGACGGCCCTCGATCGGCTGGACGAGTACGAAAAGATCATGCCCCCCAAGGACTGGTCCACCGAACGAGGAAGAGGCCCCCGCTCCATCCAGAGGGTGGCCAACGAGCCGTTCGAGTAGTGAACCGGATCCAGAGGGGCCTGGTTCGGTTGCATCCATGAAGCGCTGGAATTCCATGGTTCCAAGCGGCCCTTTTCCGGCAGGACGACGATGTGACCTGCCCCGCAGGACCAGGTCTCCTTCCTGGTCCCCGTTACACCGCCCCCTCCTGCAACCCTTATCCTTCCCACTCCTCAGGCAAGGGAACGATAAGGGCCCCCCCTCTGATTGGGGAGGAATTTTCCCGATCTCTGTGCTAATCTCTCTCCAAATCGATGCTGAAAGGGGTGCTCGAACCATGATGGAAGCGGCTAAGGATTCCCTGGATCTCGGTATTCTCGTCAGCGATATTCAAGAGAGTCTTCACTTCTACCAGGATCTGCTGGGCCTCCAGTTTGTGGGCATTACCCCCCTCTGGTTTGGAACCATGCACCGGCTCAGGTTCGGGAGCAGCGACTTCAAGCTGATCCAGCCCGACAAGGTCCCGCCTGAAGGTGCGATCGGCCTGGAGGCCCAACTCGGCTTTCGCTATGTCACGTTCGTCATCAGGAATCTCTCGGCCGTCTGCGCGGAATTGAGGTCCAAGGGGATCGCGTTCGAGGTGGAGGAGAAGGAGCTCCGCCCCGGTGTTCGGATCGCGATGGTGAAAGACCCTGATGGAAATATCGTGGAATTCGTCGAGCGCACTGCATGAGGCCGCCTGTACGATGACCCCGCGACTGTCCTGGAGCAGGATGGACCATTTGAATTACCTGAAGAGCCGTTCGGTCTTCGAGAACGACCAGGAAGACGAAACCGGCCGGACGGCCCTGGTCTGCGCATCCTGCGCTCATCCCGTGACGAGCGTCTCGGAAAAGATCGATGTTCGGGGCCGCCACGATCACGCCTTTTCCTATTATGGGGAAGTGGTCCGGCTGGGTACATTTCGGAACAGCCCCGGGTGCGTGGGCGTCCAGGGAATCTCCCACGGCTATTCCTGGTTTCGGGGATATGCATGGGAGATCCAGGTCTGCGGAAACTGCTTCACGCAGCTGGGGTGGAGATACATGTCCGCCGATGACAGCTTCTACGGGTTGATCTTCGAGACCTTGCGCGAGGCGGGTCCCGGGCAGGAGAAAGGTGCGACGGATCCAGGATCCGAGATGCAGGATAGAGGATGAAAGAACCCGTCAACGATCTCAGGCTCCCGTGAACGATGGACCCATCCCGGCACATCTATGTGGGCGAGATCCCTTACAGCGAGACGACCGCCTTCTGGGTCAGCTTTGAGACCGACCCCCGTCTCAAGCGGACCACGGCCGACATCTATGGGAGGTGTCTTCCATGCATCCAGCATCTTTACCATCAGCTGAGGCAGGGGGCGACCGAGATTGACCTCGGCAACGCTTTTCACTGCTGGAAAGTGACCGCTGTGCTGAAGGGGATGGATGAATGTCTCTCCCTGCTCGCTGAATTCGAGAGGAGATTCCCGGAAGTCCCCGTGTATGGGAAGTTCGGAACGGGCAGGCCCCTCTCGGAGACCATGGCCGTGGTCTTTCACACCATGGACGAACCGGAGGCGGAGGAGACGAGGCGGCGCATCGGATCCTGCCTCCCGGCCGTCGACAAGGAAGCGGAGGTTGTCGTATCCAGGGCTTGCGCGGTCCTCTTCGGAGAGGTCCTGGGAGACTGGAGGGAGTGGCGGAAGGTCACGCCCGTCAAACACCCGGAAAGGGCCGGGGCTTTGATCGAACGGATCAGAAAAGCCCTCTTCTGGAGCGCCTTGTGACGGTTCGAGGCGCCGACAGCGGAGCCCCGCTTTGCGACTCATCCAGAAAAGGTCTCAGGCAGAGGGGCTTGCTCCAGGAGAGAAAACCGCAGGAAGTTTCCTCCTCTATCCATCTTAACGCCTTGGCGGCAAGCGGCTGCACTGAACTCTGTACCCTGAACGAACTCCGACCTGCTCTACAGCCCCCGGGAAAGGATCTCGGCCGTCAGTGCCTCGACAAAGAGATTGGATATGCGGTTCATCTCGTCCACAAACCTTCCGGGCGTGGTGAGCAGACCCCCTACCTTCTCGTCGAGCACCGTGCTGTAGGGGCTGGCGAGGCCTCCGATCTTCCTGATACATCAAATGCCTCTCGAACCTGTGCTCCTTCGGAGCGGTTCCGTTCCGCGAGCACAGACTCCTTCCCTTCACGTATAGATTCATATGGTTCACGGGTGACTCCCAGACGAAGAATTGCTCGACCTTGATCCTCAAGGCCGTGGGAGCGTTGCTGCTGCGGACGCATTCCTCGTCATAGCAAAGGTTGACTTGGGAGAAGTTTTTCCGCGCCGCAGACGCGACGGTGCTCGAGAGGATGTTCCCGAACGGCACGATCAAGCGGGTGTCATTCAGGTTGATCCCTGCCTTGGCGTACAAAGGCACCATCTCCGGGGGCACGAAGAAAAACTGGGGCTTGTAGTCAAGGGTGAACCCGATCTGTTTGGATTCGGCGGCATCCCAGAAAGGGCCTGAGACATTGTCCCAGACCGTCTCGGCCAGAGGTTTTCCGGGAACAGACTCCTCGAAACCGACGACAATCGCCCCGCCCGGCAGGTCGGGCAAGGTCCGGCTGAAGGAGATCGGCTCGAGGGGCTTCCTTCCGGACTGCGCACAAGAGGCGAGAAGGGCTGCGAGGAGCACGATGCAGAAACGTCCAAGGGTCATCCGAGTGGTCTTCATTGTCCATCCTCCCGCTTGCACTTTTTTTGCGACGAGAGGCGCAGGGAGCCGCCCGCCTCTGAGTTGGTCTCTGAATGCCGGCAAAATCACGGGAACCGGTCTGCAGGACAGGGCCATGAACCGCTTCCGATGAGGCAACAGAACAGGACCCGGTGGTGGACAGGTCCTGGCTGTTGGATAATCAGTCCGTACTTCAAGTCAAGGCGGGGGTACGGCGCCCGGCCCCGGCCCGAGCAGAGAACACAACGAATTTCCGGTACATTCTCTCGTCCAAACATACGGCCGGCTCCCCTCTCAAATACAGTCCTTCCCCCCTTTCACTCCCGTTCCGAAAATCACTTACTGGAATTCGATACCCGTTCTCCGCCCGTCCGGAGTCCCTGATGGCCCTTCACGAAAGGATTCCCTGCCAAGGAGATGATCGTAGAGAGGAAAAGCGATTACCTGCTCTGGCCGAACCTCATGAAGATCTACTCCATTTCATGCGTCGTGCTGATCCACAGCGCGGCCCCTCTGCTGATCGAGTATCCGGAGCGGGGAGAGGCGCACTGGTGGACAGGGAATCTGTATGACTCCTTCGGGCGATGGTGTATCCCCATCTTTTTCATGCTGAGCGGCACATTCCTGATCGAAAAGGCAAGGCGGAACAACAGGCTCTTTTTCCGGCAACGGTGCAGGAGAATCCTGCTCCCTTTTGTCCTCTGGAGCGGTGTCTATTTCCTCTGGCGGGTGTATGCGAACGGGGAAAACATCCCCTTGAGCGCGTTCCCGTCCCTCCTCGTCCGGGGGCCCATCTTCTATCACCTGTGGTTCCTGTATGTCCTTATGGGACTCTATCTCCTGGCGCCGATCCTCGGAATCTATCTTCAAAACGCGTCGACCCGGGACGCGGCCTACCTGATGGGGCTGTGGCTGCTGCTCGGTTCCCTTCTGCCGATGATCGAGTCCTTCTTCGAATTCAGCACCTACCTGAGCACGGGGGAAAACCCTTCCCTTATCCACTTCGTGGGATATTTCGTACTGGGGCACCTCCTCCGGGACAAGGTGCTGGTCGACTGGAAGTTCGCCGTATTCGGCCTCTTTCTCCCGGCCTTCCTGATGACCGCCTGGGGGACCTATTACATGACGGTCATACGGAGCGGAGGCGTCTTTGACGGGCTGTTCTACGAATACTTCAGCATCAATGTCTTCCTGATGGCCGTCCCCGTCTATCTGGCGGGAAAGAGCTTCGAGCCGCCTGCGTTTCTCCGGACCGTGGAGGAGCGGCTGGGGTTGGTGAGCGTCCTTTCCGCGTGCGTCCCCGGGATCTATCTGGTCCATCCGCTCCTGATCTCGGTCTTCAAGAGGGGGATGCTGGGCTTTACCCTGGACCAGACGACGCTCTACCCCGCCATCGGTATTCCTTTCTTCGCTCTCGCCGTCCTTGCGGCATCGTTTCTGCTCGTCTTCGCCCTGAAGCAGGTCCCGGGGATGAGGTACATCGTTCCATGAAACACAAGGACGTCGCCGCGGAGGGGACCCCCCCTCCTTCGCCGCGATCCAGGAGGTCCTCATGAAGAGAATCGGTATCCTCGTCTTGATCGTCGCCGGTGCGATCCCGGCGGCAGCGATCTTTGCCGACGTGTCAACACCCGCCCTGATCCGGGAAGACGACTACAAGACCTTTTACCGGATCGCCGGTTCCCCGATCATGGAGCTGCCCAAAGGGGATGCCTGGAACAAGGCGGTGCCGGATGTCAAGCGCTTCTCCATCCCTTCTACGGCCGATGGAACCATGCAGCCCGTGCTCTTCTACAATTCGGGATCGAAGCGGAGCAAGCCGCTCCTGCTGGTCCTGCACAGTTGGAGCGCCGACTATCTGCAGCATTTCAGCATCCCCTACGGCATCTGGGCCGTCCGGAACGACTGGGTCTTCATCCACCCGGATTATCGCGGAGCCTACACCCACTCGGATGCGACCGCTTCGGAAAAGGCGATCCGGGATATCCTGGATGCGGTCGAATATGCGCGTCGCAACGCGGATGTCGATCCGGACCGCATCTATATTGCGGGTTTCTCAGGCGGGGGGATGACGACGCTGATCATGGTGGGCCGGTATCCCGACCTTTGGGCCGGTGCCGTGGCCTGGGTCCCGGTTTATGACCTGGTGGACTGGTACAGGACCACGAAGGGATCGAGACACGACTATTCCATCCACATCGCGAACTCGTGCGGAGGGCCCCCGCTGCCCGGTTCCCAGGCGGAACGGGAGTGTCTCAAACGCAGTCCCGTCAGCTATCTCCAGGATGCGGCCGCCGAGGGAGTCCCGGTCTACATCGCAACCGGTATCCAAGACACCTTTGTCCCCCCGAGCCATGCGATCCGCGCCTTCAACGACCTGGCCGATGCGAGAGACCGCATATCGGAGGAGGATATCCAATTCATCTCTACGCACCGGACCATCCCTCCCCACCTGTCCGGCACCTACCGGGACCCCCATTATGCCGATGCCGGCGTCGAGCTCCTCTTGGAGCGGAAATCGGCCGATGTCACCCTGAAGATATTCGACGGCAGACACGACGTGATCTATAATGCGGGTCTGGCCTGGTTGAGCGGACAGCGCAAGTGATCCCGGTTGACGCGAGCGGCTTTTCCATTTAACAATGGGGGCAGCAGGGCCCGTCGGGAATCGAGGATTTCCCGATGGTGGGAGAGGGGGGAATGGCTCTTACCAGAATGATCTTTCTTGCAGGCTGCCTCTGTGCGCTGTGCCTCCTGCGCACGTTTACGGCATGCGGAGCCCCTGCGGCAGGAGGCGACCTGCCGCTCAGCGACTTTGAAAGGAAGCTTGTCGCCATGGGCTTTGTGGACGTGCAGGACCTCGACCCGACCATCAAGGTCGAGCTGAAGTACGCCTGCACGGCCAACTTTACCGGGGTGAACCTCTATGGCGAGTTGAAAAAGGGCTACCTGCGAAGAGAAGCCGCCGAAATGCTCGCCACGGCCAGCAGAAGCCTGAAAAGGATCCGTCCTGATCTCACCATCCTCCTGGCGGACGCACTCCGGCCGAGGCATGTTCAATGGAAGATGTGGGAAGCCCTCAAGGGCACGGACATGCAGAATTACGTGGCCGACCCCCGTCGCGGCTCCATGCATAACCATGGCTGCGCAGTCGACGTCACGATTGTCGACGGGAAGGGGGAGAGGCTCGACATGGGGACCCCCATGGACCATTTCGGCATCCTCTCCCAGCCCCGGTTTGAGGAGAAATTCCTCGCGGAAAAAAAGCTCACCCCCGGCCAGGTCGCAAATCGCGCCCTCCTGAGAAGAGTCATGGTCGAGGCAGGCTTCAATCCCCTGGCCATTGAATGGTGGCACTTCGACGCCTTCCGAAAAGAGATTGTCCGAAAGAAGTACGCCATCGTCGAGTAGCGAGCGCATGCTGCCCCGTACGATCGTGGGTCCTCTTGCGCAGCGTCCGCGAAGCTGATCTGCGGACGAAAACGGTTTCTCCCATTTTGAAAATGATGTAAGATCCCCCACGCCCGTCGGCGCCGCCTGCGATTGCGGGAGGCCCGAGTCGGTGCCTGAACCCTTTAGAATGGAGGACACACTGAATGAGGAAGATCTTTCCGGCTTGTTGTCTCGTTGGGATGTTGGTCCTGTCGCCCATTGCCGCCGCCTCTGCCGCCCAGAGCCTCCGGGTGGGCTCTGCGGCGGTCGGGTCCCTCCTTTACGTCTTCAGCGCAGCCATTGCGGAGGTGGCGGGCAAGCACGCGGGCATAAAGATGGAAGTGCTTCCCCAAGGTGAGATCATCACGCTGCCCCTCCTGGCCACACGCGAAGTGGACCTCGTCATGATCGCCAATGACGCCCAGGGGTACGCCTACGAAGGCAAAGGCATCTACGAAAAACAGACCAGGGGGAAGGGCTATGACCTCCGCGTCCTGATGCTCGGCATGAGAAACGCCGCGAGTACGGTCGTGGCGGGCGACTCCGGGATCAAGGACTACCAGGCCCTCAGGGGAAAGCGTGTGGTCCTGGACTACGGCACGCAGCAGGCCCTGAACCTGGGCTCCAGGGCATCCCTGATCGCAGGGGGTCTCACGGAAAAGGATGTGATCGCCTTGAGGGCATCCGACATCCCCGAGGCGGTGCGTCTGCTCATGGAGGGGAAGGCCGATGCGGTCTTCGGAGGGATCGGCGTGCCCGTGTTCCGGGAACTGGCCGCGGCAAAGAACGGCATGCTCTACCTCGAGGCGGGAGACAAGCACTGGGATGCGGTCCACAGGATCTCAAAGGCCTACTTCCCCATGACGGTCCAGAAGGGACCCCTCGGGATCCCCAAGGACACCGTCCTGGTGACGCGCAACTTCAATCTCGCATCCAGGCCCGACCTGCCGGAGGATACGGCCTATCAGATCGTCAAGGCCGTCTGGGAGCACGACGCGGAGCTTGCCCCCCACCATCCCCAGTTGAAGGATTGGGTGAAGGAGCGGTTCGTGGGCGAGCAGACTACTGCTCCCTATCACCCCGGGGCCATCAGGTTCTATAGGGAGAAAGGCCTCTGGACCGACAAGCTGCAGGCCCGGCAGGACGAACTGCTCAAGGCCAGGAAGAGATAGACCGCCGAGAGGGAGTGTTCCCTCGGCTTCAAGGAATGTCTCCGCTCCGGGCTCCCCGCCACCATCGTGGTCGCTATCGCCGGGGGGGCCGTGATCCGGCTCCTCTCGGCCTGAGCGCTTGCGCGAACACCCATTCCGAAGTCGCCCTGAATCCTGCACCTTGTATGATGTGGCTCCGGATTTCGTCCCCCTTGACAGCAGGGGTGCGTACCCTATATTAGAACGACATGAACCCCTTCCAGCGGGCTCTCATACCCGAACCACAGAACATCCGAAAAGGAGGCGAACATGCCGGATAAGCCGAGCGAGAAGGAAGAAGAATACTTTGCGAGACTGGAGTTCGAGAAAAAGAAGAAACTGGAGCATGAGAAACACCTGAAGCTTGCGGCAGAGGAAAAGCAGAGGCTCAAAGAGCTCCACTTCATGCGGTGCCCGAAGTGCGGGATGGAGCTGATCGAGATCGACTACAGGGGCATCAAAATAGACAAGTGTTCCGAGTGTGAAGGGGTGTTCCTGGATGCAGGGGAGTTCGAGAGCACCTGCCGCCTGGAGAAGAGCTCACTCGACAGGCTCTTCAGCGTGTTCAGGAAATAGGTACCCTCCCTAGGCCGCGAAAGTGAAGAACCGGTAGGGCGAGTTTTCCTGGGGTCGCCTTCGCAACCTCTGGTTCGAGAATCCCCTAGACGGATTCAGACGGAGGAGGAAAGAGATGGTGAAGATGAGGATGGGGATGTTTGTCGCGGTCTTGCTGCTGCCCTTCGCACTCTTTGCACCGGCGGCCCTGGCCGACAAATCGAGTGTCGTCCTGGAGGGAGCCGATCAGGCGGTCAAAGGATCGGAGGTCGTGCTCAGGGTCCACGTGACCCACAGCGCCAACAGCTTCCTTCATCACACGAACTGGCTCCGCGTCAAAGTCAATGGCGAGGAAATCAGGTCCTGGGAGTATTCCATGAATCATCTCCCCGAGGGGGCGAAGTTCACCAAGGAGGTCCGATTCCCCATCCGAGAAACCTCCGAGGTGGAGGCCGAGGCCAACTGCAACCTTCATGGCAGCAAAGGGCCCGCCAAGAAGACCATCACCATCCCTACCCCTCCAAGATGAGCCGGGAAGGAGACGATCGCCGGTGAACATCATCCTTCTGCTGGGAATTGCGAACTTTCTGCTGCTGCTGTTTCAACTGTCTACAGGGAAGCGCTGGATCAAGGTCAGGCTCGGCGTTCATCGAAAGTCGGGAGTGCTCCTGGTGGTCGTGGCCGCGGTCCACGGCCTGATTGCCTTCCTGGCCCACTGATACTCCTCTTCCCAGTTCAACGGTTCCTGTTCGGCACCGTCCTCCTGACGTGAGCCGGCCGGCAGGACTTGTCTTTGCACCAGGCTGTTACAACCTGTGAAGTGACAGCCTGTCACCTTGTTACACCCCCCTCCCGCCTGTAATCTTTTCCTCCTTCTGGGCCGAGCCCCCAACTTCTTATGATCAGGGCTGATTTTGTGCAATCCCCGAATTCTCCGCATTGGCACGAAAGTTGATCATACAGGAGCTCAAGATTTCGGCAACGCCGCATTGAAAGGAGCAGATCATGTATACCGTAATCATCCCGGTCATTATCCTGATCGTACTCGTTTTCACCAGCACCCTGTTTTCAGGGGGATGTGAGGGTAGCAATACACATTATCTGGACACCGACCCCGGCGCACCCGACCGGAATGAAGAAGGGGAGAGGCGTGCATGAATTTTCCGTTCGACAAACCATGTGACCTTGGGGTAAAAAACACTCAAACTGAAGCCGCCGTTTTTTACCCAGACCGGAGGGTCACGATGAGGCCGGCTGAAATCGATATCTCCTTCTACCTGGCATATCTGCAGAACCGCTGGGTCCTGATCGGGCTTGGCCTGCTCTTCCTGCTGATGCTCAAACTCCACAAAGAGATCTTCGCCTCGGGGATCCTGGGCCTGGTCGGATACTATCATGCCTTCCAGTTGCTGCCGGAGAGGACAGGCCATGCCGTTCGTGACATGAGGGCCCTCTTCGACATGATGGGCTCGACGGAGGTCCTGGTCTTCCTGGGAGGGGTAATCCTGGTCTCTGCTCTGATCGTCTGTCTCCTCCTGAGATCTCATTGACGACCTGACCTTCGGCTAGCGCCTGCTCGCCTGAACCAGCGCCTGGAAAATCCTCTTCTGCACCGAAAGATGAGGAAGGTACTCCGGGTGCCATTGCAGGCCGATGAGGAACCGGTGCTCCTCGTGTTCGATCGCCTGGATGATGCCGTTGGGTTCACGGGCCACAGGGCGGAGCGATTGGCCAAGCATGCGGACGGCCTGGTGATGGAGCGCATTCACCCGGACCCTGGATCTGCCCAGGATCGCCGCCAGTCGACTGTCGGGTTCGATCGTCACCCTCTTGCGCGGCAGGATCGTATTCCTGTTTGGCACTTCCCGGTAGAAGTCACCGATGTCCTGAAAAAGGGTGCCTCCCAGGAAGACATTCAGGAGCTGCGCTCCCCGGCAGATGCCAAGGACTGGCTTCTGTTGCCGCCAAGCGGTTTCCATGAGCTCGAACTCGTAGACATCCCTTCGGGAGTCGACGCCATGCCCCTCCTTCACGCTGAAGAGCTTGCGCACGAAAAAAAGGAAGGGATAGAAGATGACCGCGAAGGCCTTGCGCCCGAGGGTTTTCTCATCGCGGGTTTGGTGCAGGAACTCCTCCATTCTCTCTTCCCCATATCGGGAAGGATCGATGTCGGCCCCTCCTCCTATAATGAGGCCGTCCAGCGGTTTTCTCGGAGGCCCCTTCCGGGGCCTCAGGCGACAGGCCCTGCCCCCTGCCAGCTTGACCGCATACCACGTGAAGGCCCAGGCGATAAAGCCTCCCTGATCCGGCCCGCTTACCCCAATGAGCGGTCTTGCTCTCATCCGTGAAGCCATCGGCCGACTCTTTCCCGCCATTCCCTGGGAAAGGAACCGCGGTGCGGTCCCTTCATCTCCAGGTAAGCTCGACTCATCTCCTGTATTCTGTCCGGTGATGCCGAGAGCTTCTCCACTTCTACCCAGTAGTTCCACTCCCGGGCAAGATTCCAGTCAGGATCATCGATCAGGCAACTGGGCAGACGGTAATGGAAAGCCGGCCTCTTCTTGATCAGAAAGGGCTCTTCCGCGCTGCTCATGACTTTCCCTTCATTCAGAAAGGCAAAGAGCGGCAGCATGTCGAGGGGCCTGTTTCGGCTAGGATTGTGCTGGAGATAATCGTCGACGAGCCTCTCCAGATCGGGCGCATAGCCCGGCTCCAGGACCTGTTGGATATAGGAATAGGGAAAGGGGTTGATAAAGGGGAGAAGCCGCCGGGTCAGATCGATCTCCAGCTCCCCTTCCAGCCAGTCGTAGAGCAGAAAGAAGGCCCGCAGGTACTGCAGGAGGGTCCCGGCGTCAGAACGGGGCACCTCGGTGTTGATCTGCATGCCGAATGCATAGAGCATCGAGGCCTTCGACCCTTTGGCCCCCGCCGACTTCAACGCTTCACGCAGGTTCTCGATGGATTCGAGCTGGCCGAGGGGAACGGGGGGACAGATCACCTCCGTGGGCACGAACCAGGAGGCGGCGCCCACGAGAAGCTCTTCCACGATATCTCTTGCAGCCCGGCTCTTGATTTCTATCCCCAGACCGCGCAAGACCTCCCGGTATTTCTCGTCCTTGATGTATCGGGAGTCGATCTCGACGGAAAAATCGCCAAGCCGCGTGCCTGAGATCATGATGATCGGGTTCTTCCGCTTCTCCACCTTGCCGCCGAAGAGCTCGGCAATGAGGGCAGCTGCCCGGTCGAGAGAGAGGCCGGCGAACTCCAGCTCGAAGCCGACTGCCCGCGTTTTTCCCTCGGCGTTCAGGATCACGGGAGGATCTTGGAATTTCATGGTTCTTCCTTGTTCGTAGTTTGGTCGGAGACCTAGGACAGGCACCTTACCAGAAAAGCTATATCGCAATCCCTTGAAGTCAAAGAGCGATGGAGGGAGGGACGAAGACGGCCGAAGTGAAGGGACGCGGGACGAGAAATTGAACCGATGAACGTCGAAAATTACATTCGAAGGCCAGTATCGAGCATCGACAAGGAGACCGGATCTTCAAGTGGAGAGACTTCGGAGCCGGTCCTCGGGCCGATCCGACGGATCCACGATCCAAGATGCAGGATCCGGGACGAAAGAAAGAACAAGACCCATGGTGTAGAACTGTCTTTAACCTGGATCCGGTATCCTGAATCTTGCATCCATTTCGAATTTTCCTACGAGGGCTCACAAACCCGCCCGTTCGGTTGCAGGCGACGCCGGACGGTATACCGGGAACAACAGCAGGAACGATAGGGTGGAGCCAGCCATGGCCAGGACGAAAGCCCAGAAATACGTGCCTGTCGCATCCACCGTCCAGCCGGCAAGGACAGGGGCCAGTACGGAGCCCAGCCCGTGAAACAGCGTCCACAGGCCGACAATGCTTCCGGCATACTCTCTTGAAAACAGATCCCGGGCAGAGGCTGCATACACCGGCCAGATGGTCCCATAGCCTATTCCGAACAGGGTCGTAAAAAGGATCAACCACCCGAACCCTTGGGCATAGGCGAGCCCCGAGGCCCCTGCGGTAATCAGGACTCCGCAGAGCATCATCACGATGATCCTCCCGACTCGGTCCGAGACATGCCCCAGAATCAATTTGCCGCCGGAGCCAGCCACCCCTATGACTGCAATGAGACCGGCGGCCGACTGGTAGGAAATTTTCAATTCGCTGGTGGCGTAGACGGGCAAGAATGCGAGAGGGATAAGAATGGAAAAGCTGATGAGCAGGTAGGAGAAGCCGATCAGATAAAATCTCCTGTCCCGCAGGATCGTCGTGTAGGCGGCCCCGACCGAAGCCTTGACCTCCTGCGCCGCCTTGGACCCCGGGTGACCGGGCCCCGCAGGAGGATGGCTCCTGATCATGATGAAATTCATGGCCGCGGCCGCAAACCCAGAGAGGCCCAGGATGACCCATACCGTTCTCCAGCCGACGGGACCGATGATCCAAGGGATCATGAGGCTCCAGAACGCGATGCTGACAGCGCTTCCGAGATCGACGATGGAGAGGGCGATGCCCCTTCTCTTCTCGCTCACCCAACGCATGACCACGGTGACCACCGGGGCCCAGCACGCGGAGTGGCCGAGCCCTGCCAGGGCGAAGAAGAGGCTGGCCTGCAGGACCGTCGTGGAAAAGGACATCAGACACGCCCCCAGGCTGAGGAGGGCCACGAAGAAAGCGAGAAGAGACCTGGCATCGGCCCTGTCCACGAGGAGTCCGAGCAGCGGCGAGCAAAGCGTGTAGGTGAGAAAATAGGATGAGTAGATCACGCCGGCCTCGGTCTTTGAGATCGCCAGGGAGGAAAGCATTTCCGGCAGCAGGAGCCCGTAGGAGTAACGGATGGCGAACGCGGTGAACAACGTGAAGAAACCGGCGACAAGGATCGCAACCACTCGTGAACCCATGCGAACGCCTTTCTTTGAATCAAAGCAGGGGCTCCCCCGTGCCCAAAGAGGGAGCCTCGGCGCGAGCGGAGTCGAACGCAGGAACCGCCCGGGTCACAGGCCGGTCTTGTCGAGCTTCTCCAGGAGGTCCCTTTGCCTGTCCCTCCATTCAGGACCGGTGAAGATCGCGTCAAAAACGGAGCCCAGTCTGTCCAGCCATTTCACCCAGGGGTTCTTGCGCTCCTCGATCGCCGTCAAGACATCGGCGACATGCGTGTCGATCCGCCCGATCTCCTCCTTGGGCACAAAAGAACAGGCACCTTCTCGGACGGATTTTTCGAGGCTTTCTACGTTCAGGGCCCTTGCGGTCAGCATGAGGGCGGGTATCTTCCGGCTCTTTGCGATCTTCAGCAGTGCAAATCCATCTACGCCCATGATATCCAGGACGGCGATGTCGTAGCGACGGGTCTCGAGAAGGAGCTTGGCTTTCTCGAACGAGGAGGCTGGATCGATCTTGCACATGGCCAGAAGGCTCACAAGCAGCTCCAGGATGTCCTCCTCGTCGTCCACCACGAGCACTCTCTTGCCCAACAGGATCTGGTCGGTTCTCATTCAAGACCTCTCCGCAATATCGGCCGACCTGGATGAGGCTTGGAGCAGTCCGGCCGCTGAACCGGTCCAAGCCTGCACCCTGTTCAAGAAAAGAAAACGTCTCACCGGGGAGCGGTCGCCGGCTCTTTGAGCACGCCCAGGGCCTTCTGGATCTCGATCTCTTTCTCCCACCCTTTTTCCAGAAACCGGGTGTACTCGGCGCTTCCCATGCGGATCGAGACCAGCCCGTACTGGTCGAGCCACTGCTTCCAGGCCTGCGTCTCCTGCGCCCTGGCCAAGGCGGTTTCCAGCTTCTTCACCACGGCGGGCTCCATGCCTGCCGGCCCGAAGACGGACACCAGCGTATCGTTGTAGTAGTCGTACCCCAGCTCGATGGTGGTGGGGACATCGGGGAGCCTCGCGTACTTCTCGTTGGTATGCATGAGCAGGCATCGCATCTGGCCGCTCAGCGCCTTGTTCACGTCTCCTGCCGAAACGGCGTCCACGTGGCCCCCCAGGGCCGCCGTTTCAGCCGGCGCAGTGCCTTTGTACGGGACATGGGTCCACTTGATCTTCTCCTTCATCGCGATGACTTCCATGATCACGTGCAGGGGAGAGCCGGCGCCCATGGTGGAATAGGTCACCTTCCCGGGATTCTGCCGCGCAACCTCGACCATGTCCTTGAATGTCTTGAAGGGGGAATCGGGCCTGACCAGGAGTCCGCTCGCCACCGCCGCATAGGCGTATACAAAGGTGAAGCTGCTCAGGGGCTTGTAGGTCATCTTCCTGGCCAGGGGCACTCTCACGATGGCCGTGCTCGTTCCCGCAGCCAGCGTGTACCCGTCCGGCTTGTCTCCCGCCAGAAGTGCGAGCCCCACGGTTCCTGTCCCGCCGTCCTTGGTGACCACGGTGATGTTCTTGCCGAGCACCTGCTCGGCACCGGGAACCAGGGCGCGTATGCTCGTGTCCACGGTCCCCCCCGGAGGGAACACGCAGTACATGGTGACCGGGTTCTCCGGGTATTCCGCCGCAACCGGCCCCGCGAGGGTTGCCGCCAGCACCGCTCCACACACCATCCAACTCAGGATCCTGCATCTCGCTGTCATGACTTCGTCCTCCTTCATGGCTTGAGGTTATCTCCAACAAAGGGGTGACACTCCGTTCTCTGACTCAACCCTGGTCGTCGGCCGTCCCCAGCCTGACCGGCTTCTTCCCGAAAAAGGGCAGGATGAACAGGACCAGGGCGACGATCATCAACGTGCATGAAATGGGCCGGGTGAAGAAGATGGAGAAGCTGCCGCCCGACATGAGCAGGGAACGGATAAAGGCCCCTTCCACCAGCTCGCTGATCACGAAGCCCATGATGAGCGGCGCCCCCTCGTAGCGGTACTTTTTCATGAGAAAGCCGATCACGCCGAAGATCAGCATGATGATGAGGTCGGGAACGGCGTTCTTCACGGTGTAGGCGCCCAGCAGGCAGAAGAACAGGATCAGGGGTGCCAGGATGCCGTAGGGAATGGTCAGGAACCGCACCCAGATTCCGATCAGGGGGAGGTTCAGCATCACCAGCATCACATTGCCGATGTACATGCTGGCGATCACGCCCCAGAACAGTTCCGGCTGATTCTTGATCAGCAGTGGGCCGGGCTGCAGACCATTGATCATGAGGGAGGCAAAGATGATGGCCATGATGCCGTTGGTCGGTATGCCGAGGGTCAGCAAGGGGATGAAATTCGCCCCTGAACAGGCGTTGTTTGCCGATTCCGGTCCCGCCACCCCCTCGATCACCCCCGTGCCGAACTTCTCGGGGTGTTTGGAGAGCCTCTTCTCAACGGTGTAGGAGGCGAAGGTCGATGCGATCCCCCCACCCCCGGGGATGATGCCGACAAAAAAGCCGATGAAGGTCCCGCGGACAATGGGCCAGAAAGAGTCCTTCCAGTCCTTCAGGGTCGGGAGGAGGTTCGAGACCTTTTTCTGGAAGACCTCGCCCCGCATCTGCACCTCGAGATTGCTCAGCACCTCGCCCACCCCGAAAAGGCCGACGATCACGGGAACGATCCCCAGCCCCTCCAGCAGAAAGTTGTACCCGAACACAAAGCGGTCGACATTGGTGAACACATCCAGGCCCACAGACCCCAGGAACAGCCCCAGCGCGGCCATGGCCAAGCCCTTGGCCTGGGAACCGGAGGACATGAATACGATCAGGGTCATGGCCAGCACCATGAGGGCGAACATCTCCGGAGGACCGAAACTCAGGGCGAACCTGGCCAGGGCCGGCGCCACCAGCATCAAACCGAGCGTGGCGACCGTGCCCGCGATGAAGGAGCCGAAGGCCGATATCCCCAGGGCGGGTCCGGCCCTCCCCTTGCGCGCCATCTGATACCCGTCCAGGCAGGTCACCACCGAGTCCACCTCGCCGGGGATGTTCAGCAGGATGGAGGTGGTGGATCCTCCGTACTTGGCCCCGTAATAGATCCCCGCCACCATCACGATGCTGGCGATCGGGTTCAGGTGGTAGGTCAACGGCAGCAGGAGCGAGATGGTGGCCCCGGGGCCCAGCCCCGGCAGCACCCCGATCAGGGTCCCCAGCAGGACCCCCGTGAAGCAGAAGACGAAATTCATGGGCTCGGCGATCACCGAAAAACCCAAGGCGATGTTTTGCAGAAACTCCATCAGAACATGCTTTCCACGATTCCCCCCGGAAGAGGGGCACGAAGGAGGAAACTGAACACCACGTATGTGGCCACACTGGCGGCAACTCCGAAGAACAGCGCCGTGGACCAGCGGTGCCGGGAGACGAAACGGCTCACGAGGAAGAAGAACAGGGTGGTCGTGAGAATGAAACCCGCCCGCTCCAGCAGAAAGGCGAAGAGCAGGATAAAGGCGATCGCGAGGTAAATTCCCTTTTGGTTGGCCCCCGGCTCCCAGAACCGTGCAGAGCCCCGGCTCGCCTTCCACCCTTCCACGAGGATGATGATGGAGAGAATCCAAAGGGCCAGGCCGGTAAACAGAGGGAAAAACCCTGAGCCCGGCTCCGTCAGGGTGCCGACCTCATGCTGCAGCGACCCCGCGCAGATTCCCATGGATAGCACCAGCAGGAATATTCCCGACTGGATATCGAGCTTCCTCATCCTTTGCCTCCAACAAATCCGAAGAACCGAAGTCCGACCCCATCGAGTGATCAAACCCAAATGACCCAAACGAGATCAGCAATCTATACGTTCTCGGCCCTCGGATGGGTAGAACCTTTCCGGGTTCTCCATCAGAGATCACAGAAGTGGAGGGTTTCCCGACAACCGATCCCCCGGGTCAGCCCAGGTGCAGCAGCCTCCGGGCATTCCCTTCGTAGATCTTCGCCCTCGCGGCGTCCGAAATCTTCATGCCGTCGATCGCTCGGATCGTCTCTCTTATGGACACCCCGCCGTTCTCCACATCGTAGGGCATATCCGTGCCGAAGAGCACATGGTCCTCCCCGAAAAAGGCGAGTCCGCACTCGAGGGCGTAGTTGCTGTTGCCGTCCAGGGCGGTGTCGGCGTAGAACATCCGCAGGTATTCAATGGGGTGCCTGGTCAGTCCCGGAAAACGATCCGCCCCCAGCCGCTGCAGCCCGTTGTTGTAATGGACGACGATTCTGTCCGAGAAATACGGCACCATCCCCCCCAGGTGGTGGGTGATGAACTTGATCGTGGGGAGTTTTTCGAATATGCCTGCAAAGATCAGTCGGAGCATGGCCGCGGTCGTGTCGTACGGCCAGCCGATGATGGAGAAGAGCTGATGGAAGGAGGCCGTCTCCGCCGAATAGTCGGGCTGGCTTGAGCTGCGCATGGGGTGGATCCAGATAGGCAGGTCGTAATCGCACATCATCCGGTAGAGGGGCATCATCTCGTCCGTGCTGATCGGCTTCCCGTTGAGCCGGGTGTAGATTTGAATGCCCTTGAACCCGAGCTTGGTGACGGCCCTCTCGGCTTCCTTCAAAGAAGCGTCCATGTTGTTCAGTGGGAGATTGGCGATGGCGGCGACATACCTGCCGGGGTTCTTCGCCACCATTTCGGCCATTTCATCGTTGCAGATGCGGGCGAGTTCTGCTGCCTCATCGGGTCCCACGATCTCCTCCAGCGGGGGCATGGTGGTCGACAGCACCTGGACCAGGTCGGGATAACCATCCATCTTCCTGAGCCTCGCGTCGTGGTCCGTGAGGGTCGGACGCCTGTCCTGCACGGCCTTTTCCGTGGGGAACCGATCGGCATACCTGTACAGGGCCTCTTTGTATCTCTTTGGCATGACGTGCGTGAAGATGTCAATTTTCATCAGCAGCCTCCTCGAATCAAAGTGCAATGGGAATTCCACCGAGAGTTTGCCGGGGGTGAGACATCAAAAAACCGAAGAAGGGATTAGATTTGTCGGACAAATATATAGATTGACAACCGCTGTCAAGGAAAATGCACTGGGGATGCGGCACTCCCCCGGGTTCAGGGTCAGTTACCCCCAACGCTGCATAAATCTTCTCAACCTGCGTTGCCTGTATGCTCGAGAGGGTTACTGTTTCCTGAGCGGATGCTCGATACTCGGTGCCGGATATTTGGCAACACACCAAAGAGGAGATCCAAGATATCGAAGGCCCCAGAAAGCGGCATCCAGCATCAGCCGATACTGGCGAGGACCTTCATTTCAATGCCTTTCGCTTCGAGTAGAGATGTTATGCGACCACAGGGTTACTGCAGCCCGCTCTTGACCCTCCCGATGGCGACAAGATACAGGACACTGAGGGATTCTTGAAGGTTGAGGATCTTTCCGAGCTCCCGGTCGTAGAATGCGCCGATCCCGCAACACCCGAGACCGAGGGCGGTCGCCGCGAGGTACAACCTCTGCCCGATCCTGCCGGTGCTCAGCATCGCGTACCGGTATCCGCGGGCGGACCAGGAGCGATCGATCCGATCCAGATCCGCAGCGAAGATAAAGTGAAGCGCCGAATTCGCGAGCCACATCTGATCCAGGCAGGCCTCGGCGATCTCGCCCATGAGAAGACCGGACCGGACCGGCGCCGCGCTCTTCCCCTCCGGATCCAGCAGGTAGAAACCCGGCTCCACGGATTCCCCGGCGCCTGCTGCGAAACCGGCCAAAACGGGCTGCAGATACCCTTTCTCTTCCGGGTCCACAGAAGAGGCGGTGCTCATGAGGGCCATGAGCGCTTCTCTCCCTGCAGGCCGCCTGACGAAGTTTCGCCTGGAGCGCCTGCGGGAGAGCGCTTCCGGATAATTCATGACCTCGGGCCAGTCGAACGGACCGGTGATCACACGCCGCGCCGCGGCGGCAGGAGGAGCATTTCCCCCGGGTTCAACGATTTCTCCATCACGGCTGTGGCGCCCGACCCCCGATCGGTGGATTTCCCTGACGAGCGGGTAATCCCCAAGGCCGTCCTTTTCCGCTCCCCGCCCGCTCGACCCGGCCGGAACCTGCACCGCTTCGATCCCTTGGGGCGGAGGGAACCCACCGGACCCGCCCACATGCAAGACCGCCAGGGCCGCCTCGCTCTTCTCATCGAGTCCCAACCATCGATTCACCGCATCGTCGTCAAAGTCATAGGAACAGGAAAAGCCCAGTTGAAGGGCTTTCAACGCGAGGACCAGGTTCTCGAGCACGTGGCCGGAGTCGAGGAGATCATAGCGATAGGATCGATCGCCGTATTTCCATGCGCTCCTGAAATAGACGGCGGTGAGGACAAAGGTCAGAATCGGGTGATCGTTCCCTTCCATGCGTGTGGCCGCCCGCAGCCCCCTGTTCGCATCGCCCCTCAGGAGAGGTGTGAGCCCATGGTCGCGAATGTCGAAATGGTAAACCCCGTCCTCGATGCCACTGACCTCTCGGGCGGCCAGATAGATCTCCGTCGGGTACAGGGCCCCTGCCGAGGCGGCGCTCCGGAAAAGGAAGTCACGGGACCTTGCGGTGAAGGTCAGGGTCAGAAGGAGGAGCAGAGAGAGATCGTCGAGGCTTATCGCCGGGGGGTCGGCCCTTCGCCTCGCCGGTCCGAGGAGGGAGGAAAGCATGATCTCCGGCGGCTTCACCTTCCCGGGCAGCGGTATCGTCCGTAGGCCCGCGTACCGTTTGTAAGGTTCAGGCTGATTCGCCCAATCCAGTGATCGGCCGGACCTCTTCCTGCGGTCGTAGCTGGTGAGGGTGTGATACTCCGCGGCCTTCATGAGTTCCCCCGTAGAGCCTCCCATCGATCGGGATAGGGTACCAGGTCTCCGGGGCCCATGACAAATCATTGCTGCAGCCGCTCCGATCCTGCTCGGCCGTCCCTGTTCGACCGGTCGTCAGGATCGGGGCGGGGTGGTCCTCACGGCTTTGTACTTGCTGTACAGCTCGTGCACCCTCCCCTTGAGATCCTTGATCTTCCTGCTGTCCTCATCAGAGGCCCATCTCGGTTCACTGATGGAGAAAAGGGCGTTGCTGAGATCGTCCAGGACGTGCTCCGTGGCGACACACCATTCGTCCGTGCAGATGTCCCTCATCTCGGCCGCTTCATCGAGCCCCTGTTCCAGAAGGACGACGGATCTCTCGATGCTGGAAACGAGTTCCCTCCAACTGTCGAGCACCTGGTTTTGAACCCTCATCTGAAAAGCGTCCTTCGGCAGCACCATTGGGATTCCCTCCTTTTCGACGTCGACCTTTCTCTCCCACGTTAACAGCATGGCGCCGGGGGGTATAATGGGGTCCATGATGTATTTTCGTCCCCTGTACTCCGGACCCGACCGGCAGGAGGTAGCGGCCATTCATCACTCGACGACGCATAAGAGAAGATCACGGGAGGTTTACGTTTCTTTGCCCAGTGAATCCTCTTCGCCCGGTGCTTAGGGTTTCAGACAACGTCGGCCGGCGAAAACATATACCGACCCAAACGCCTTCTCTGCCGTCGGGAATCTGAAACGTCGCTCGGGGAGACCCCGACTGAACCGCTGAGGGGCGCCCCGACGAGCAGGGGCAGGCCCCTGCTCTTCATGCCCCGGAAGGGATGACGAGGTGGCCTTATTGAACCCTGGCCGGGAAGGGAAGATGCACCTGGACGGCCCCCTGCACGTTGCAGCTCAATAGAGTGACTTTCTTTTTCGCTGCTTCCTGCCCATGACCAGCCCGATGATCAGACCGAAGAGGAGTATCGCAGCACCGGCCAGAATCAGCATGTGCTGCTGGGATGATTTCAGCACCCGGTTTTCCTCCGAGAGGGTCTTGATGGCGGCGCCATTGCTCTCCAGGGTGGACCTGGCGGTTTCGTACTCCCTCTTCAGGGCGATGTACTCGGCGGCCCCCTTCTTGAACGTCTCATACTCCCCCTGCAGCTTCGCCAGGGCGGCCGAGGCCGCCTCCACCTTGCCGGAGAGGTCCTTGTCGCGGCCCTTCAACTCATTCCTCTCCTGCTCGACCCGCGATAGCTTCTCCTTCAGCGAGGCAATCTCTTCCTTCGCCGCCTTGGCCTGTAGCTCCCAGGGCACCCGGGTGATCAGGTATCGGGACAAGATCCACCCTTCGATATTCCCCCCGTCCCGGATCGACAGACGCACCCGGCTCCAGTCGCCCTGCGTCTCGACCACCTGCATGGATTGGCCCGAAGAGGGCATGGCCGTGATCTTGTTCTCCGTGGACGGGCCGGTACGAACGGTCACTTCGAAGGAATCCGTCACGTACGCGACTCCGGCCCAGGCCGAAGAGCCCGTCAGACAAAGAAGGAACATCAGGATCGGCAGGTATCTTTTCATTCTTTCTCCTCTCTTCTTTGTTGCCCCACAGAAAACCAAAGGGGGTGTTTCCCTTTACCTTCCGGCTCTTCACTTGTCAAGGAATCACATCCCGCTTCCTGGTAGCCAATGAGATGTCCGCCTTGAAAAGCTGGGTGGAGTGCCCGCTTTTCAGCCCTGAGTGAGCACAGCGGAGGATGCCCTGTGACGGGAAGGATTCGGGATGAAGGCTCATTGCACTCTCAGGGGGAGAGCGGGCGATGAGACTCCAGGGAGGTCTTCAAGGCCTGTTCAGCATCCAAGGGATGAGCGGCACCGCTGATTTCCCGGGAAGAGCCGTTTCGGTGTCTGAAACGCCGCCTAGAAACCGCCGTCCCAGAAAGCTTCCGCTCTCTTTCGCTTGCCGTATCCCAGCAAGTCATCGAAATGCAAGAGGACTCGATTCATGAACGGGAGACGCCGTATCGTCCACCTCGAAAGGTCATGAATGAGGCCGTCGGGTTTATTGAAGGGGCAGACCCTTCTGCACGTGGTGCAGGATCCGTTGTTGCGAGCCCAGAACCGAATGCACTTCTCTGCATCGATCGGCCACTTCAAT
>JAGVAP010000085.1 GCA_020060215.1 Deltaproteobacteria bacterium | reverse complement strand
GGGCGGACTTCCGGAACCGTCGCCGGAATGGTGGTGGCGGGTGTGACCGGACAGCAGCCCCCCAGAGACATCAGGCAGATCGCAACCAAAAATGCGCATAAGGTCGAGTTGCCTCTGAAATTCAGGATTGCACCTCTTGTCTGCGAGTGTAGGCTCATCGATCGCCTCCGTTTCCGATCCCCTGTTTGATCAGGCCCTGTCAGCGCAGACTAATCCGATCCGTTTCTTCTCGTCAATTTTCATTTTCAGCCTTGTCATAATCAACACCACCAGTAACTGGTGGCTGGATGAGGCCCCCTGGAAGGGGGGGTCTCGTACCGACTCCCTTGTCCTCTTTCACGGAGGTCGGCCCCGGTCGCTTGCCCCCGGAGGTGGCAAGATCGATCGAACAGCGAGTCCTGGTGGTCTTCTGTAGGAGCAAGCTCCTGCATGCGATTCATTCGACTCCCGAAAAGATCGCAAGCAGGAGCTTGCTCCTACAAGAATAGAGATCCAACGATATTCATTCATATGGAAGCTTCTCCGCCGGTTCTTGGTTCGCTTGTGGATGTCGCCGACAGGATGCGTTGTATCAAGCCATGGAGGGACGGGGATATCCTGAAAAAAATGCTGAATGCAGACCAGAGGAAGATACGATCCAGGCACAGCTTGCGGCCGCAAAAGAGAAGTTGGCCGATGTGCGGGCGAAGGGCCTGAGGCCTGCCGGTGGCTGCAAGGCGGAGGCCGCGGCACTCGCTGCACACAGAAGGAGTCTTCAATTTGGTATCGAAAACCGGGTCCATTCAGGTCAGTGTCTTGCGCATGCCCAGAACGTATCCTATGATGGAGACGAGCAGGTGCAGAGGGATCGTGAGCGCAAGAGACCACAGGATGAGCCGCATCGGCGGCCTGATCAAGGGATACAGAAAGAACCAGACCCCGATCGCCAGGTCCACCTGATCGAACAGGAAGAGAGCAAACCCGACAACTCCCCCCCTCCTCTTGCCCGGTTCGATCCGAAGCTGCCGTTTCAGGAAACTGTTGGGAAGCTCACCCAAGGTCGCCCCGAGACCCAGGGCCAGCCCTACAGGCACCCAAAGCCCCCCATAGTCACACAAGGGCAGCCAAGGCGGGAGTTGGCCGGTCCGCTGAAACCTGCCTTGAATCCACGTCCCGAGTGTACAGAACGCCACGTTCAAGAACAATCCCCGCCATGTCTTGTGATCGCCGAAAACCCTCTCTCCCCTGAAAAGAAGCCCTGCATCCAAGGGTCTCTTGAGGGAGGTCAGACAGTCGTACCGGAGGCACAGTCCACCGGCCAGGGCCGTGAGCAGGAGGGGTGACCCCAGGAACGCGATCTGCAGGGTCATCGTCATCGGGTTCTCTTCGACGGATGCATCGGCGAGGCGCCGGGAATCCTCTCGTCTCGATTCTGCGCCACCATCAGCCCACGCGCACGTGCTGCAGGATCCACTCCGGAAAAAAGTGAAGGTTGTAATAATGGCCCATGGTGTAAAAACAGGTCGAGGAGCAGAGGGGCAAACACCTCTTCTTCAACGCGTCCAGTTCCTCTTTCACAAACCTGGGCGACCAGATCCGTCCCCAGTCATGATCATAGGTGATCATGTCAAAGCACGGTGAGAGCGTGCCGTCCGGCCTGATCAAGGCACCGTTGTGCCCTGCCCGGCAATCCCATGGCCTGATTCGACCCCGGACCCTCCCCTTGAAGGAAAGCAGGTGAGAGATCGGGTTGACCATGGGCCGCCCCATGCGATGTCTTTCGATGATCCAGTCGAGGAGCTCGTCCAGCTCCTGATACGCATCGGGTGTGATGCTCAGCATGTCATCCATGTGGCGGTAGTGGTCGAGGCCGACAAAGTTGTGGGGCGGTTCGTTCAGGTGATAGTCGGTCCCGATTTGGTTCTGGTGTGCGATCTCCGTCAGGAGCTTGACCTCCTTGAGGTTGCTCCTGCAGATATTGATGTTGAAAAAGAGGAGGTACCCATATTCTTTCTGACGCTTCAGGAGGTAGCGGAACTGCGGCTCGATGTTGAGCAGGGCCTTCGGGAGTCCCTTTCGTGGAGCGATACAATCCACGGCGAGATTGATTGCAGCCACACCCGCGCGGCCGATCTCGTCTATGAAGGGTTTGTCCAGGAGATAACCGTTCGTAGGGAGATAGACGAAGAACCCCTTGTCCGCACCGAACCGCGTGATCTCGATGACGAAGTCCTTGCGCATGAGGGGCTCGCCGCCCATCAGGGAAACGACCCTGCATCCGAGGGACCAAAGCCACTCCAGGGAGCTCTTGGCCGTGTCCAGGGCCATCCCCGGAAGACGGTTATCGTACTGGAAGCAATAATGACAATCGATGTTGCACCGCCACTCGGTGAAGAGGTAGCAAAGAACCGGGCGGAATTCGCGTGCATGGATGTGGGAGTTGAGGTAGGGGATGGCCCAGCGCCTGATCGCCCGGAGGCCGTTTACCCCCTTGTATCTGACTGAAGAGGCCATGGACACCTCCAGAGAAAGAGATGGTCACGATACGAAGAGGTTCAAGAGGGTCAATATATAGCTACGCCAAAGTCGGCGAAATGGCAATAGGGCTGAATGGGATGGGAATTCCCTCTGGGTTTATGTTCTACCTTTCTCCGCGCCTCTACCGTCTGCGCGAGAACAGGCCTTCCCGTTTGTGCTTACCCGCTCATTTACTCGTACCGTGGGGTAGTTGACGGTGAATTCCAAGAAAGGTGATTTCTAAGAAAGAGGCAGGGCAGGTATCTTGAAATGTCTCACCAGGAGCCGGCCGACGAACTCGGCACGGTTCGTGATCACGAGAGTGCTGAAGAGCTTTTCGGAAAGCGGCTTGATCCTGCTGGGGCGGGAACGGATCGGGGTCCTGGATGGAGCGGCATTCAAGGGGATTCTTGAAAGGTGAAGATGCCACCCTCCCCTTTATCCCCTCCCGTCGAGGGAGGGGGAAACAGGATAAGTCGGGCTCAGGGTTTCTTGCTTTTTGAATCCCCGAGCACCTTTCTGCCGATGATGAGCTTCTCGATCTCCTTGCTTCCTTCGAAGATCTCCAGGACTTTGGCGTTCCGCCAGTAGTGGGCCACGTCGTACTCTTCGAGGATTCCATACCCCCCGTGAAGCTGAATGGCCTCGTCGGCCACCTTGACCGCGATCTCCGCACAGTACCATTTGGCCATGGAACTCAGGCCGGGGTCGGGGGTCCCCGAGTCGAGCTTCGAGGCCGCGCGATAGCAGATCGAGCGTGCAGCCTCGGTCATGGTGGCCATCTCCGCGATCTTGCCCTGGATCAGCTGAAAGGATGCGAGGGGGCTCCCGAACTGTTCCCTGCGCCGCACGTGGGCCACGGCCTTGTCCAGCGCCCCCTGGGCGGTGCCCACGCCCAAAGCGGCCACCTGGACCCTCGTGCGGTTGAAGAACTCCATGATGTGATAGAAACCCCGCCCCGGTTTTCCCAGCAGGTTTTCTGCCGGGACCCGCACATCGTGAAAGGCCACCTCCCCCGTATTCGAAGGACGAAGGGAAAGCTTCCCATGGAACTTGCTCGCCTCGTACCCGGGCCTGTCGGTCTCCACGATGATCGTGCTGAGCCTCTCGTGTTTTCGGGGATGGTCCGGTTCCGTGACGCAGAGGACGATCAGGAAATCGGCCACCGTGCAATTGGTGATGAAGATCTTGTTCCCCCTGATCACATACTCCCCGCCTTCGCGGACAGCCTCCGTCTGAATGGAAACGACATCGCTCCCGGCGTCCGGCTCCGTGACCGCCACCCCCATCCTCATCTCTCCGCTGCACACGGCGGGGAGATATTTCCGCTTCTGCTCCTCCGTCCCGGCGAGCATGATGAGCTGAGTCCCGAAGAACGCGGACTCTATCGCGTGGGTGATCCCCAGGTCCACCCGGGCGAATTCCTCGACAATGAGACACTGCTCCAGGTATCCCATCCCCGCCCCGCCGTACTTCTCATCCACGAACACGCCGAGGAACCCCAGCTCCGCCGCCTTTTTCCATATCCGGTCGTCGAATTCCTCCTTGGCGTCCAATTCCCGCCCGACTTCTCGGAACTCCTTTTCAGCGAATTCCCTGGCCGCCCTCCGAATGTCGATCTGCTCTTTGCTCAAATCGAATGCCATGCTCCAACCTCCACCTGTAACGTCCGGCCTGAGATCTGCCACCAAGGCCCTAAGACACAAAGAAGACCACGATACCTTGCTTGGCGTCTTCGTGTCTTAGCAGCGGGATTTGGTCGGACTGCATCAGGATTGTAGATCCCAGGGCTTCAGATCACCGGAAGCGAACTTGCGGGGCATCTTGAAGTACCCGGCCTCCACCGCCCTTTTCACCCGCTTCAGGACTTCATTCATCCCCATCTCATTCATGAGGGTAAAAGGCCCCTTCGGCCAGGCCAGGGCGGTGCAGACGCCAAGCTCCAGGTCCTTGGGCGACACGACCTGCTTTTCGACCAGATGGGTGGCGATGCAGAATATGGAGCCCAGCAGGCTGTCGCCCACGATGCTGCGCTCCTGCGGGTCTTTGAGGACAGTCCCTTCCAGATCCCAGAGTCTGCCGCTTTCGAACATGCTCTTCAGCTGGCCCGGGACCGGCGGAAAGCCGATGTCGGACCCGGAAAGGTACTCCACCATCGAGCAGCCTGCATGATAGGCCGTCCCCAGGCCGGAGCCGTTCTGCACCCACATGATGCCGTACTTCACGCCCAGCGTCTCCTGGGAGATGCTTTCCAGCGTCGCCGCGTTGTACACGTCGCCGAAGAAGGAGTTGAGCACCAGGTAGCTGGAGATAAAGATCGGGTTGATGGCGAATCCCGGGAAGTCCTTGACCGTGATCGGCACCTTCTTGTTCTGCCGGGAGAAATCCATCAGTGCCCCGTAGGTCTCATCGCTTGTGTTCTTCTGTCGGATGACCTCGACCAGCCGGTTGACGTTGGCCGGGAAGAAGTAGTGAAGACCCGCGGTCCTTGCCGGGTTGGCCACCTTCTCCATGAGCTTTTCGATGAGAAAGGTCGATGTGTTGCTCACGATGATCGTGTCCTTGGGGCACGCATCCGACAATTCCCCGAAGATTCCAATTTTCAGATCCATCTTCTCGATGGCCGCTTCGATGATCAGATCGCATCCTGCGAGGTCTTGGTAAGAGGTCGTTCCCGTGATCATCCCGCAGATCGTGTCCATATCCGCCTGGGTCATCTTCCCCTGCCCCACTCTCTTGGCCAAGGCTTTCGAGACGAACTTGTCGTACATGGATCTGACCAGCTCATCGTTCAACTCCTTGTACACGACCCGATATCCGTTTGCCGCGGCATTGAGCCCGATGGCCGCACCCATCACACCGAAACCGATGATTCCAACCGTCTTCACCTCTTTCATTTCTTCTCCTCCTTGTCTCGAGCCTATCCTGAATGAAGGAATCATCCACTGGCATGCCGGTGGTATGAACAATGGCTACGCCGGTGATCCGTGCCGGGAACAAAGGAAATGTTTCCCAACCGGAGCGCCCAATGGATCAGAACCCTCACTACGAGCCAGGGACCGGCGGATAAGCTTCGACATGAATGATATCGTTGAAGAGCATCCTTGTAGGAACACGCCCCTGCTTGCGATTCTTTCAGTTCCGAGGAGATCGCAAGCAGGAGCTTGCTCCTACAGAAAACCACCACGATTTACTGTTCGATCGATCTTGCCCCCTCCGGCGGCAAGCAACCGGGGCTGACCTCCCCAGAAAGGTGACAGGGTAGTCGGCACGGGCCCCCCCCTTTACCGGTCGTATTCATTGGGCGCCGGTCTATTTGCGCTTCTGCAGAAAGCCCTCCAACAAGCGCTTGGCCTCGGCGGAAGATACGGCCAAGGCCCCCAGCGCGGATTCGAGGGCCATGCCGGTCCCGAACCCCTTGTTTTCCGCTTCGAAGAGCAGTTCCATTTCCAGACGGACAGCCAGAGGGCTCAGCCGGGAGAGGGTCCCGGCCATCTCCCGGCTGGTCTTCATGAGCTGATCGGGCTCAACCGCCCGGTTCACCAGCCCGATCCTCGAGGCCTCCTCGCCGTCGATCATGGAATGGAAAAGGATCAGTTCCGCTGCCTTGGCCTGCCCCACCGTTCGGACCAGACGCTGCGTTCCCCCGAAGGCGGGAATGATCCCGAGCCCCAGTTCCGGGAAACCCAGCCTCGCCCGGGTGGTGGCTAACCGGAATGTACACGATAAGGCCAGTTCCAGTCCACCACCAAGTGCAAATCCGTCGATGGCGGCAATGGAGGGCTTGCCCAGTCTCTCGAGCTTGTGAAAGACCGACTGCTGAAAACGGGAGGCGGACCACCCCGACGTGGTATCGAGATGGAGAAGTTCATTGATGTCTGCCCCCGATACGAAGACATGGCCGGCCCCCGTCACGACGAGAACCCTCAGATCTTCGTCGCCGCCAACCCGGTCGAGGATCTCGTCGAGTCGCGAGAAGACCGCCATGTTCAGCGAGTTTCTCGCTCCAGGGCGGTTGATGGTCACAAACCCCAGGGGCCCCTCTCTCTCATACAGCACTTCATCAGCCATCGATCTTCTCCCGAAATCATTCCCGGCGACGTTCAACCCCCTGCCTTGCCTTGACCTGAACGCAAATCAGATCTCTCCCTTCGGTCGAGATGACGATTCCCTTACGCGACGCGAAACGAAAACTAGACGGCTTCCACGATCATGGCCGTGGCCGGACCGCCTCCCCCGCAAAGGGAGGCCCCTCCGTAGCGCGCGCCGCGACGGCGCATCTCGTGGATCAGCGAGACGAGCAGACGTGCCCCGGTCATGCCCACAGGATGGCCCAGGGAGATGCCCCCGCCGTGACCGTTCATCCTGTCCGGGGGAATCTTCAACTCGCGGTTGCACCCCAGGATCTGGGCCGCAAAGGCCTCATTGATCTCCCAGTAGTCGATCGCTTCCAGGGGGAGATCGGCGAATTGGAGCGCCTTCCTGACCGCCGGCACCACCCCCATGCCCATGATCCTGGCATCCACCGCCGCAGATCCGGTGGCCACCACGCGGGCGAGGGGCTTGATGCCGAGTTCGTTGGCCTTGTCCAGGGTCATCATGATCAGGGCCGCCGCACCGTCGTTGATGCCTGAGGAATTCCCCGCGGTCACAGTGCCGTCCTTCACGAAAGCCGGTTTCAGCTTCGCCAGGTCTTCCATGGTGAGTCCCTGCCGGGGACGCTCATCGGTATCGAAGATCTTCGTTCCTTTCTTCGACTGGATCTCAACCGGGACCACTTCGTCCACAAGGGTCTTGTTGTTGATGGCTGCACAGGCCCGGTGATGGCTCATGAGCGCGAACTCATCCTGCTCTTCCCGGGAGATGTTGTACATCCGGACGATGTTTTCAGCCGTCTCCCCCATGAGGATGTTGTAGAAGGCGTCGGTCATGCCGTCATTATACATCGCGTCCACCAGCTGCTGATGTCCCATTCTCAGCCCTGAGCGGGCGCCCATGACCAAATAGGGAATGTTGGACATGCTCTCGCAACCGACGGTTGCCCCGACCTCCACTTTTCCCAGCAGCAGTTCCTGGTACATGATCTCCGCGGCCCTCAGGGAGGATACGCACTGCTGGTTCACGGTGCAGGCCACCGTCTCCCATGTACAGCCGGAGTATATGGCGACCTGCCTCCCCGGGTTCGACTTGGCCCCGGCCATGTCCGGGTTGCCGCAGACCACTTCCTCGATGAGCTTGGGATCGATCGAGGCCTTTTCTATGGCCGCCTTGAGCGCGATCACACCCAACTCCACGCAGGTCAGCTCTTTGAGACCGCCGAGAAGATCTCCAATGGGGGTTCTGACCCCGCTTACGATCACTACCTCTTTCAACGCCATCTTCTTATCCCCAGTCTAATAGGTGAAAAACCCTCTCCCGGATTTCCTGCCCGATCTTCCCGCAGCCAGGTACCTCTTGAGAAGGTGATGGGGCCAGAATCTCGCCCCTTCTCTCCTCGCCAGCTCCTCCAATCCAAAGAGCACCCGGTCGAGGCCCCTCTCGTCCGCCCAGTGGAGGGGGCCGCCCGTGCCTTTCTGATTGGGGAACCCTGTGCCCAGGACCATGGCCCGATCGATCTCTTCCGCAGTGGCAACGGACTCCTGGAGGCAATAGACCGCCTCGTTCACCTGACGCAGGATGAGGCGGTCCATGGAAAAGCCTCCAGCCCCCTCCTGGTGTCCCATGCCTCTGACCATCGCACGGAACTCGCCGTCGATCTTCCCTTCGGTGTAGATCCCCCTCCCCGTCTTCATCCCCAGCCGGCCGGCCTCATTGAGCTTCCGGACGATCCCCGGAAAGGGGAACCGCTCGCCGTAGGCGTCGTGGAGGATCGGAAACGTATGGAGGCTCACATCCCAGCCGACCATGTCCGAAAGCTCGAGGGGTCCCATCGGGAAACCGGCCCTCCTGGCCTCCGTATCGATCTCTTCGGGGTCGATGCCCTCCTGCACACAGTGCAGCGCTTCGCCGATGTATGCCAGGAGGATGCGGTTTACCAGGAACCCGGGGCAGTCCTGCACCACCACCGGTATCTTCCCGATCGACTGGATCAGATCGATTGCTCCACCGAGGGTCTCTCTTCCCGTGTCCAGCCCCGGGATCACCTCGACGAGCTTCATCGCGTGAACGGGATTGAAAAAATGCAGGCCGAGAAAGGTCTCCGGCCTGCCTGATGAACGGCCCAGGTCGGTGACCGACAGGGTCGAAGTGTTGGTCGCAAAGACGGTCTCCCGCGGACAGATGCGGTCGAGGGAACGAAAGAGCTCGCCCTTGATGCGTCGATCCTCCACCACGGCCTCGACCACGAGCTCCGAATCCGACCCGACCGCCGGGCTCACGCTCCCACGGATGCGTGCCATGAACCGGTCCTTATCTTCAGCGGCGAGTCTTCCCTTCCCGACGTCCGATGCGCATCTTGCATCGATCCGCTGCAGGCCCTTCTCAACCAGACCCATGTTTACATCCACCAGGACGACCTCTATGGACGCGGCGGCCAGCGCATGGGCGATGCCTGAACCCATGGCCCCCGCTCCGATCACCGCAACCTTTTTGGGACGCATATCCTTCCCCCTCATTCGTGGATTGATGGAATGATGGAATCACGGAACGATGGGTCCAGGGCGAGAAAGCCGTCTTGCGGCACCCTCATCCCCAAGCTCTTGACTGTTGTTCTCCAGTACTCCACTATTCCAACCTTCCAGATTCCGGCTTGTCCGCGCCATAATCTTCTCCTCCGGGGTGCAATCCAAGTCGACCCCTCTGGAGTCGGTTCTTTTTCACAGCGCGGGCGGGAAGGCCGGAAGATCCTGGAACAGGGGATGCTTCCTCGGGTTCTCCACCCGCGCCGCCCTCAAGGCCGCCGCCCTGTACCTCTCAAAATCGGCCAGGGTCAGGATGGAGAGCTTCTGGGCCTCCAGGGACCCTTCGGCGTGAATGGTCAACACGTCTTCATAGCAAGAGGTCAGATCCCTGACGAGCTTGATCATGCGGAGCCGGCTCTCGGTCGGGACCCCGGCCTTCCCGGCCAGATATTTTTCCATCAGGGGGCGGATCTCGGGGTTGAAGTAGTCCTTCGAGGTGGGGCAGGTCACCAGGATGCCTCCTCCGATGTCCTGAATATATTTCGTCGCCTGGTGCCAGTGGTCGGCAAAATAGAACTTGCAGATGTTGGCGACCATGGGGTTCGGGTAAACGAGATCGGAGTCCGGTTCACTGCTGCAGTGCTCGCAGGCCGCCCTTCCAAGGATCTCCACGGCCTCGGTGTACATGGCGAGCCAGGTCAGCTTATCGCGCACATGGGGCGCCTTTTCCACCCCGTTGTACTCGGCCATCAGCACCGCAGCGCCGGTGAAGAGCTCCAGCTCGATGGCCTTGTAGGTCTCGGCACTCAAGCGGTGAAAGTTCGCGAACATGTACGCTATCTGACCGGCAAACTCCCACTCCCCCTTCAGGAAGATCCTTTCATGGGGGATGAACACATGGTCGAAGACGATGAGGGCGTCGTTGATGTAGACGCTCCCCGCAATGGGGTGGTCGAACAGATCGACCCCCTTCTCCACCTCGGGTTCTGCTGAGACGACGGTGATCCCCTTCGTGTTCACCGGCACTGCAAAGGAGACGGCGTACGGCTTGTCGTCTTCGCGCATGGCCCGACAGGGGGCCACGAGGATCTCGTTGCAGGCGGCCGCCTGGCTGATATGGGCCTTGGCCCCGCATACGACGATTCCGTCCCTCCGCTCTTCGACGACCCGCACGTAGAAGTCCTGGTGCTGCTTCTGCTGGGAGGGGCGGAGACTCCTGTCCCCCTTCACGTCGGTCAGCCCCATCGCGAAAGCGAGGTCGTTCTTCTTGAGGTACTTCCGATACGTTTCGACGTTGGCCGCATAACGGGTCCCGTATTTTTTGTCCACCCTTCGACTGACCACGGTGACGGCGTTCAGGCCGTCCTTGGCCACGAATTTGGCTCCGCTCGGCTTTCCGAAGGTGGCGCGGGCCCAGAGCTTGACGACCTCCCGCAGCCTGAGCAGGTCCTCTCTGGTCCGCTGCGGCTGCAGGACAAAGGCCACGCGATCGCCGTCTTCGTCCATGTCGGTAAGAAGATCCTGGTAGCGGGGGTCATTGCTCATAACGTAATCCATCGCCACCCAATGGTTGCTGATGTTGAGAATGGGGTGTTTCGTCACATCCGGGACCCTTTCGCCGTTACAGTAAACGACCCTTCCGTCCCTGAGACTCTCCAGATATTGCTGTGGCGTCCTCAATGCCATATCGTGATTCCTCCGTTCGCTTGAAAATCGCGTGATGAGATCAATGGTTTTCCGCCTTGACCACCTTGCACAGCATCGCCCGGTTACACCACCCCCCCGTGAGGGGATCCAGGGTCTCAGGCTCCTCGATGGTCAGCATGTTTACGTTCGATTCATAGGCCCCGAAGATCGACGGCGCTTCTCCCGGTCGTTCCGGGAACCACCAGCTTGCTTCCGCATTGACCACATTGGGCAGAATGCGGTCCGTCAGCTTGGCCCTCTGTCTGATCCGACCTCTGGACGTTTCGATGAGCACCCAGTCCCCTTCCCGGATGCCCAAACGGCCCGCCGTCTCGGGGTGAATCGTGACCAGGGGGTCGGGATGCATTTCGCGCAGCCCTACTCCCAGCTGCCTGTGTTCCGAGTGGAACTGGGGCATGAACCTTCCGCCCGTGTTGAGGATGAGGGGGTATTCGGCCAGGAGCTCCGGAGTCCTGATGGGGCTCTCGGGCGGTTCTTCAAAAAAGGGGAGAGGATCGTATCCCAGTCTCTCAAAGACGGTGGAATAGAGCTCGACTTTCCCGGTAGGGGTGGCAAACCCGAACCTCTCGTACTTTCTGAACTCATGCTTGGAGGGCAGCAACAGACCTCTTTCCACGAATTCCTCGTAGCTGATCCCCAACGGCTGGATGCGATGTCGAACGACCTCTTCCAGGTCTTTCCACGGCCAGTGTTCCTCCTGGCCCAATCTGATTCCCAGCGCCCTCCAGAACTGATAATCCTCGTGACGATCCCCCATGGGTGGAATCGCCCTTTCTCCGGCAAAAGCGAGCGTGGTCCAATCCTCCACCGTGGAACAAAGGGGTCTTTCGAGCCAGCTGGCCGCCGGCAGCACGTAGTCCGCAAGCTGGGCGGTGGGGGTCATCCAGTACTCAAGGACCACATGGAGCTCGAGATTCGCATGGCAAAGGGCTTCCCGCACGAGCGGAGTGTTTGCCGCCCAGATCAGGGGATTGCTGGCAGCGGTAATCATCGCCTTGACGGGATAGGGTTCCCCACGGATGATCTGCCGCATGGCCAGGGGTGTCGGGATGATCAGGTAGTGGAGATTGGGGCACGGCACGCCCCGCTGCTTCTGATAGAGCGGCGCCACGATCTCCCAGGAAGCCCATGACATCACCTTGAACCGATCGGAGCCGATCTGCTTCGATCTCTGCTCAGGCGGACACCGGTCGGCCAGCTCGAACTCCGAGTCGCTCCTGAGCCTCCTGCCGTCGATCTCAAGGGGGAACCCGCTCATGAAATCGCCGCCCGGGACATCGATGTTCCCCGTGATGGCGCCCAGAATGACCCTCGCCTGCTCCACCCTCGCCGAATTCAGGCCCAGCTGGTCTGCGGATACACCCCGATCGATGCATGCCGGTCGGCTTGTGGCATAGAGCCTTGCCGACTGCACGATCTCATCAGGAGAAAGGGACGTGATTTCCGCGACCCTTTGAGGGGTGTATTCCCTGACCCTCTCGGAGAGCTCCTTGAACCCGTAGGTCCACTTCTCCACGAACTCCTTGTCGTAGAGGCCCTCCTGGATGATGATGTTGATCCACCCGAGCGCCAGAGCGCCGTCCGTTCCAGGTCTCAACTGGAGGCACATATCGGCCACCATCCCCGTATCGCTGATCAGAGGATCGATGGCGATCACCTTGATGTCCCCCCTGGTCTCTCTGTTTTCGAGCCTCCTCTTCAAGATCCGCCACCGGGTGAGGCGCGCCTCCTTTGGGTTGGCCCCCCAGAAGACGACGCATCCGGTCTTCCCGATGTCATCGAGGAGCTGTGATCCGAGCATGGCCATCTCGATCGCGTAGTCATTGCAGAAACAGATCATGCCGGGGCAAATGAGGTTCTGCGGGTTGCCGAAGAGGTTCAAGAACCGTGATCGGGCCCAGAAATGGTCGCTCCTGTAAGTCCCCTCCGCAGCGATCAGGCTCTCCGGCCCGTATTGATCCCTCAAAGAAGAGAGTTTCCAGGCGATCTCATCGAGGGCCTGCTCCCAAGGTATCTTTTTCCACTTCCCCTCCCCTCGCGCCCCTGTGCGCTTGAGCGCATGTTGCAGCTGATCGGGATGGTAGAGCCACCGGGGCGCATGGACAGACCTCTCGCAGATGAAGCCGTGGCTCGCAGGATGCTTGGGGTTTCCCGTGACCTTTACGACCTTTCCGTCCTGAACATGCACAAGGACACCGCAGTTGTTGTGACAGAAGAAACAAGCAGCTTTCTTGATCGTCGTTGTCGCAGCCATGGGACGCTCCCTCGACCATTGTGGTTACACGAAAACCCTTTCAGCCGCCCGGGAACCTCTTCAAACGGGACGAAGGCCAAAGGGGGGGGGTTCCGTCAAAAAGGCCGACGGCCATTGGGCCATGCCAGCTCCCTCAGAGATCATGCCAGAGGCTGATCTCCTCGTCCGTCGCAACGGTTCCGCTCACGCCGGAGCCATCCTGTGCAGCCAGGAAGACGGCACACTTCACCATCTTGTCCGGAGGCACCCATCCCCGCCGATCTCCTTCCTTGGCCCAGAACCTCATCCCTTCCGTGTCCACGACACGCTTGGGCTTCAGACAGTTCACCGCGATGTTGTACCTCCCGGCCTCAGCCGCCAGCCCCCAGGTGAACCGGTCAAGGCCCGCCTTCGCCACGGCATAGGCAACTCCCGTCGGGACGGTCCCGTTGTCCCTCTCGTCCGCCGCCAGAGATGAGAGATTCAGGATGCTTCCTCCCCTTTGTCGCATCATGAACGGAAGTACCGCCTTCGCGCAGAGAAAAGCGCCGGTCAGGTTTACCTTGATGACCAGTTCCCACCGCTTCAGCGGGGTTTCCACGATGGGGTAATGAAAGGCCACCCCCGCGTTGTTTACGAGGATGTCGATCCTGTCGAACGATCTCAGGCACTTTTCAACCATGGCCGCAACGCTCCCCTCGTCCGTCACGTCGCAGCGGACAGGGAGGGCCCTTCCGCCCAGCTGCTCGATCTCGAGTGCAGTCCGGCTGATGGTCCCCGGGAGGTCCTTGTCCTTTTCGACTTCGGTCCGGGCGGCGACGACCACGGTTGCACCTTCTCTGGCGTATCCGAGCGCGATCGCTTTCCCGATCCCTCTGCTTGCCCCGGTCACAATGGCGACCTTGCCTTCGAGTTTCATCGGAGTTCTCCCCCAAGGATAGAACCGCAGTTGCTTTCTAATGCGTTTGGTCCATGCGTCGCTATCCCCCGCTCAGCACGATTTGGGGAAGCCAGAGGACGAGCTCCGGGAACAGGATGCATATGAGCAGGCACAGGCCCTGGATCCCCACAAATGGAAGGATCGAGCGAATGATGTCCCCCATGCCGATACCTTGGGGGACGATCGCTTTCATATAGAAGAGGTTGAAGCCGAATGGAGGAGTCAGATAAGCCATCTCCATGTTCACGATGAAAAGAAGCCCGAACCATATGGGATCGAACCCGAGGGCCTTGATGACCGGGACGAAGACAGGGGTGCAGATCATGATGATGCCGCCGGGGTCCAGCAGCATGCCCAGGACAAACAGCACCAGCTGCATGCCGAAAAGGATGATGTATGGACCTACAGGAAGGGTGGCCACGACTTCCTTGATGAATTCGATGGCGCCGACCGCCGTGTAGAGCGACGTGAAGGCCGTCCCTCCGATGATGATCCAAACCACCATGCTTCCCAGTTTCATGGTCCCGTAGCACGAACCTGATACGACTCTCCAGCTGAGCGTCCGGGTAAGACTTGCGCACACCAGGGAACCGAGCGCACCAAGGGCCGCTGCCTCGGTAGGCGTTGCCACGCCGCCGAAGATAGACCCGAGGACAATCACAATGAGCAATAGGGCGGGTAAGACTGCGACCAGGGACCGGAACTTCTCACCCCATGTGGCCCGCTGCTCTCTCGGAATGGCGGGACCAAGATCCTTCTTCAGATAGCAGCCGATCAGGATATAGGCGATGAACATCGCCCCAAGCAGGATTCCCGGGAGCACGCCGGCCGCGAAGAGCGCCCCGATCGATTCGCCGGAGAAGAGGCCGTAGAGAATGAGCGGTACGCTCGGCGGGATGAGGATGCCCAGGGCTCCTCCGGCGCTGATACAGCCGATCGCGATATCCTTTCTGTAGCTCCGCTCCAGCATGGACGGAAGCGCGATCACCCCCATGCTGACGGTTGCGGCCCCGCTGACGCCGCACATGGCAGCAAAAATCATGCAAATGATCACTGTCCCCACGGCCAGGCCGCCCCGCAGACCCCCGAACCACCTGTACATGACCTCGTACAGGGATTTCGAAATCCCCGACTGTTCAAGGACCATCCCCATGAAGATGAAAAGCGGGATGGCCACCAGGATGAAGTTCTGCATCACACCGAAGGTGTTGGAGGCGATTTGCATGAGCGCTTGCGGCCCCCACAGAAAGAGCGTGAAGAGCACAGCCGACCCGCCCATGACCATGGCGATGGGTGCGCCGGTCACCAGGAGTATCAGCAGCCCTGCAAAGAGCATGACCGTGATGAGGCCGACATCCATCCGTCAATCCTCCTTGATGGCTCCGAACAGAACCAAGAGATCCCTTACCGTTTTGGCCGAAGCCTGGAGGAAAAAGAGGAAGGCTCCGAGCGGCAACATGATCCTCAGGGGATAGAGGGGAGGCCCCCACTGGGTGGAGTCATGCTCAAGGGTCACGAGCGAGTAATACGCGGATGCCCCCCCTTCCACATCAGGACGCCGAGCAAAGGAATGAAAAGGACGAAAAAGGAGATCAGGTCCAGAGCAGCCCTCTTTCTGGCCGAAAGAAGACCGTAGACGACATCCATCCCGATATGGCCGTTGTACCTTGCGGTAAACGCCCCGCCCAGGATGATGAACGTGCCGAAGATCATCGTGGACATCTCATTTACCCAGACGGTAGGGCTGTTCATCACATACCGCATGAAGATCTCATACCCTACGATCAGCGCCAGAACGAGAATCAGGAAACTGGAGACCTTCCCCACCCATTCGTTGATGGAATCTACAACCGCCAACGCCCTGTTGAGCTTTTCCATCCGACGTCCTCTTCTTAGTTCTCGTATCCCATCTCTTTCATATACCCACGGAGCATGGACACGGCCTTTGCGCTCAAATCGTCCTTCTTGCCCATCTCCTCCTGCAGGGCCAGTGAAGCCTGCCGCATCTTCTTCAGTTCCTCTTCAGGAGGCGTATTGACCTTCACCTGCCACTTGTTCACCATCTCGTTGAGCGCCTTCACACCCATGATCCTGGTATCGTTAAAGGACCATGTCGTTCCGCACCCGAGGGCGGCCGTTTCGATGATCGCCTTCTGCTCGGGGGAGAGCTTCTTCCACACGGATGTGTTTACAAGAAGGTTGTTCCAACTTCCGATGGCGGGCTCCGGTTTCATGTAGTTCTTCAAGACCTCGTGAAACTTCATGATGTACATGGGGCCTGCGTCTCCCCAATGCGCGCCGGAAACCACTCCGGTCGCAAGGGCCGTGTACAGCTCCCCTCCCGGGATGACCACCGTCGACGCGCCCAGCTTTCCGAGCCAGTCGGCCATCGTCCCGTAGGCCCTCAGCTTCATCCCTTTCAGGTCCTCCGCCTTGTTGACCGGCTGTTTCGTCATGAGCCCGATCGAAAACGGCTCGTAAGGAACGACGTGGACGTTGTGCTTGGCATAGCCCTCCCTGAGCAGTTCCAGGTACCCCTTTCGGAGCATGAAATACTTGGCTTCCTCAAGGTCCCGAAAGACAAACGGGATGCCCATTCCGACTTCGCTGACCGGTATGGTCCTGTACCAGAACCCCTCCGGGTACATGGCCATGTCGAGCGTCCCGTTGCCGACGGCCTGCAGCGCTTCCTTGATCGGCACGATCGCTCCCACCCCGAAGAGCGAAATCTCGACGCTTCCCTTGGACATGGCCTTGACCGCATCCGCGAAATGGGTGAGAACCCTTTTCGTGTCATCCGGAATGAGGTGTGTTTGCAGTCTCAGTTTGAACTTCTGCTCGGCCGCGACACCGATGCCGCACGTGCCTGCCAGCAGGAAAACCGCGAGCGCTGTGGCCAAGAAAACCTTTCCCTTTTTCATCGCATACCCCTCCATTCTTCTGGTTCAACGCAAAGAGGATCGCCCCCTACAACCACCATTTCGACGGCCAGCCGTCGGGAACGGCGGCTCACCGCCTGTGTGCCTTGCCTCTGTGGTTCAACTGATCGTGCATCCCCCATCCACAAAGAGGGTTTGACCGGTCATGAAGTCCGAAGCGCTGCTCGAAAGAAAGATCATCGCCCCCACAAGGTCTGAAGGGAGTCCAAGCCGGCCCATCGGTATGGTGGCCATGATCCGCTCCCTGGCCTGGGGATCTTCGACGACAGGAGCGCTCATCGGGGTCAGGGTGAAGACCGGCGCGACGGAATTGATCTGGATGTTCTTCTTGGCCATTTCGACCGCCAGTGTTCTGACCATGGACTGCACTCCCCCCTTGCTTGCAGAATAGTGGGACGAAAAGGGCCTCCCTATCTGACCTTGTACAGAGCCGAGCAGAATGATTTTTCCCGAGCCCTGTGGGACCATGTAGCGAAGGCTGTGTCTCGCCAGAAGAAAAGAACCCAGGAGGTTTACGCCGATGATCTTTTGAAACTCCCGGGAATCGATCTCTTCCACCTGCAAAGGAGCGGCGAGGCCCGCGAAGTTGATCATGACGTCGAGTCGGCCGAATTTCCTGTGCAGACCATCCAGCAGTCCCGAGACGGAGGATTCGTCCGACACATCCACCTGTTGCGCCCACGATGGGATCCCCCTTGAATTCAGCGCGGCGATGACTTGAGCCAGGCCTTCTTCGCTCCTGTCGGCCAGCGCCAGGGTGGCCCCAAATGCGGCAAGCCCCAGACAGGTCTCGCCGGCCAGCCCTCCTGCCGCCCCGACGACGAGCGCTACCTTATCCTCGAGATGAAACAATCTTTCATAGGACATACATTCCCCTCAGCCTCCCTGCTTCTTTGGCCGGTCCGCCCGTCGTTCCTCTTCCTCGACGAGCACCCTCTTCAGAATCTTACCTGCCGCGCTCTTTGGAAGTTCCGTCCTGAACTCGACGAACCGCGGCCGCTTGTAGGCCGCCATGTTCTCCTTGCACCAGCCCAGGATCTCCTCTTCGGAGATCTTGCCCACATACTCCGGCTTCAGGATGATGTAGGCCTTCGGGGTCTCCCCCCTGTAGGGATCGCTTACCCCGATCACCGACGTCTCCTTGACGGCCGGATGCCTGTAAAGCAGATCTTCCACCTCGGCCGGGAACACGCTGTACCCTGAGCACTTGATCAGCTCCCTTTTTCTGCCCATGAGCTTGATGAAGCCCTCCTCGTCCATGACGCCGATATCCCCGGTATGCAGCCAGCCGTCCCTCAGGACCTGTCTCGTCTCCTCCGGCTTGTTCCAGTAGCCGAGCATCACCGCCGGCCCCTTGATCGTGATCTCCCCTTCCTCGAGCGGCCCCATCTCGCGCGTACCGGTCTCCAGGTCCATGATCCGCATGTCGTTGAGCTGGGGTATGCCCAGGAAGCCCGGCTTGTACCGGTGGAGCGGCGTAATGGCGCCCCCCTGAGATATGGTTTCGGAGAGCCCGTATCCTTCCCCTATCACCGCGGAGGGTGCCAGACCCTTGAGCTTCTTCTGGAGTTCGACCGATATGGGGGCGCCGCCGCTCCAGAGGCACCGGAACGAAGTGAAGTCGTACTTCCGGATGTCGGGGAGGTTCAGGAGGGCGATCACCATGGTTGTGGCGCCTACCCAATAGGTGCAGCGATAAAGGGTGATCGCCTGGGCAACCACCTCCGGGACGAACCGGGTAAGGACGATCACCCTGCCGCCGGAGACCAGGGGAGTGCACATCAGCTGCTGCTGGCCCATGGTGTGGAAGAACGGGGTCACACCGAGATGGACGTCGTCTTCCCGATGGTGGTACCAGTGCATCGTGCCTACGCTCACACAGGACAGGGTGTGGTGGCTGATCATGGCGCCCTTGGGTATGCCCGTGGTTCCTCCCGTGTACTGCAGGAGAGCTAGGTCCGTTTTCAGGTCGTCCACCCTGCATATGGGACGATCCTCGCCTTTGGAGATCAGCTCGCCGAGATCCATGGTGCCGGGAAAGGAACGCTTCTCTTCACCGGCTTCGGAAGGCAGGGGCAGGAGTGGTTTTTCGGGCAGGTAATCTTTCAATGAGGTGAGGATCACGTTCCTGACCCGCGTGGAAGGCAGGGCCTTCTCCACCTCGGGAAAGAGGAAGTCGAGGCCGATCAGCGTCCCGGCCCCTGCATCGTTGAGCTCGTGCACCAGTTCAGCCTGTTTGAACATGGGGTTCACGGGCACGACAACACCCCCCGCCCTCTGGGCCGCGAAATAACCGATCACGAACTGCGGGCAGTTCTCCATGTGGATCGCGACACGGTCCCCTTTCTTTACGCCCAGCTCGACCAACCCCCAGGCAGCCCTGTCGATCAGGCTGTTGAGCTCCCGGTAGGAGATCTCTTTTCCATAAAAGGCGAGCGCCGGCTTGTCCGGCGTGTACGTGGCCCACTCCCTGATGTACTCCGAGGCGGGTTTTTCGACTTCGAAGCTCTTGGGAACCCACATCGGCCATACCTTGTACCATCGCTTGTCCATACCGACCCCTTTCACCAGCCCAGGATGCTCAATCCATGCTTTTGCAGCAACTGCCTCGCGATGACAAGCTTCTCCACCTCCTTGGACCCCTCGTAGATCTCCACGATCTTGGCGTCCCTGTAAAACCGGCTGATGTCGTATTCATCCAGGTAGCCGTACCCTCCGTGCAGCTGCAGGGCTTCGTCGACCACCTTCACCCCCGTCTCTCCGGCAAACCACTTGGCCATGGAGATGAGCATGGGCTGTACGTCCCCGTGGTCCAGTTTCCAGGCAGCCTTGTACACGAGGTTCCTGGCCGCCTCGGTAAGGGTGGCCATTTCGGCCAGTTTGCACTGGACGATCTGAAAAGAGGAGAGGGGCTGTCCGAACTGCCTTCTTTTCGTGACGTGCTTTACCGCCATTTCGAGCGCCCCTTGCGCAATCCCGACCCCTTGCGCAGCGACATACGCCCTGGAGCGGTTGAAGAAATCCATGAAGTATCGAAATCCCCTGCCCTCTTCGCCGATCCGGTTTCCTTCGGGAACCCACACGTCCCGAAAGACGACCTCCGCCGTGTCATGGGCCCGTATTCCGAGTTTGCCTTTCAGCTTGTTCCTCTCCAGACCCGCACGGCTCGTCTCAACCACCATGACGCTGTGCCGCTCGTGGGGAGAAGCGGCATCCGGGTTCGTGAGACAGAGGGTGACCAGGAAATCGGCGATGGAGGCATTCGAGATGAACATCTTGGTCCCGTTGATGAGGTACCCGCCGTTGTTCTTCACGGCCCTGGTAGACACGGACAGGACGTCGCTCCCTGCATCCGGCTCCGTGACGGCCGTCCCGCTGATCGCTTCTCCTCTGCAGAGGGGGGGGAGGTATTTGTTCTTCTGCTCTTCCGTGCCGAAGAGGAGGATCATCTCGCTCCCGAAACACACACTCTCTATCTGGCTGCCCAGGCCTGGATCCACGCGCCAGAATTCTTCCATTACCAGTCCGCTCTCGAAATATCCATACCCGACCCCCCCGTATTCCTCGGGGATGAAGACCCCTACAAATCCGAGATCACACGCCTTTCTTATGAGCCCACGATCCGCTTTTTCCTCCCTGTCGCATTCCTTTGCGATGTCTGGGAACTCCCCCTCGGCAAAGTCCCTCGCCGCCCTCTTGATGTCGCGCTGTTCCTTGCTCAGATTGAAATCCATTTTGTCCCCCCTGTTGAAGAGTGCGGAGGCCTGTGGTTCCATAAGAAGGGCATCGGGCGGATAACGTGTCTTACGGCGCCAGGTACTACTTCGCCGGCCTTTCAGTGACCATCCTCAGGATGGCATCCCTGAATGTTCTCACAAATGCCCGCACATCCAGAGATTCCCCTCCCAGAAACCACTGCACGAGCATGCCCGCATGGCATGCGTTGACCACGTGCGAGTAAAGGACCGTGTCCAACTCCGGGTTGACAGAGCCGTCCTCCTTCCCATCCTCCAGCATCTTCTCCACGAAGCGGCGGTATTTTTCATAAATGGCCCTTACCACCTCCTCGGACTCGGTATTCGTCCCCACGATCTCGTTCAGGAGCGCATTGGAGGCCAGGGCCAGGTCCCTGTCGTCTCTGGCGAACTCTGTGGCCACTTTATGAAAGATCTTGTACTTTGAAATGAAATTCCCATCGCATTCGGAAACGGCCCGGATCAGCGCGTCCACGAAGTTGTGCTCGAACCTTCTGAAGATATTCAGGAGGATCTCGTCCTTGCTCTTGAAGTACCAGTAGAGCGTCCCTTTGCCGACCCCAGCCGCCTTCGTAATCTCTTCTACGGATGTCCCCTTGAAACCGTTGGCCAGGAAAAGCCTGGTGCTTTCCCGGAGTATCAGCTCCTTCACGTCGCCTTTCTTGTTGTTGTTCATGTTCCCTCTAGCGTTGCACAAATTCAGGTGCCGGGAATTCACCGGCAGTGAGATCGAGAGGGGCAATGCTCGGCATTCATTACCGACCATATTCCTCCACAATTCATGTAGCCTCCCCATTTGCGAAGACGACATTGCCCTTGCTTTATGCAACTGTGAGGTTCCCTCTGGACTGACCGTTCGGTCCATTGTTTATGCATGTGCCCAGAGGTTGTCAAGAGATTTCTTGGATAAAATTTGGCGGAGATCGAGAATGGGACTCCTGCTGCTCCGTAGATTAGGTCACATGCTTACCCCTGATCAACGGCCCAATCGAGCGACTGACGAGACGGAATATGAGACCCCTCCGTCCAGCCTGAAGAGGTTGATGGGGTTTTCCATGCCTACCCGGCGGGCAAGGTCCGGCGGCAGCAGGTCCATCAGCAGCCTGGTGGCCTCGGTCTTCTGAGGGCCGATCTGCCTCGCCCCCGGAGGGCCGTAGAACTGGTCCGTACCGATGACGAACCGATCGGGGAAGTCCCGAAGCAGCTCCAGCCACTCCGGCCGGATGGATTTCTCGTCCGGACCGATCGGCCGGGTCTCCGGGACGGACTCCGGGCTCAGCTTGAAACTCATGTAGAGGTTGGGGTGCCTCCCGAGGAGATCGCGGCAGAGGGTCGCCGTTCTCATTCCCGTGTTGCACCAGCCCACGTGGGCCCAGATGATCCTGGCCTTTCGGTTATGGGCAAGAAGCCTCTCGAAGGCAGGCAGATTCTCCCGAAGCCCGGCAGGATTGTTCCCCGAGCGGGTAAGGATCCTGCGGGCCGGCAGATCCATGTCCCTGGGAACGGCCTCCATGTGGATGTCTATCGGGGCACCCTTTTCTCCGGCAATGTCTGCAAGGAGAAGAAACAGCGGATGATCCGCAGGGACCGACTCGTACGGATGATCGGGTGCAAACGAGAAGTGCTCCACCGCGAACTCCCCGAACCCGACTCCCCCCTTTGAAAGGATATCCTGGGCCCTGGCCCGAAATCGCTCCCGCACCTCGTTCGTCACGACGCCGTCCCTGTGGGCGCGATGGATCATCACATTGAGGGTGCCCCCTCCCCCGAGGACCGCAAACCGGTCCGGGTGGTTCCGAACGACCGGGAGCATTTCCTCCATGTCGAAGATCACGGGATGGTCCGAAGAGAGGGGCGGCGGCATGATGAGCATCTTCCTGATTCCCAGCGCATCCATCCTGGTGAGCGCCCTGTTTCCCGCGCCGACGTAATCCTCGTCCCGTCTCGGTCCCCCGAACAGGTGGTTGTGGGCGTCGATATATGGGATCACTTTTCGGCCGGATTCGTCTCCCGAAAGGGACGGAGTCCGTTGCCGTTCACGAGGCTGATCCGGCGTCTGGCAGGAGAGGACGAAAAAAATGGAAACCAGCGGAACCATGGCGCGGGCGAATTTCCGTTCCATGCGGCAACCTCGTTATGAGCTATTTTCCAGAACCTGGTTCGTTCGTCGGCCTTTGGCCTCCTGAACTTTAGCAGATTCAGGTTGTCCAGAGGCCCGATAGGACATTGCCCCGAGAGGCTCGATGATTATCCTTTTTGTGAACGCATCAGGGCCGACCTTGAGTCGGCGCTTGACTCTCAGCACAGGAGGATTCAGCAAGATGATCGTCAGATTCATGTTCCTTTTGTTGGGAGCGGTTCTTCTTGCAGGCCTTTACCCGGGAGAATCTTCGGCCCAGAGATCAGAGCAGAAGCCGCCCGCGTGCGAACCGACGACCCCGGACAGCCTGGGGCCGTTTTATGAACCCAACGCGCCGATGCGAACTTCGGTAGGGGAAGGATATACCCTTTCGGGCGAAGTGAAGTCGGCTACAGACTGCTCCCCCATTCCAGGGGCTCGCGTTGAATTGTGGCTGGCCGGCCCGGACGGCAGATACAATGATGAGCACCGGGCTACGGTCCTCACGGACCGATCAGGTGATTTCCTGTTCCAGAGCAATTTTCCGCCCAAGTACACGAACAGACCTCCTCATATCCATATCCGGGTCACCGCACCGGGACACAAGACGCTCGTTACGCAGCACTATCCGGAAAAGGGGAGCAGGGAGGGGGAGTTTGATCTGGTGCTCGCACCTGCATCGTAGGAAGGCTTGCGCTCACCCCCAGAGATCGTTTGCGGCCTGCTCGAGCCCCAGTTGGACGAGCCGCTCCCTGGTCGGCTTGCCGGTTTCCAGGTCCCATCCGCTCACTTCATAGAATTCCCTCAGCATGATCTCCATGGAGGGCTCGATCCCCGCCGTCGCCCCTTCCTTGAGCGCCTGCCGAACGATCCTCGGGAGTCTGTCGTCTTTCCGCGTGACGCCCAGCCGATTGTTGATCGCCCGTTTGAGGTTCAGCGAACGCTCGCCGAAGGTGAGCAGGTCCATCGTGCCTACCGGCATGCCGGTAATCGCCGCCAGCCCCCGGGCGATCATGGGAGCCGTCATCGGCGAAAACTGACACAGGGTGAAGCTGTTGTAGATCTCGCAGAACTGGAGCAGCTTCGCCGTCATCGCCCCTTTCTGCACCGGATCGTTCTTGTTGCTGAAGCTGATCCCCAGTTCCAGGGCCGATTCGTTTCCCGGGGCATCCAGGCTGTAGAGGCTTCCCTTGAGATGACAGGCGCCCCGGGGGCCGACGGCATACGCCAGCGCCGCGCCCTGATAGGCCCGGGAGTCGTGCATCGGGAATTCCAGCCCTTTCACGTGCGCCGCCTCTTCGGGATCGGCGCCGAACGCGGCGGCCATTTCCCTGACGCCCCCGGACAGGACGGCGCCGATGCCCTCCTGGGCGATGATCGACTCCAGCAGCCGCAGAATCACCTCCGGGTCTCCCCACCGTATCTCCATGCCCGCCTCTTTTTCCGTGAGGACACCCTTCTCGTAGAGATGCATCGCGAAGGCGATCGATACGCCGGCAGAGATGGAATCGATCCCGTGGAGATTGCAGAAATGGTTTGCCCGGACGATGGAGTCGATGTCGAAGTTCATGCAGAGCGGCCCGAAGGCGGCGACCGTCTCGTATTCGGGCCCATCGACGCGCCGGATTTCGGGACTGAAGTCCTTGATGACTCTGCCGCATCCGATCGGACAGCCGGCGCAGGCGTCGCTGGCCATCCGGTAGCGCGTCCTGAAGGCGGGGCCGTGGAGCTTCTCCGCGGGAAAGACGCTCTTGGTGAAATACTTGGCAGGCACGTCCCCCAACCGCATGCCGAGATCCATGTACATGTTGGTGCCGTACAAACGGTATCCGTTCGCGTTCGGGAAGCTCCTGATGCATTCCCGTGTCTCCTCGACAAGCCTCTTCACTCTTTCCTCGTCTGCAACCTCAGGCCGCCGGGTCCCCGACACCACCACCGCCTTGAGATTCTTCGCCCCCATCAGCGCTCCCAGTCCGCACCGCCCCGCCGTCCTGCCGTCGTCGTTCACGATGCCGGCATACCGGATCAGCTTCTCTCCGCCGGCACCGATACAGGCGGCCGAAGCCCTTTCCCCGACTTCCGCGGCGATCATCGCCTGGGTTGCGTAGGTATCCTTGCCCCACAGCCGTTCGGCGGGCCTGATTTCCGCCTTTCCACCCGCGACCACCAGGCAGACCGGCTTCTCGGCCTTTCCGGTGATCAGGAGGCCGTCGTATCCGGTGGACTTCAGGCGAACGGGGAATCTGCCCCCCGTGGTGGCCTCCCCCCAGAGGCCGCTGCCGGGGGCTATCCCGCAGACGACCGCCCGGCTGACCATGGGTATCTTCGAGCCGATAAACGGCCCGGTGGCAAAGATCAGCGGGTTCTCCGGCGCAAGGGGGTTCATCCCCGGCCCCACATGGTCATAAATCATCCTGGCTGCCAGGGTGGAACCCCCGACGTAGTCTCTGAGATCATCGTCTCTGAGAGGGAGATCCTCCAGGCTCGCCGTCGTCAGATCCACTTTCAGGAACCTGTTGAAATATCCCCTCATGGATCACCTCCACAGCTCGGAATGCATATCCAGCAGTCTGCCCTCATAGGCGCAGAGAAAAACGTCCCGCAACTGCTCCCGCGTCAGATCGAACCAGCCGAAATAGAAGGCGGGATCGGTCGGGGTTTGGTCGAGGATCGACTCCAGGTCCCGGTCAAAGTCAGCCCTGGAGACACCGGCAGCGCGAAGACTGGAAGGGAGTCTCAGCTCCGACATCAGGCCGCGTATCTTTTCGATCAGGTTGGAGAGGCTTTGCGCATTCGAGCGGTCGTCCCGGATGGAAAGGAGATCGCATATCTCCAGGTAGCGGTCGGTTGCCTTGGAATAGACCTGAAGCTCATAGGGGAGGAACAGCAGAACCATGGCGCCGTGATGGATGTGGTACAGGCCGCCGATGGTATGGCCGAGGGCGTGCGAGATCCCGGACCCGGCATTGGACAGGGGAATTCCCGCCATCATCGCCGCCTGCTGCATCTTGATTCTGGGCATGAGGTCGTTGCCGTCCCTGAACGCCTTGGGGAGCCACTCGAAAATCATCTGGATGGCCTTGAGCGCAATCGCCTGGTTCAGTTCATCCGCCCGGGGAACCATGAAGCCGTCCACGGCGTGGGCCAGTGCATCTCCGCCCGTACCGGCGGTGAGTTGCGGCGGCATTCCAACGGTCAGGGTCGGATCGAGCAGGGCAAAGTCGGGGACGAATTCCGGCAATGCGCCGCCTGTGCCGAGCTTCACGCCGTCGGGGAAGGAGATGACGGAAATGCCGGTGACTTCGGAGCCGGTCCCGCTCGTGGTCGGGACGGCCACCAGCCTGGCCTTGTTCCGCAGGTTCAGGGGCACGAGCGGACTCAGGATCCGCACATCGGCATCCGGATGTTCGTACAGGAGCCAGGCGCCCTTGGCGGTATCCATCGATGAGCCGCCGCCCACGGCAAAGATCAGGTCGGGGCCGAACCGCCGCATCCTCCGGGCACAATCCTCGATCGTGTCGATCGGCGCGTCGGGTTTGGCCTTGTCCCATACCTCGAACCTGATCCCGTGCCTCTTCTCGTAGGGTCTCATGATCTTCGGGGCAAAACGGACCGCGTACTCGTCGGTCACGATGAACGCCCTCTTGGTCCTGCACTCCTTCGCCACGAGATCGACCGCATCGGGGAGAAGACCGGCTTTTTCCAGAAAAAGGTTGAGGCCGGAGAATATGCGGGGGACGAAGAACGGCTTCTGGACCTCCTTGAGGAACTCGGCCTGGACCATGGGGCCTCCCCATGTCCTCAGCAGGTACTCATGCGACCAGTAACTCATCTCTCCTCCTTGTCGCCGCAGCCCATCACCACCACTGATCCGGCTTCTTCACGAGGGGAAGAGGGGCGCACTACCGCCTGAAGGCGTCAGGTGGTGACGAACTTCAGGGCCGCGCCGAACCAGGTGAAGGAATGCAGCTGCCCGTCGATCCCCACCAGATGGCTCCCGAGTGCCCGCTTGATCCCGTCTTCTCCGGCCCGGAGTCCGGCAAACGCCGTCTTTGCATCCTTCCATATCATCGCCGCATCGTATTCATTCAGCGCCCGGTCCGATGAAAACGCGCCCTGCCTGAAGATGAATCTTTTTCCCCGCCTGTTGTCCTTCGTCTTGATGACGACGCTGCATTCATGGCCCATCAGGAACCTTCTGAAATCCGCGTTCTTCTGCGCAGCCTTCCTGAATTTTATGGCCAGAACGGCAAGAAGCAGTGAGAATCCCATACACTCCTCCTTCAAAAAAAAAGGCCTCCCATGAACGACTCACGAGAAGCCCTCTTCGACGCATCATCCCATTGTTCCAACCTTCCAGAACTGGTGGTTCCCGGCTGAGCCAATGATCCCTCTGACCTGGTCCGGATGGCCAGGGTTCCAGACTACCCCCGTTCTCGCGGATAGGCAAGGAAGATCTCCACTCGATAGGCGGTGGAGGAGAAGGAACCTCCTTGAAAGGATCCGCCTATGCGATTCCCTGAAGCAGTCCCTTCCAGTACATGAAAGGCAGGAAATGTTTCTTGAGGAGCCACATGGTTCTTCGCTCCACGGTCGGATCTACCGGGAAAGAGGGCATCAATTTGCCGCCGTATCCGAATTCGGCCAGCATCACTTTCCTGAAGCCGGTAATGATCGGGCAGGAAGTGTATCCGTTGTAGTACCTGAAATAGGCACTGCCCGAGGCCTCACAGTGGAGGTTGTGCACAAGGACCGGCGCTTGCCTCCGGATGGCGGCCCCCGTCTTGGAGGTCGGAATCCCGGCGCAATCGCCCAGGCCGAACACATTGGGATACTTCAAGTGCTGAAGGGTATGCCGGTCGACGGCCAACCACCCCTTGTGCGGCCCATCCGGGTGTGCCAGTCCGGATTCCCGGATCATTGCCGGGGGAACGGAGGGCGGCACCACATGGAGCAGGTCATAATGCATGGAGACCGTCTCCGTCGTTTCAGACTCCGGTCTTTCCTTCACCTCGAAAAACGCGGATCCAGTTGCGGCATCGACTCTCATCAGACGATGGCCGAATTTGACGGCAATTCCCTTCTTTTTGACGATCCGCTCCAGTGCCCGGGAGAATTCCGGGACAGAGAACATTTCATAAGCGGCTGTGGCGAAAATGATCTCGGATGCATTCCGGACGCCGTTCCGGTTCAAAATCTCCTCGGCCAGGTACATGATTTTCTGCGGTGCGGCGGGGCATTTGATCGGCATGGGCGGCATCGTGAAAAGGAGGCGCCCCCCTTTGAAGCGACGGATGGTCTCGTAGGTTGTCGCTGCATGATCCGGGAGATAGGTGGTGCAGATCCCGTTCTTGCCGATCTCGCCGTCTACACCCTGGATCCCTTCGAAATCCATGATCAGGCCTGCCGCGATCACGAGGTAGTCGTACTCAATGATCTCACCGTCCTCCAGGAGGACCTCTTTTTGCTCCGGGAGAATGCGGACCGCTTTCCGACGGCGCCACTGGATCCCCTTCGGGACAATCCGGTCCATGTCTTTGACCGTATTCTCCAGCTTGGTCACACCGGCGCCGACGAGCGTCCACAGAGGCTGGTAGAAATGACGTTGGGCCGGGTCGATCAGGGTTATGTTCAGGGGGTCGATCTTGTCGGCCAAGCGCGCCGCGACCGAAAGGCCCCCGGATCCCGCACCTACGATTGCCACACGATAACCGCCCCCTCGACCTCCTGTTCGCCCCACTGCAGTATCCTCCCGAAAGTCTACCCTTACGATCCGAAGTATCCCGGATGATCTGGCTGCCGTCTGGTCGAAATGAAGAAAACCCTTACAGCGCGGCCATCAATTCGCCGTCACCGTCCGGTATATGACCCGGCAATCTCCTGGAGCGTTGCCATGGGTTCTGCGGTTCTTGTTTCTCATGAAGACGATTCTCGAAATCGTCTCGCTTGTAGCCATGATCAGTAGAATCGGAACAAAGATCGATTTCATCGCTACTCTGGATAACATCTCTCTCCTCCTGGATTCTCACCCTACCCTCAAGCCGCTTCAGATCAGACACGATATGTTTGGCCGGCCGGAGTGCGCTCTGTCCGAGCAATTGCAGGACCCTCTTCAGCAAAGATCGGGCCAAAGGGACATCGTTCCGTATGGCTTTGAATTGCCTCGGTTCTCCCCATTTGGCGCCGCCCTTCTGCATGGGGCGGCGGTGTCACATGTCACAGGGTGTCAAGTAACAGTCCTGTAACTTTGATTCAAGCTTCCCGCGCCTGCGACCGATATCTCCTTTAAGCTTTCATATCAAAACCATCATGTTAGAGAGCCGGACCATGCCTCCATCCACGATTGAAGGACAAGCCCGAGAGAGACCCAGGATCCTGTTGGCCGAGGACCATCCCACCAATCAGCAGATCACGCTCACTTTTCTGGAGAGAGCGGGTTACCAGGTGGACGTCGTGGAGAACGGGTCTTTGGCCGTAACTTCCTTCCGGAACCGGCGGTATGACCTGATCATCATGGATGTGGAGATGCCCGTGATGAGTGGGCACCATGCCGCTCTCACCATCCGGTCCCTTGAGAGAAGCAGTCCGGGGGAGTCCGATCACAGGGTACCGATCATCGGCCTGACGGCCTTTCCTCTGAACGACTGCAGGGAGGAGTGCATCCAGGCCGGTATGGACGACTGCTTATGGAAGCCTTTCGGCCGTGAAGAACTGCTGGATGCGGTGACCAAATGGCTGGCACCGCACGGGGAACGTCTTGCCTGCACTGACGTTCAGGACAGCGGCCGCCTTGCCTTGGTCCGAGATGATCTTCGGGAAGGAAAGGAGGCGGCCCCGATGGATTATGAAAAGGCCATAGAGGAGTTCGAGGGGGACCGAGGGTGCGTTAAAGAGTTGATGGACGATTTTCTTCTGAAACTCGCCGGCCAGATACGGGTCATCGGTGGAGCCATTCCAGAGGGCGACTTCGAGGCTGTAAGGAAGGAGGCACACTCGATCAGGGGATGTGCCTCCAACATGACAGCCTATCCTCTGGCAGGAGCTGCGGGTGAGCTGGAGGACCTGGCCGCAGGCGGGGCCCCAGACCGCGCGGTGAAGAAAGCGTTCAGAAGAGTGCAAGAGGAGTGCAACCGCCTGGAAAGCCATTTCAGGGAAATAGAGGACCGAACTCTTGTTCGAGGGTGACATGAAAAGCCTGGTCGTCGACGATGAGCAGATCAATCGAAGGAAGATGGAGAAGATACTGGGGAGCGTCGGCCAATGCACAGGGGCTGAAAAAGGGATCTACGCCCTGTCCGCCTTCCTGAACGGACTCGATTCCAAGGACCCGTTTGACGTGGTCACTCTCGATATCTCCATGCCCGAGATGGACGGCCTTCAGGTACTTTTTGAAATCCGGGAGATGGAGAAGGAATGGAGGATCCCCAAAGAGAAGAGGGCCAGGATCATCATGGTCACGTCCAAGTCCGATAAGGACACCATCATCACGGCCCTTCAGGCCGGCTGCGACGACTATGTGGTCAAACCGTTTGACAGGGGAATCGTGATGAAGAAACTGCAGAGGCTCGGGGTGGCCGTTCCCGCTGTCGCGCTCTTAAGCCAATCGCCGACGAGCCTGAAAGATCGTTCTCTCATCGGCAGTTGACAAGGCCGCAAACCCATCCCGCCGCGAAGACCCGAACACATCCAGAAAGGGGTCGTGCTCTTCTTTGTGTCTTGGTGTCTTCGTGGCCGATCTCCTGCACCGGCCAGGAGAACCCTCGCCAAAGAGATCTACAAATGCTAAGTCTATGACGTGGACAAGCGGCGTTGGACATCCCCGGTGAAACCCGGTCCAGACTTACCGGACCACTGATCCTCAAAGCGAGAGCGGGAGTCGACGAATGACGTACATCCTTCTCTGGCGAATGGGAACCCGATTCGTGCAAGGGAGGCCGCCATGAGACTGCTGCAGGCTTTTTACTGGGACTGCCCTCGGGCAGAGGGGAAAGAGGGAGCGTGGTGGACGTTCGTACAGGCCAAGATCCCTGAGCTTGAGGCGATCGGGATCACGGGCTTGTGGCTGCCGCCTTCTGCGAAATCGAGCCACGTCGACAGTATGGGGTACGCTCCCTACGATTATTACGATCAGGGCGAGTTCGACCAGAAAGGGGGAGTGAAGACCTGGTTCGGATCGAAGGATGACCTGCGGGCCCTGGTCCGGACCGCCCATGACCATGGCATGTCGGTCATTGCGGATGCAGTGCTCAATCACTGCGATATCGGCGACGGAAGCGAGCTGAACCCGCTCACCGGACACGATCTGATGACGAAGTACATTCCCAAGTCGGGAAGGTTCGCCCGCGACTGGACCCACTTTCACCCGTGCGAGTACTCCTCGCGCGACGCCGGATCCTTCTACGGGGATCTGGAGGGCTATGACCTTCCGGACCTCTGCCACGACAATCCTTACACTTACCTCGGAGTCATCGAATACATCCGGTGGTTGAAGGATCGGCAGGGGGGGATCGGGTACGACGGGTTCCGGTACGACGCCGTGAAGTATTTCGACTCCTGGATCGTGCAGAGCATTCAGGATTGGCAGAAGTGTTTCGGCGTTGCCGAGTTCTGGGACGGAAGCATCGAGGCGGTAAAGGGCTACCTCGACTACGTCGGGTGGTCGGTCTCCGCGTTCGATTTCCCGCTCTTCTACGCCGTTCGAGAGATGTGCAATAACCCATGGTACGACATGAGGAGCCTCTGGGGAAAGGGGCTTAACTTGCATTACCCCATGCACTCCGTGACCTTCTGCGAAAATCACGACACCGATCGAAAAGAGCCCATCGTCACGGACAAGCTGCTTGCATACGCATTCATCCTGACCCACGAGGGCGTGCCCTGCATCTTCTGGAAGGACTACTATAACTATGGACTGGCGCTCCCCGGCACCCCCCATGGGATCGATCAGCTCTGCAAGGTGCACCGGGACCATGCGGGAGGGGTTTCATCCTGCCTGCACTGCGACCAGCGCTTCTATGTTGCCCAACGCCACGGGTGGCAGAACCAGAGCGGGCTGGCCGTCGCGATCAACACCGACCCCTCTTCCTGGCGCGGCGCCTGGGTCCGGACAAGATGGCCGAATACCAGACTCAGGTGCGCAGCCTGGTGGGGGCACGATCTGAACCAACCCATGGAGCAGTACTCGGACGGATCCGGATGGGCGCAGATATTCGCTGCGCCGAGGGGGTATGCGGTCTATGTGCCCGCCTGAGATCATGAAATCATCTACAGGAAGTCCAACCATATACAAACCTCTTTACATTCAAGGCGAATTTCGTTAACGTTACTATTTTTGTTATGGCCACTTAAGAGTTTTGTCCCGTTCCCTTGGGAATCACTCGACCGCGAGACGGTCGTTCATCGCCTGCGCCGGGCGAAAAAACGAGAGGGGATACACATGGCACGCATCACCATCGAGGATTGCCTGAACCAGGTAAACAACCGCTTTGCACTCATCCATATGGCCGCCAAGAGGGTTCGAGCGTTGAGGAAAGGCTCTGAGCCCACCATCGCATCGAAGAACAAGGACATCGTCGTGGCCCTCAGGGAGATTGCGGGCGGAAATGTCGTCAAGTCGGAAAGGAGCGAACTGCGGGCCGTCGAGGACGGAGACCAACCCGAGCTTCTGCCTGAAGCCACCGCCGAAGGGGATGAGAAAAAGGCGCTTGAAGAAGGAGGACAATCGGAATCGCGAGGGTAAGGACAATGCAGAAGAGGGATTACTACGAGGTCCTGGGTGTTTCCCGCGGCTCTGACGAAGAAGAGATCAAAAAGGCGTACCGAAAGCTTGCTTTGAAGTATCACCCCGATCGGAACCCGGGGGATCAGGAGGCCGAGGAGCAGTTCAAGGAAGCGGCCGAGGCCTACGAGGTCCTCAGGAACCCCGAAAAGCGGCAGATCTACGACCAGTTCGGCCATGAGGGCCTGGCGGGTTCGGGATTCCGGGGTTTCTCCGGATTCGACGACATCTTCAGCAGTTTCGGGGATATCTTCGAAGACTTCTTCGGTCTCGGATCCAGGGGCAAGAGGGGGAGAACCCGGGCCAGGCAGGGTCAGAACCTACGCTATGATCTCGAGCTCTCACTGGAGGAGGCCTTTCACGGCAAAGAGGAAGAGATTCGGTTCAGGAGGATGGAGACCTGCTCCCTGTGCAGTGGAACCGGTCTTCCGCCCGGCACCCAGCCCCAGGTCTGCAGAAGCTGCCAGGGCAGAGGCCAGATCCTGCGGACGCAGGGGTTCTTCCAGATCAGCACCACCTGCCCCACCTGCCAGGGACAGGGAAGGATCATCACAAACCCCTGCACCGAATGCAGAGGGGCGGGAAAGGTCAAGATCGATCGGCAGATCTCCCTGAAGATTCCCGCGGGCGTCGATACCGGCTCCCAGCTGAGGCTCCAGGGAGAGGGAGAACCCGGCGACAACGGCGGACCCCGGGGAGATCTCTTTGTCATCCTTCACGTCAAGGATCACCAGTTTTTCACGAGGGAGGGAGAACACCTTTACTGCGAAGTGCCCATCTCCTTTGTGCAGGCCGCCCTGGGCGACAAGATCCGGATCCCGGTGATCGGCGCCGATGAAGGTTGCGATCTCGAGGTCCCGGCGGGCACCCAGCCCGGAGAGATCCTGACCCTGTCGGGAATGGGGATGCCGCTGCTCCAGAGCAGCAGAAGCGGCGATCTCTATGTGAAGGTGAATGTCAAGGTCCCAAAGAAACTGACGCAGCGACAACGGGAACTGCTGGAGGAATTCGGGAAGGCGACGGACTCCGGGAGGCGGAAGAATACAAAGGGTTTCTGGGACAAGTTAAAGAAGTCGTGAGAGGTGAGCAGGTATGGACGAAACCAAACTCCAGTACTTCAAAGAGCTGCTTCGTGAGAAGCTCGATGAGCTTCTGAATGAAGCCAAGGAGACCGTGAACGGCATGACATCGCGGGAGGAGAACCTTCCCGATCCTACGGACAGGGCCACCCTGGAATCGGACAGAAACTTCACCCTCCGGATACGAGACCGGGAAAGAAAACTCATCGTCAAGATCAAAGAGGCCCTCGAAAGGATCGAGACCGGAGACTACGGTATATGCGAGGTTTGCGGAGAGGAGATCTCCGAAGCGAGACTGGCTGCAAGACCCGTGACGACCTTCTGCATCGAGTGCAAGAAAAGGCAGGAAATGGAAGAGAAGGTGAAAGGCTTGTAGCCTCCCGTCTACATCCGCCATCCATGCGAACGAAAGCCGGCGCGTGCCCCATGCCCCGGCTTTTTTCATGAAAATATGGGTGACATACCATGCACCCGGTTGGTATGATCGAATACCCCAAGAGGTAGGAAACATTGGAAAAGGAGCTGGACAGGCAAAAGGAGCACAGGCCGGAACAGTCCCATGAGGAGGTGATCACCACCCATGTGAACGCCGACTTCGACGCCCTCGCATCCATGATCGCGGCCAAGAAGCTCTACCCCGGCGCCGCCCTGGTGTTCCCCGGCTCCCAGGAGAAGAACCTCAGGAACTTCTTCCTCTTCTCCGCCTCGTACCTCTTCGACTTCACCCGGATCAAGCACATCGACCTGCATGCCGTCAAGAGGCTGATCCTCGTCGATACGCGGCAGAGAAGCCGTATCGGCAAGTTCTCCGAGGTCGTGGACCGCAATGGCGTGGAGATCCATATCTTCGACCATCACCACGACTCCGATGAAGATGTCCGGGGCGATGTGGAGGTCGTCCGGCCCGCAGGTTCCACCACGGCCATCCTCACCGGGATCATCAGGGAGAGATCCATCCCCCTCTCCCCGGACGAAGCCACCATCATGAGCCTGGGTATCCATGAGGATACGGGATCCTTCACCTTCTCCTCCACAACACCGGAGGATCACGAGGCCGCGGCATGGCTGATCGAAAATGGGGCGAACCTCAATCTCGTCAGCGACATGCTCACCCGTGAATTGACCTCCGAGCAGGTATGGCTCCTGAACGATCTGACCAAATCGGCCGTGACCCACATGATCAACGGGGTCGAGGTCGTGATCGCCCATGCCACGCGGGAGGAGTACATCGGCGATTTCGCCGTCCTGGTCCACAAGTTCATGGAGATGGAGAACCTCGAGGTCATCTTCGCCCTGGCCCAGATGGAGGACCGGATCTACCTGGTGGCACGCAGCCGGCGGGAAGATGTCAATGTCGCCGAGATCGCGCTGGCCTTTGGAGGCGGAGGCCACCCCTATGCGGCCTCCGCGACCGTCAGGGACCGGACCCTGATCCAGGTCGAGACGGAACTGCAGGGGCTCCTGAGGAACCGCATCATCCCGCAGAGGCGCGCGAAGGACATGATGTCCTCCCCGGTCATCCGCATCCGGCCTTCCCAGACCATCAAGGAAGCCGCGGGCATCATGACCAAGTACAACATCAACGTGCTGCTCTCCATCGATGAACAGGATCGGCTCACCGGCTATATCACGAGGCAGGTGGTGGAAAAAGCGGTCTATTTCGGCCTTGGCCATATCCCTGTAAGGGAATACACGAACATCGAGTTCTCCACGGTCGGCCCCGATACCCCCTTGAAGGAGGTTCAGGATCTGATCATCCAGCACAAACTCCGCATTCTCCCGGTCGTGGCGGACCAAAAGGTGGTAGGCGTGATCACCCGCACCGATCTCCTGAGCATCCTGGTGGGCGAGCCGGTCATCCCCGATTTCCTCTACGAGTCCAAGCATGCCGCCCACTTCCGCAAACAGAGGAACATGGCCCCCATTCTCGAGGAGAGGATGCCTGGGCGGGTAAACAGGATCCTGGCGGATATCGGCGAAGTGGCCGACAGGTTCGGCTACAACGCCTACCTGGTGGGGGGCTTTGTCAGGGATCTCCTGCTCATGCGGGAAAACCTCGACGTGGACGTCGTGGTGGAGGGCGACGGCATCCGGTTTGCGCAGGAATTCGGTCGACTCCACGGGGTACGGGTGCGGAGCCATCAGAAGTTCGGTACCGCAGTCCTGATCTTCCCCGACGGGTTCAAGATCGACGTGGCGACGGCCCGGATCGAGTACTATGAATCCCCGGCGGCCCCTCCGAGCGTGGAGGAGAGCTCCCTCAAGATGGACCTCTACCGGCGCGACTTCACCATCAACACCATGGCCATACGGTTGAACGAGAAGGACTTCGGAACGCTCGTGGACTACTTCGGGGCGGTCAAGGACATCAAGGAGAAGGTCATACGGGTCCTCCACAACCTCAGTTTCGTAGAAGACCCCACCCGGGTCCTGAGGGCGATCCGGTTCGAGCAGCGATTCGGATTCAAGATCGGCAAACTGACCCTCTCCCTCATGAAGAACGCGGTCAGGATCAACTGCTTCAAAGGGTTGTCGGGCAGGCGCCTCTTTCTGGAGCTGAGGCTCCTCCTGTCCGAACAGGAGCCCTTCAAGGCCATTGACCGGATGAACGAGTTCGACCTCCTGAAGATCCTCTCCCCCGGGATCAGGCTTACACCGGAGATGCGTGCCCTTATGGAGGAGATCAAGGGGGTCCTCTCCTGGTTCAACCTCCTCTACCTGGATGAGTCCTTTCAGGCGTGGAAGGTCTACTGGCACGGTCTCACATCCGGCCTCGACCCCAAGTCCCTGGAGGAGCTCTCCTCGAGACTCCAGCTCGGCCATTCCGAAAAGCAGGCGCTGGTATGGCCGCGCCTGGGCCTCGCCCGGGTCCTGGAGCAGATCGATTCCCTGCCGGAGGAGGACTACCATTCCCTCTACACATTGCTGTCCCAGTATGATAATGAGACATTGCTCTATTCCATGGCCAAGTCGAGGAGCAAGAAGGTGAAAAGGGGGATCTCCACCTTCTTCACCCGGCTGAAAGGGACCAGGTCCCTTCTCAGGGGCAGGGACCTCCAGTCCATGGGGCTGCAGCCCGGCCCTCTTTACAAGGAGGTCTTCGACGTTCTCCTGAAGGCCCGGCTGGAAGGGGCCGTCACCACGAAAGAAGACGAGATGAGGGTTGTGCGGGAGCGGTTCGCGGACAGGCTCTCCTAGCCCGTTCAGAGCTGACCCCCCCCGGCGGAAAAAGCCCTGCCACAAAGGCAACTGAGACAGAAATAAATCATTCATCTTTCTTGGTGTCTCCGTGTCTTAGTGGCGGGATTTGGTTGCGGCCGCAAGGCCTGCATCAGGTCTGGTGAATATGGATCAACCTGCCCGGAATAGCGCCGATTACGAGGTGAAGCTGGAGATCTTCGAAGGTCCCCTGGACCTGCTTCTCCACCTGATCCGGAAGAACGAGGTGGATATCTTCGATATCCCCATCGCGGTGATCACGGACCAGTATCTTCAGTACCTCGACATGATGAAGGCGCTGAATATCTCGGTCGCCGGCGATTTCCTCGTCATGGCATCCACCCTCGTGCATATCAAGTCGAGGATGCTCCTGCCCCCGACCGCAGAGGACGAGGAGGAAGATCCGAGGGATGAGATCACCCGGCCGCTCCTGGAGTATCTCAGGCTCAAGGATCTTGCCAACGAGCTTTCCGAGAGACCGCTGCTGGGCCGCGACGTCTTCGCACGGACCTTGCCCGACGCCTCCGCCCAGTTCGAAGGAGAGGAACCGCTCCTCCGGGTCAACCTCTTCCAGCTCATGGACGCGTTCAAGCGGGTCCTGGAACTTAGAGCCCCGGGCACACAGATCCATTTCCAGGCGGTGCAATGGTCGGTCAAGGACAGGATGAACTTCATTCTGGAGTCCCTGAGAGGACAGGGGGCCCGGGCCTTCGCGGACCTCTTCAGGGAAGACCGTACGATTTCCGAACTGGTCGCGACGTTCCTGGCCCTCCTGGAGCTTGTGCAGATGGGGCTGGTCAGGGTCTTTCAGCCCGACTCCCTGGCGGAGATCCGGATCGATCTTAACATGAGTGAGGAACAGTCGGATGGCTAAGTCGTTGAAGCTCATCGTGGAGGCGCTGCTCTTTGCCTCGGACAAACCCCTGACGGCCAAGGACATCCACTCGGTGCTCCCGGACGTGAAACTGCAGGAGATCGCGGGCGCCTTGAGGGTGTTGAGATACGAGTATGAGGCCTTCGGCCGCAGCTTCGGGCTGAAGGAGGTTGCCGATGCCTTCCAGTTCAGGAGCCATTCCGAATACGGCCCTTACATTTTGGCCATGTACCAGAGCTCGCCGAGCAGGCTCTCCAGGGCGGCCCTGGAGACGCTGGCCATCGTCGCCTACAAACAGCCCATCCTCCGGCAGGAGGTCGAGCGTTTGAGGGGTGTGGACTCGGGGGGCATCCTCAAACTGCTCCTCGAAAAGGAGCTGGTCAGGATCGTGGGGAGGAAGAACCTCCCCGGGAGGCCTCTGATCTACGGGACGACCAAGAAATTCCTCGAGGTCTTCGACCTGAAGGACCTCGATTCGCTCCCCAAGGTGAAGGAGATCAAGGCCCTCGGAAGCGACGAATTCGAGCAGGCCCCTCAGACCCCATCGGAAGCGAGACAGGAGGAGTCACCGGGAGATGGTCAGAAAGCGCGACAGGAAGCCGGGCGGGATCCGGAGAACGACGAAGCCCCGGAGCAGGACGGGTCAGCCCCGGAGAACGTTGTCCCGGAGCAGGACGGGCCGGCCCGGGAAGACGACTCAGCCGCAAACCGGGCAGCCCAAACCGCCGCCCCGGCCGGAGCCCTACCCCGTCCGGAGCCTGAGGCTGAATAGGATCCTCTCCCTGGCAGGCATCGCATCCCGGAGAAAGGCGGATGAGATGATCCGGGCGGGGAGGGTGTCGGTCAACGGGCAGGTGGTGAGCGAGGCCGGGACCCGGGCCGTGTGGGGCAGGGACATGATCAAGGTGGACGGTGAGGAGCTGCGGAAGCCCTCCGCCCGCATCCACGTCCTCCTGAACAAGCCGTTCGGGTATGTGACCACACTCCACGATCCCGAGGGCAGACCGGTGGTCACCGACCTGGTCAAGGGGATCGGAGAAAGGCTCTATCCGGTCGGGCGGCTCGACTTCGACACCCTCGGCCTGCTCATCCTCACCAATGACGGGGACCTCGCCCACCGGCTGGCCCATCCGCGCTACCGCGTGCCGAAGACCTACAAGGCCGACGTGGAGGGGTCGATCACCGATGAGGCGCTCGACAGACTCCGCGAAGGGGTGGAGCTCGAAGACGGCTTCAGCGGGCCGGCGAAGGTGACGCCGATCCGGCGAACGGGCGGGAGGAGCGTGATCCGGATGACGATTACCCGCGGCAGGTCCCGGCTCGTGCGCCGCATGCTGGAAGCCGTTGGTCATCAGGTGATCCACCTGTTGAGGACCGGCTTCGGCATGCTGGAGCTGGGGGACCTCAAGGTTGGACAGTACCGGCTGCTGGAGACCGAAGAGGTGGAGGGTCTCAGGAGAGAGGTGGGGCTGGAAGAAGAAGTTGAGAAGTTTGGAAGATGAGAAGTTGAGAGCGTGGGTGACACAGGCGTGCTGGAGAGAAGAGTTGAGAAAATGAGATGGGGCGCAGGCCATACACGACATGGTAATTTCCTGTTTACAACCCCTTCGGCTTGTTGTATTTAAAAAAGACTCGTTCAACATGGGCGGTTAACTCAGCGGGAGAGTGCCATCCTCACACGGTGGAAGTCGCAGGTTCAAATCCTGTACCGCCCACCATCAGAAAAACAGCGAAATCGAAGAGATAAGGAAGGGGGAACGGTTCATGCCGTTGCCCCTTTTTTTTCTTCAGTGGTGACCCAGGATTGTGACCGGATCGAGCTTCCATACGGGTTCCTGTTCAATGGAGGTCAAGCCTCCCTTTTTTCTTTGTGGGGCCACATGGTTTCCCGCAAATTCCCCGTCTATCGAACGTTCTTTTTTCCATAGATGTCAACAACGTCGACCTCACATGCTTGACGCCGAACAAGATTGTTCTTGACAACCCTGCCTCTTTTGGTTTGGATAAAACCTATTACTTAGTAAATATTTGTATCTTGTAGTTAGACGGAAGGCGTACCGGCCTGATCCGTGCGGAAGAAACCTCCAAAATCGGAGAGGCGACGGTGACAAACCATGAGAAGAGATTCGAAATCATCATCGGAAAGTTGAGGGACAGCGGCCACAGGATAACGCCTCAGCGGCTGGCTATCGTCAAGATCCTTGCCGAGAGTGAAGACCATCCCAGCGTTGAAGATATCCATGACCGGATCAGAAAAGACGTTCCGACCATGAGTCTCGCCACCGTATACAAGAATGTTGAACTCATCAAGTCAATTGGTGAGGTCCTGGAGTTGGGGTTCCCGAACGGGAGCAACCGATATGACGGAAACAACCCGAACCCCCATCCCCACCTCATCTGCAGCAGGTGCAGAAGGATTCTCGATCCGGACCTGGAGAGCCTGGAGGAGATGCAAAAAGAGGTCGCATCAGAGACCAATTTCAAGATCCTCCATCACAGGCTGGATTTTTTCGGGGTCTGCAGCGATTGCGCGGCAGAGGAAGATTAACGGTTCTTTCCGCCAGGAATCGATCAGCGTGCAGAGAATATAACTCAACAATCAAGCGAACGAAGGGAGGTAAGGTTTATGGATGAAGAGAGCAAAAGCCCGGTCATGGTCAGGACGAGCAAACCCGTTTCCCGCATCGGCACCTCGAACCGGGACTGGTGGCCCAATCAGTTGAATCTCAAGATTCTCCATCAGCACCCACCCATGGGCAACCCGATGGGTGAGACGTTCAACTATGCCGAGGAATTCAAGAAACTCGACCTGGAGGCCGTAAAGAAGGAGCTCTATGCGCTGATGACCGATTCGCAGGAGTGGTGGCCGGCCGACTGGGGCCACTATGGGCCGCTCTTCATAAGGATGGCGTGGCACAGCGCAGGCACATACCGCATGGGCGACGGCCGCGGAGGCGCGGGGTCCGGGTCCCAGCGGTTGGCACCCCTCAACAGCTGGCCCGACAACGTGAACCTCGACAAGGCGCGCCGGCTGCTTTGGCCGATCAAGCAGAAATATGGCCGAAAGATCTCCTGGGCCGACCTGATGATCCTCGCAGGCAACTGCGCCCTCGAGTCGATGGGGTTCAAAACCTTCGGCTTCGGCGGAGGGCGCGTGGACGTCTGGGAGTCGGAAGAGGACATCTACTGGGGGACCGAGACCGAATGGCTCGCCGACAGGCGCTACTCCGGTGACCGGGACCTCGAAAACCCGCTCGCCGCCGTGCAGATGGGCCTCATTTACGTGAACCCGGAAGGCCCGAACGGCAACCCCGACCCGGTCGCCTCGGGCCGTGACGTCCGAGAGACCTTCGCGCGCATGGCGATGAACGATGAGGAGACCGTCGCGCTCGTCGCCGGAGGGCACACCTTCGGCAAATGCCACGGCGCGGGCGATCCGGCGCATGTGGGTCCGGAACCCGAAGCCGCCCCGATCGAGGAGCAGGGGCTCGGGTGGAAGAGCCGTTTCGGCAGCGGCAAAGGGGGCGATACGATCGGCAGCGGCCTCGAGGGCGCCTGGAAGCCGAACCCGACCAGATGGGATATGGGCTACCTGAGGGTGCTGTTCAAGTACGAGTGGGAGCTGGTCAAGAGTCCGGCCGGCGCCAATCAGTGGCTGGCCAGGGACGTGGCCGACGAGGACATGGTGGTCGACGCGCACGACCCGTCGAAAAAGCGCCGGCCGATGATGACCACGGCGGACCTCTCCCTTCGCTTCGACCCGATCTACGGGCCGATTGCGCGGCGCTACCTGGAGAGCCCCGGGCTGTTCGCCGACGCCTTCGCCCGGGCGTGGTTCAAGCTGACCCACCGGGACATGGGCCCCCGCTCGCGCTACCTCGGCCCGGAGGTGCCGGCGGAGGAACTGATCTGGCAGGACCCGGTGCCCGCAGTCGACTATGAACTGATCGACGCCCAGGACATCGCAGCCCTCAAGGGAAAGATCCTTTCCTCCGGGCTCTCCATCCCGGAACTGGTCTCAACCGCCTGGGCCTCGGCATCCACGTTCCGCGGCTCGGACAAGCGCGGCGGTGCGAACGGGGCGCGCATCCGTCTTTCGCCTCAAAAGGATTGGGAAGTCAACCAGCCGGCTCAACTCGACAAGGTGCTGCAGACCCTCGATGGAATCCAGAAGGGGTTCAACAGCGCACAGTCGGGCGGGAAGAAGGTGTCGGTTGCAGACCTGGTCGTCCTGGGGGGATGCGCGGGTGTCGAGAAAGCCGCCAAGAGGGCCGGATATGATGTGACCGTCCCCTTCACGCCGGGACGCACGGACGCCTCGCAGGAGCAGACCGACGCGGCCTCTTTCACCGTCCTCGAGCCGAAGGCCGACGGCTTCCGCAACTACCTCAAGGCCAAGTACGCCGTGTCGTCGGAGGAAATGCTGGTGGACCGGGCGCAGCTGCTGACCCTGACCGCCCCCGAGATGACGGTTCTCATCGGCGGCATGCGCGCCTTGAACGCCAACTTCGGAGGGTCCCCGCACGGGGTTTTCACCGATCGGCCGGAGACGCTCACCAATGATTTCTTCGTGAATCTGCTCGACATGGGCACCACGTGGAAGGCTGTATCGCAAGACGAGGACGTGTTCGAGGGTCGTGATCGCGCAACGGGCGAAATCAAGTGGACCGGCACCCGTGTCGACCTCATCTTCGGTTCGAACTCCCAACTCCGGGCCCTGGCAGAGGTCTACGCATGCGACGACTCCCAGGAGAAGTTCGTGCACGACTTCGTGGCGGCGTGGAACAAGGTCATGAACCTGGACCGCTTCGACCTATGAGATTTCAAATTTCAGATTTGTAGTTTCAGAGCGCAAACAAAGGAGGATGTCTTATGAAAGAACTCCAAATCGGTTGTGGCAGGCCGACAGGCGCAAAGGTGGGCGAGTCGGCGGCCGAGCAAAACACACCCAACCGGCCGGTGCCGGAGAAGGAGGTTGCCATGTCCGTGGTCAGAGTGGGTCAGAAGGCGCCGGATTTCGAGGCGCCCGCATATCAGGCAGGTCAGTTCGGGCAGGTGAAGCTTTCGGATTACCTCGGAAAGTGGGTAGTGCTCTGTTTCTATCCGGGGGATTTCACCTTTGTCTGAGCCACGGAGCTGGCCGCAGTTGCGTCCAGGAATGCGGAACTTGAGGCCCTGGGGGTCCAGGTCCTTTCCATCAGCGTGGACAGCCACTTCGTCCACAAGATGTGGCAGGACAACGAGCTTTCGAAGATGGTGAAGGGGGGCGTTCCCTTTCCCATGCTATCGGACGGGCCCGGGAATATCGGCAGGATCTATGGGGTGTATGACCAGAATGCGGGGGTCGAGATGCGCGGACGTTTCATCATCGACCCGGACGGAATCGTGCAGGGGATCGAAATCATCACCCCGCCCGTGGGGAGGAACGTCAGCGAACTGATCCGCCAGGTCCAGGCTTTTCAGCACGTCCGCAAGACCAATGGCGCCGAGGCGACTCCGACAGGATGGCAGCCCGGAAAGCCGACCCTCAAACCGGGTCCGGACCTCGTGGGAAAGGTATGGGAGGTCTGGAAGGTAGAGGACGCATTTTGAGATGATCGCCTCCTCCTCCCCCGCCGGGGAGGGGGAATTCTTCGACACGACCTCTGATAGCGGGTAGGCATGTCATAGCATGCCTGGATCGAAGAGCAGGCACAGTGAATTGGATCGGGATCTACCAGTAGAAGCAGCCGCAGGGGGGCGCCTCCGTTTCGCATTTGATGGAGTGAGCTACGGGAATATTCCCCGCAGTTCTATGGCGCGGGCCACCCTGTTGATCGCCAGGGCCATGGCCGCGACCCTGAGACTCTTGAGGCCGTAAGCCTCCTTGGTCCTGTTCACCTCCGCAAACGACCTGACGAGGATGTCCTGGAGCGCCTCCGTGACCTGCTTTTCGCTCCAGAAGAAGGAGCTTATCCCCTGCACCCACTCGAAGTAGGAGACAACCACACCGCCCGCATTGGCCAGGATATCGGGTACCACGGTGACCCCTTTATCCATGAGGATGTCGTCGGCCGCCGGCGTGGTCGGACCGTTTGCCCCTTCCACGATGAGGGAGGCATTGATGCCGGGCGCATTATGGGCCGTGATCTGGTTCTCTATCGCACAGGGCGCAAGGACATCGACCTTCAGATCGAAAAGCTCTCTGTTGCCGATCGAATCCCCTTCCGGGTAGCCCTCGACGGAGCGTTTGGGATGTTTCTGTGCGTAGTCGGCGAGCATTGGAATATCCAGGCCTGAAGGATTGAAGACCCCGCCGAAGGCATCTGCAACGGCCACGATCCTACCCCCGTTTTGGTGGGCGACCCTGGCAAAATTGGATCCGACGTTGCCGAACCCCTGCAGGGCGATGCTCACGTGATTGCAGCAGCTGGCGCCCTTCTGCCTCAGGGCTTCCTCCATGGTCAGATAAACCCCCCTGCCGGTTGCCCCTGTTCTGCCGAGGCTTCCCCCCAGCTCAAGGGGCTTTCCTGTGACCACCCCCAGGGTCGTGCGGCCCTTGAGCATGGAGTACGTGTCCATCATCCAGCTCATGACCGTAGGGTTCGTGTTCACGTCAGGGGCGGGAATGTCGGAATCCGGACCGATCACGCTCATGATGCTATAGGTGAATCGCCTCGTCATCCGGTTCAGCTCGCCGGCGCTGAGCTTCCACGGGTCGCAGACCACGCCGCCCTTGGCGCCTCCGTACGGGATGTTGACGACCGCTGTCTTCCAGGTCATCAACATAGCCAGGGCCTTGACCTCGTCGAGGTCGATCTCGGGAGAGAAGCGCAGTCCGCCCTTGCAGGGTCCCCGGGCCGCATTATGCTGAACGCGATACCCCTCGAAGACCTCGATGGTCCCGTCATCCATGCTGACCGGGAAACTCGTGCTCAGCGTCTGTGCGGGCTTCTCCAGGATCTTTCGGTAGTCGTCCCTCAAGCCGATGATCGCGGCGACCTTTCGCAGCTCCGTCAGTGCATTCTCGAGAAGATTCTCCTTGTGGGCCATCTCGTCGCTCCATTTTCGTCGTGCCAGCGATCCGCGCAATGGGGTGGACGGCCTGGCGGGCTTCGGCCCGGCAGATGAACCGCTTCCCGGTGATATCGAAAACCAGGACATGGGATAGGTCGGAAAGGTCGTATTTGACCAGCACGCGATCCCGCAGGCCGTACAGTTCCGGGGCGTAGTAGTCGCGCGTAAGGAACGGTATGCCGTTTCGCCGGATGTGGCCTATTTCCATTGACAGCATCAGGTGGCGCAGGGCTTCGGGATCAACGCCCGGACCCTTTCCGGATGTGAAGACATCGGCGGGGCACAAGCCCTTCAGCCCTTCGTGGGTGCGCTGCCCGTACTCGGCGAACCACCCATTGATGATGACCTGGGCTTCCTCGATGGTGGGCACCCAGCCGCCATACTTCTTCTGGTGGACGGCCTGGTGCAGCTTTTCGTTTCGCATCATCCAGGCGGGTTTGTCCTGGATGCTGGTGCCCGTGTAGGTGGGAAGAAGCCGTTCCAGTTCCCCGAAGGTTTCGAAGAACCGTTCGACCGGCTTTGACTGCGCGTTGTAAGGCCAGGCGAACACCGTTTCGATGCCCAGCCGGGCAAACATGCCATAGAACCCGGCCTCTTCAAAATCGATGGTGTCATCCGTGAAGATCCGCGCCTTGAAGGCTTTGCCGTTGTCGAGGTAAGCCACCTGGGGAATCTTGCCCAGGTTCAGGATCGCCTTGCGAAGAGAGCTCGCGACACACTGCACGTTTTCGTTCGGCATGATTTCAAAACCGCACGGCCACCGGCTGGCCCAGTCATACCAAAGGACCATATTCATGCGGCAGGGCTTGCCGGTGAAGGGGTGCAGGATCTGGAAGTTCAGCTTGTGACCATCGGCCACCAGGACCTGGCCCACTTCTAGCAGCCCGGCATCGCGTTCCAGGAAGGGAAGGCACCGGTCATTCAGGGCCTTCGCGCCTTCGCGGGCGAACACCCACTGGTCGTAATGATTCTTGCGCCAATCGACCAGGGCGCGGCGCAGGGTGTCGGGAGAAGAAGGGGAAGGGGTGGCCCTGCGGCCCAGGGCCACCTTCGTCACCCGAACCGCTTCGGAAATCCGCAGGCGGTTCGGGTGAAGGGCAAATGATAACAGCACATTGAATTCATCGGCGGTGACTTTCCGCTGCCCTTTGCGGTTCCCCCACCGTGGGGCCAGGGCGGTGTAATCGTGGCCGGAATCGCGCCACGCCTTTGCCCAGGCTTCAATGGTGGGGCGGGCCACCGTACCGAGTGTTTGGAAGGTTTCGGGCAGTAGGTGGCCCGTGTTGTAGGCGGTCAGTAAATCGTCGGCGGCCTCGATCACGCTTTTGCCGCGCGTTCTGGCCTGGGCCTTTTCTTGTAGATACACCCGAAGCAGATCGGCGCGGGCCAGGGCCACCTTGTTCTGGAAATCGGCCAGATCGGGGCTGCCCACCGAAACCGGGGCGCATCTATTATATAATGATAGGGTTCGATTCTTCGGGGCAGCGTTCTGTTCGTGGGCCGTGATCGCCAGGCGAACATCTTCGGGCAGGCCGTTCCAGGGGAAGCGCCGGTCACCACGCTTGTTCGCGACTTCGAAAAGCCAGGTCTCTTTGCTGGCCCGCTTTGTCACCGCCCTGGACGTGACCCGTAATGCTGCAGCTACTTCAGGCACCGTCACCATCCTCGCTTCATTCATTCAGGTATCTCCGCTCAGTACCGTAGGGGAAAAGAGACATCACATAAGAGAAAGACTGTATGCCGCTAGGGCAAATTTTTTTCGCGGCCCGATTGCCGCCCCTTCGCTTAATTGGATTGCGTCGGCCAGTAGGGCTGACCCAGTTCGCGTTCAATGGTCCTGCGCAACCGCTCGCTGACGATTTTGCCCTGGGCCACACCGTAAATCGCCACCCGGCTGGCCGGTGGATCCGCCGCGCGCCCGATTGCGGCAAGGCTCATCTTTTCGCCCTTACTGGTCAGCGCGCCCCTCTTCCGCAACCTGCGGACCCTGGCGTAAATCCGTTCCTCAATTTCCTTCTGGTAAGACTCGCTGATCATTTTTCTTTGACTCGCTCGCTGACGTTTTGATAAGTTATCTTGCACATCTAAATAAACCACTTTTGTCATATTGTCAATCGGAAAGTGGTTCCTGATGATTTTTGTGTTAATTGGGATTTCAAGTGAACTTGTCCAATGATACCAAATAAATACTTCATGGACCCACAGTTCTCGATTCGGTTCCCGATTCATTTTGGATTTCAGGAACCATTTTTAGGGGGTGATATGACCCTTCCGGAACGCATTATTTTCATATTGAAGGAAACGGGTCTGACCCAGGAAGCATTTGGGGAGAAGATAGGGGCATCACAAAGCGCGGTGCAGAAATGGGTGGCAGGGAAGTCCACACCAAATTCCCGGTTCCTTATGGAAATCACTGCCAAGTTCAAGCAGTTCAACCGCACCTGGGTGCTGACTGGGGAAGGTGACCCCTATGGTTCAGCCCAGGAAGACAGGGTTCGGGTCAGGGATGAACTAAAGATAGTGGCAAGCAGGCCGGTCGATTACGGAAATAATGCAGTCGAAACAACACCACAGGAACGGGCGTTGATCCGGACTCTTAGGATATGCGGCCCGGAGTACACCAAAAGGGTTTACGTGGCCGCATCGGTCAGGGCGCAGAGGGTGATCGAAGAAAGCAACCTGGATAATGGGGAAAAGGCGAAGGCAAGGAAGGACCTGGAAACGCTGACTATTGCTTCAATCGAGTAGGGCCGATGAAGAGTAGGGGTGTAAGATGTCTACGATCATGACGAATGATGATAGGCAAACCTTATTCCTTCTGACCGAACTGCTGGATCATATCCAGTCCCGAATGGAACTGAAGCTAAGTGACACACAGACAATCCTCTTGACTTTGGCCGTTCAAAGCCTGAAAGATTTGGAATGGAAATTGAGAAAAGCAGCGCACTGATTTTCTGGTAGGGAAGGGGGTCTTCATGACAGCGATCACGCATAGCGATTGCACGAACAAGGGGCCTCGCACCGCGCGCATACTGCTTTTTGTATTCGGCCTGATCCTGGTGGTCGGCTGGATCGGAATGACGATTAGCCAGAACGAGAATGAAGAAAGGCAGCAGCTGCAGGCCCAGGGAAAATCACTGAAGTCCTGGCAAGAATACCCGAAGACAATGCAGGTATCCAGGCCCGCGACCGGGTACCATTACCCTTATGCAAACCAGATCCAGCAGGTGGCCCAGTTCGCCCCAGGCCAGGCCGTCACGGTCGTTCAAAAAGATGGTCAGTGGTATCAGGTACGGATATCCGGTGATCGGCTTTGCTGGGTCCATCAGGGCAATTTGGCCACTCGCTGACTTCTTGAACCATCTGCCAAAAGGGCGGCCGAAGCGCCACTTTTTCTAAAAACAGAAACCATTGCCGGGGCCGCCCGGCCGCCCCACCCAACCCACCACAATGACAATCAAAAGCCACATTAGCACCACACCGGCCGGTTTGATTTCAAGATCTTAGACTATGTGCCTGGGGATAGTCGGCGTGTTTCATCGCCTGGGCTCCGGCCGGGGACGGAGGTCGAGTCCCACCAACACCTTTTCCTTGTCCGCCATACTGCCGATCAGCTTTCTCAGGGGTTCAGGCAGTTGCTTGATCAGCGTCGGAGCGGCGACGATCTGCTCGCCCTTTGCGAGGACCGGCTGCTGGTAGAGGTCGACGATCTGAAGATCATACCGGCCTGCAAGGTGCTCCTCGCATATCTCCGTAACGTTGCGTATGGCCTCCTGGGACCGAGGGGTAATACCCGCCACGTAGAGCCGAAGTATATACCTTGCCTTTTTGCGGGCGGTTACGGCGGATTCGATCCTCTTCTTCTTTGAGTCAGCGGCTTTCCTGGGCATACTATCTCCTCTCTCTGCCTCGGCTCTTGATATCGAGCCCGACCAGAACCCGCTCGGCACTCGAAGATCGTCCATGATCTTCCCTGACAGGGGGCTCAGGGATTTCCCGGAGAAGCGTGGGCACCGCAAGGACCCGGTCCCCCCCCGTCCCCGTTTCGGGTCTCAAGGCTGTTTTGCGGGCAGCGTCAGGATGAATGTCGAGCCCTTCCCGGGGGTGCTCCTGGCGGTGATTGTCCCTCCGTGCCGCTCCACGATCTTCCTGCAGATGGCCAGGCCGATGCCTGTTCCCGAATACTCGTTCTTCCCGTGGAGACGCTGAAAGGGCTGAAAGATCTTGTCGAGGTATTTCTCGTCGAAGCCGATCCCGTTGTCTTCAACGAAAACTCGAACTGCGCCGTGATTCTCCTCACCGTAAATCCTGATGGATGTACCGGCCTCCGAGCGGCGGTACTTGAGCGCATTGGCAAAGACGTTCTGGAACAGCTGTCTCAGCTGGTCCGGGTCGCCGGTGACGACCGGCAGAGGTCCGATCTCGATACGCGCCTGGATCTTCTGAACGGACAGCTCCAGATCGCCTGCGGCTTCTTTTGCCACATCGTGCAGCTTTACCGGTCCGAAGGCCTGGCCTCTGCTTTCGATGCGCGAATACCTGAGGAGCGCATCGAGCAGATCCTGCATGCGGTTTGCCGCCCCTGTCATCCTCGAGATATAGTCCTTGGACTGATGATCCAGGAGAGCGGCGTTCTTCTCATGAAGGAGCGAACCGAAGGTCTGGATCTTCCGCAGAGGTTCGGAAAGGTCATGGGAGGCTATGAATGCAAAATCCTGCAGCTCCCGGTTTTTTCGCTCGAGCTCCGCGGTGCGCTCCCGGACCCGCAGCTCCAGGGCTTCTTCCGCACGCTTGCGAACGGTAATGTCGCTGAAGAACGTGGCCAAACCATCCGGCATCGGATAGCAGCGGCATTCGAACCAACCGTTAAGCGGTTCTCCGTAATAGGTTTCCAACCGCATCGGGATATCCTCCTCGAGGGAGCGGCGAAAAGTCACGCCTACGGGGTGGTCGTAGGCTCCCGGCCAGATCTCCCAAACGTTCTTCCCAAGCAGTTCTTCCGGCTCCATCCGAAGAATCCGGGCAGCCGCAGGATTGATATAGGTGTACCGCCATCCGCGATCGAAGGTAACAAAAGCGTCACTCATTCTCTCCATGAGAGAGTTCATCTTGGCATGAGTGGAACGCAATCCCTCTTCCATCCGCTTGCGCTCAGTGACATCATGGCCGACAAACAGGTGGCGCCCCGGACCGATATGGGCCACACCGGAAGCCTCCAGAATCCGTTCCTCACCGCTGGTATGCAGAACCCTCACTTCGCCGTGAAACCGCCCGGTCTTCAGAAATCCCGCCCAGGCTGCCGGGAGGTCATAGTGCGGATCGACGAACTCTCCCAGGAAACGACCTGCCAACTGCGCATGGGGAATGCCGGTAATGACGCCCGTGGCAGGGTTTGCTTCCAGGCAGCGCTGATCATCATCGAGGGTGATGATCGCCTCTTCAGCGGAGTCGAAGATCGCGCGGAGGCGATGCTCACTTGCCTCCAGGGCTTGCTGGTGCTCCCGTAGGACCCTGATCGAGTTCCCGGATTCCTCGACCTCCGTGAGGTCCGAGGCTACCAGGCAGATGCTGCGGCTCGAGTTCTCCACGATCACGCTGGCCGACAACAGGACCGGGATTGGAGTACCGTCTGAGGCGCGGAACGTCAGACGGCGCTGGAGCGGTCCGGCTTGGACGTCCACCAAGATCTTCTCAAGCGGCTGCTCTTGCGGAGGGGAGACGAAGCGCGTGATCTTCCGGCCGATCGTTTCATTGACGGGTGACTTCATCAAATCGCAGAATCGCCGGTTGCAGAAAAGGACGGTTCCGTCCGGGGTCACCGTGAGGGCGGCCTCATGCATGGTCTCGGCGATGACTCGGTAGATGTGCTCGGCGCCGGTGAGGGAGAAGACTCGCTCACCCTGCGGCCCCGCCACCACCAGGGCATCCACGTCCCCGGAACGAATAGCCTCGAGGGTCTGCTCTGCCTCCTGCAACCTGGCGCGAAGTTGCTCGATTTCGTCTATGAGCTGTGGTTTCCCACGGTTGCGAAGGTTTCGCATTTCAGAGCTCCGCTGTAGTGTCGGACAGCAGATCAGCGCTGCCGCTCATGTCTGCTTGCTCCCGCAACGGTACGGCTGTGAACGGATGACGCTCGACAGGGCGATGATCTCGTTCCTTTTCGCCGAAGTCCGGAATGAGACCAAACACCAAGCAATGACAAAATATGATAACAGATAAAGGTCCTTGGAGGGATACATTTCTTCGGCCGAAGCTTCTTTCGGAAGCTGGGCATTGGACGGCGTGCGGAGCCGGCTTACCACTGTCCTCACTGATCGCTGCATCAATAGGGAAACGCCGGGGTTCTCCCGGCGTCTTTTTCCTGGGGACACGGATCCTCGGCTATCCGCCCATCAGGAGGTTCGGCAGCCAGACCGCGAACTCCGGGAAGACGAACATGATCACCAGGGCGACCACAAGAGCGCTGAGGAATGGAACGACCCCTTTGTAGATGGTCTTGAAAGGGAGCCCTGTGATGTTCCCCAGGATGAAGACATAGATGGCGATGGGCGGAATGAGGCCGCCGATCATGAGGGTCATGCAGATCAGGATGCCGAACCAGATGGGATCATACCCCAGGTTCACGACGGTCGGGTAGAAGATCGGTGTGGCCAGCACCATGAAGGCCAGATCATCCATGATGGAGCCGCCGATCAGATACACGGCGATGATGACCACCATGATCAGGAAGTTCGGCACCTCCAGGGAACCGGCCCATTCGGCGGTCATCATGGGGATCTCGGTCACCGCAAGGAAGTGGCCGAAAATGGAGGATCCCGCAATCAGCATCAGCGTCATGATGGAGGTCCTCAACGACCCCCGAAAGGAGCTCACGAGCATCTTGCCGTTCACTTCTCTCCTGGTCAAGGCCAGCAGGAAGACGGCCACCGTACCGATGGTGCCGGACTCGGTGGGACTGAAGAACCCGGTGATCATGCCGCCGATCACAATAGCGAAAATCACCAGGATGATCAGACCGTCGGGGATCGCTCCGATCCTCTCCCTCCAGGACCCCTTTTCCGCCCTGGGCGCAATCTCGGGCTGCCAGGTCACCCACCCGGCGATCACGAGCATGAAAAAGAAGGAGATCATCAATGCCGGGAGGATCCCCGCCAGGAAGAGGCGGCCGATGGACTGCTCCACCTGGAGCCCGTAGATGATCAGGACCGTGCTGGGCGGCAGGATCATGCCGATCGTGCTGACCGAGGCGATGGTCCCTGAGGAGAGCTCCTTCTTGTAGCCGTAACGATCCATTTCGGGAATGGCCAGTCCGGAGAAGGTCCCCACCGTCGCGAGGGTCGAGCCGCACATCGCCTTGAATGCGGTTGCGCCCAGCACCGTGGTCATGGCCAGGCCGCCGGGGATGTGTCCGATCCACTTGTGCGCGCCCACGTAGAGCCTCTTGGCGATGTTGGAATTCTGGGCCAGCTCCCCCATCATGATGAACAGGGGGATGACCGTATAGCTGTAAGTGGTGAAGGTGTCGAAAAAGTCCTTGACCACCAGGTTGGAGGCGGCCCCGAACGACATCAGGAACGTGAACCCGACAAACCCCACCAGGATCATGCAATAGGCCATTTCGAGCCCTGTCAGGAAAAGCCCCAGAAGGATGATGATGCCGTATACGCCGACGGCGGTGTCACTCATCGCTTTTCTCCCTGCACGGTCTTGATCAGGTCGCAGGAGATGGTGAGGCTCTGGAACAGGAAGCTGAGTGCAATGGCAAAGCAGAACGGGTAGTACGGGATCTTGAAGCTCGCCGTGAGCTCCCCCGTCCGCATCACGTCCATGGCGTACACGGCGAAGTTGTAGGCGATGAACAGGAACATGACGATGCCGACGGACCTGGTAGCGACCTGTATCCTTCTTCTGTTCTTGATCCCCAGCCTCCGGGTGACCAGATCCACGAGGACCTGGGCCCCCATGGAGGTGGCATAGGGAATGGAGAAGCCAAACACGATGGAGCCGCCGTACTGGATAATCTCCATGGATCCGGTAATGGGATGTCCGAGATTCCTCAGGATCACGTCACAAAGGGTCAGGAGGATCATGAACGCCAGGACCACGCCGGCGATCGAATACAGGACCATATCCCCCTTGATCACGGCCGCCATCAAACGTCTCATTTCCTGCCTCTGGAAGTGGGGGGGTTCACGACAGCTGAACGGCTGAGGGTTGAAGCGAGGTTCGATCCCCCAGCCGTTCTTCTTCCGGTCTTCTTTGACTAAGGATGGCTCTTCAGGTAATCCCGGCAGAACTTCAGGGCCTCATCCCCGGGCAGTCCCTTGGATTTCGCCATGTTCACATAAGCATCCAGGATCGGTTTCATCTTTTCGGCCGTCGCCGCCTGTTGTTTTTCGGGAACGGTCACGAAGGTCACCCCTTTGCCGATCGCAAATTCCTTGGCCTTGTTGTCCAGCGCGACCCACAGTTTGGCGATCTTCTCATTGTATTCGTCGTTGATCTTTTCGATCTCCTTCTGATCCGCCGGCGAGATCGAGTTCCACTTATCCTTGTTCATAACCACGTACATCGAGGTCATGTAGGACATTCCATAGTCTTCGAGGACGGTCTTGACCACTTCACCGATCTTGAAACCCTGCAGGGCCTCGATGGGGAAGAGGGTCCCGTCCACAATGCCTCTCGAAAGGGCGTCATAGGTCTCGCTCACGGGCATGGTCACCGGCGCGCCGCCGAGATTCTTCACGATCTCGGCGTTTTCCGCATTGGCCTTGATCCTGAGACCCTTGATCTCGTCCGTGGCCTTGATCGCCTTCTTGGTCATGACAAAACCGGGGGCCGCGCCATGGAGGTACATGACCTTGACGTCGTCGAATTCCTTGGGTTTGAACTTCTTGTAGTACGCATTGGCGAGCTTGCTGGCCTGATAACCGTTCTTGTACCCGAGGGGCTGCTGCAGCACCTCGGAAAGGGGAAGCCGACCCGGGGAATAGGCCAGCAGGTTCCCGCACACATCCACGATCCCTTTCACCGTGGCATCATAGGCCTGCATCGGAGGGGCAAGGGTGTTGCTCGCGAACATGGTCGTCTTGATGCGGCCCTGGGTTGCCTTCTCGACCTCCTGTCCCCACTCCTCCATCAGCTTGGTCATGGGGTGCATCTTGGGCCATATGACCGAATACCTCAGCTTGATCTCCTCCCCGAAGGTCTTGAACGGGAACGCGAGGATCAGGAACGCCAGACACGCCGTGTACAGAACCGAAAGACCTCTCTTCATGCCTTCACCTCCCAATGGTTGTTGTTGGGCCACCTCCTCTTGCGGAGGTCGCGTTTAGGTTTGACCGGTCCAGGTCAAGCAGACCGGTGTTCAGGGGCAGAGTCAATCGCCGCCGACAAACTTCTTCTTCAGCTCTCGTTTCAGGATCTTTCCGGCGGGGTTCTTCGGCATCTCCTCGACCACAAAGAACTCCTTCGGGACCTTGAAACTCGAGAGGCGGGACTTCAGCAGGGCCTTCAGCTCTTCCGGAACAATCTTCATGCCCGGCTTCGGCACCATGACGGCGGTCACCCGCTCGCCCCACTCCCTGTCGGGGAGGCCGATGACGGCGCACTCCTGAATCTCCTGCCTGGTGTAGAGGACCTCCTCGACTTCCCGCGAGTACACGTTCTCGCCGCCGGTGATGATCATGTCCTTCAGACGGTCGATGATGTAAAGGTACCCGTCCCCGTCGAAGAGCCCGACGTCTCCGGAGCGATACCACCCGCCCTCCCAGAAAGCGGCGCGGGTCCCTTCGGGGTCATTCAGGTAGCCCTTCATGACCATGGGTCCACGGACGCAGATCTCTCCCTCACGGCCTTGCTCCACCGGATTTCCCGATCCGTCCCTGATCTGGACCTCCACCCCCTGGACCGGCTGCCCCACCGAACCGACGACGTGCCTGTGATAATGGTTGTAGGATACGGGCATGCCTTCCGTCATCCCGTACCCCTCTGCAATGGCGATCCCTGTGCGCTCCTTCCACTGTCTGACGATCTCCACCGGCATGCTGGCGGCGGCTGAAAAACAGTAGCGCAATTTTCCCAGCCTTTTCTCCAGATCGGGAAGCGTAAGAAGCCGCATATACACGGTAGGCACCGCAAAGAACTTCGTCAGACGGCCGCCCTGCATCAGTTCGAGGACCTGATCCATGTCGAACGAGGGGAGCAGCTCCAGACAGCCGGAGCTCAGGATGGTGGCATTCATGATGTGCATCTGGCCGAAGACATGGTTGAAGGGGAGGAAACAGAGGGCGACGTCGTTCTCCGTGGATCGTTCCGAGTGGGCCACGCTGTGTGCGGAGAAATGGATCCCCTCGTGCTTCAGCACCGCCCCTTTGGGGATGCCGGTCGTGCCGCCGGTGTAGAGAATGGCCGCCGTGTCGTATCGATCCCTGTCCAGGGCCTTGAACGATCCGGAGCCCTGGTCCATGAGCCGATCGAGGGAGAGGTCCCCGGAGGGACAGATGATCTTCTCCAGCCCCGCAGACGCCTTCACCCGCTCCAGGTCCGCAAGCTTCGCATCGGTCGTGAACATGAACCGGGGCTTCGCGTGGGGAACGAGGATCGCCAGCTCGTTCCCGGTGAGGGCGCCGGAGAGCGTCACGGCTACGGCTCCAGCCTTGAGCACACCGAAATAAAAGGCGATCCAGTCGGCGGAGTTCACGGCGCAGAGGCCGACGTGCTCGCCGGGGGCAACTCCCATGCGGATGAGTCCTGTGGCGATCCGATTGGCCTTCTCGTTCAGCTGGGCATACGTGACCTCGCTGCCCGCCTGGCGCACGGCCGGATGGTCTGGAAAGAAGAACGATGACAACTCGAGATTGGTGGCGAGATTCATGTGAGCCCCCTTGGGCACCGCCGGCTGAGCCGGTGGTCTCAGGTGACCCCCTCGAAGGGAGTTCAAAATTGTGACCAAGTCCAGAATCCGAAGCACCTGCCTTTGCGTGAAGCTTCGGCCGGGCGCAAAATCCTAAACAGTTTCGAATGACTCCGCAGAAATCGGAGTTCGTGGTAGGGTTAAAAGGTATTATTGGTATATTCATTGTGTCAAGCAAATAATTAACAAACTTGTTGCGAAGATCGGTCTTTTCCTGTAGATGTGGTCCCCAAGAGAGGTACAGGCTATGCCGGCTTTCAAACCGATCAAGCAGTCCAGGATATCCAATGAAGTGACCGAACAGTTGAAGCATGCCATCCTCCTCGGGCAGTTCCAGACCGGGGATAAGCTGCCGCCCGAGCGCGAGCTGGCCGAGCAGTTCCAGGTAAGCCGCGTTGCCGTTCGGGAGTCGCTGCGGGTCCTCGAGAGCGCAGGCTTCCTTTCCACCCGCCCGGGGGTGACGGGCGGGACATTTGTCACGGATCTGACTTTCGAACACCTGAGCAACGCATTCATTGACCTGTTCCTGGCTGAAAAGATCTCCATCCCCGAACTGGTCCACGTGAGGGTCGTCATCGAGCCGGAAGTGGCGCGGCTCGCGGCCCTGCACGCAGACGAGGAGTCCGCCCGGCAGCTGAGAGAACTCCTCGAAGCGGAAGAACAGCCCAGCCTCACCCTGGTGGAGGATCTGAACAAGAAGACCGCGGTCCATTACATCCTGGGCGAGATCTGCGGAAACCGGTTTCTCGAGGCCATGGAACGGTCGCTGATGGCCATGACCAGGCGTGTGGTTCAGGTGGTGGAGCCTCAACCGCTGTGGCTGCATCCGGCGGGGATGCACCGCCCCATCGTGGAAGCGGTGTTGAAACGAGACCCCGATGGGGCCGCCGAAGCCATGCGGAAGCATGCGATCGAGTTCGGGGAGAATCTGGTGAAGATGGCCAAGATCTTCCGCGAGAAAAAGGTCTCATCCGGGTTGTGAGCTCTGAAAAGGTCGGGAAGAAAGGTATTTACTTAGGATTCCCTCCCTGCTACAATCCATTCGTCGCTCAGTTCGAGTCACCATGAACGTCGCCGGGGGTTACGGATCATGCCGTAACCCCTGTTTATTACCGAAGACCTGGAGTGGTCAGCACGCTGCCATGCAACCGACGAGAAATTTCAGCATCATCGCCCATATCGATCACGGCAAGTCCACCCTCGCCGACCGCTTTATCCAGCATGCGGGGCTCGTCAGCGCCAGGCAGTTTCGGGACCAGATCCTCGATTCCATGGACCTGGAGCGGGAGAGGGGGATCACCATCAAGAGCCACACCATCACGCTCCCCTACAAGGCCAGGGACGGGCAGTCGTACGAGCTGAACCTGCTCGATACCCCCGGCCACGTGGATTTTTCCTACGAGGTGTCCCGATCCCTGGCCGCCTGCGAAGGCGTCCTGCTGCTCGTGGACGCGTCGCAGGGCGTCCAGGCCCAG